>CANQNE010000001.1 GCA_947625135.1 uncultured Lachnospiraceae bacterium
AATGTGGACGATATGACGGCTGAGGAGATCGGCTTTGCAATGGATCGCCTTTTTGAAGGCGGCGCAAACGAGGTCTTTACCATTCCGATCGGCATGAAAAAATCCCGCCCCGGCACATTGATCCGGGTTATGTGCAAAGAGCAGGACCGGGAAAAAATGATCCATCTGATTTTCAAATACACTTCTACAATCGGAGTACGGGAAACGCCGATACATCGGTATATTCTCGACCGTCGGATTGAAACGGCGGAAACTCCATACGGAGAGGTTCGCCGCAAGATTTCATCCGGTTATGGCGTATCGCGGGCAAAGTATGAGTATGAAGATATTGCCCGAATTGCGCGTGAACAGAATATCAGTATGGAAGAAGTGAGGAAGCTTCTTGAGGACGTATAATGGAGCAACATAAAGGCAAGAGGAATGGGACTTTTGAGAATGACCTGAACGGCGAATATACGGACGAAACGGAGTGATAAAGGTTATGGATATGCTGCATAAAAAGTTGGAACATCTAAAAGAATACCTGCTTGATCTGGAAAGCGTTGCCGTCGCTTTTTCATCTGGCGTTGATTCCGCTTTTCTTTTGAAAACGGCACATGATGTACTGGGCAAAAATGCCGTCGCCGTTACTGCCAGGCTGCATTCCTTCCCGAAATGGGAACTGGCGGAAGCCGCCGCATTCTGCCAGGGCGAAGGGATCGACCAGATTATCGTGGAGGTGGATGAGTTTCGTGTAAAAGGGTTCCGGCAAAATCCACCTGACCGCTGCTACCTTTGCAAGCGGGCTTTGATGGAAAAAATACGGGAGGCAGCGGAAAAGCGCGGCATCCGCTATATCGCAGAAGGCTCCAATATGGATGACGCGGGTGATTACAGACCGGGGATGAAAGCCATAGCAGAGCTTGGGATCAAAAGCCCCCTGCGAGAAGCCGGGCTGACAAAAGCGGAAATCCGGCAACTTTCCCATGAAGCGGGTCTCCCGACTTGGAACAAACCGTCTTACGCCTGCCTTGCTTCCCGGTTTGCTTACGGCGAGGAGATTACCGAAGAAAAACTGTCGATGGCAGAACAGGCGGAAGAAAAGTTATTTTCTCTCGGATTTCGTCAGGTGCGTGTGCGGATCCACGGAAAGCTTGCAAGAATTGAAATAGAAAAATCCGAGATGGGCAGGTTTTTAGCCCCTGAGACGGCGGAACAGATCGCACGGTGCTTCCATGAGATAGGCTTTCTGTATGTAACTCTGGATCTGGACGGTTACCAGATGGGCAGCATGAATAAGATGCTCAGATTATGATAAAGGCTTTAAGCTAATCTATCCTTGCCCGGAGATGTGTGAATTGCTATCTCAGGAATTTCAAAGGCAAAAAGGTCATGATCTGCGTAGGCGGCGGTTCAATGAAGCGTTTCGGCTTTCCTGACCGTGCGGAGAGTTATTTAAAGGATGCAGGGCACATGTCTTGTCCTTGAATCGGAGTCAGGGGCAGAAAAACTCAAAAGCAGAAAGGTTTTATAAGTGACCCTAAAAACAGTGCAGGTTTGTCAAACATGTATTGTAATCCTATACTTTGCGCCATTGCATAGTCGGGACGACGGCATTGACATCCCAATCCGGGAAGAGTATAATGTAACAAAGCGCGAAAGGAAGGATTTTTATGGAAGACAAGAAGAATTACCCGGAGACGGAGAAAGAGCCGGAGGAGAAGAAGACCCCGGTGCGGGGCGAAGATGAAAAATCCACGGACGATCTGGAAGCGTTCATCGAGGAACAGGGGATTCAGCTTCGTTATTAAAAGGCCGGATATGGAAAAAATACTTGCAATTTGTGAATTCCGGTGCTATACTATGTTTGATTTATAGGAAAACAATGAAAAGTGGGCAGACGCCCACTTTTCTTTGTGGTAAAGGATATTTCTGTCAGCATGCAAAAATGCCGCAAAAGGAAGGTGACCTGATGACAAAACGTGAACAGTATGAACACAGAACGGAGGAGCTTCTGATACCCATTATCAGGCAGAACGGGCTGGAGCTTGTGGATGTAGAGTATGTAAAGGAAGGCAGTAACTGGTATCTGCGGGCATACATTGACAAGGAAGGCGGCGTCAGCATAGATGACTGTGAATTGGTGAGCCGGGCGCTCAGCGATCTGCTGGATCAGGAGGATTTCATTTCGGAGGCGTATATTCTGGAAGTCAGTTCTCCCGGGCTTGGACGTCCGCTCAAAAAGGAAAAAGATTTCGCCCGCAGCATCGGAAAGGAAGTGGATGTCAGGCTGTACCGGCCTGTGGACGGTCAAAAAGAGTTTACCGGCGTTCTGTCGGGATATGACGAGGAAAAAGTATTACTGGAGATTGACGGAATGGGTGAAAGGGAATTTTTGCGAAAGGATCTGGCCCTCATCCGTCTGGCTGTTGATTTTTAAAAATTGCGGCGTGCTGCCGCTTGAATGGAGGAAGTCATGAACAAAGAGTTAATTGAAGCACTGGACGCATTGGAAAAAGAAAAAGATATCAGTAAGGACACGCTTCTGGAAGCCATTGAGAACAGTCTGCTCACCGCCTGCAAAAACCATTTCGGCAAAGCGGATAACGTGCGGGTGGTCATCGACCGGGAATCCGGGGATTTTCATGTGTATGCGGAGAAGACAGTGGTGGAGACTGCGGAAGATCCGGTCATGGAGATCAGCCTTGCGGACGCAAAGCTCTTGAGTCCGGTGTATGAGCTGGGAGATACGGTGAATGTGGAGATCCAGTCCAAGCAGTTTGGCAGGATCGCCACGCAGAACGCGAAGAATGTGATCCTGCAGAAGATCCGGGAAGAAGAGCGGAAGGCGCTGTTCAATAAGTTTTACGGAAAGGAAAAAGATGTGGTCACCGGCGTTGTCCAGAGGATCAACGGAAAGAATATCAGCATCAATTTAGGAAAGCTGGATGCGGTGCTGACGGAAAACGAGCAGGTGAAAGGAGAAGTGTTCAAACCTACGGACCGGATCAAGCTGTATGTGCTGGAGGTGCGCGATACGACCAAGGGTCCCAGGGTAATGGTCTCCAGAACCCATCCGGAGCTTGTAAAGCGGCTGTTTGAGGCCGAGGTGACGGAGGTGCAGGACGGCACGGTGGAGATCAAGAGCATTTCCAGAGAGGCCGGCTCCCGTACCAAAATGGCAGTCTGGTCTAACAACCCCGATGTGGATCCGGTAGGCGCCTGCGTGGGATTGAACGGTTCCAGAGTCAACACGGTGGTGGAAGAGCTTCACGGTGAAAAGATCGACATTATCAACTGGAGCGACAATCCGGCGCTGCTCATCGAAAATGCCCTGAGCCCCGCCAAGGTGGTTTCCGTTATGGCAGATCCCGACGAAAAGACCGCCAAGGTGGTGGTGCCCGATTACCAGCTGTCTCTGGCTATCGGCAAGGACGGACAGAATGTAAGACTTGCGGCAAGGCTGACCGGCTATAAGATTGATATCAAGAGTGAAACCCAGGCAAAGGATGCCGAAGACTGGTACGACGAGTATGAAGATGATTACGAATATGAAGACGATTACGAGTATGAGGACGAGTATGAATATGAGGACGATTACGAGTATGAGGACGAATATGAGTATGAAGACGATTACGAATATGAGGACGAGTACGCGGATGAGGATCCGGAAGCCGGAGATTATGAGGACGATGATTACGAAGATGACATGCAGGCAGACGACGGGTCAGAGGAATCAGACAGGTCAGAATGATCAGACGAGTCAGAATGAATCAGACAGGTCAGAATGATCAGACGGGTCAGAGAAATCAGACAGGTCAGAATGATCAGACGGGTCAGAATGATCAGACGGGTCAAAAAGAATCAGACAGGTCAGAATGATCATACGAGTCAGAAGGATCAAACAGATCAGAAGAATCAATTTGGGATGTGAGAGTCATGGCGACGGCAAGAAAGATTCCCATGCGCCAGTGTGTGGGCTGCAGGGAAATGAAAGAAAAAAACAGTCTGGTGCGGGTGATCCGGACACCGGAGGGCGAGATCATAGCGGACGTCACCGGTAAGAAAAACGGCAGGGGCGCATATCTGTGCCGCTCGGAGGATTGTTTTCAGAAGGCGGTAAAAACAAAGGCGCTGGAGCGGTCACTTAAAACGGAGATCCCTTCGGAAGTCTATGAAAGGCTGGAAAAGGAGTTTGCGTGACAGATGAGTCAAAAAACTTTAAACATGCTTGGCCTTGCGCAGAAGGCTGGAAAGCTGAAAAGCGGTGAATTTTCCACGGAAAAGGCAGTGAAGGAAAGAAAAGCGTTTCTTGTTGTCGTGGCGTCTGACGCATCCGACAATACAAAAAAAATGTTCCAAAATATGTGTAGTTATTATGGTGTTCCATATTTCGTTTTTTCAACAAAGGAACAGTTGGGTCATGCCATCGGAAAGAGGATGAGGGCGTCCTGCGCCTGTACGGAAGCCCACTTTTCGGAAGCCCTGATCCGGCAGTTGGAACAAATAAATTTAGGAAATCGAACCGGAGGTAATGTGCATGTCTAAAATGAGAGTACATGAGCTGGCAAAGGAATTGGGGAAAAGCAGCAAAGAACTGCTGGAAGTATTAGAAAAAGTAGGGATTGAAGTCAAAGGGCACATGAGCGTATTGACGGAAGAAGAGACAGAGAAAGTAAAGGCGGCTCTGACGCCGAAAAAGAAGCGCCCGCCGGAAAAGAAAAAAAGGAATATCATTCAGGTATTTAACCCTCAGAACAGCCGTATGAGCGGCGGCCCGGATGAACGGCTGAAGCGGGAGAGAAGACCTGCGAGACCGGAGCGTCCCGACAGGCCCGCAAGGCCGGAACGTCCCGACAGGCCTGTAAGGCCGGAGCGCCCCGACAGGCCCGTAAGGGCGGAACGCCCCGAAAGAGCCGCGAGGCCGGAGCGTTCTGACAGGCCCGTAAGGGCGGAGCGCCCCGACAGAGCCGTAAGGGCGGAAACGGGCCAAAGGCCGGAACATACCGGAAAACAGCAGATAGATGAGAAAGAGAAGCAGCTGCGGGCTCAGAACACAGAGCCGGAGACACGGGAGAAACATACCGCCGGTACGGCAGCTGCCGAAAAGCGCCCTGTGGAACAAAAGACGGAAAAGCCTGCGGCACCGGCGCAGGGAAAGACAGAAAAACCTGTCGAGACAAGACGCGAGCCGGTAAGAGACAAAGAGGCAAGACCGGCAAGAGAAGAAAACGCCGGCGGACAACGGCCCCGTCAGGATAGCAGAGGGCGGGACGACCGCGCCCAGCAGAGAGGAGACGGCACCCGCAAGGAAGGACAGCGGGGCGGCAGACCGGAGAACCGGGGAACCGGGGAGCATTATGAAAACCGGGATAATCGGCGTCGTGGCAGCCGTGACGGAGATCGGCAGGGATTTGGCGGTCAGAAAGGCGGCCAGGCCAATCGAGGCGGACAGCGGGGCGGCCGCAGAGACCGTCTGCAGATGCCGGAAAGGCCTACGGAAGCCATTGAGCGTCAGACCCAGAAGAATGAGCGTCAGACCCAGCGAAACGATAAGCGGGATAAACCCAATGACAGGGATCGGTTTGATAAGAAACAGAGCAAGGTAGCGGCGAGAAATCTGGAGCGGCATCCTGCAAAGCCTGTGAAGCCGCAGCCTCAGGAGCCGAAGGAGGAAACCATCCGCACGATCACTCTGCCGGAATCACTGACCATCCGGGAGCTGGCGGATAAAATGAAGGTACAGCCCTCCGCGATCGTAAAGAAGCTGTTCATGCAGGGAACGATCGTAACGGTGAATCAGGAAGTGGATTTTGCCACGGCGGAGGAGATCGCCCTGGAGTTTAACTGCATTGCGGAAGAAGAAGTAAAGGTGGATGTGATCGCGGAGCTTCTGAAAGAGGAGGAAGAAAGCGAGGAGGACATGAAACCCCGTGTGCCCGTTGTCTGTGTCATGGGTCATGTGGATCACGGAAAAACATCCCTGCTTGACGCGATCCGCAATACAAGGGTGACCGACCGGGAGGCCGGCGGCATTACCCAGCACATCGGCGCCTCTGTTGTGACCTGCAACGGACAGAAAATCACATTTCTGGATACACCGGGACATGAGGCTTTCACCGCCATGCGTATGCGGGGCGCCAACTCCACGGATATCGCGATCCTGGTAGTGGCGGCCGACGACGGGGTGATGCCTCAGACGATAGAGGCGATCAACCATGCCAAGGCGGCGGGAGTGGAGATTATCGTCGCCATCAACAAAATTGATAAGGCAAGTGCAAATATAGAGAAAGTAAAACAGGAGCTGACAGAGTATGAACTGATCCCGGAAGACTGGGGCGGCAGCACGGTGTTCGTGCCCGTTTCCGCTCATACCCAGGAAGGCATTGACCAGCTTCTGGAAATGATCCTGCTCACCGCCGAGGTGATGGAGCTGAAGGCAAACCCGAAGCGCCGGGCGAGAGGCCTTGTGATCGAGGGCAAGCTGGATAAAGGCAAGGGACCTGTGGCCACAGTGCTGGTACAGAAGGGTACGCTCCATGTGGGAGATTTCATCGCCGCAGGGGCCTGCCACGGAAAGGTAAGGGCGATGATGGACGATCAGGGCCGTCGTGTAAAAGAGGCCGGGCCGTCCATGCCTGTGGAGATATTGGGCTTCAACGACGTACCCGGCGCAGGGGAGATCTTTGTATCTCCGGAAAGCGATAAAGAGGCAAAGAATTTTGCCGATACCTTTGTCTCCCAGGGAAGAGAAAAAATGCTGGAGGACACCAGACAGAAAATGTCCCTGGACGATCTGTTCAACCAGATTCAGGCAGGCAATCTGAAAGAGCTGAACCTCATTGTAAAAGCGGATGTACAGGGGTCTGTAGAGGCAGTAAAGACCAGTCTGATGAAGCTGTCCAACGAAGAAGTGGTAGTCAAGATCATCCACGGCGGCGTGGGCGCCATCAACGAGTCCGACGTGACGCTGGCTTCCGCTTCCAACGCCATCATCATCGGATTCAATGTGCGCCCGGACGCTACGGCAAAGGTGACGGCGGACAGAGAGGGCGTAGACCTGCGGCTCTATAAGGTGATCTATAACGCTATCGAAGATGTGGAAGCCGCCATGAAAGGCATGCTGGATCCGGTATATGAAGAAAAGGTGCTGGGTCATGCGGAGGTGCGCCAGCTGTTCAAGGCATCAGGCGTGGGAACCATCGCCGGTTCGTATGTGCTTGACGGCGTGTTCCAGAGAGGATGCAACATCCGGATCAAGCGGGAGGATCAGGTTGTCTTTGACGGGCCGCTGGCATCCTTAAAGCGGTTTAAGGACGATGTAAAAGAAGTGAAGGCCGGTTATGAGTGCGGTCTGGTAGTGGAGAAATTTAACGACATTCAGGAAGGGGACATTTACGAGGCTTACGCTATGGTGGAGGTGCCCCGGTAGGCCGGCGCGGCTTTGGAAGGGCATGTGTCCCGGAATGTCCGGGTCTGGAAGGCAGGTGTATGGTTGAGCATGAGGAAAAACAGTATTAAAAATACCCGCATTAACGGGGAAGTACAGAAAGAACTGAGCAATATCATCCGGGGAGGAATCAAGGATCCCCGGATCCATCCGATGACCTCCGTGGTGGCTGCGGAGGTGACGCCGGATCTGAAGCTGTGCAAGGTATATATCAGCGTTCTGGGCGATGAGAAGGCGCAGCAGGAAACGCTGGCGGGGCTAAAGAGCGCGGAGGGTTATATCCGAAGCCAGCTTGCCAGAAATGTGAACCTGCGCAATACGCCGGAGCTGATATTTATCATGGATCAGTCCATTGAATACGGCGTGCGCATGTCAAAGCTCATTGACGATGTGAATAAGCCCATCAGAGACAGAAAAACAGAGGAAGAGGGGGAAACGGAGGATGCGTAAGATAGAAGAAGCGCTGCAGGGAAAGATTGAACGGATCGGGATTTCCGGGCATATCCGTCCGGATGGAGACTGCATCGGCGCGGCTCTTGGACTTTACTATTATCTGAAAGCCCTTCGTCCGGAGCTTACGGTTCAGGTATATCTGGAATCCGTGCCCCAGCGTTTTGACTGTGTGCCCGGCATTGACCTGATCTGCAGGGAAGTGAAAGACGAGCCGGAATACGATCTGTTTTTTGCGGTGGACTGCGGAGACGAAGAACGGCTTGGCCCGGCCATGGGTTATTTTGAAAAGGCTAAGCGTACCGTGTGTATCGATCATCATATCAGCAATGTGGGCTTTGCTGACGAAAATCATATAGAGCCGGATGCGGGTTCCACCTGTGAGATACTCTATTCTCTTATGGATCTCCATTATGTGACAGAGGACGGGGCGGTCTGCCTGTATATGGGAATGGCCCATGATACAGGGATCTTTGAGTATTCCAGCACGACGCCCCGGACACTGCGGAGCGCCGCAGATCTGATGGAACGGGCTGCCGGCAGGGATCTGGACCGGCTGATCCGGGATACTTTTCGGGAAAAGACTTATTCTCAGATGCAGATCATGGGGCACGCGCTGACAGAGAGTATGCTGCTGTTTGACGGACGCTGTGTGGTGGCGGCCATCAAACAGAAGGAAATGGAATTTTACGGTGTGGATAAGGACGGCATGGAGGGAATCGTCAATCAGCTGCTCTTGATCCGCGGCGTGGAAGTGGCCGTCTTCATGTATGAGCTGGAAAGTCAGGTATTCAGAGTGAGCCTCCGGTCAAAATATAAGGTAGATGTAAATCAGGTGGCGGTTGCGCTGGGCGGCGGCGGACATAAGCGGGCCGCGGGCTGTACGGTCACGGGAAATTTCCACGATGTGGTCAATAGCCTGACGCTGCATATCCAGAAGCGGCTGGAAGAATAGGAGAGCGTTTTGTATCACGGAGTACTGAATATCTACAAGGAAAAGGGATTCACCTCTCATGATGTAGTTGCGAAGCTGCGGGGTATTTTGGGACAGAAAAAGATCGGGCATACGGGAACACTGGATCCGGATGCGGAGGGCGTGCTGCCGGTCTGTCTTGGAAAGGCTACGGGGCTTTGTGAATTGCTGACGGAGAAAGAAAAAACATACAGGGCCGTGATGCTGCTGGGCACGGTCACGGACACCCAGGACGCAGGGGGCAGCGTGCTGTCCCGCAGTCCCGTGACGGTCAGCGAGGAAAGGGTCCGGGAGATTGTCCGTTCCTTTACGGGTACTTATATGCAGACGCCGCCTATGTATTCTGCGGTCAAATACAATGGAAAGCGGCTTTATACCCTTGCAAGGGCGGGGGTGACGGTGGAGCGGACGCCAAGGAAGGTGACCATATACCGGATGGAAATTTTGGATATGCGGCTTCCACGGGTGACGCTGGAGATCCAGTGTTCCAGAGGAACCTATATCCGCACCCTCTGCGAGGATATGGGAAAGGCGGCAGGCTGCGGCGGCTGTATGGAGCGGCTGCTGCGCACAGGGTCGGGACAGTTTTCTCTTTCAGACAGCCTGAAACTGGAAAATGTCCGGCAGCTGAAAGAGCAGGGAAGACTGGGAGAGGTACTGATCCCCATCCAATCCTTTTTTGCGGAGTACCCCGTCGTTACGGTGCTGCCGGAGGGGGATCGCTTGGTACGGAACGGAAATGCCTTTTTGCCGGAAATGACAGGTGAAAAAACCGTGCATCATGGAAGCGTACGGGTTTGGGATTCCGAAAAGCATTTTATCGGCGTTTATGAATATGATCCGTCCAGGGAAAGGTATTGCCCTGTAAAAATGTTTTTAGAAAGTGATTGAGTAAATAAATGAGCAGTAAGCAGTCCGCCGTTTCCATCGGCAAATTCGAGTGTCTCCACAGGGGACACCAGCAATTGATCATCAATATGAAAGCCCAGGAGGAGAACGGGCTGCGCAGCACCATGCTGATCGTGGGTTCACAGGAGGAAAAGCAGCTTCTGACGAGGGAGGAGCGTTCTTCTCTGCTGACGCGCATGGGCGTGGAAAGAGAGCTGTATCTGGACATGAACGAAACGCTGCGCGCTATGGAGCCGGAGGATTTTGTGAAAGAGGTGCTTGTTGACAGGCTTCATACCCGTTATGTTACGGCAGGCGTGGATTTTCGGTTCGGCCATCACAGAAGGGGAGACGGCGCGCTTTTAAAAGATCTGAGTAAAAGATATGGCTTTGAAGTGGATCTCGTGGAAAAGGAAACCCAGGACGGAAAAGAGATCAGCAGTTCCTGGGTGCGGGAAGCGCTGACAGCGGGAGATATCCCCCTTGTGAATAAACTGCTGGGATATCGTTACAGCATCGCAGGCAAGGTCATGCAGGGCAACCGGCTGGGGAGAAAGCTGGGTATGCCTACGCTGAATATACTTCCCGGCGCTGAAAAGCTGTTGCCGCCAAACGGTGTGTACGCCAGCCTTGCTGTTGTGGAAGGGCATTTGTACCGGGGCGTGACGAATATCGGACTGAAGCCCACGATCGCGGAGACCAGAAAGCAGCTGGGCGTGGAAACCCACCTGTTCGGCTTTGACAGGGAGCTGTATGGAACGGAGATTTCCGTATCCCTCTGCGTCTATCTGAGGCCGGAAAGGAAATTCCCCGACATTTCTTGTCTAAAACGACAAATTTCGCGGGATATCGATGCGGGAAAGCAATATTTCTCACAAATTTTATAAAAAATGTTGTAACACCATTTAAATTATATTAAAGTAATAACGGTTGCGAACGTATGGATACAAGCTGCTCACAGGCAGGATAAGAGGAAAGTTATGGAGATATCGAAAATCATTGCGCTCATCGGCGGCATGGGACTGTTTTTTTACGGTATGAATCTGATGAGCGAGGGAATCGAGAAGTCGGCGGGCGCCAAGCTGAGAGAAATTCTGGAAGCGATCACGAAAAACCGGTTTATGGGTTTTGTGGTAGGCATGGTGGTAACCGCCCTTGTTCAGTCATCCAGCGCCACCACATTGATGGTGGTCAGCTTTGTCAATTCAGGACTGATGTCGCTTTTGCAGGCAACGGGCCTGATCATGGGGGCCAATGTAGGTACGACCATTACCTCTCAGCTGGTCGCCTTCGATCTGGATGCCATTGCGCCGCTGATCCTGTTTGCTGGCGTGATCATGGTGATGTTCATCAAGAATCAGAAGGTGAAAAAGATCGGGGAGATCGTTCTGGGATTCGGCGTGCTGTTCGTGGGCCTGAGTATTATGAAGGAGTCCATGGGCACTCTGAAAAATTCCAGGGTGATGCTGGACTTTTTTTCAACTCTGAAAAATCCTCTTCTGGCTGTGCTGTTCGGTCTTGTGATCACGGCCATTGTGCAGAGTTCTTCTGTGACGGTCAGTATCTTGCTCCTTCTGGCGGCCCAGGGAATGGTGGAACTGCCCGTATGTTTCTTTACGATCCTGGGATGTAATATCGGCGCCTGCACCACGGCGCTTCTGGCCGGTATGTCCGGCAAGAAGGACGCAATGCGGGCGGCTATGATCCATTTTCTGTTTAACGTCATCGGCACCATTGTGATCGCCGTTCTGCTGGTATTTTTCTCAGACTGGATCCAGCAGGGGATCATGAGGCTGTCCGGCGGAGATACGGGGCGTGCGGTGGCAAACGCCCACACGCTGTTCAAGGTATTTCAGGTGATCATACTGTTCCCTTTTGCCAACGGGCTTGTAAAACTCGCCTGCTTTTGCGTGCGGGGCGACGACAAGGAGGAAGAGGGTTTTACCCTGAAGTATATCGGCGCCAATGCGGTGTTCTCCCCTTCCACAGCAGTGGTTGAGGCCGTGAAGGAGCTGGAGCGCATGGGTAAGATCGCCAGCACCAACTTAAACCGCGCCATGAATTGCCTCATGACGATGGATGAGGAAGACATTCAGGAAGTGTACCGGGTGGAGCAGAATATCAATCAGATGAACCATGCCATCACCAATTACCTGGTGCGGATCAACCAGACCAGCCTGCCCATTGACGACCGTATGAGCATCGGAGGGCTCTTCCATGTTGTAAACGATATCGAGCGTATCGGCGATCATGCGGAAAACGTGGCGGACGCGGCGCAGCAGCGGATAGAGAAGAATCTGGTCTTCAGCAAAGACTGCATCCGGGAGATGGGGATCATGATGGAAATGGTGAATACCATTGTGGACTATGCGCTGGATATGTTTTCGAACAATAACCAGGCCCATCTGCAGGAAATTATTGAACTGGAGGACAAGATCGACAAGACGGAGCGGGAGTTTCAGGAAACCCATGTGGCGCGCCTTACAAGAGGGGAATGTACCCCGGAGGCGGGCATGGTGTTCTCGGATATTTTGTCCGGTCTGGAGAGAGTTGCGGATCATGCCACCAACATTGCCTATTCTATTCTGGAGGAAAACTGATCCCGGCAAAAAAGGACGGCAGGAAGGCGGCAGAAAGACAACGGGAAATTTTCGAAAAACAGCGTTTCGCTCTTTACAAAAAAGGAAAGATATGCTATATTTAATGGGTGTGCAATTAACCGTTCCTCAGAATCTGGAATCTCCGACCGATTCCTGGGAACCGGTGATCATGAAAAAACAGGAGGAATAATTATGATTTCAAAGGAAAAGAAAACTGCGATCATGCAGGAGTATGCAAGGACGCCCGGCGATACCGGTTCACCTGAGGTACAGGTAGCCGTTCTCACCGCAAGGATTCAGGAGCTGACAGAGCATCTGAAGGAAAACCCCAAGGATCACCATTCCAGAAGAGGCCTTCTGAAGATGGTTGGTCAGAGAAGAGGGCTGCTTGCTTATCTGCGAAAAGTAGATATCGAGAGATACCGTTCTTTGATCGAAAGACTGGGTCTCAGAAAATAATACAAACAGGGCGGAGATTCTCCGTCCTTTTTTAAGGAGAATGAAAGCTATGTACAAGAGTTTTTCGATGGAACTTGCAGGTCGGACGCTGACTGTGGATATCGGCAGAGTGGCAGCGCAGGCAAACGGCGCGGCTTTTATGCACTATGGAGATACGGTTGTATTGTCCACAGCGACAGCCAGCGACAAGCCGCGGGAGGGGATCGACTTTTTCCCTCTGAGCGTGGAATATGAAGAAAAGATGTATGCGGTGGGGAAGATCCCCGGCGGGTTCAATAAGAGAGAGGGTAAGGCGTCGGAAAATGCGGTGCTGACATCCCGTGTGATCGACCGCCCCATGCGGCCGCTGTTCCCTAAGGATTACAGAAATGACGTGACGCTGAACAATCTGGTTATGTCCGTGGATCCGGACTGCAGCCCTGAGCTGACGGCCATGCTTGGTTCCGCCATCGCCACCTGTATTTCCGACATTCCCTTTGACGGGCCCTGCGCCAGCACGCAGGTAGGTCTGGTGAACGGAGAATTTGTCTTCAATCCCACCACAGCCCAGAAGGAGGTCAGTGATCTGCAGCTGACGGTTGCCTCTACAAGAGAAAAGGTGATCATGATCGAGGCAGGCGCAAACGAGGTGCCTGAGGATCAGATGATCGAGGCGATCTTCGCCGCTCATGAAGTCAATCAGGAGATCATTGCCTTTATTGACAAGATCGTGGCAGAGTGTGGAAAAGAAAAGCACACGTATGAGAGCTGCGCGGTGCCCGATGAATTGTTTGAGGCGATTAAGGAGCTTGTGACGCCTCAGGAGATGGAAGAGGCTGTTTTCACTGATGAGAAGCAGGTGCGCGAAGAGAATATCCGCCAGATCACGGAGAAGCTGGCGGAGGCCTTTGCCGACAATGAGGAATGGCTGTCCATGCTGGACGAGGCTATTTATCAGTATCAGAAGAAAACTGTCCGCAAGATGATCCTGAAAGATCACAAACGTCCGGACGGAAGAGCCATCAATGAGATCCGGCCGCTGGCGGCGGAGATCGACATTCTGCCCCGCGCCCATGGTTCAGGTATGTTTACCCGTGGACAGACACAGATCATGACCGTGGCTACGCTGGCGCCTTTGAGCGACGCCCAGAAGATAGACGGCCTTGACGAGTCTGTGACATCCAAGAGATATATGCACCATTACAACTTCCCCAGCTATTCGGTTGGCGAGACAAAGCCTTCCAGAGGACCGGGAAGACGTGAGATCGGTCACGGCGCTCTTGCGGAGCGGGCTTTGGTGCCGATGCTTCCCGACGAGGCGGAGTTCCCTTACGCCATCCGCACAGTTTCTGAGACAATGGAGTCAAACGGCTCTACTTCACAGGCCAGTATCTGTGCTTCCACCCTTGCGCTGATGGCAGCGGGCGTACCGATTAAAAAGGCGGTGGCCGGTATTTCCACCGGTCTGGTTACGGGAGATACAGACGACGATTATCTGGTACTCACAGATATTCAGGGGCTGGAGGATTTCTTCGGCGATATGGACTTTAAGGTGGCAGGCACCCATCAGGGCATCACCGCTATCCAGATGGATATTAAGATCCACGGGCTGACCCGTCCCATTATCGAAGAGGCCATTGCGCGGACAAAAGAGGCCAGAACTTACATTCTGGATGAGATCATGGCGCCGGTGATCTCGGAGCCCAGAGCGCAGGTAAGCAAGTATGCGCCGAAGATCATTCAGGTTCAGATCGATCCTGCGAAGATCGGCGATGTGGTAGGCCAGAGAGGCAAGACCATCAATACCATTATCGAGCGTACCGGCGTAAAGATCGACATCGACGACGACGGCAATGTTTCTATATGCGGTCTGGATCAGGAGCAGATGGACAAGGCTGCGGAGATGGTGCGGATCATCACGACAGACTTCGAGGCAGGACAGCAGTTTGTAGGTACAGTGGTGAGTATTAAGGAATTTGGCGCTTTTGTGGAATTTGCGCCGGGCAAGGAAGGCATGGTACACATTTCCAAGATCGCCAAAGAGCGGATCAACCGGGTGGAAGATGTGCTGACCCTTGGGGACGTGGTGAAAGTCGTATGCCTGGGCAAGGACAAGATGGGCAGAATGAGTTTCAGCATCAAGGACGCAAAATAATCGGTCGGAGGTTGACAGGTTATGGGATTAGGTGAACGTTTCAGAAGATTTATGTACGGCAGATACGGCGTGGACACCCTGAACAGATGGATCACCTATCTGGTGCTGGCGTTGATGATTCTGCAGCTGTTTATCAGATCCTTTGTGCTGAGCTTTCTGGAGCTGGTGCTGGTGGTGGTATGTATTCTGCGGATATTTTCCAAAGATATTGCCAGAAGAAGTCAGGAAAATAACCGTTTCTGCGCATTCAAAGCAAAGATTTCCGGGCGGCTTCGCAGGGAGAAAAACCTGATGAACCAGCGAAAGCAATTCCACATTTACACCTGTCCCAGGTGTAAGCAGAAGATCCGGATCCCGAAGGGAAAGGGAAGGATCGAGGTTTCCTGCCCAAAATGCGGGGAAAAATTTATAAAGAGAAGTTAAATTTATGAAAGGGCTGCTGCGGCAGCCTCTTTTTTTATGCTTTTTTATTGTTTTGTAATTGTAATCAGAGGGCTTTTTTGATAAAATAAAACTACTATATGATTTAGGAGGAAGGACAATGAACAGAAAACGACAGCTTGATTCCGCCTTGTTCAGGAGTATTCTGTGTGTTTTGCTTGTAATAGGGACGATTCTGAATTCGGCGGCGCCAGCGGCGGCAGCCGGCGATCCGTCTATCCTGTATGGCGGGCAGATACTTTCCATGGAGCGTCTGACAGAGGAAGAGCGGCAGAATGCCAAGATCATTTATGACAAGATGACTGCATTCACCACCGAAACCACGGAGATAGAAGTTCCCCTTGCAAAAGAGTTTATCGTAGGTCCTGAGGGGACGGAGGCAATCGTGAACAGTCTCAAAAAATCCGTTCAGACTGCAATGGACGCCTATTTTTATGATTATCCGGAAACATTCTGGACAAGTCCCGGAGAAGTCAGCTGGAGCTATATGCCCAAGCTCTTTTTTGAAGATAGCGCGATCACGACGAAAATTGTCGATATCAAGATCATGTTCGATGTCGGAGAACCATACAATCCCGTCAATACATACTATGATAAATTCATGAAAGCGGTGGAGTCGTTCCCCGTTACGGGCAGCAGCCGTTATGAAAAAGTAAAATCCATTCACGACGAGCTATGCAGGAGAAATGTCTATGATGATCAAAGCTATGCCCATCAGTCTTACGGAGGGCTGGTGGCAGGGATCAGTGTCTGTGAAGGGTATGCAAGAGCCTTCAAGGTAATATGTGACCGGGAAAACATCCCCTGTGTTCTCGTATCCGGTATCGGGATCAATACCCTCGGCCACAGCGAGGCGCACATGTGGAACTGCGTGCAGATGGAAGACGGCAAGTGGTACGGCGTGGATGTGACATGGGACGATGACAGAACAGGCATCTATTATGATTATTTCCTCAGCGGCAGCGATACCACGGCACCCCATTATGACAAAAAAACCTTTAGCCAGACCCATTCGGAGAACGGTGATTTTAATGATCAGGGTTATACGGCCTTCCATTATCCCGTTCTGTCCAAAACCGCATATAAAAACGGCAGTGTAACACCTGATCCCAGCCCGGATCCTGATCCCAGCCCGGATCCTGATCCCAGCCCGGATCCTGACCCCAGTCCGGTTCCTGATCCTACACCCGGTTTGGTTTACGGGGATATGGATGGCAGCGGCCAGCTGGAGGCCGGAGACGCGCTGCTCATTCTGCAGGCAGTGGTAAAGATCAACAATATCAGCGGCACGGCTCTGGAGATTACGGCAAACGTGGACGGAGATCAGGAAGTGACCGCAAACGACGCGCTGTTTGTTTTGCAGAAGATGGTAAAGCTCATCCCGAAATTCCCGGTGGAATAAAACAGGGACAGTACAGGCCGGCTCAAAGGACGGATGAGACGGACAGAACAGACATGACAGAGTAAATGGTAAACAGGCGGAATCTGCACAGAAGGCGCGGCAGGTTCCTGACCTGCCAGAGTAAAGGACGCCTTCAGAAGGAGGAAGAAAATGGCAACAGTAAAAATTGGATTTGCACCCACCAGAAGAAGTATCTTCAGCGCACCGGACGCCATCAAGTATGGCAATCTCACAAGAGACAAATTAAAAGAACTTGGCGTTGAGTTCGTGGACATTACCGACATCAACGAAGAGGGCCTGCTCTATGACGAGGGGGACCGCCAGAAAATTTGCGAAAAGTTCAAAAAAGAAGGGGTTGACGGCCTGTTCTTCCCCCACTGCAACTTCGGTACGGAGTATGTGGTGGCCCGGCTGGCCCGGGAGCTGGACGTGCCGGTACTGCTTTGGGGTCCCAGAGACGAGCGCCCCGATGAGAATGGGATTCGCCTCAGAGACAGCCAGTGTGGGCTTTTTGCCACAGGAAAAGTGCTGCGCCGGTTCAGAGTGCCGTTTACTTATATGACAAACTGTCGTCTGGACGATCCGGAATTTGCGAGAGGCATCCGTGACTTTTTGGCTGTGTGCAACGTGGTGAAGACTTTCCGGCACACCCGGATCTTGCAGATCGCTCCCAGACCCTTTGATTTTTGGTCTACTATGTGCAACGAGGGTGAGCTTCTGGAGAAATTCAATATCCAGCTGTCTCCGATCCCTATGCCGGAGCTGGCGGACGCCATCAGCGACGCCAAGAAGGAAGGCACAGAGGTAGCCAAAGTGCTGGATTACATTCATGAAAATATGTGCGTTGCCATCAAGGATGACGAGCTTGAAAATGTAGCCGCTCTGAAGGTAGCGATGAAGAATCTCGCCGAAAAATACGGCTGCAACGCAGTGGCTATCCAGTGTTGGAATGCGCTGCAGGATGTGATCGGTATTATGCCCTGCGCCGCAAATTCTCTTCTCAACGAAGAAGGGATCCCTGTTGTATGCGAGACTGATATCCACGGCGCTATCACTGCCGTGATGGTGGAGGCGGCAGGCATGGACGAGGCCCGCTCCTTCTTTGCGGACTGGACCGTGCGCCATCCTGATAATGAAAACGGCGAGCTGCTTCAGCACTGCGGACCATGGCCGATCTCCTGCGCAAAGGAAAAGCCTACTATCGGCTACCCCCTGGCATTTGATCATCCCGGCGCTGTGGAAGCGGAGGCAAAGCACGGAGAAATGACACTGGCCCGTTTTGACGGGGACAACGGAGAATATTCTCTGCTGCTGGGCAACGCAAAGGGCGTGGACGGCCCTTATACAAAGGGTACTTATGTATGGGTCGAGGTAGAAAACTTAAAGCGTCTGGAGGATAAGCTGGTGTGCGGCCCCTACATTCATCACTGTGTAGGGATTCATAAGAACGTGGTGCCTGTGTTATATGAGGCATGTAAGTACATTGGCATTGCGCCGGATCTCTATGATCCCATTGAGGAAGAGGTAAAGGCCTATATCAGGGGCGAGTGATCAGGCGGCAGTTGAAACAGCAGAAATGCGCAAAAGAAAGGAATAAGGCTTCATGGAAAATTTGACGGCAAAATCCTTCGCGCTGCGTCAGGACGTGCTGGATATGATCTATATGGCAAAGACCGGTCATATCGGCGGCGATTTCAGTGTGATGGATATTTTGGTGACATTGTATTATAAGCAGCTGCGGGTAGATCCGGCAAGGATGGACGATCCTGACAGGGACCGGTTCATTCTGAGCAAGGGCCATTCGGTGGAGGCGTTGTACGCAGTGCTTTGCTCCAGAGGATTTTTCCCGAAGGAGGATCTGAAAACGTACTCCCAGTATCAGTCAAAATATATCGGACATCCCAACAACAAGATAAACGGCATTGAGATGAATTCCGGTTCACTGGGACACGGACTGTCTGTCTCTGTGGGCATGGCGCTGGCAGGAAAGATGGACAAAAGAGATTACAGAGTCTATGTGGTTATGGGTGACGGTGAACTGGCGGAGGGCTCCGTATGGGAAGGCGCAATGGCCGCAGGCCATTACAAGCTGGACAACCTCTGCGCGGTGGTAGACAGGAATCGGCTGCAGATCTCAGGCTGCACGGAGGATGTGATGGCTCACGACAGCCTTGACCAGCGGTTTGGCAGTTTCGGCTGGCATGTGACCCATGCGGCAGGCAACGATATCGAAGCGCTGAACGCCGCTTTTGAAGAGGCAAAGTCTGTTAAGGGAAAGCCCACGGTGATCATTGCGGACACCACAAAGGGATATGGCGTTTCCTTTATTGAAAATCAGGCCGCATGGCATCATAAGGTGCCTACAGAGGAGGAATATCAGCTGGCAACGAAAGAGCTGGCAGAGAGGAGGGCCGCAAATGAATAACATACCCAATCGTCAGGCGATCTGCGATGTACTCATCGAAAAAGCCAATACAGATAAAGATATCGTGGTTCTCTGCAGCGACTCCAGAGGTTCCGCCTCAATGACGGATTACGTGAAGGCCCACCCGGATCAGTTCGTGGAGGTGGGTATCGCGGAACAGAGTCTGGTCAGTGTTGCAGCGGGACTGGCCCGCTGCGGCAAGAAGGCATTTGCCGCTTCTCCTGCCTGCTTTTTGTCCACAAGAAGCATGGAGCAGGCGAAGGTGGATGTGGCCTACTCCAACACCAATGTGACACTCATCGGCATCAGCGGCGGCGTCAGCTACGGCGCGCTGGGCATGACCCATCACTCAGCTCAGGATATTGCGGTAATGGGTTCGATCCCCAACATGCGGGTGTATATTCCCAGCGACCGGCATCAGACAAAATGTCTGATCGAAGCGCTTCTGCAGGATCAGAAGCCCGCCTATATCCGGGTGGGACGTAATCCGGTGGAAGATGTATATGCAGAGGACAATGTTCCTTTTGAAATGGATAAAGCCACCGTACTGGCAGAGGGGACAGATGTGGCGATCGTCGCCTGCGGCGAGATGGTGCGTCCCGCGAAAGAAGCGGCGGAGCTTCTCCGGGAAAAGGGCATCAGCGCGGGCGTGCTGGATATGTACTGCGTGAAGCCCATAGACAAAGAGGCGGTTGTAAAGGCAGCGTCGAAGGCCAGATGTGTGGTTACCGTGGAGGAACATACTTATATCGGCGGTCTTGGGGCTATGGTAGCACAGATCGTGTCGGCGGAATGTCCGAAGAAGGTAAAAAATCTCTCCCTTCCCGACGCGCCTGTTGTGACCGGCAAGTCTCAGGAGGTCTTTGACCATTACGGACTGAACAGGGAAGGCATTGCGAAAGCGGCTGAAGAGCTGCTTGCCTCTCTTTGATCGTTTGCAATATTTCATGGAAGGAATGGAACATGCTATGACGGGAAAGTATATCATCGGGATCGATCAAAGCACACAGGGAACCAAAGCCATGCTCTTTGACAGCAAAGGAGCCATGATAAAGCGGATGGATCTGCCCCATAAGCAGATCATCAACGAGAAGGGCTGGGTGGAGCATGATCCCATGGAGATCTATGGGAACACGGTGGCGCTGCTGAAAAACCTGATCCGGGAAACTGGCCTTGAGGAGGGCGCGGTTGCCGGACTTGGCATCAGCAACCAGCGGGAAACCGCTTTGGTATGGGATCGGGAGACAGGGGAGCCTGTCTACAATGCCATTGTCTGGCAGTGCGCCAGAGGGGCCGAGATCTGCAAAGGCATTGAGCAGGCCGGATATGCGCCCCTGATCCAGGCCCATACGGGACTGCAGCTTTCTCCTTATTTTAGTGCGGCAAAGATCGCGTGGGTGCTGCAGAACGTGCCGGGAGCAGGGGAAAAGGCGGCGCAGGGCCGGCTCTGCTGCGGTACTGTGGACAGCTGGCTTGTCTATAAACTCACCGGGGGCACGTCCTTTCGGACAGATTATTCCAATGCCTCCCGCACCCAGTTGTTCAATATCAGGGAACTTGTGTGGGATGAAGAGATCTGCGGACTGTTCGGGATTCCCGTGGGTTGTCTGCCGCAGGTATGTGATTCCGATTCCTGTTTTGGCATGACGGATTTTGACGGCGCCCTGAAAACGCCCATTCCCATTCACAGCGCCATGGGGGATTCTCACGGCGCCCTGTTCGGACAGGGCTGTCTGGAACGGGGAATGATCAAATCCACTTATGGGACAGGGTCTTCTGTTATGATGAATATCGGAGAGACGCCGGTGTTTACGGACAAGGGTGTGGTTACCTCTATTGCATGGGGCATGGATGGTAAAGTGAACTATGTACTGGAGGGCAACATCAATTATACCGGCGCGGTGATCAGCTGGATTCAGAACGACCTGAAGCTGATCGGCTCCGCCAAAGAGACCGGGGAGCTTGCAAAGAAGGCAAATCCCGAAGATAAAACATATCTGGTCCCGGCCTTTACAGGTCTTGGTGCCCCTTACTGGGACAGCGAGGCCAGAGGCTTAATATACGGTATTACAAGAACGACCGGCCAGGCTGAACTGGTGAAGGCAGCACTGGACTGTATTGCTTATCAGATCACAGATATTGTAAGGCTGATGAGCGAGGAATCCGGCATCCTGATCCGTCAGATCCGGGTGGACGGAGGCCCTACCCGAAACGACTATCTGATGCAGTTTCAGAGCGATATGCTGGGAATTCCCGTGCAGGTGCCGGATGCGGAGGAGCTTTCCGGTATCGGCGCAGCTTACGCGGCAGGCATTGCATTGGGCATTTACCGCAAAGAGGAGATCTTTGACCGCATGAAGCGAAGCACTTACAGTCCGAAGATGGCGGCAGAGGAAAGAGACAGAAAGTATGCGGGCTGGAAGGAAGCGGTTTCCAAGGCGCTGACGAGATAAATATCCTAATGTTTGGATCGGAGAATACCATGAAAAAAAGAATTGTAATTTGTATATGTCTGCTTCTGCTGATCGGGTGCGCAGGATGCGGCCAGGGTCAAACCGAACAAAGACAGTCAGGCGATCCGTCGCTGAGAGTAAAGAGAAACGGCAGTACCCAGGGAGAAGCAAAGGACGTAGTCATCAACACGTTGCAGCTTGTGTCCGGCGCCGGCGAGCCTGAGGAAATCGTGGAACTGGATCTGACCCATGTGGCGGAGGCGCAGGTTCTGAAGGGAGAGGCCGCAGACGGCGCCCAGAGCTTTTTGGTATCGATTTCTTTCAACGAAGAAGGGATGAAGAAGCTGGAGGATATGGCGGAAAGGCTGCCGGGAGAAATGCTGGAGATCAGGAGCAACGGCGTGCCTTTTTCCACGGTTTCTGTGGAACAGGCCCTGGAAGAGGGTCAGGCGACAGTAGGCAGCTTCAAGTCAGAGGAGGAGGCGCAGCAGTTTGCCGACGCCATCGAAAAGGCGCTTCAAAAATAAAAAATTTTTTCAGCCGTTGCCCGGTGGGTACCGGCTGATTTTTTGTTGTGGTGAAAAAATCTCCTTTGAAGGGACGATAGAGGCAGTTAAAAGAAAAAACATATTTATTTCACAAAAAACTGTTGACATTGGAAAATGTTAGTGATACATTATAGAAGGATGTTAGCACTCTAACAAATCGAGTGCTAATAACATGAAAAAACTGCCGTATGATTCAGGGTGTTTTTGGGAATTGTAACATGCAGAAGGGAGTGGAACTACACATGTATGAACTGGATGACCGCAAACTGAAAATTTTGCAGGCTATCATCCGCACATATCTGGAGACAGGCGAACCGGTGGGTTCCAGAACCATTTCCAAATTTTCAGACCTGAATTTAAGCTCGGCCACCATCCGAAACGAGATGGCGGATCTGGAGGAGCTGGGATATATCCTGCAGCCCCACACTTCCGCAGGCCGTATTCCTTCTGACAAGGGCTACCGCTTTTACGTGGATAAGCTGATGGAGGAAAAGGAACGGGAAGTGCAGGAGCTTCAGGAACTGATGATCAGGCGGCAGGATAAGATGGAGAAAGTGCTGAAGCAGGTGGCGAAGGTGCTGGCTTCCAACACCAATTACGCGGCCATGATCTCCGCTCCTCAGTACAACCGCAGCAAGCTGAAGTTCATTCAGCTGAATCAGGTGGAGGAAGGACAGATGCTGGCAGTGATCGTGCTGGAGGGCAATGTGATCAAGAACAAGATCATTCCCATCAGCGAGGAGCTGGAGAGAGAAGCGCTCTTCAGGCTGAACATGCTGCTTAATACCAATCTGAACGGATTGTCCCTGGAAGAGATCAATCTGGATGTGATCACCCAGATGAAGGAAGAAGCCGGCATCCACAGTGTTCTGGTGAGCGAAGTGCTGGATGCAGTGGCGCAGGCCATTCATGAGGAAGAGGATGTAGAGATCTTTACAAGCGGCGCCACCAACATTTTCAAGTATCCGGAGCTGAGCGACAAACGGCGGGCCAGCGATCTGATCAGTACCTTTGAAGAGAAGCAGCAGCTGGCGACCCTTATCTCAAAGACTTTCGAGGACGAAAAGGAAGACAATCACAGCATACAGGTTTACATTGGTGATGAGACGCCCATACAGGCGATGAAGGACTGCAGCGTGGTGACGGCGACTTACAACCTGGGAAAGGGAATGAAAGGCACCATCGGCATCATCGGCCCCAAACGGATGGATTATGAAAATGTTGTAAATACATTAAAGACGTTGATGACCCAGCTGGATCAGATATTTGAACGTTCTTAGTATAGACGGCAGCCGAAAGGAAAGGCCGGGGAAGGAGAAACAAGTTGAGTCAGGAATTAGACAGAGAAATGGAAGAAATGCAGGAAGAGAACGCAGGCAGCGAGGAAAATCCGGGAACCGGAGAGCCGGTGAACGACGGAAGCGAAGGCGGAGAGCCGGAAGCGGCCCAGGAAAAAGCCGGTGAGACAGCGCAGGACGCAGGCGGCAGTGAGGAAGAGACCGGTGGGGCGGAAGCATCCCGGGACAGCAGGGAAGCAGAGAGCAGTCAGGCGGCTTCGGAAGAGGAAAAAGAAAAGACCGGCATTTTCGGCAAGAAGAAAAAGAAGGATAAACGGGATGCCCAGATCGAAGAGCTTACCGACCGGGTAAAACGCACCATGGCGGAGTTTGAGAATTTCCGCAGGCGGAACGAGCGGGAAAAGACCCACATGTACGAGGTGGGGGCAAGAGACATCATTGAGAAGATGCTGCCGGTGCTGGACAATTTTGAACGGGGACTGGCCGCCATACCGGCGGAGGAAAAAGAAGGCGCCGTTGCGCAGGGCATGGAAATGATCTACAAGCAGATGCTGGGTGTTTTTGAGCAGATCGGCGTTACGGAGATCGAAGCGGAAGGCAAAGAATTTGATCCCAACTTTCACAATGCAGTGATGCACGAGGACAACGAGGAAGTGGGTGAAAATATGATTACGGAAGTATTCCAGAAGGGATACAGCTATAAGGATTCCGTGATCCGCCACAGTATGGTAAAAGTGGCAAACTAAGATCAAAAAAGAGATAAAGGAGGAAATAGATATGAGCAAGATTATCGGTATTGATTTAGGAACGACCAATTCATGTGTAGCAGTAATGGAGGGCGGAAAGCCCGAGGTGATCACCAATGCAGAGGGTGTGCGCACCACGCCTTCCGTAGTGGCCTTCACAAAGACCGGAGAGCGTCTGGTAGGCGAGCCTGCAAAGCGTCAGGCAGTGACGAACGCGGAGAAGACCATCTCTTCCATTAAGAGAAAGATGGGTACGGATCAGCGGATCACCATTGATGACAAGCGTTATTCCCCGCAGGAGATTTCTGCGATGATCCTGCAGAAGCTGAAAGCAGATGCGGAAAATCATCTCGGCGAGAAGGTGACAGAGGCGGTGATTACCGTTCCCGCATACTTCAACGACGCACAGAGACAGGCGACCAAAGATGCGGGCAAGATCGCGGGTCTGGACGTAAAGCGTATCATCAACGAGCCTACCGCGGCGGCGCTGGCTTACGGACTTGACAACGAAAAAGAGCAGAAGATTATGGTTTACGACTTAGGCGGCGGTACCTTTGATGTGTCCATCATTGAGATCGGCGACGGCGTCATCGAAGTGCTGGCCACCTCCGGCGACAACCATCTTGGCGGAGACGACTTCGATCAGAAGATCACCGATTATATGCTGGCTGAATTCAAGAGAACGGAAGGGGTGGACCTGTCCAACGACAAAATGGCTCTGCAGAGATTGAAGGAAGCGGCGGAGAAGGCAAAGAAAGAGCTTTCCACCGCCACCACGACCAACATCAATCTGCCGTTCATCACAGCTACAAACGAAGGGCCGAAGCACTTTGATATGAACCTGACAAGGGCGAAATTTGACGAGCTGACCCATGATCTGGTTGACCGCACCGCAAAGCCTGTGACAGACGCGCTGCAGGAGGCAGGCATCACCGCCTCCGAGCTTGGCAAGGTTCTGCTTGTAGGCGGTTCCACAAGAATCCCCGCGGTGCAGGACAAGGTAAAGCAGCTGACAGGCCATGAGCCCAGCAAGTCCCTGAATCCGGATGAGTGTGTGGCGCTGGGCGCTTCCATTCAGGGCGGCAAGCTGGCAGGCGATGCAGGCGCAGGGGATATCCTGCTTCTGGATGTGACGCCGCTGACCCTCTCCATTGAGACAATGGGCGGTATCGCTACCCACCTGATCGAGAGAAATACGACAATTCCTACAAAGAAGAGCCAGATCTTCTCCACAGCCGCAGATAATCAGACGGCAGTGGATATCAATGTGGTACAGGGCGAGCGCCAGTTCGCAAGGGACAATAAGTCTCTGGGACAGTTCCGACTTGACGGGATCCCTCCTGCACGGAGAGGCGTTCCTCAGATCGAGGTTACCTTTGATATTGATGCCAACGGTATTGTAAACGTTTCCGCAAAGGATCTGGGCACCGGAAAGGAGCAGCACATCACCATCACCGCGGGCTCCAATTTGTCAGACGCCGATATCGACAAGGCAGTGAAGGAAGCTGCGGAATACGAGGCACAGGATAAGAAGCGCAAGGAGGCCATCGACGCCAGAAACGACGCCGACTCTATGGTATTCCAGACAGAGAAGGCTATGGAGGAAGTAGGCGACAAGCTGGATCCCAACGATAAGGCAGAAGTAGAAGCGGATCTGAAGGCGCTGAAGGAGCTTGTGGAGAAGACAAATCCGGAAGACATGAGCGAGTCTCAGGTAGCGGATCTGAAGGCCGGCAGAGAAAAGCTGATGGCAAGCGCCCAAAAGCTGTTCTCCAAGGTTTATGAGCAGGCACAGGCGGCCGGCGGCAATGCAGGCGGCGCAGGACCTGATATGAATGGCGCAGGGCCTGATATGAACGGAGCAAACACCGGATATGACGACGTGGTAGACGGCGATTATAAAGAAGTATAAGTGGATGCAGTGAAATAAATAGGAGGGCTGTCGCAAAGGGAGAGGAGACTTTTCTTTGCGACAGCTTCTTGTGTGCTGTATTCAGGTGGGAGGTCAGTTATGGCAGAGAAAAGAGATTATTACGAGGTTCTGGGCGTTCCAAAAACCGCTGGGGACAGTGAGATCAAGAGCGCATACCGGAAATTGGCGAAGAAATATCATCCTGATGCCAATCCCGGTGACGCAGAGGCGGAAAAGAAGTTTAAGGAGGCGTCGGAGGCGTATGCCATTTTGAGCGACGCTGAGAAGAGGCGGCAGTATGATCAATTCGGCCATGCAGCTTTTGAAGGCGGCGCAGGGGGCGGCGGTTTTGATTTTAACAGCGCCGATTTCGGAGATATCTTCGGGGATATCTTCGGGGACATTTTTGGCGGCGGCTTCGGCGGTTTCGGCGGCAGGAGCAAACGGCAGAATCAGCCTGCCCAGGGCGCCCATGTGCGCACCAGTGTCAGAGTGTCTTTTGAAGAGGCGGTATTCGGCTGTGAAAAGGAGCTGGATCTGACATTAAAGGAGGTCTGCGGCACCTGCGGCGGCAACGGCGCAAAGCCCGGTACAAATCCGGAGACCTGTACCAGATGTAATGGCTCCGGGCAGATCGTCAATACGCAGCAGTCCCTTTTCGGCATGGTGCGGAACGTGCAGATGTGTCCTGAGTGCGGCGGCACAGGTAAAGTGGTCAGAGAGAAATGCCCGGAATGTCATGGCGCCGGTTATATTTCCAAGCGGAAAAAGATCGCGGTGACAGTGCCTGCCGGTATCGATGAGGGACAGAGCATCAGGATCCGGGGCAAGGGGGAACCGGGCATCAACGGCGGCCCCCGGGGAGATCTGCTTGTGGAAGTGCGGATTTCCCGTCATCCTATTTTCCAGCGGCAGGATTATAATATCTTCTCCACCGCGCCCATTACATTTGCCCAGGCAGCGCTGGGAGGAGAGGTGCGCATCAGTACCGTGGACGGAGACGTGCTGTATGAGGTGAAACCGGGAACCCAGACGGACACCCGGGTGAGGCTGAAGGGAAAAGGTGTGCCCACCCTGCGCAACAAGGATGTGCGGGGAGATCATTACGTGACGCTGGTGGTACAGGTGCCGGAGCGGCTGACAAACGAACAGAAGGAGCTGTTGCGTAAATTTGATAACGCCTGCGGCGGAAACGCCGGAACGGGAGCCGGCGAGCGCGGAGACAAAAAGAAAAAGACATTAAAGGAAAAATTGAAAGAAACATTTGAATAATCGTTTTGCATAACGCACCGAGATATGTTAAAATATAGAAAAATAATAACGGCAGGGGGAGTTATGTTGACAAAATTTGTGATTACGACGGATAATACCTGTGATATGCCAAGGGACTATTATGAGAAGCATGAGATCGGGGTAATGAGTCTGAATTATATGATAGACGGCGAGCATTATTCCTATTATAATGAAATGCCGGAAAAAGAGTTTTACCGCCGGGTGCGGGAAGGTTCCATGCCCATTACCTCGCAGGCAAATCCTGAGGAAGCAAGGGAAATGTTCGAGAAGTATGTGAAGGAGGGCATCAGCGTACTGCATATCGCCTTTTCTTCCGGCCTCAGCGGAAGCTACAACAGCGCCCGCATTGCGGCAGAGGAGCTGAACAATGAATACCCGGACACGAAAGTGATCGTTGTGGATACTCTTTGCGCCTCTATGGGAGAGGGGCTGATCCTGCACAAGGCTGTGGGTCTCCGGGACAAAGGAAAATCTATGGAAGAGATTGCGGAGTGGCTGGAAAAGAACAAGCTGCACGTATGCCATAATTTTACGGTGGACGATCTGAATCATCTGTACCGGGGCGGCCGTGTGTCCAAGGCAACGGCGGTGCTTGGCACTATGATCGGCGTGAAGCCCATCCTCCATGTGGACGACGGGGGACATCTGATCAACATCGACAAGGTGCGGGGAAGGAAGCGTTCTCTCATTGCGCTGGTGGATCGCATGGAAAAGCAGCTGGAAGGCTATGAAAACGAAAATGACGTCATTTTTATCAGTCACGGCGATACAGAGGACGACGCCAGATTCGTGGCGGATCTGGTGAAGGAACGTACGGGAATGGACAGTTTTTTGATCAATTATATTGGGCCGACGATCGGCGCACATTCAGGCCCCGGTACGGTAGCGCTGTTTTTCATGGGAAAGTACAGGTAATTTATGAGATCGATCTT
The DNA here is from genome assembly GCA_947625135.1 of uncultured Lachnospiraceae bacterium. Lineage (GTDB taxonomy): Bacteria > Bacillota > Clostridia > Lachnospirales > Lachnospiraceae > CANQUC01. The sequence continues at coordinate 28,384 of CANQNE010000001.1, forward strand.
CAGGTTTTTAAGCGGATTTCTTGTGTTGTGCGTGATCGTTGCCCTTGCGCTGCAGTTTCATGATCCTCTGAGGCAGGGATGGACGAAGCTCACCTCCCATATCGGCCAGCAGATTGCCGGCGCAAAAGGGGAGGAAGAGGAGCGGATATCCTCAACCACTGCGCCCACAGAAACAGCGGCGCCGGCGCCGGTAGAGAACGGGGAACAGTATTATGGGTATCGGCAGCTTTCGGAGGAGGAACAGCAGGTTTACGGTCAGTTTCTCTCCGGTGTGCAGCAGATGCAGACGAAGTTTGAGGTTTCCACAAAGGATTCCGAGGTGATAGACCGGGTGTATGAAGCGCTTCTGGCGGATCATCCGGAGCTGTTCTGGCTGGGCGGTTATACGGTCACCTCCTACATGTGGGGTGATACGGTGCGCGCACTGGAGATCGAACCTGATTATTTTTACACGGGGGAGGAGAAGGAAAGACGCCAGCAGCAGATCGAGGCGGAGGCGAACCGGATCGTTGAAGAAACAGTGCGTCTCTTTGATACGGAATATGCCCGCGCCCGCTATATTTATGAATATCTGATCAACATGGTGGATTATGTGACGGACACCCCCGACAATCAGAATATATGCAGCGTATTCCTGCACAGAGGCTCCGTCTGTATGGGCTATGCCAAGAGCTTCCAGTATCTTGTGCAAAAGCTGGGCATGGAGTGTATCACAGTGTCCGGAACGGCGGACGGGCAGGCCCACGCATGGAATCTGCTCCGGATGGAGGGCAGCTATTATTATGTGGACGCCACCTGGGGCGACAGCAACTATACAGATCCCGGAGATGACAGGAACAATGTCAATTATCTTTTTTTTGGAATGAGCTCCGGGGACATTGACCTGAATCATAAAAGCAATATGAAGATGGAACTGCCGGTCTGCAATGATGTGGCCTGCAACTACTATGTGCGGGAAGGCATTTTCTATGACAGCTTTGACAGCGGCATTATCGGAAATCTGATCTGGGAAAGCAAGGCGGCAGGAAAACCCTTTGTCACCTTCCGTTTTGCCGATCAGGAGAGCTATGAGGAGGCCAAACGTTATCTGATCGAGGAAAACAGAGTGTTCGACTATTGCGGCGGGACTTTAAATATCAGTTATCGGGACGATGCCGTGTATCGGACGATGACAATTTATTACTGACGGAGTTGGCGTTATGAAAAAATGCGGATTGCTGTTTTTGTTTTGCGGCCTGCTTGCCATGATTCTTGCCGGCTGCGGAGAGAAGGTCTCAGAAAAAGAGCTTCAGGAGCTTGGATTTGAGGAGGATGAAAAACTCCTTGCCTTTCCCGGCGCAGACGGCTGGGGGAAATATGCAAAGGGCGGACGCGGAGGAAAAGTCATCCGGGTAACCAATCTCAATGACAGCGGGGAGGGCTCCCTGAGGGCCGCCGTGGAAGCAAAAGGGCCCAGAACGGTAGTCTTCGATGTATCGGGTACCATTGAACTGGAAGATTTTCTGGTGATCAAAGAACCCTATATCACCATAGCAGGGCAGACGGCGCCGGGAGGCGGGATCTGCCTGAAAAATTACGCGCTGATTGTGGAGACGGAGGAGGCCATGGTGCGCTATCTGCACTGCCGTCCGGGCGACACCGGGGGAGATACGGACGCCCTTTGGGTAAATGAAGCGGATCAGGTGGTCATCGATCATGTATCTGCATCCTGGGGGACGGACGAGACGCTTTCCGTGTCAGACAGCGACCATGTGAGCGTTCAGTGGTGCATCATCAGCGAGAGCTTGAATCACTCCGTACACTCCAAGGGAACCCATGGGATGGGCTCTCTGATCCGGGGATCCGGCGGACAGAGGGTGACCTATCACAGCAACCTGTTTTCCAGTCACCGGAACAGAAGCCCTATGTGCGGCAATTATACGCCCATTACGGAGGACCCGGAGGGACTGCAGTTTGAATTTATTAACAACGTGGTCTATAACTGGGGCGCAAAGGCGGCGGGAAAATGCCATGACGTGGATTCTCTCAGCCACTATAATTTTATCGGCAATTATTATCTGCCGGGGCCGAGATCCGGCGGAACCTATATGTTCAGCGAGGGCTGCGCGAACAATAAAATGTACGCGGCGGGAAATGCCATGGAAGGCGTCGTTCCGGAAGATCAGCGGAGCCTGTTTGAAGTGGAAGACAACATGGAAAATTTTGAATACGATTCTTACCTGCAGGAAGAGCCCTTTGAATCGGAGATGGCGAATATCCTTTCTGCGGAAGAAGCGTTCCCGAAAGTGATGGAGGGGGCAGGCGCCTCTCTTGTGCGGGATCATGTGGATGAAGCGGTAGTGGACGCTGTGAAAGCGGGAGAGGGCAGCCTGATCGACAAGGTAGAGCAGTCCGTAGGCTGGGAAGGCAGTTATCCGAAGCTTGCCCAGACGGAAAGCCCGGAAGATACAGACGGGGACGGTATACCGGATGAGTGGGAGAAGGCCCACGGGCTTGATCCGGAGAAGAGCGGGGACGGCGCGGAGGAGAGCCGGTATGGCTACACATACCTGGAGATCTATCTGCAGTCTCTTGTGGCATCTAAGTAAAGAAAATAAAAAGGCGCATGAGCGCGCCTTCAGGGTATCTGATATCAGGATCACAAAAAGAATCTCCCGAGACAGTATTTCTGCAGGGGAGATTCTTTTTATTTTCAGTCCATATCTTAATTAGTTAATAGCATCTTTTAATGCTTTTCCGGGTTTAAACTTAGGTGCCTTAGATGCTTTGATCTTCATTGCAGCGCCGGTAGCGGGATTTCTGCCTGTGCGGGCAGCTCTCTTTGTTACTTCAAAAGTACCAAATCCTACCAACTGAACTTTGCCGTCTTTTTTCAGTTCTTCTGTAACAGTGGCTGTAAATGCGTTCAGTGCACTTTCAGCGTCTTTTTTGGAAAGTCCGGCAGTGCTTGCAATAGCAGCGATCAATTCTGATTTGTTCATTTTGAATGTACCTCCTTCTTTTTTCCTTACACATATACTGTTATAGCTGTTTTACGTCCATTTGTCAAGAAAAACAGCGTATTTGTTAAAAATTTTGAGTTTTTTGGAAAATCATACGAAAAGTTCAAGAGTGGTTTGACAGGAATGAAAAATAGTGCTATGATACATAAGTAATACGCACTCGTAGCTCAGGGGATAGAGCAGCGGTTTCCGGTGCCGCGTGTCGGGGGTTCGAATCCCTCCGGGTGTGTTTTTTCTTTATGTTTTACAGGTGATTTTACAATGATCGGAAGCTGTACCTGAAGTTGAAAGGAGGTTCCTATGAATCTTGCAAGAAACAAAGTATGGTTTAGTCTTCTCGGCGTGTTGAGTGTGATACTGGTGGTGTTGCTTGTGCAGACGGCTCTGGGCAAGGATGGGGATCCTTCCGGCAAGGAGCCTGCAAAGCAGACGGAAGCGCCGGAGGAAGGACTGAAAGTCAATGCGTATCCGAAGGTGAACGCGCTGATCCAGAAATATTATTCCGCATCTACCCATGGAAATGTGGAGACGCTCAAGCAGATCGTGGTTCCCTTTACGGATCAGGATCAGGCGGTGGCAGTAAGGAAAAGCGAATTTGTGGAGTCCTATGAGAATATCAACTGCTATACCGAGGATGGAGTGGATCCGAACACGTATATCGCGTTTGTCAACTATGATCTGAAATTCCCGAATGTAGATACGCCTGCCCCGGGATTGGAGGCATGGATTATTTTTACCGACGAAAAAGGCGAGCTGTATATCAACAATGACCGCAGCACGCTGAGCGAGGCGATGGAGAGCCAGATCCAGAGTCTGGAGGCCAGAGACGATGTAAAGGCGCTGATGCAGGATGTGGAGAACCGGATGGCACAGGCGCTGCAGGCAGATCCGAATCTGCGGGCGCTCTGCGAGCAGATGGGAATGACCGACAGCGCAGGGGAAGGCACGACGCCTCCTGACGATTCGGATACTACAGTGACAGCCACACCGGCTCCGGTAGGAGACGTGAAGAAAGAAATGATGGCGGTAATGAATCTGGAGATCTACGCAGACGCTCAGAAGAGCAGCGTGGTGGACAGTATATCCGTAGGCAGCACCCTGTGGGCAGATCAGAACATAGAAGGCGGGCTCACCCTCATAGACAGGAACGGAATTACGGGCTATGTACAGACTTCAGGGCTGGCAGCCTTTGAGACGGTGGATGAGGAACTTACCGTCACCGTCAATTACTACAGCTCCTGTGATCCTTCCGGGACTGTGGCAGGCACCATTACTTCCGACAGCCCTTGTTATTGTTCGCTGCGCTTTGACAACGGATGGCGTCAGCTGATCGTGAACGGCAACAAGGTTTATGTGAAGGAAGCGGATCTTGGCATTACCTCACCAGCTGTCACACAGACGCCGGAACCCAAGGCCAGCGCGTCTCCCACACCGTCGGAAAGTCCGGCGCCTTCTACGGAGAAGCCCAAGGAGGAATAACCCCTTCATGACGTCAAAAATATACAAATTGAACCATTGACGTTCAATAAAGAATGGATCATATTACCGATACCTATGCGGCGCGGACATACTGCGCCGCATATTTTTTGGAGAAGCTGCACATACTGAAATTGAAATCACGCGATCCGGAATACGCTTAAAATCATCAGGTTGAGACGTCAACGGAAAGGGTATGGTAATGAGTATGATCACAAATGCAGACAGGGAGCTGCTGAATGAGACTTACCGCAATGCCAATATGGCGGTAAAGTCCATCTATTCAGTAATCAGCAAGGTGGAGGATGAGGATCTGGCGCTGGATCTGAACCGGCAGGTAGGGAAATATCAATCGATACAGGACCGGGCGGAGGATGCGCTGCTGAGCGCGGGACATTGCCCGGAGCCGTCCAAAATGGAAAAATGGATGCTGCAGGCCTCTATTTTTGGAAAAACCCTGAGAGACCGCACAACGGAACACATTGCGGATATGATGATCCAGGGAAATGCAAAAAGCATTACGGAGACAAGAAAAATCCTCAACGACAATCCCACGGCAAAGGGAAGCTACTGCGAAATGGCGGGAGAGCTGATCGCATTTGAACAGGGAAATATAGAACGGCTGAAGCAATATCTGTAAAAGTAAACATGCAGAAGGACATGGAAAGGGCCTGCCATCCGCGATACGTCTCCTGACAGCGGACAGCAGGCCTTTGTCAATGTCAATTGCAGCAGCTTTATTTGAGTATGTTTGATGCGAAGGGCTTATTCCTCCTCTTCCTCTTTGTCTGGAACAGGCAGGAAGATATGCACCAGGCCGATACGGTTTTTGTCAACAGCGTCAACCACCAGCCGGACGCCGTCTTCTGTGGTGTAGGATTGGCCTAGCTCAGGGAGGTTGCCTACATGCTCGATCACGTAACCGGCAATGGAATCGAAATCCTCAGAGACAAACTCATATTCCAGAATCTCACTGAGATCATTGAGATGCACACTGCCTTCCGCAACATATTCCAGATCTGAAATCTTGCGGATGGGCTCGTCCTTCTCTTCGTCGTACTCATCACGGATATCGCCCACGATCTCCTCGATCAGATCCTCGATGGTGATGAGGCCTGCCGTTGCGCCGTACTCGTCAAGGACGATAGCCATGCTGAAGGAGTTGCTTCGCATCTCCACCATCAGGTCGGCGATCTTTTTGAATTCATAAGTAAAATATGCTTCACGCAGATAATCCCGGATATGGAAAGAATCTCTGTCCGTGCAAAGGATCAGGTCCTTCATGTTCAGGATACCGATTACGTTGTCCGTGCTTTCCTCATAAACAGGAAGCCGGGTAAATTTATCTTCCTTGAAGATCTCAAGGATCTGGTCGTAGGTGCTGTCCACCTGAATAAAGGTCATATCCACACGGGGAACCATGATCTCTTTGGCCTGGGTATCGCCGAAGTCTACCACATTGTAGATCATCTGGCGTTCCTCAGGTTCGATCACGCCCTCCTCATGACTGACATCCACAATGGTGCGCAGCTCTGTCTCTGTCATTTTGCTCTCGGCTGCGTTGGGATCCACCCGCAGGAGCTTCATAAAGAGAAAGGAAATCCCGTTGACTAACAGGATAAAAGGCGTCATGACAAACATCAGTACGCGCACAAAGCCGGAATAAGAAAGCGCCATTTTATCGGCGCGGATGGCCGCCATGTTCTTTGGGGTGATTTCGCCGAAGATCAGTATCAAAAGGGTCAGAATACCGGTTGCAATACCGATGGCAACTCCGACGGAGTGTTCGCCGAATATTTTAGTGGCAAACTCGGTGGCAAGTTGGGTTGAAATAGAGGCCGCATACAGATTTACGATGTTGTTGCCGATCAAGATCGCACTGAGCATCTTACTCTGCTGTTCAAAAATTTTCATCAGTGTTTTGGCCCTCTTATCGTTCTCCTCCGCCAGTCCCCGGATCTTGATCCGGTTCGCCATGGTAAGAGCCGTTTCCGAGGAGGAAAAAACACCTGACAAAATCAATAGAATCAAAAGAATAATTAGTTGGGCCGCGTCACCAGAGTCCAAAAGATCATCTCCTATTATTTGTTTTTTAAAAATATACAATATTTTGCATTGGTTGTCAAGTTGAGGTTGCCGCTGAAGGGGCGGCTGTGATGGAAAAGGAAAAGGCGCGGAGGAACGGGAAAAAAGCACGGTCAGGATCGAGGGTGCAAAACGGCGGGCATATATTGGAAAAATGAGACATACATTGGATTGAGAGGGAAAGGGAGGAAAGAAATGAAAGCGGTTTCCATGCTGAAGGTGCTTCTGGTCACCTATCTGTTTACCGGTCTTTTGCTGGTCCTGCTGTCCTTAGGGCTGTATAAATTCGGCCTGACGGAACGTCAGGTGGGGATCGGGATCTTTGTAGTTTATTTTTTGTCCGGCCTTCTGGGAGGAATCCTGATGGGAAAGACCGCAGGGAGCAAAAAATTCCTGTGGGGCCTTGGGATCGGTATGCTGTATTTTGCCGTTCTGCTGTTGATCTCTCTGGGCGTCAATCATTCTCTGCAGGGAGGACTGCTCCGGGTGCTGTTAGGGCTGGCGCTCTGCGGAGGCGGTGGCATGATTGGAGGGATGCTCAGCTGAAAACGGGCTGATAAAAATGGACGGAGGAAAATCGAAAAAAATACTTTAAATCTACCGGTAGATATGGTACAATTACAAAAGTTATTGTAAGAAGGAGGGCTTAAGATGAAGCACATTAAGACATTACATACAAGAGATTATAAGGAATCCATGAAAAAGGGCGGCTGCGGCGAGTGTCAGACCTCCTGCCAGTCCGCATGCAAAACTTCTTGTACGGTAGGCAATCAAAGCTGCGAGAATAAAAAATAAACGTATTTATAACAATGATAAGCAGCGGCCATGCCGCTGCTTACTTACGGTGAAAAGGGGATAGTTCAGCAAGTGATCCATCAGTATAAAAATAATGGATACGGGATTGTGCTGGATGTAAACAGCGGTTCCGTCCACGCAGTGGATGATCTGGCTTATGATGTGATCGCGGTGTTTGACCGCTGTGAGGACAAGCAGGCTGCGGACGGACAGGTGCTGGAAACGCTTTCCGGCAAATATCCCAGAGAAGAACTTCTGGAAGCAATCTCGGATGTCAGGGAACTGATGGACAGAGGACAGCTTTTTGCGGAAGATATTTATCAGGATTATATTATTGACTTTCAAAAACGGGAAACAGTAGTAAAAGCGCTGTGCCTGCATATTACCCATGACTGCAATCTGGCCTGCAGGTACTGTTTTGCGGAAGAGGGCGAGTACCACGGCCGGCGGGCGCTGATGAGTCTGGAAGTGGGAAAGCAGGCGCTGGATTTTCTCGTGGCAAATTCCGGAAACAGGCGAAATCTGGAAGTGGACTTTTTTGGCGGCGAACCGCTGATGAACTGGGAAGTAGTGAAGGCGCTGGTAGCATACGGCCGGGAGCTGGAGCAGGTATACGATAAGAAATTCCGGTTCACACTGACAACAAATGGGGTTCTGTTGAACGAGCGGACGCTGGAGTTTCTCAACAAAGAAATGAGCAATCTGGTGCTGAGCATCGACGGGCGCAGGGAGGTTCACGACCACATGCGGCCTTTCCGAAACGGCAGCGGAAGCTACGACTATATCCTGCCCAAATTCATCAGGGCGGCGCAAAGCCGAAATCAGCAGAACTATTATGTAAGGGGCACCTACACCCGGGAGAATCTGGATTTTTCCGAGGATGTACTGCATCTGGCGGATCTGGGATTTGAACAGATCTCTGTGGAGCCGGTGGTAGCCCCGCCGGAAGCGCCTTATGCGCTCAGAAAGGAAGATCTTCCGGAACTGTTTGCACAATATGACAGACTGGCGGCGGAAATTCTGGAGCGGAGGAAAAAGGGACAGTTTTTCAATTTCTTCCATTTTATGATCGATCTGGAGGGAGGCCCCTGCGTGGCAAAACGGCTGTCCGGTTGCGGATCCGGCACGGAATATCTGTCGGTGACCCCCTGGGGCGATCTGTATCCGTGCCACCAGTTCGTAGGGCAGGAGCAGTTCCGTCTGGGCAGTCTGCAGGAGGGAATCACCAACACTGCTGTCCGTGACACCTTCAAGGAGTGCAATGTTTATGCCAGACCGGCCTGCAGGGACTGTTTCGCGAAGTTTTACTGCAGCGGCGGCTGCGCGGCCAATTCCTATAATTTTACGGGATTTATTACCGGAAACTATGAGATCGGCTGTGAACTGCAAAGAAAGCGCATCGAATGTGCCATTATGATAAAAACTGCATTGGCAGAAGAAAAGGAGTAACAGGAAATGAACAAGACGAAAGGCGTACTGACCCTTGTCATTATGGCTCTGCTGCTGGGCGGGCTTGTGTTTGTGACAAGTATCGGTATCGGAAAAACCAACACAGGCGCGGCAAAGAATATCAAGCTGGGTCTGGATCTGGCCGGCGGTGTGAGTATCACGTATCAGGCCGTGGATGAAAATCCTTCTGCGGAAGATATGGCGGACACGGTATACAAGCTGCAGCGCCGTGCGGAGGGCTACAGTACGGAGGCTCAGGTATATCAGGAAGGCGACAGACGGATCAGCATTGAGATCCCCGGCGTGCAGGATGCGGACGCCGTGCTGGAGGAGCTGGGCAGTCCCGGTACCCTTGCCTTTGTGACTACTTCGGGAGAGACGGTGCTGACAGGTACGGATGTAGTCAGCGCGGAAGCCGGTACGGAGACGGATCAGACAACAAATAAGAAGCAGTATGTGGTTTCCCTGCAGCTGACGGACGAGGCTGCGAAAAAATTTCAGGAGGCGACCGCGGCGAATATCGGCAATCCCATTGCCATCATCTATGACGACGAAGTGATCAGCCAGCCGGTGGTCAGAACAGAGATCTCAGACGGACGTCCCGTGATCACGGAGATCTCCACTTATGAAGAGGCGGAAAACCTTGCGACTTCCATCCGGATTGGTTCCCTGAGCCTTGAGCTGGAGGAGATCCGGTCTCAGGAGGTGGGCGCCCAGCTGGGTACCAGAGCCATCAGCACCAGCTTGCTGGCAGGCGCCATCGGTCTGGCGATCGTAGCGCTGTTTATGATCGTGGTGTATCTGCTCCCCGGTCTGGCGGCGGCTCTTGCCCTGCTGATCTATACAGGGCTGACCCTGCTTGTTCTGAACGCCTTTGACTTGACATTGACCCTGCCGGGTATCGCCGGTGTGATCCTCGCCATTGGTATGGCGGTGGATGCCAACGTGATCATTATCGCCCGTATCCGTGAGGAGCTGGCGGAGAACCGGGGGCTGAAGGCTTCCGTCAAGGTAGGCTTTTCCAAAGCCCTTCCCGCGATCATCGACGGAAATGTCACCACCCTGATCGTAGCGCTGATCCTGATGTTCAGGGGCTCCGGCGCAGTGCGGGGCTTTGCTCAGACGCTGGCTATCGGTATTGTGCTTTCCATGTTCACGGCATTGGTGATCTCTCATCTGATCATAAACGCATTTATTGGCCTTGGATGTACCAATGAGAAGCTGTTCGGTGTGGCAAAGAAGCGCAAAAGCATTAATTTTGCCGGCAAAAAGGCAATTCTGTTTGGCATTTCCATCGCCTTGATCCTGGTAGGGATCGGCACCATGGTATACAGACAGGTGAGTACAGGGCACCCCTTAAACTACAGCTTAGATTTCCTGGGCGGGACTTCCACGAACGTGACTTTAAAAGAAGATCTGTCCATTGAGGAGATCGATGCGCAGATCGTTCCTGTTGTGGAGGAAGTCAGCGGAGACGTCAATACCCAGATACAGAAGGTGGCGGGTACGGACGAAATTATCATCAAGACCATCGAGCTTTCTCAGGATCAGCGTGAGGAGCTGAAAGACAGGCTGGTGGAAGAGTTTGATATAGACGAGAAACTGGTACAGTTTGAGAGCATCAGCTCCACGGTCAGCAACGAAATGCGCAGCGACGCGATCGTAGCTGTGATCATTGCCATTATCTGTATGCTGATCTATATCTGGTTTCGGTTTACGGATATCCGGTTTGCCCTCAGCGCGGTGCTGGCGCTTGCCCACGATGTGCTGATCGTGATCGGCTTCTATGCGGTATGCAATATCCCCGTAGGCAGTACCTTTATCGCCTGCCTGCTGACCATCGTAGGTTACTCCATCAATGCCACCATCGTGGTATTTGACCGTATCAGGGAGAACCTGCGGAGCAGCAAGAACCCGGATCTGCCGGAGATCGTCAACAGAAGTGTGACCCAGACGCTGACAAGAAGTATCTATACTTCCCTGACTACTTTTATCATGGTAGCGGTGCTGTTTGTGCTGGGCGTATCTTCGGTGAAAGAATTTGCGGCGCCTCTGATGGCAGGTATCGTCTGCGGCGCATGGTCTTCCATTTGCATCGCCGGTTCACTGTGGCTGGTAATGCGTACTAAGTTTGCAAAGAAGGCAAAGAATAAATAAGAGTCAATGACAAGAGGGCTGTCGCCGGAAGCGAAAAGATCGTTTTTGGGGCAGCCCTTTATCATATTATGGATAACAAAATGAAAGAGAAATGGGTTTTGCTGGCAAAGGGCGCCGATTTTGAAGGGCTGGCGCAAAAATTTCATATAGACCCGCTGACGGCACGGCTTATCCGAAACCGGGATGTGGTGGGGGAGGAGGCAGTGGAGAAATATCTTCACGGCGGGTTCTCACAGACATACAGCCCATGGCTTTTGAAGGATATGAAGACCGCAGTGGGGCTCCTTCTCCAAAAAGCTGCCGAAAAAAAGCCGGTGCGTATTATCGGCGATTACGATATTGACGGGGTATGCGCTGTTTATATCCTTCGCCGGGGCCTGAGAGCAGTGGGGATCGAAGCGGATTATGACATCCCGGATCGGATCGCCGACGGGTATGGCATCAATCGCCGCCTTATCGAAAAAGCCCGGCAGGACGGGATCGATACCATTGTGACCTGTGACAACGGCATTGCGGCGGCGGAAGAAGTGGGCTATGCCAAGGAGCAGGGAATGACGGTGATCATAACGGATCATCATGAGGTGCCGTTTTTGGGATCGGATTCAGAAAAGCGGTTCATACTGCCCCCTGCGGATGCCATTATCAATCCAAAACAGCAGGACTGCGCCTATCCTTATCCCGGCCTTTGCGGCGCCATGGTCGCCTGCAAGCTGGTGGAAGCGCTGTTTGAGGAAACGGGTGCGGATAAGGAGCAGCTGTCGGAGCTTCTGGAGTTCGGCGCGATCGCTACCATCGGGGATGTGATGGATCTGACAGACGAGAACAGGATCATCGTCAAATGCGGGCTGGAGCAGCTTCACAGAACCGGTCACATAGGGCTGAACGCGCTGTTTGCCGTGAACCGGCTGAAAAAAGAGGAGATCAGTCCCTATCACATCGGATTTGTGGCAGGCCCCTGTCTGAATGCCAGCGGGCGGCTGGATTCCGCAAAGCGGGCGCTGGCACTTCTGGAAGCGGAGGATCCGGTTTCAGCACTGCGTCTGGCGGAAGATTTAAAGGAATTGAACGACAGCAGAAAGATCCTTACGGAGCAGGCTGTGAAAAGAGCCATAGAAATGATCGAAACGACGGATCTGCACCGGGACAAGGTGCTGGTTGTTTATCTGCCGGACTGTCATGAAAGCATTGCGGGGATCATCGCAGGAAGGATCCGCGAAGCCTACCAGAAGCCGGCCTATGTACTCACAAAGGGAGAGCAGTCGCTGAAGGGTTCGGGGCGTTCCATCCCCGCCTATTCCATGTTTCAAAAACTGCAGGCCTGCGGAGATCTGCTGCTGCATTTCGGCGGCCATCCGATGGCGGCGGGACTGTCTCTGGCGGAGGAAAACCTGCAGCGTTTTCGGCAGCGGCTGAACGAGGAATGTGGGCTTTCGGAGGAAGATTTCGCGGAGCGGGTGACGATAGATGCGGAAATGCCCATCTCCTATATCTCGGAGAAACTGGTAGAAGAGATGGCTTTACTGGAGCCTTTTGGAAAAGGCAATACAAGGCCGTTATTTGCACAAAAAAATCTGCATATCGACTATGCAGAACTGGTAGGAAGAAACAGAAATGTTTTAAAGATGCGGGTCAGCGACGGCATGGGCACAGCAATGCCCGCCGTGTGCTTTCAGCATGCGGAACAGACGTTGGAATACGTCAGAGCGCATCCGTGGCTCACGGCTGCCTATTATCCCCAGATACAGGAGTTTCGGGGAAGGCGCTCCCTGCAGCTGGTAATTACGCATTATTATTGAGAACACTTTGAAAATGACCCCTAAGAGGCTGTGAAAACAGCCCCTTAAGGCAGTCATCGGGTCATTTTTTCCCCTTGCGCTCATCCCGGTCGCGCAGCAACAGAAGCTCTGCGTATTTCATAAGGTCGTCCCGTGATTTCTCAGTGAGGGAATCGAAATAATTCACCAGCTTAGTGAGCAGCAGGTTATACTGCTCATCCTTCGTATCCTGCAGTGTGGGAAAAGCGCGATTGATTCCCGTGATCAGATAATCAATGGGAACCTCAAATAAATTTGCAAGCTGTTCCAGCTTCTCAAAGTCCGGCTGCTTGTTCTTTGTCTCATAGCCGGCAATGGTGGGGCGGGAAACATGTAAGTATTCAGCCAGATCCTTTTGTCTGAATTTGTGCTGCTTGCGAAGCGATTTTAGTGTGGGCCCGAAATTCATAAGGCACCTCCGATCCATCCAAGTTCGTCTTTGGTTATACTATAGTACTGGTTACTATATTCTTATTTTAACATAAAATAATAGGAAATAAAGAGTTGTGTCAATTTGAAACATACTATTTATGCTTTTTTGCAATTTTATAAAAAATGGACAATAAAAATGACAGATACCCCATTATATTGCTCTTATTTTCAACAAATTTGTATATAAGAATTGCAATTTGCGGCATGAAATACTATAATAAAATATTATATATCCGGCGGAAGAGATTTTCCCCGGTACCAATGAGGATAAGCTCCGGCAGAAAGAGGGAAAAAAGGATTGCCAAGTGAAATGAAAACCAGTCAGGAAGGCACCCAGATAAAATTTCAAATGGAAAGCGATACCATACCGGTGATTCAGGATTTTACAGATCCGGCTGTTTTGTTTGACCGACTTCTTGCGCGGGTGAAAAAATACCATCCGTCGGATGATATCACACTGATCCAGAAGGCTTACGATATTGCAAGGGAAGCACACAAGGATCAGAAGCGCAAGTCGGGAGAGCCTTATATCATTCATCCGATCTGTGTGTCGATCATTCTTGCGGAACTGGAGCTGGATAAGGAAACCATCGTTGCAGGGCTTCTTCACGATGTGGTGGAAGATACCATGTTGACGCTGGATGAGATCAGCGAGATGTTCGGTGAGGAGATCGCGCTGCTGGTGGACGGCGTCACCAAGCTGACTAAGCTGGACTATTCCACCAACAGTAAGCTGGAGCTGCAGGCTGAAAATCTGCGGAAGATGTTTCTCGCTATGGCAAAGGATATCCGGGTGGTCATCATCAAGCTGGCCGACCGCCTGCACAATATGCGCACGCTCCAGTATACCCCTGTGGAAAAGCAGCGTGAAAAGGCCAGAGAAACGATGGATATCTATGCGCCTATCGCCCAGCGGCTGGGTATTTCCAAGATCAAGATCGAACTGGACGACTTGTCCCTGAAATATCTGGAGCCGGAAGTATATTATGACCTTGTGGATAAGATTGTTTACCGCAAAAGCGTGCGGGAGGAGTATGTCAATTCCATCGCGGAGGATGTGAAGGCGCAGATCGAAGCGGCGGGCATCAAGGCCCGGGTCGGCGGAAGGGTGAAGCACTTTTTCAGCATCTATAAAAAAATGGTGAATCAGGATAAAACGCTGGATCAGATCTATGACCTGTTTGCCGTTCGGATTATTGTAAAAACCATTCCCGAGTGTTATGCGGCCCTGGGCGTGATCCATGAAATGTACACGCCTGTTCCCGGGCGTTTTAAAGACTATATTGCCATGCCGAAAGCCAACATGTATCAGTCTCTCCACACCACGCTGATGGGACCGGCGGGGCAGCCCTTTGAGATCCAGATCCGGACGGAGGAGATGCACAGGACGGCGGAATACGGCATTGCGGCCCACTGGAAATATAAGGAATCCTCCGACGGCAAAAAGGTGGACGGTCAGGAGGAAGAAAAATTAAGCTGGCTTCGTCAGATCTTGGAATGGCAGCAGGATATGTCCGACAACAGGGAGTTTTTGAGCCTGTTAAAAAGCGATCTGAATCTGTTTTCCGATCAGGTATATTGTTTTACGCCTACCGGCGATGTGAAGAACCTGACAAACGGTTCCACCCCCATTGATTTTGCCTACAGCATCCATTCCGCAGTGGGCAACCGGATGATCGGCGCAAGGGTCAACGGCAAACTGGTGCCCATTGATTATAAGATCCAGAACGGCGACCGCATCGAAGTGCTGACCTCGCAGAATTCCAAGGGGCCCAGCCGGGACTGGCTGGCGATCGTGAAGACCACCCAGGCGAAGTCAAAGATAAATCAGTGGTTCAAAAATCAGCTGAAGGACGAAAATATCATAAAGGGAAAAGAAATGCTGCAGCAGTACTGCAAGATCCGCACCATTCCTCTTTCCATTTTGGGCAAACAGGAATATCAGGCGAAGGTGATGCGCAAGTACGGCTTCAAGGACTGGGAGTCCGTGCTTGCGGCGGTAGGCCACGGAGGACTGAAGGAGGGCCAGGTGGTCAACAAGCTGCTGGATGAATACAGCAAAGAGCATGAAAGGATGATTACCGACGAGGATGTACTGTCTGAGGTGGACACCCGCCGTACTGCGCCGGGAACGGAGAAAAAGCGGGGCGGTATCATGGTAAAGGGCGCCAACGATGTGGCAGTCCGCTATTCCAAATGCTGTTCGCCCGTGCCCGGAGACGAGATCGTTGGCTTTATCACCAGAGGAAGGGGCGTCTCCATTCACCGAACCGACTGCATCAATGTGCTGAACATGTCGGAGATCGACCGGAAGCGGCTGGTGGAAGCGGAATGGCAGACATTGGATGCGGAAGCGGATTCTGAGCTTTACAGTACGGAGATCAATATTTTTGGCAACAACCGGAGCGGACTTCTGGTGGATGTTTCCAAAGTGCTGTCAGAGCGAAAGATCGATATCAAGTCCGTGAACGTCCGCACCAATAAGCAGGGGACGGCCACCATCAATATGTCCTTTGACATCCGCTCCAAGGAGGAGCTTGGGGAGATCGTGGCAAAATTAAAGACGATTCAGAGCGTACTGGACGTTGAGCGGGCAATCGGCTGACGGCCCTATCGGCGTATGGACGAAGCAAATACAGACAGCTCATGATTCGGCAAAAATGGAGGAAGCCATGTCACAATTAAAAATCAGCAGGCTGGTGCTGGGCCCGGTAAGGACCAACTGCTATCTGGTATATAACGGGATCAGCAAGGAGGCTGTCATCATTGATCCGGCGGACCGGGGCGACCGGATCATCCAGACAATCGAAGGGCTTTCCCTTCTGCCCCGGGCGATACTGCTGACACATGGGCATTTCGATCATATCATGGCGGCAGAGCAGTTAAGGGATCGTTATCATATAAAGATCTATGTCCATGAGGAAGAACTGGAGCTGACGGCAGATCCCGCGCTGAACGCCGCAATGGATTTTGGCATGAGCGGGTCGGTGACGGCGGACGAGGGATTAGAGGACGGCCAGGTTTTGCAGCTGGCAGGGTTCCGGATCAAAGTGCTGCACACACCGGGTCACACAAAAGGCGGCGTGTGCTATTATTTTTCAGAGGACGGCGTTTTGTTTTCCGGAGATACCCTCTTTGCCCAGTCTGTGGGCCGGACAGATCTGCCCACCGGAAGCTACAGCCAGCTGATCCGGTCCATAAAGGAAAAGCTGCTTGTACTGCCGGAGGAGACGCGGGTGTTTCCGGGACATGATGAGGAGACCACGATCGGCTATGAGCTGACCCATAATCCCTATCTGGTGTGAAAAAGAAAATCGTGTGAAAATGACATAGACGGGACGAAAATTACGATGAATATCAATATTCGGTTATATGCAACAGAATTTGAGCAGGACATCCGTCCGCTTGTGATGGCCTTTTATCCCGGCAGCGCCATACGGGTGCAGTCTCCGGAAAGCAGGACCCTTCCCTTTTCAAAGGAGGAGGAAGATCTTCGGCTGGATGTGGAACCGGACGCGGGAGAAGAAGGGGAACGGCTGCATATCGCGCTGCTGAGAGACGGACGGGAAGTGAAGTCTCTGGTTTTCCCGTTTTCGGAGGCCGGTGACCGGACAGAGCGGAAAAATCTGTTAAAAAGACAACTGTACCGGCTCCTTGAGAAGGACACGGGCAAAACCCTCCCATGGGGAACCCTTACCGGTATTCGCCCGGTGAAGCTGCCCATGGGGATGTTAAAGGAAGGCGTGGACGAGGACGGGATCAGACGGGTGATGGAGGAAGAATACTTCACCAGCCCCGGAAAGATCGCCCTTGCCACAGAGATCGCAAAGCGGGAGCGAAAGCTCCTGCAGCGGCTGGATTATGAGAAAGGATACAGCCTGTATGTGGGGATTCCCTTTTGCCCCAGCACCTGCGCTTACTGTTCCTTCACCTCCTACCCGATCAAAAGCTGGGAAAAACAGGTGGATCGGTATTTGGACACGATGGAGCGGGAGCTGGATTTTATCAGCGGGCAATGTGACGGAAAGGTCATGGACACGCTGTATATCGGCGGGGGTACGCCCACAACCTTAACGCCCCGGCAGCTTGACCGGCTGTTTGGTATGCTGCAGGAGCGTTTTCCTGTGGAGGCAGCGCTGGAATGGACGGTGGAGGCGGGCCGGCCGGACAGCATTACGGCGGAAAAGCTGGCGGTGATGAAGACGTACCCGGTGAACCGGATCTCCATCAATCCCCAGACTATGAAGCAGGAAACTTTAAAGCTCATCGGCAGGCGGCATACGGTGGAGCAGACGGTGGAGGCTTTCCGGCTGGCAAGAGAGATGGGCTTTGACAATATCAATATGGATCTGATTTTAGGGCTTCCCGGGGAGACGCAGGAGGATGTGGAAAATACCATGGCCCAGATTGCCGGGCTTCGTCCAGACAGTCTGACGATCCATTCGCTGGCGATCAAACGGGCCGCAAGGCTGAACACGGAGAAGGAAGCATTTCAGGGAAAGCGGATTGTCAATACAGAAGCGCTGTATGACCTGACCGCCCGGCTTGCCAGACAGATGGGGCTGCTGCCCTATTATCTGTACCGGCAGAAAAATATGGCGGGCAATCTGGAAAATGTCGGTTACGGCACAGAAGGAAAATTTGGGCTGTACAACATTCTGATCATGGAGGAAGTGCAGAGTATTTACGGCGCAGGCGCCGGGGCAGCCTCCAAGATCCTGTTTTCGAACGGACGCCATGAGCGGGCGGACAACGTAAAGGATGTAGGCCAGTATATGGCCCGCATCGACGAAATGATAGAACGAAAAAAAGCGGTGCTGGCGTGAGAACATACAACGAGACGCTGATTTTTACGCCGGGACAGAGATTTTTATAGAATAAAGGAGAGAGTTATGGCATTGAAAAAAAAGCCTGTAACAGGCATGAAGGATATTTTGCCCCGAGAGATGGAGATCCGGGACTATGTGATAGGACTGATCAAGGAAACCTACCGATCATTTGGATTTTCATCCGTGGAAACGCCCTGCGTGGAGCATATTGAAAATCTCTGCAGCAGGCAGGGGGGAGAAAATGAAAAACTCATCTTTAAGATCTTGAAGCGGGGAGAAAAGCTGAAGCTGGAAACGGCAGAGAGCGAGGCGGATCTGGTAGACAGCGGCCTGCGCTACGATCTGACCGTACCCCTGTCCAGATACTATGCAGGCAACGCCAATGAGCTGCCCAGTCCCTTCAAGGCGCTGCAGATGGGAAATGTTTGGCGCGCGGACAGGCCTCAGAGGGGACGGTTCCGGCAGTTTATGCAGTGTGACATTGACATTTTGGGAGAACCCTCTATTTTGGCGGAGATCGAACTGATCACTGCCACCACGACGCTTCTTGGAAAGCTGGATTTTCATCGCTTTTCCATCCGCATCAATGACCGGCGGATATTGAAGGCCATGGCCGCCTACAGCGGTTTTGCGCCGGAGGAATACGACACCGTGTTCGTGATTCTGGACAAGATGGACAAGATCGGTCTGGAGGTCGTAAAAGAAGAGCTTTTGGCGGCGGGCTTTCAGCCGGAGCATGTGCAGGTCTATCTGTCCCTTTTTGAACAGATCACAAGGGACGTGTCCGGCATCCGTTTCTGTAAGGAAACATTAAAGGAGACGCTGGACCCAAAGGTGGCGGAGGATCTGGAGACCATTGTCACCAGCGTGGAAGCAGTCCGTTCCGCAGATTTTCAGATGGTATTTGATCCCACCCTTGTGCGGGGGATGTCCTATTATACCGGCCCGATATTTGAGATCTCCATGGATGAGTTCGGCGGCTCCGTGGGAGGCGGCGGACGTTATGACGAGATGATCGGGAAATTTACCGGGAACAATGTGAGCGCCTGCGGATTTTCCATCGGTTTTGAGCGGATCGTGATGCTGCTTCTGGAACGGGAATATCAGGTGCCCGGTCAGGAGCGCAAAAAGGCGTATCTGATTGAAAAGAATCTGTCTCCGGAGGAAATGCGGCAGGTGCTGCAAAGCGCCAGAGCAGACCGGGAAAAGGGGATGCAGGTGACGGTGGCAGTGATGAAGAAAAATAAAAAATTCCAGAAGGAACAGCTGGAAAAAGAAGGCTATCAGGAAATTGAAGAAAGGTATGGTAATTCGGCATGGCAGAAACAATGAGAGGAATGCACAGAACCCATCGCTGTACGGAAGTGACGGAAGCCCAGATCGGCAGCACCGTTACGGTTATGGGCTGGGTGCAGAAAAGAAGAAATCTGGGAAGTCTGATCTTTGTGGATATCCGGGATCGCTCCGGCCTTTTGCAGATCATTTTTGATTCCAATCTTGTGGGCGAGGAGGGATTCGCAAAGGCGGGCACCCTGAGAAGCGAGTTTGTGATCGGGGTGACAGGCGTGATCACAAAAAGAGAAGGGGCCGTCAATGAAAACTTAAAGACCGGCACCATCGAACTGCGGGCAAAGGAGCTGCGCATCTTATCGGAGGCGCTGACGCCGCCCTTTCCCATTGAAGAAAATTCTCAGACAAAGGATGAACTGCGTCTGAAATACCGTTATCTGGATCTTCGGAGACCGGATCTGCAGCGCAACCTGATGCTGCGCAGCCGGGTGACTGCCAGAGTGCGCAGTTACCTGACGGAGCAGGGATTTTTGGAGATCGAGACACCGATCCTCAATAAGAGTACGCCGGAGGGGGCCAGAGATTATCTGGTGCCAAGCAGAGTGCATCCCGGGTCATTTTATGCCCTTCCCCAGTCCCCCCAGCTGTTTAAGCAGCTGCTGATGTGTTCCGGTTATGACCGGTATTTTCAGATCGCCAAATGCTTCCGGGACGAGGATCTGCGGGCGGACCGGCAGCCGGAATTTACCCAGATCGATATGGAACTCTCTTTTGTGGATGAGGATGACGTGATCCGTGTGAACGAGGGCCTTCTGCAGGCGGCTTTTGCGGAGATCGGCGTTGAAGTGCAGCTGCCGATCCCGAGAATGACCTACAGGGAAGCCATGGAGCGGTTTGGCTCTGATAAGCCGGACAATCGGTTCGGCATGGAACTGAAAAATGTATCTGACGTGGTGAAGGACTGCGGCTTTGGAGTTTTTACAGGCGCCCTTGCAAACGGCGGCAGCGTTCGCGGAATCAATGCCAGCGGACAGGGCGCCATGCCCAGGAAGAAGATCGATGCCCTTGTGGACTTCGCAAAGGGGTACGGGGCAAAAGGGCTTGCCTATATGAGCGTCAATGAGGACGGCACGGTGAAATCCTCTTTCGCCAAATTTATGACAGAGGAAGAACTGCAGGGATTGATGGAGCGGCTGGAAGCCCGGCCGGGAGATCTGCTCCTCTTTGCCGCCGATAAAGATAAAGTGGTATTTGACGTGCTGGGAAGTCTCCGGCTCCATTTGGCGGAGAGTATGGGACTGCTGGACAAAAATACGTACAGCTTTTTGTGGATCACGGAATTTCCTCTTCTGGAGTGGTCCGAGGAGGAGAACCGGTTTGTGGCCATGCACCATCCGTTTACCATGCCCATGGAGGAGGATCTGGACAAGCTGGACACAGATCCCGGGTCTGTGCGGGCAAGAGCCTACGATATCGTGCTGAACGGCACCGAGCTTGGGGGCGGCAGCGTTCGTATTTATCAGGATGATATACAGGAAAAGATGTTTCAGGTGCTTGGATTTACGAAAGAGGCTGCCTATGAGCAGTTCGGATTCCTTCTGGATGCGTTTAAGTACGGCGTTCCTCCTCATGCGGGGCTGGCTTACGGTCTGGACCGGATGATCATGCTCATGGCGAAGGAGGACAGCATCCGTGAAGTGATCGCGTTCCCCAAGGTAAAGGACGCCTCCTGCCTGATGACGGAAGCGCCGGGCACGGTGGACGAGAAGCAGCTTGAGGAGCTGCAGTTGGCGGTAGTAAAAAAGAAGACGGAAGAATAAAGAAAAGCAGACGGAGGCTGTGGTAGTTCCAACGGCCTCCTTTTTTCTTCTGCTATAGGGAACCCCACAACGATTTTTGAGATTTTCTGAAAAATTTTCTTTTATTTTTGCAAAAATTGTAACCTGAGTGAGAATCATCCCTCTTATAGGATGAATTCGTCTTGTGGGAACAGGGGAGGTGAGACGATGGAAGACCAAAGAACCATACTGCATTCGGAGGATGAGCAGATCGTGCAGATGTATTTTGCGCGTAAAGAGCAGGCGATCGTCCAGACAGAGCAAAAATACGGCGCAAAGCTGCAGAACTTTGCAGCCGGTATACTGAAAAACAGAGAAGACGCGGAGGAATGTGTCAACGACACTTACCTGAAAGCCTGGAATTCCATACCTCCCAACCATCCCCGGTACTTATTTGCCTATCTGGCAAAAATATGTCGAAACCTCGCCTTCGGGAAGCTGGACTACAAAAATGCGGACAAACGAAATGCCCGGATCGTAGAGTTGACTGCGGAAATGGAGCTGTGCATCCCCGGTTCTTTTCAGGATCAGGTGATGGACGAAAAAGAGCTTGGCAGGATTTTCAGCGAATTTTTAAAAAGACTGCCAAAACAAAAGCGGCTGCTCTTTGTGAGAAGGTATTGGTATATGGATTCCATCGCGAAGATCGCCGAGTGTTTTCACCTGAGCGAGAGCAATGTGAAAACGACCCTGTTCCGGACAAGAAAGGAATTCAAAAAATATTTGGAAAAGGAGGGCGTGTGGCTATGAAAGGCGAAGATCTGTTAAAGGGCATGAGCGATATTGACGAAGCGATCATACAGGAAGCCGAAGAAGCCCGGGCCGGCAGTGTGAGGAAATATGCGTTTTCATTGCCAAAGCGCGTGGCGGCCTGTGCGGCTATCGTATTCTCTGCCGCAGCCATTGCGGCCACGGCGTTTTATATGGGACGCAGCGCAAGTCCGATAGGACCGGTTGCGTCCAATACAACGCTGCGCCCTTCTTTTGCACCAACAGCGGAAAGTGAAACGCCGGATCATAATGCCGGGAATCAGGATAAAAAAGATAAATCGGAAAAGGAAGATCCAATCAATGCGGTGACGGACATTCCGTCCCAAAGCGAAGAGGAGGTATTTCTGGCGGATCAGTCTGAAGGTCATGTTTCTTCAAATAAGCCGGACACAAATATCAGCAAAAAGCCCGATCTGGGAGAAGCCCCATCTCACCAGGGCGGGCAGACCCCGGCGGCGATCCATACGCCGGAGCCGCTGAACCCGCCGGCAGTCGATACGCCGGAGCCGTGGGACCCGCCGGCAGTTGATACGCCGGAGCCATGGGACCCGCCGGCAGTTGATACGCCGGAGCCATGGGACCCGCCGGCAGTCGATACGGAGGAGCCCTGGGACCCGCCGGCAGTCAATACGGCGGAGCCGTGGGACCCGCCGGCAGTCGATACGGCGGAGCCGTGGGACCCGCCGGAATCGTTACCGCCTACCCAGGAGGTTCCCACAGAAATTCCGCCTGTGGCCACGGTGTCTCCGGAAATCTCGCCGAGGCCCAGCGAGACGCCGAACCCGTCGGCAATGCCCAGCGAGACGCCGAACCCGTCGGCAATGCCAAGTGAAGCGCCAAACCCGCCGGCAATGCCAAGTGAAGAGCCGAACCCGACGGCGATGCCAAGCGAGACACAAAACCCGCCGGCAATGCCAAGTGAAGAGCCGAATCCGACGGTAATGCCAAGCGAGACGCCAAATCCGACGGCAATGCCGGGGGACAGTTTATCAGTATTATCGTTCCGGAATCAGCGGCGTCGGTCTGTATCGATATTCAGGATAGAAAAATAGATTGCAATTTTATCTTCGGGCAACTATAATGAATCTATAGAAAAAGTCCCTGAAGCAGGCTTTACGGCCGCAGGGGAGGAAAGGACTGGATTGAAGAACTATGTATGGATTTGACGAGATCAAAAAAGTTGACCCGGAGATTGCAGACGCCATTACTGCGGAAATGGAACGTCAGAATTCTCATATTGAACTGATCGCTTCAGAAAACTGGGTGAGTAAGGCAGTGATGGCCGCCATGGGCAGCCCACTCACGAATAAATATGCGGAAGGATATCCGGCAAAGCGGTATTACGGCGGCTGCGGCTGTGTGGACGTGGTGGAGAACCTTGCCATTGAACGTGCGAAAAAGCTCTTTGGATGCGATTATGCCAATGTGCAGCCCCATTCCGGCGCACAGGCCAATATGGCCGTATATTTTGCGGTGGTGCAGCCCGGTGATACGGTTATGGGCATGAATCTGGATCATGGCGGCCACCTGACCCACGGAAGTCCCGTAAATATGTCCGGCAAGTATTACCATATCGTTCCTTACGGGGTGAACGACGACGGATATATCGATTATGACAGGCTGCGCAGTATCGCGCTGGAGTGCAGGCCGAAGATGATCATTGCAGGCGCCAGCGCTTATGCCCGCACCATTGATTTCCCGAAATTCCGGGAAGTGGCCGACGAGGTAGGCGCATGCCTGATGGTGGATATGGCGCACATTGCGGGACTGGTGGCGGCAGGCTGCCATCCCAGCCCGTTCCCCTATGCGGACGTGGTGACGACCACCACCCATAAAACGCTGCGGGGTCCCAGAGGGGGCATGATTTTAGCAAATCAGGCGGCAGCGGATAAATATAACTTTAATAAAGCGATTTTCCCCGGTATTCAGGGAGGCCCGCTGGAGCATGTGATTGCCGCCAAGGCAGTCTGCTTCAAGGAAGCGCTGGAGGATGACTTCAAGGAATATCAGAAGCAGATCCTGGCAAACGCACAGGCACTTTGCAGAGGCCTGCAGGAAAGAGGCGTCAAAATTGTCAGCAATGGTACGGACAACCATCTCATGCTGGTCGATCTGAGAAATATGGGCGTTACCGGCAAGGACGCGGAGAAGCTGCTGGATGCCGCTCATATTACCTGTAATAAGAACACCATTCCCAACGACCCGCAGTCTCCTTTTGTTACCAGCGGCATCCGGCTGGGCACGCCGGCAGTAACCTCCAGAGGCATGAAGGAGGAGGATATGGACGTGATCGCAGAGGCGATTTTCCTGATGCTGCAGGATGCGGAGGCAAATCAGCAGAAGGCTATGGCCCTTGTAAAGTCTTTGACTGACAAATATCCGCTGATCTGAGGAGGGATGATATGACACCGTTACAGGAATCTTATGCCAACACGGCAGAGCATGTGATCAAAAACCTGAAAAAGCGCGGCATGGAGGGGTATTACTGCGCCACCTGCAGTGAGGCGGTAGAAAAGGCGCTCAGCCTGATGAAGGAGCCCTCCCTTGTTTCATGGGGCGGCTCTATGACCCTCTCAGAGACAGGAATGATGGAGGCGCTGAAAAACTCCGGCCATCGTCTGATCGATCGCATGGCGGCCAAAACCCCCGAAGAGCGCCGGGAGATTTATGCGCAGACGGTGATGTGCGATTATTATTTTATGAGTACCAATGCCATCACTTATGACGGCGAGCTGGTGAATATTGACGGAAACGGCAACCGGGTGGCCTGTCTTCTTCACGGCCCGAAGAATGTGATCATCCTTGCGGGAATGAATAAGCTGGCGTCCAATGTGGAGGCTGCCGTTGCCCGGGTGCATGAATGTGCTGCGCCGCCAAACGGCGTGCGCCTGCACACAGACACGCCCTGTGCCAAAACGGGAATCTGCAGTATGTGCCTGTCACCGGATTGCATGTGCTGTGACACGGTCGTGGTGCGGATGTGCCGGACGCCGGGCAGGATCAAAGTGATCCTTATCGGAGAAAGCCTGGGCTATTGATGTTTATTGCATAGAAGGGAAGCCGGCTGTCAAATGCGCCGGAAAGTTGTCTGAAACAGAATTGAGGATATACGAAGGCTCCCGGAATGAAAGACGCTGATCAGCGTTTTTCATTCCGGGAGCCTGAAAATTGTCCGCAGATAATCTGAAGAGCAGCGGCTCATTTATTGGTCGGAGGCTTCCAGCTCTGAAAAGCGGGCTGCCATGGTGGGGTTGTTTTTGGTCAGCCGCTTGATGGTCAGATCCTCCGCTTTTCTGTTTGCAAGGCGCAGATTATTCTCAGAGGAAAGAAGCGCCTCCTTTGTTTTTTGCAGATGATCGATGGTCTTATCGATCTCATCGATGGCCTTTTGAAATCTTTCGCTGGCGATCCGGTAATTTCTGGAAAATTTTTCTTTGAACTCATTCATATCCGCCTCAAAATTGGAGATATCGATATTCTGGCTTCGGATCGTTGCCAGCTCCTGCCGGTAGGACAGAGAATTTATTGCGGCATTCCGAAGGAGCGTGATCATGGGGATGAAAAACTGGGGGCGGATCACATACATCTTCGGATAGCGGTGGGACATATCTACAATACCGGTGTTGTACAGTTCGCTGTTTGACTCCAGAAGAGACACCAGCACAGCGTATTCACAGTTTTTTTCCCGTCTGTCCTTGTCAAGCTCCTTTAAAAAGTCCTCATTTTTTTTCTTGGTGGCAGTCTCATCCTGCTCGTTTTTCATCTCAAACATAATGGAAATAAATTCCGTACCGCTTTCGTCGCTTTCCCGATAAATATAATCGCCCTTGCTGCCGGTTCTGGCATCGTTGTCTTTTTCAAAATAGGCGTTTCGGAATCCGGTGGCCCGAAGCCGGTTAAACTCGGTTTCACAGTGCTGCTCCAGACTTTCACCGATCATTTTGGTGGACTGTCTGGCTTTGAAATCCTTATAATATGCGATCTCCCGGTCTTTTTCCCGGAGCTGCTCGGCATGCTTGTCTCTGAGGGACTGCTCCTCCAGCTTTCGCTCTGTCTGAACCAGACGAATGGAGTTGTTCAGCGCTGTGATCTGCTCATTTTTCTCAGAAAGCTCTTTGTCTTTGGCGGCGACAGCTTCGCTGACCGCCAGTTTCTGTGCGTTTTCTGCGGCGTCGATTCTGCGCTGCAGTTCCGAAATGGTCTGATCCTTTTGGGCAAGCCTGTCTTTTAAAGTGTTTTCGGTTTCTGCTTTTGCGAGCTGCACGGCAGTTTTTTTATCGGCTTCAAACTGCTGCTCCCTGTCTTTCAGCTCTTTTCCAAATTCTTTGTCTCGCACCTGCCTGACAATGGCGGCATAGCCGGATTCATCTATCTGAAACACTTCTCCGCATTTGGGACATTTGATATTGGGCATAATGAATTTCCTTTCTTTTCTGTTCTGCAGAAAGCCGCGGAAAATATCTGCGAAAGCGGACAAATAAAGGGGCTTCTGCAGGGCTTGTGACGCATGGACTTTTGTATATAAAACAGTATACTATGGAGCGCCCTGCTTTCGCAAGAAAAACATCCGGCCAAAGGCCTCTTTGGGGGATATTTTGCAAAAAAGGGATGGTTTACAACGGCAGAAAGCAAGTATATAATAACTGTAAAGGGGAGAGGCGCATTGCATATCTGGAAGCATTTTTGCACGATTACAAAGCACAGGCATCTGGTAATGAAAAATTGTTTTCGGGCGGGTATTTTCTGGCAGGGGCTGCTGCACGACCTGTCAAAATATGCCCCTGCGGAATTCATGACCGGGGCCAGATATTATCAGGGCTACAGAAGCCCAAACGCCAGAGAACGGGAGTTGTACGGTTATTCCGAAGCGTGGCTGCATCACAAAGGAAGGAACAAACATCACTTTGAGTATTGGACGGATTATGACAAAAAATCCGGACAGATGAAGCCTGTCAGGATGCCTCTCCGTTATGTGAAGGAGATGTTCTGTGACCGGGTTGCAGCCAGCAAGATTTACAAGGGAAAAGAATATACCGACAGCACCTCGCTGGAGTATTTCCGAAAATCCCGGGAGGATAAACTGATGCACCCGGAGACGGCGGCGCTTCTGGAGCAGCTGCTTCAGCTGCTGGCAAAAGAAGGCGAAGACAGAACCTTCGCCTATATACGGAAGCTGAAAGATGAAAAACGGAATACGGTGTAACGGGGAACGATTGATTATTCTCTCATTTAAAAAAACCTGTTTACGGTCAAAAAAAGGTTGACAAATTTTATCGGGGGGGGGGTAAACTGTTGATATACAAGCCTTGGAAAGATTTCTGTGCAGCGCGCAGAGCAGGATCTGTTTGGCAGAAAATGGGAGGATACGGTTATATGAAAAAAATGATCAGAAAAGCGGCGGCGCTTTTTACAGCGGTCTGCATGGCGCTGGTAATGGCAAACGTGGCATCTGCGCCAATCCCTGCCGCAGCGGCGTCGGAGGGAGAGTTTGAGTATGTGATTGGAAATAATATTGCACATGTTTTGAGATATACCGGTGACGGCAGTGCGGTAACGATTCCTGATCGGTTGGGCGGGTATACGGTTGGCGTTATTGGGAGCGAGGCTTTTTCCGATTGTACCAGTTTAACGTCGGTTGTGATCCCGGACAGCGTAACCAATATTAACGGGAGTGCTTTTTGTAATTGTATCAACTTGAAGTCGGTTGTGATCCCGGACGGGACAAAAGAGCTTAGTGTGAACGCTTTTGCCGGCTGCAGCAGCCTGACGTCGATCGTACTTCCGGACAGCCTGACAACAATCGGTTATGGAGTTTTTGAGGGAACAGGCTACTATAATGATCCCAAAAACTGGGAAAACGGAGTGTTGTATATTGGAAATTGCCTGATAGCGGCAGACAATGAGAAATTGCCAGCGAAGTATTCTGTTCGTCCCGGTACAAAGATAATCGGCAGTTTTGCCTTTTCTGGGTGTACCAGCTTGACGACATTAACACTCCCGGACAGTTTAAGCGTGATCGGAGACAATGCTTTCTTTGGCTGCAGCAGTCTGACGTCGATCGTACTCTCGGACAGCTTAAGCACGATCGGAGGAGGTGCTTTCTCGGGCTGCAGCAACTTGACATCGATCACGATCCCGGACAGCGTAACCAATATTAAGGGGAATGCTTTTCGTGATTGCATCAACCTGAAGTCGGTTGTGATCCCGGACGGGGCAAAAGAGCTTGGAAACAATGCTTTCTTTGGCTGCAGCAGTCTGACGTCGATCGTACTCCCGGACAGCCTGACAACAATCTCTTATAAAGTTTTTGAAGGAACAGGCTACTATAATGATCCCGAAAACTGGGAAAATGGGGTGTTGTATATCGGAAATTGCCTGATAGCGGCAGACAATGAGAAATTGCCAGCGAAGTATTCTGTTCGTCCCGGTACAAAGATAGTCAGCAGTTATGCCTTTTCTAAGTGTACCAGCCTGACGACATTAACACTTCCGGACAGCTTAAGCGTGATCGGAGCCATTGCTTTCTCGAACTGCAGCAACCTGACGTCGATCACGATCCCGATCCCGAACAGCTTAAGTGCGCTCGGAGACGGAGCTTTCTCGAACTGCAGCAACTTGACATCGATCACGATCCCGGACAGCGTGACCAAAATGGGTCTAAGAGTTTTTTCAGGTTGTGATTCGCTTACCATGTATGGTTATGCGGGAAGCTATGCGGAAACCTATGCAAAGGAGAATGGTATATTGTTTACTGTCCTGCCGCAGCAGGAGGATGGCGGTGTTGTGGTGCAGGGTATCTTTCCGAAGGACGCAGTGTTGGATGTTGGCTGTCTGGAAAACACGGAGAATACTGTGATCTATGAGATCAGCCTGATCCAAAATGGGCAGGAAGTTCAACCTGAGGGGAGTATGACGGTAAAGATCCCGCTGCCTGAGAACATGGCCGGAAAACAGATCGCTGTCTATCGCATGGAACTGGATGGCAGCCGAACAGATATGCACGCGCAGGTGAAGGATGGTTACGCAGTGTTTGCCACCGATCATTTCAGCCGATACGTGCTGGAAACCGACGGCAGTTCTTTGATTATTTACGGCGATGTCAACGGCAGCGATTCCATAACGGCGGAAGATTCCCTGATGGTCCTGCAGAACGTGGTAGATCTGATCAAATTGGATGAACGCCAGACAGCGGCGGCAGACGTGAACGGACAAGATGGCGTGACGGCGGAGGACGCGCTTCTGATTCTGCAGAAAGCAGTAAATCTGATCAACAGATTCCCTGTTGAAGCTCAGGTTTAATCAGTGGATTTTCGTATCAGACTGAGTGTTAAGATAAGGTTGTTTAGATAAGATTGTTTAATAGAAAGAGGTTATAAATAAAACAGCCGCGGGCTGCGCAGAAACAGGAAACTGTCTGGCAGTCTGCGGCTGTTGCTGATTTCGAAACGAAAATGGTCATTACTTGTCAGAAAGCCGAATTATTTGACAAAAAAATACAGAAAAAATATAATAAAATAAAACAATGGTATTGTCTGACTCGCTTTTTGCCCTGCGGGTTCTGTAAGCGCTGGTAACAAAACAGAGGAATTGGTTCATGAAAGAAACAAAGCATATTTTTATCATCAATCCGGTCTCAGGAAAAGGAACGGGAAACGCTGCCGCAAAAAGAATAGAGGAGATCTGTAAAAAGACAGGCCGGGAATACGCCCTGCGCTTCACGGAACCGGG
Source organism: uncultured Lachnospiraceae bacterium (assembly GCA_947625135.1). Lineage (GTDB taxonomy): Bacteria > Bacillota > Clostridia > Lachnospirales > Lachnospiraceae > CANQUC01. The sequence goes on from CANQNE010000001.1 coordinate 58,050, forward strand.
CCCTCAGACTGGAAAGCTGGACGCGGGCCGCGTAAACGGCAGATACTTTCTGAATACGGTGTGCTTCGGTATTGACGGGCAGGTGGCGAATAATATTGACCGGATGCGAAGCAGATGGATACCGGCGTCGCAAAGATACACAGCAAGTATTGTCTATACCTTCGTGACCTACCGGGAAAAGCCGCTGGAATTTGTTTTCAGCGGTCAGGCACATGAAATGAAAAGTTCGGTGCTGACCGTATGCAACGGGAGGTTTTACGGAGGAGGTTATAAGATCGCTCCAGACGCGAAGCTGAGCGACGGTCTGATGGAGATGGTTTATACGGATTACATCCCAAGGGCCCGCCTGATCCCCCTGCTTTTCAAGCTGAAAAAGGGAAAGCCGTAAATTTCATTTATGATCCGGTGTTTTCCGACATGAGTTCCGGAATCTCATAGAGATAGGCATTGCCGGATTTTCCCTGTCGGACGATGAGATTCAGCCGGCGCAGAACAAGGAGGGCGTTTTCCGCCGTTTTGTGGGAAATGCCGGCGGCCTTCTCAAAATCCTTTAACGTAAAGGGCTCCTGCAGGGGCCATGGGATCAGCTGCATATAGTCCCGGGGACAGTCCAGACGAACCTCCCCGGCAATGGATAAGGGAATCCTGTCGTAACGATGGGAGCCCTTTTTTTTGTCTCTGCTCCAGCCGTCCAGAAGCCGGTATTCCTCCATATCCAGCATGACAACGAAGATCCGGAGATTGGGATGGTTCAGATAGGGCAGAAGGTAGATGAGCTGTCGGAAAATTTCCAACGGGCTTCCCGTTTTGGGGGATTTGCGTTTTCCGGTGGTTTCGCCGGTTTCGGGATCGATCCAGCAAAGCCATTTGCAGCGGGGAATGGGATGGACGATGGTCACCGGCATCAGGGGAAGGAATTTGTCCAGCTTTTTTTTCAGAGGGTGGAATCCCCCGGTCTGGATTTCAATGATCTCCCTGCCGGTACAGATATCAGCAATGCTTCCCGCAACGGGAATCTCATGAAGGGAAGGGTCCGGCGCGCAGGTGTATTTCAGAATGGCGTGAGTGGTCTTTTCCCCCAGCGTTCCGATGCCATCCCGGAACTGCCCGTGATTCAAAATCAATTCTCTGGCCCGCTGAAAGGATGCTTCTGTAAAAGATTCCATGATTTCCTCCGTGTCTCAAACTGATTTTCAGTATACGGTATTCTGAACAAATTGGCAAATAAAAAATCCGGTTTTGCATTTTGGAGAGAATCGATTGATGCTTTTCCGAAAAAGAAAAATGTGATAAGATAAAAAAGTGAGGAAAGGAACGCGAAGCGATCGAAAAGAAAACCGATCGAGAAGAAAACCGATCAAGAAGAAAACCGCAGCAGATAAGACGGGGGTACGATGAAAAACGAAAGAACGACGGAATGGCATATAACGGAGCCGCTGCTCACATGGTACGAAAAAGTAAAGAGGCCCCTCCCCTGGCGGCAGGCGCCTGAGGCCTATCACGTGTGGGTGTCGGAGATCATGCTGCAGCAGACAAGGGTGGAGGCAGTAAAGCCTTATTATGCCCGATTTCTGCAGCAGCTTCCGGATATCGCCGCGCTGGCCCAAGCGAAAGAAGAGCAGCTGCTGAAGCTGTGGGAGGGCCTTGGCTATTATAACCGGGTGCGGAACATGCAGAAGGCGGCAAGGATCGTCGTGGAACGATACGGGGGACAGCTTCCAAAAGATTATGAGGCGGTCCGGGGCCTGCCCGGCATCGGCAGCTATACCGCAGGCGCGATATGTTCCATTGCGTTTGGCATACCGGTGCCTGCAGTGGACGGAAATGTGCTGCGGGTCATATCCAGAGTGCTGGCAAAGGATTGGGATATCGCGAAGGCAGGGACCAAAAAGCAGATAGAGGCGCTGCTGTCCCGGATAATCCCAAAGGATGCGCCGGGACAGTTCAATCAGGCGCTGATGGAGTTGGGCGCAACGGTCTGTGTGCCAAACGGCATGGCAAAGTGCAGGGAATGTCCGCTGGCCCGTTTGTGTCTGGCAAACAGACAGGACCGGGTGATGGATCTGCCGGTTAAGTCAGAAAAAAAGCCGAGACGGGTGCAGGAGATGACGGTGCTGATCCTGAAATGGCAGGATAAGACAGCGCTCGGACGCCGCCCGGATCAGGGACTGCTGGCGGGAATGTATGAACTGCCTAATCTGCCGGGGTATCTGGAGGAGAAACAGGTGCTTTCCTATCTGCGGGAGCAAAACGTCAAAGCGCTCCGAATCCGGCCCCTGCCTGCGGCCAAACACATTTTTACCCATGTTGAGTGGCGGATGAAAGGGTATCTGATTCTGCTTGACGAGACAGAGGCATGTCCCGGAGAATGGATTTTTGCAGACCGGGAGCAGATACGGGACATTTATGCGCTTCCCGCTGCATTCAGCCCATATTTGCCGGAGATTTTTGGTGACGGCAGTTGACAGATGAGAAAACCGGTATTAAACTAAAATGGGTTGTTTTGAAATTGAAAACAACTGGGAAAAGAATTGTTTCAGGATGTTTTTTATTATTGGGGAGGAGAAAAGATTGAAAAGAAAATTAGCCGGATCTATGGCGCTGATGATGCTGATTTCCGCCCTGTTCGCAGGGAACGTTTTTGCTCAGGAGACGCCGGCCCGGGAAACCTGCAGGACGATGACGGAAAAATGGTTCGGCTCCGTACAGAGTCAGGGGGCGCTGGATCCGGACACGATACAGAAGTGGGCGCCGGTTCTGGATGCCTATGCCGAGAAACGGGAAGAAGGATTTCACTCTGAAAGTGTGGCTGAGCGAACATATTACTGTGGTGCGGAAGGATTTGCGCCTTTGGACACGGACAGCGTCTCAGAACAGGAGCAGAGGCGCCGTTCCTGTATAGAAGCCATGGAAGAGCGGATGCACATTCTGGTGACGGATGCAGACGTCACGGTAGCGTTAAAGGGTGTTTCAGAGAAAGACGGACAGGTGATACTGGATCTGTATGAGTGGATATTTTTTGATTATGTGGATCTGGACGGGAACGCCGGTATGCAGGATGTGTCAGGCTATGGACTGGATCACAGGCTTATCCTGCAGAAGACTGCCAGTGGTTATCAGGTGGTCAGCGATATTTATGAGGATGATCTGACGGAGATGAACACCGGCGTTTCTCAGGAGGAGACAGCGGAGATTCCCCTTTTTGAGCAGCCGAAGCAGGCCGGCAGCCAAAGCAGGACTGCCAATTATGACCGGAACAAGGCGGCGGCCTATGCGGACCGGTATGTGAAGAAGGATATCAGCCAGGGGATAGACGCGTCCAGCTATAATCCCGCTTATAAAAATTTCAATGATATGGGCGGCGACTGTACCAATTATGTGTCCCAGTGCATCTATGCCGGCGGTATTGCCATGGACGATACATGGTTCTACAAAAACGAAGAAAACTACAGCGGGGAATGGTCCACATCCAGAAGAAATTTTACGTATATGAGCAAACTGGGGAAGGTGATCAAAAATCCCGGAAACAGCGATGTGCTGAAGGGAAATCCCGTGTATTATACAAGCGGAGACAATATTGTACATACCACGATATGTGTAGGGACAAATGCCTCCGGTGTGCCGGTGGTGGATTCCCATAATAAAGATTATTACCATGTGAAATGGAATTACTGGGGCAGTAATACCACTTATTACACAATACAGCTGGGAACAGGCGGGGGAAACGTATCCGTGGCGCCTGTCAGACGCCCGGTCATTTCGGGACAGCTGCCGGGAGATGTGGATGATGATCAGAAGATTACCGCCATGGATGCTTTGGAAGTACTGAAAATGACAGTGAAGTATTATATATTGACCGATATAGATATTCGGACGGCAGATGTGGACGGGGACGGGAAAGTGACGGCAAAAGATGCCCTGCTCGTGTTGCAGCGGGTGACGAAGCAGACATACGCTTTTCCGGTGGACCGTCAGTGACGGCAGTAAAGCAGTTTAGGATCAACAGCTTAGATCAATAAGGAGGAAAACGATGAAACGTAAGAGCAGGAAGAATTGTTTGCTTGCAGGATGTCTTGCGCTGGTTATGACCGCCGCGATGGTCGCTTCCGGCGTGCCGGCACAAAAAGACGCTGCCGCCGCGGAAGAGACCGGAAAGATTTCCGACAGGGCCATTGCTTCCGTAGCCTTTTCTGACACTACCAACGGGATCGTAAAGATGAACGGAGGGCAGAATCAGTCTGTTGTGACGGAGGCGGAAAACGCCGGCAAGGTGCTGCGTCTGGGCAGTCCTCTGGGAGGAGAAAAAACCGCAGGCGTACAGCTGGTAAACCCTTATGCGGGAAAGACAGAATACCGGCAGACGCTGGCTCAGGCGCTGAAAAACTATGGCGTACAGTGGAACGGCCTGTATTCCGATCAGGAAAACAGCGCCATCTGGAAATGGGTAAAGAATGAAAGCGGAAAAGATGTGGCAGGACTGCGTGAGGACCGCTCTTATCCTTATCCGGAGTGGACAAACGGTGCGACCATCTCCTGCTGGGTCTATGTTCCGGCAACCGCCGGGGATACGGCGGCGTCTTCTACGCTGCTTACGTTTAACCGTTCTTCTTATGAGCATGGAGAAGGCGTTCTGCTGATCAAACTGAACGGCGATGTGGTTTTTATCAGCGGATCTGTTGAGATCAACAAGGAACCCTGTGATATTAAAAACTCAGTTGGATTTAATTATGATAAAGATAAAGAAACAAAGCGGGATATGCTTTCCCAGAAGGGCAAATGGGTGTTCCTGACATGGGTTCTTGAAAACGACTGGATCAGCGTATATTTTGACGGCAGACAGACGGAGGCTACCGTACCCACTACTTTCCAGATCGGCAGGCACAATACGGGCAGCTTCAACAAAGGGTTCAGCTACAGAGGACAGCTTTGGGAGAGGCCGGATGAAGTATTGACAAATTACCGGGATATGCTGACTGCCTTTACGGATGAGGAAAAAAGCGCCAATGATTTTTCAAATTGGGAGCATTATCATTTCCTGTCAGAGGACATCGACACCATCATGGATTACATTACCGACCAGGACACGGAGCTGTATGTAGGCGGGAAATGGATGGGATCATGGTTTGACAATGCGACATATCAGGCCGGCGTCAATGGCGTGCAGGTGGATGATGTGACGTTTTTCGGAGAGGCGCTGGATGCAAAGGAAGTGGCGCAGTTATATATGGAGGCAGAGGGCAAGCCGGTGAATAAGCGGCAGCCGAATCCGGTGATCCCGGATCCTACACCAAAGCCTACCACTATGCCAAAGGCAACGCCGGAACCGACGCCTACCCCGGAGGCAACGCCCACCCCGGAGGCAACGCCCACGCCGGAAGTGACGCCCACACCGGAAGTGACGCCTACCTCGGAAGCAACACCTACCCCGGAGGTAACGCCTACCCCGGAAGTGACGCCCACCCCGGAAGTGACGCCTACCCCGGAAGCAACGCCTACCCCGGAAGCAACGCCCACCCCGGAAGTGACGCCCACCCCGGAAGTGACCCCCACGCCGGAAGTGACGCCCACCCCGAAAGTGACCCCTACCCCGGAGCCGGTAAATCGGTTGTACGGCGATGTGAACAATGATAAGGCAGTGACTGCGGACGATGCCCTTTTGATACTGCAGCATGTGGTGAAATTAAAGGTATTTTCTGATCCGCTGACGCTGGAGCTGGCAGATATCAACCATGATCAGGATATCACTGCGGACGACGCGCTGCGGACCCTGCAGGTTGTAGTAAAATTAGGAAAAGAGGAAATCTATGTGCAGACAGAGGCGGCGGCGATACGCCTGCACCTGCAGCCGCGTTTTCTGGAAATGAAGCGATTTTGTTTCCGATCAGGCGTATGACTGGTGGGCTCCGACGTATATTGGACCCACAGGTTTCTAAAAGGATAAAAATATATTGTTAAAGATTTATAATCTGGCCAATAATGTAATTATGACAAGGAGGAAAGTTCAATGAACAAGCAATCTTATTTTCACCGGGTGACAGCACAGACACCCACACGTTTCTGGATCAATAATGTGACCAGAGAAGAAGCCCGGCTGGCGATCGAGGAAGGGGCGGTTGGCTGTACCCAGAACCCTTCTTATGTGTGGAAGATGCTGTCTCACGAAACTGAGAGCGGCTATGCCACAGACATGCTGAAGGCGATTCTGGCCGAAGGCGGGGATGTGGATCCGCAGGTAGCGCTCCAGCGGCAGCTGGTAGGAAACGTGGCAAAGATTTTTCTGCCCATGTATGAAGAGACAAATGGAAAGTGGGGCTATGTGAGTATTCAGGGCGATCCTTTCAAGGAGGACACAGATTCCATCATCAAGTTCGCCGAGTACAACCGGGAGGCAGGCCCGAATATCATGGCGAAGATCCCGGTGACGGAGGAAGGCTTAAAGGCCATTGAGTACTGTGCGTCAAAACGGATTCCCATCAATGCCACAGAGGTGATGGCAGTACGTCAGGCGCTGGATGTGTGTGAGGTATATGAAAAAGCCACAAAGGGAATGAAAGATCCCGCACCCATTTATTTCTCTCACATCACAGGTATTTATGACGAGTATCTGAAGAAGCATGCCCAGGAGATCCATTCCGATATCGCGCCGGATTATCTGTGGCAGGCAGGTATGGCGATCGCAAAGAAGGTTTATGCCCTTGTTCGTGAAAAACAGTACCCGGTAGGATTCATTGGCGGCGGTGCCAGAGGGCTTCATCATTTTACAGAGATGGTAGGCGCGGATGCCTGCATTACCATAAACTGGATCGGAACCGCAAAGGATCTGATCGAGCAGGATCCTCCTGTAGTACAGCGTTTCCAGACACCGGTGCCCGCTTCTGTAGTAGACGCGTTAAATGAAAAGCTTCCCGATTTCCGGAGAGGCTATGAGATCAACGGGATCACCCCGGCGGAATATGAAGATTTCGGGCCGGTGGTGCTGTTCAGAAAGAGCTTTGAGGAAGCATGGACCAACGCAAATGCTTATATTGCAAAACTGTAATCAAAGAAAGAAAAGGGGATAGAAACTCATGAAATTATGCACATTACATACCACGGATCAGTTTATGGAAATGATGTCAGATCCGTTTACAAAGCCGTTTCTGGCAGACAATCCGGATGTGACCCAGATGGATATCGCGGACAGCTCCCTGATCCGGGAAACGCAGGCGGCGGGCGGCCCTACTCCTTCTGTAAAGAGAAGGATGCTGGCCTATATGCTCTGCGCCGTTGACGCAGGTGCAGATGCGATTCTCGTCACCTGTACTTCTGTCAACTCTGTTACAAAGACGGTCCGGGATATGATTCCCATTCCGGTAATCAGCGTGGAAGAGCCTGTGGCACAGCTTGCGGTGGAAAAGGGTACCCGTATCGGCATCCTTTCTTCACTGGCAACAAGCGCAGAGCCTGTGAAGGCCACGATTCTGGAAATGGCCGAGAAGGCGGGCAAGGAGGTTTCTGTCCGTATCCAGGTGGCGGATGGCGCTTTTGAGGCGTTGACCTCCGGCAACCGTCCCCTTCATGACGATAAAGTGAGAGAAGCCCTTGATAAGCTGGTAAAGGAAGTGGACGTGGTGGTATTTGCGCAGATGTCCATGGCGCTTGTCACGCATCCGGAATACGATGTTCCGGTACTGAAATTCGGCCGGCTGTGCTATGACGCAGCAAAAAAGGCCGCCGAAGAGGCAAAATAATGCGGCAGTTTTCCCTTTGCCGGTGTCCTTACAGGCACCTTAGGGAACTGTAACAAATAAAAGGCGGCAAGAAATTCTGGAGGTTAGGTTATGAGAAAAGTCATTATCTCAGTAGCGCCCGTTCCGGGCCCGGCGCCGGTGGATCCCGAGGCGCTTGCGGCAGACGTGATCCTGTCGGTTTCCAAGGGAGCCAGTCTCTGTCATCTGCACTGCAAGACCAGAGAGGGAAAGCTGACGCCAAACACGGATGTGCTTGTGGAGAGCTTTGAGCGGATTCTTGCGGGGACAGACGTGGTGGTACAGGCGTCTACCGGGGGCGTTTCCGATATGAATATTGAACAGCGCTGTTATCCGCTGGATTATCCCAAAGTGGAAAGCGCATCTTTAAACGGTGGTTCCACCAATCTGGGAGAAGCGGTGTACCGTAATTCCTTCGATGATATCCGCTATTGCGCAAAAGCCTGCTACGACCGGCAGATCCTGCCGGAGATCGAAGTGTTTGACATCGGTATGCTCAACAACATTAAGATCGTGTCTGAGGAGCAGCCCTTCCGGAAACCGATCCTGTATAATCTGGTGTTCGGCCATAAGGGAGGCATGCAGCCCACCATGGAGGCTCTCAGCGCCTTTGTTTCTTTTGTGCCTGCGGATCATCGGTGGGGCGTTACGCACTATGGAAGGGATAACTGGACATTCCTTGCCGCAGCCATTGCTATGGGCGCAACGGTGGTGCGGATCGGATTTGAGGACAGCCCCTATCTGGATGCTGACACGGATGCAAAGTATAACTGGCAGGTAGTAGAGCGGCTTGCGAATCTCGTGCGCGCAATGGGACTGGAGCCCGCCACTCCCGAGGAGGCAAGGCAGATCCTGAACATTGCGCCCAGAAGAGGATAAGCATGTTGTACGGGAATATCATAGACAGTCACGCCCATTATGATGACGAGGCTTTTGACAGGGACAGAGAGAGTCTGCTGGGTGAACTGCCGGAGAAGGGAATCTGTGCGGCGGTCAATGTAAGCGCCAGCATGGAAACCGCGGAAAAGACCATTTCACTGACGGAGCGATACCCGTATATTTACGGTGCGCTGGGTGTGCATCCAAATGAAACCGCCGGACTTACGGAGGAGGATATGCAGTGGCTGGAGGCCCGCTGCAGCCTGCCGAAGATCGTGGCGGTGGGAGAGATCGGGCTGGATTATTACTGGGATAAACCGGAGCGGGATGTGCAGAAGCTGTGGTTTTCCAGACAGATAGAGCTTGCCCGGAAGGTTGGGCTGCCCATGATCATACACAGCAGGGATGCGGCGGCAGATACGCTGGATATGATCAGGAGCCACCGGGGCGGCGAGATCGGCGGCGTGATCCACTGTTTTTCTTACGGAGTGGAGCTGGCCAGAGAATATCTGAATATGGGATTTTATCTGGGTATCGGCGGGGTGCTCACCTTTAAAAATGCCAGAAAGTTAAAGGAAGTGGCTGCTTATGCGCCTATAGAGCGGATCTTGCTGGAGACGGATTGTCCCTATCTTGCGCCGGTTCCCAACCGGGGCAAACGAAACAGCTCCCTGAACCTGCCCTATGTGGCAGAGGCGCTGGCAGATATTAAGGATATGACGGCGGAAGAGGTGGTCCGGATCACGGCGGAGAATGTAAGAGCCTGTTATCGCATGGATAAAGATACGGAAACCGAAGGATAATATTTGAAAGAAACATAAAAATGGGAATCTCATGAAAGAGATTCCCATTTTTCTAATAATTGTTCAAGTTCTGTCTCACATGTCCCGCGTTCTGCGGCAAGCTCCATAAGTTTTGAAGCGTCTGCGGCGTTTTCCGGGAGCGCCATTTCCCCGTCCAGCCCGGCGATCCGTTTTTCCAGCTGATCGATCCTTGACTCCACCTGTTTGAGCTGGTTTTCCTTTTTGCGCTGTCTGGCCTGCTGTTCTTTTTGCTGCTGCCAGGACAGCTTGTTTTCTGAAGATTCCTTTTGTTCTTCTCCAGGGGCGGGAGCCGGTGCGTAGACGGCGGTCAGCTCTTCCTTCTTTTCCAGATAATAATCATAATTCCCGAGATAAGGGATCAGGGTCTGCCCGGTAAGCTCCAGTATTTTACCGGCGGTCTTATTGATGAAATACCGGTCGTGGGACACATAGAGAACGGTGCCCTCATAGTCGTTCAGGGCCTGCTCCAGCACTTCCTTGGAAATGATATCCAGATGGTTGGTGGGCTCGTCCAGAATCAGAAAGTTTGCGCCGGACAGCATCAGCTTTGCCAGTGATACCCGGCCCCGTTCACCGCCGCTGAGCGTGGAGATGGGGGCGAATACCTCGTCTCCCGTGAACAGAAACGCAGCCAGGACATTGCGGATCTCTGTCTGGGTCAGATGAGGATAGGTGTCGGAAATCTCTTCATAAATGGTTTTCTCTGTATGCAGGACATGATATTCCTGATCGTAATAGCCGATGGTAACTTTGGTGCCAAGCGTCACAGAGCCCTCATCCGGCTGCTCCAGTCCGTTGATGATTTTCAGGAGGGTGGTTTTTCCGGTTCCGTTGCCGCCGATGACGGCTACCCGTTCTCCCCGCTTGATCTCGAAGGAAACGTGAGAGAACAGCTGCTGGGAACCGTATGCCTTTGTGAGCTGTTCCACCTGCAGTACATCGTTTCCGCTCTTGACGTCGGCTGAGAAGGACAGGTTCATATCTGCCCGCACATCCGCGGGTTTTTCCTCCGGCACGATTTTTTCCAGCATTTTTTCCCGGCTTTCCGCACGCTTGATGCTCTTTTCCCGGTTGAAGCTGCGCAGCTTGGCGATCACTTCCTCCTGATGCCGGATCTCAGCCTGCTGATTCAGATAAGCCTGCAGCTGTGCTTCCCTGCGGCGGGCGCGTTTTTCCAGATATGCTTCATAGTTGCCCCTGTATACATAGCAATGGGTGTTTTCCAGTTCGATGATCTTGGTTGCTACCTTGTCGATAAAGTAGCGGTCATGAGAGATCAGCAGTACGGCGCCGTCATAGTTCTGCAGGTAGGTTTCCAGCCATGTGATGGAGGCAAGATCCAGATGGTTGGTAGGCTCGTCCAGAAGCAGCAGATCCGGCTTGTCCAGCAATAGCTTCGCCAGGGATACCCGGGTTTTCTGCCCCCCTGACAGATAGGCCGTTTTTTTGGAAAAATCTTCCTCCGAAAATCCAAGTCCCTTCAGTACGCCGATGATCTGGCTTTTATAGGCATAGCCGTCCTCCTGCTCAAAGGCATGGTTCAAACGGGCATATTGTTCCATCAATTCCTCCAGCTGCTGTCCCTGACAGTGCTTCATTCTGGCTTCGGCAGACCGGAGCTTTTCCTCCAGCTCGATCACCCGGCCCTTGACGGTCAGCAGCTCTTCATAGATGGTGGCGTCGGGCAGCATCTGCTGATGCTGGGCCAGATAGCCCGCCTTTGTGCCTTTTGCCAGAATAATCTCGCCCTGATCCGCAGGCTCCTGCCCTAAGATCATTTTCAGCAGCGTGGTCTTGCCGGCGCCGTTGATGCCTACAATTGCCGCTTTTTCCCTTTCTTCTATGTGAAATGAAGTGTCTTCCAGAAGCAGTTGTGTGCCAAAAGATTTCACTACATTCTGACATGCAAGGATCATAAGTTCCTCCGTTTTCTCTCTGATGATTTGTTGCAGCCGGCGCGCCTGCGTCCTTTTCGGTGTACGCCGGATCCCTGGGCGGCCACAGATCTGCCTGTCGCTGAAATGACCGATGAACCGCAATTTTCATTATAATCAAAATCCCCGGCAATGACAAGATGCTTGCAATCTATTTTCAGATTGTTTATAATGGAAATGAAATTTGCCACAGAAAGAAAAACGGCAAGTGTAGCAGATAAAGGAGTGATTTCAGTTGGAAGAAAACGGAATTTCAAAAGCGATCATATCACGTCTGCCCCGGTATTACCGTTATCTGGGGGAATTGAAAGAGGAGGGGGTCGAGCGGATCTCCTCAAAGGAACTGAGCATACGGATGCACGTGACAGCTTCCCAGATCCGTCATGATTTGAATCATTTTGGCGGATTCGGGCAGCAGGGATACGGCTACAATGTGGAAAATCTATATAGAGAAATCGCGAAAATATTGGGCCTGAACAGAAAGCATCATTTGATCATCATAGGAGCCGGAAATCTGGGACAGGCACTTGCCAATTATGGAAATTTTGAGAGCAAAGGCTTTCTGGTAGAGGGACTGTTCGATCAGAACACAGAGCTGAAGGGGACAAACAAAAAAGGAATTCCCATCTATGGCATGGAAGAACTGGAACCCTTTATCCGGAAAAACAGAGTGGATATTGCCGTGCTGGCTATTCCGAAATCTGCCGCCGTTGTGGTCGCAAAACGGCTGACGGAATGTGGCGTCAGGGCAATCTGGAATTTTGCCCACACGGATCTGGATCTGCCAAAGGATGTGGTGGTAGAAAATGTGCATTTGTCGGAGAGCCTCATGCAGCTTTCCTACCGCATGAAAAAGAGATAAAAGCGGGGAGCGTTTATGATAGTGGGAATCGGAACGGATCTGACGGAGATCTCCCGGGTATTGAAGGCCTGTGAAAAGCAGGGGTTTTGCCGACGGATCTTTACCCGGCGGGAGCAGGAGCTGATCGCGGCAAGGCCACGGGCCGCCGCGGGAAATTTTGCGGTGAAGGAAGCGGCGGCAAAAGTATTCGGCACCGGATTCCGGGGATTCGCACCTGTGGAGATAGAGGTGCTGCGAGACGAGCTGGGCGCGCCCTATATCCGGCTGTACGGCCACGCGCTGGAAATGGCGCAGAAGGCGGGGATCAGCCGATGGCATGTGAGCATCAGCAATACAGATACGCATGTGTCCGCTGTGGTGATCGGCGAGAATTAAAAGAAAAGAACGGATGGGAAAAGGGCAGAGAGAAGAGAGGATAACGTGAAACAGGTGCTGACCGGGGCGCAGATGAAGGACTGCGACCAGAGGACAATCAAAGAATTTGGCGTGCCATCTCCTGTGCTGATGGAGCGTGCTGCACTGGCTTGTGTGGAGGAGCTTGTGCAGCTTTCTTATGAAGAGGATCAAAAGATCCTTGTAATCTGCGGAAACGGGAACAATGGGGGCGACGGGATCGCCGTTGCCCGGATCTTAAAGGAGCGGGGAGCAGAACCTGTGCTGTTCATGGCGGGAGCAGAACTGCCGGCGGATCAGACAGCGGACATGACACAGCGGCTTTCTGCGGACTGCGCCGCGCAGCTTCGGATTGCGCTGGCCTACGGCGTGGCCATGACCGGCAGGCAGGAAGCGCTGAGCGCGCTTACTGCAGGGCGATTTGATCTGGTGGTGGACGCCATGTTCGGCGTGGGCCTGTCCCGGCCGTTGGATAAATCTTACAGAGAGATCGTGGAGGCGGTAAATGCCTCCGGCGCAAAGGTGCTTGCGGTGGACATTCCTACCGGCATACATGCAGACAGCGGCGCATGTATGGGGGCGGCCGTCCGTGCGGATGTGACGGTTACGTTTGCCTTTTACAAGCGGGGACAGCTTTTGTACCCGGGACGGAGCTATTGCGGCCGCTGTGTGGTGAAGGATATCGGCATTACAGAGAAGGCCCTTGATCGGCGCGCCCGGTACAGTTTTTGTTATGGGCCGGAGGATATGAGAAAGCTGCCGGGAAGAAAGGCGGATTCCAACAAAGGCACTTACGGGAAAGTGCTGATGGCGGCAGGCAGCAGAAAGATCTGCGGCGCCGCCTGTTTGAGCGCCATGGCCGCCTACAGAACCGGAGCAGGACTTGTGCGTCTTCTGACGGAGGAGCATAATCGGACGGTTCTTTTGCAGAGCCTGCCGGAAGGATTGTTCGATTTTTATGAGGAGACATCCGGAGCAGGATGGGAGGCTTCTCTGGAAGAACTGGTGGAGGAAGGACTTTCATGGGCTACCGTGGCCGGCGCGGGTCCGGGGCTTGGCAGGGGCGCTCAGGCAAGATTGATCATAGAAAAGCTGCTGGAGGAAGCGGCGGTGCCTGTGGTAGTGGATGCGGACGGACTGAATCTGCTGGCGGAGAATCCGGCGCTGCTGGAAAAACGGCGGGAGAGAGGGGCCAAAGAGACAGAGAAAGATCTGCCGCCCCTGATCGTGACACCCCATTTAATGGAAATGAGCCGGCTTACCGGAAAGACCATAGAGGCGCTGAAGCAGGATCCTGTTTGTCATGCGCTGGATTTTGCGGAGAAATACCGATGCGTTTGTGTGCTGAAGGATGCCTGCACGGTGGTATGTGATGACAACGGCAGCATATTTTTGAATACCAGCGGCAACAGCGGCATGTCCACAGGAGGCTCCGGCGATGTGCTTACCGGTGTGATCTGCGGATTGTTGGCACAGAAGATGCCGGCCTTTGAGGCAGCGGCCCTTGGCGTTTACCTCCATGGAAGCGCCGGAGATCTGGCCGCGAAGGAAACGGGAGAGTACGGACTGCTGGCGCGGAATCTATTAAAGGGGATCGGAGAGCTGACAAATGAACAATGAGTATTATCGGGTATATGCACAGATTGATCTGGATGCGATAGAATATAATATAGAGCATATCGCAAAGCGGATCGGACCGGACAAAGGGATCTTCGCAGTGATCAAGACAGACGGTTACGGACATGGCGCGGTGCCGGTAGCAAAGCTGCTGGAGGAAAAGGAACAGGTCTGCGGCTATGCGGTTGCAACGCTGGAGGAGGGACTGACCCTCCGGAAAAACGGGATCAGAAAACAGATCCTGATCTTGGGGTATACGTTTCCGGAGCAGTATGAAGCGCTTATACAGGCGGAGTTGTCCCCGGCAGTGTACAGGGCGGATATGGCCCGCAGCCTGTCAGAGACCGCCGGGAAAATGGGAGCGGAGGTGTCCATTCACTTAAAGGTGGACACCGGTATGCGGCGGATCGGTCTCCAGCCGGACGACGAGGGCTTTACGGAGGCAAAAGAAATCCTGGCTATGCCCAATCTGCGTCATGCGGGTATCTTTACGCATTTTGCGAAGGCGGACGAGGAGGACAAAGCACCGTCGCAGGCACAGCTGGCGCTCTTTCTCGAATTTGCGGCCCGGCTGGAAGAAGCGGGTTATACATTTGACATGAAGCACTGTGCCAACAGCGCGGGGATCATCGATCTGCCGGAGTCTTATTTTGACGCAGTACGGGCCGGAATTTCCCTGTACGGCGTTTACCCGTCGCAGGAGGTAGATAAGGAGTTGGTGCCGCTGCGTCCGGCTCTTTCCCTGAAAAGCACAGTGGTACATGTGAAGACTGTGCCGGCGGGCATGACCGTGAGTTACGGCGGCACTTATCAAACCACAAGACCGACGGTGATCGCCACCGTTCCGGTAGGATACGGGGACGGCTATCCCAGACTGCTGTCTGATCGGGGCTATGTGCTGATCCGGGGGCAGAGAGCGCCCATCATCGGTCGGGTCTGCATGGATCAGTTTATGGTGGACGTCACGGAGATACCGGGCGTTTCCATGCGGGATGCGGTGACGCTGATCGGAGAAGAGAAAGGGCAGCGGATCACGGTGGATGAGCTGGGCGATCTCTGCGGGCGGTTTTCTTATGAGTTCCTCTGTGATCTGGGAAAGCGGATCCCCAGGATCTACAGCCGCCACGGGCAGTGGACGGAAAAAAGGGATTACTTTGAAAGCCGGTAAAAGAAGCCATTCCTTGGAATACACAAAAAAATCCGGGCAATACTAAAAAGGAAACCAAAGATGGTTGAAATTTATTTGACGGAGAGTGGATTCCATGACGATCAGACGCGGAGATGTATATTACGCAGATTTAAGACCGGTCATCGGCTCTGAGCAGGGCGGCGTGAGACCGGTTCTCATTATACAGAACGACGTGGGAAACCGGCACAGTCCAACGGTGATCGTGGCAGCGATCACATCGAAGATGAATAAGGCAAAGCTGCCCACCCATGTTGAGCTGGACGCTTCCAGATATGATATGATGAAGGACTCGGTCATTTTGCTGGAGCAGCTGCGGACGATTGATAAAAAAAGACTGAAGGACAGGGTGTGCCATCTGGATCGGGAGATCATGATGAAGATCAGAAACGCTCTGCTGATTAGTCTGGAATTAGATACATAGAAAGGTTCTTGACTAATTTATAGGAAAGTGATAGTTTATACTGAAAGAAAAATCACAGGATACGAATGAAGGACTTATATGGAAATGTCAACAATCTGGCTGAAGATGCTGATGCTCTTTGCCATTATGATGATTGGATTTATCGCAAACAAGGCCGGGATCATCGACGAGGACGCCAACAGGAAATTTTCTTCGCTGGTGGTGAATATCACGGCGCCGGCTATGATCCTCGCTTCTTCTGAGGGGGCGGCCCAGCTGGGCTCTAAAAAGGACGCGCTTCTGGTGCTGCTGACGGCGGTGTTCATGTATGTATTTCTGGGGATCATGTCTCTGACAGTCAGAAAACTCTTTGCCATACCAAAGGGAAAAGAAGGCGTTTACCGGTTTATGATCGTGTTCGGCAACAACGCCTTTATGGGATTTCCCGTGGTACAGGCCATATTCGGCGACAACGCCCTGTTCTATGCGGCCATATTCAATATTCCAAACAATATTCTGGCCTATTCCTACGGCGTATATCTGCTGACAAAGCACAAGCGCGGGAACGGCAGCTTTCGCTGGCAGAATATGGTGAATCCGGGCGTGATCTCGGCGGTGCTTACGCTTTTGTTGTTTTTGCTTGGGATCTCGCTGCCCTCCTTTGTGGTGACGACACTGGATACAGTGGGACAGATCACAACGCCGCTGGCGATGATCGTCATTGGCGCATCGCTGGCAAATGTGCCGCTGTCCAGCGTGCTGAAGGATCTGAAGGTCTACTTTTACAGTTTATATAAGATGATCCTGCTTCCCCTTCTCATCTGGCTTATAGGCAGGATGTTGATAACCAACAAGCTGATACTGGGGGTACTCACAGTGATTTCCGCTATGCCCTGTGCCACCATTGCGGTGATGCTGTCCAACGAATACGGAGGAGACGCCCAGACCGCTTCCAGATACGTGTTCGTATCTACGATCCTGTCAGTAATTACAATACCAATCGTTGCGTATCTGCTGTTTTTATGATATGATAAAAGCCGAGCAGTGCAAAAACATGGAGAAGCAGTTACATGCGCTTGCGCGGGTAACTGCTTGTGCATGTTTTTATAGGGCGAAGCCCGGCAGCGAAATGGGAGCGGAGCGAACATAGAGCTGGGGCGCTGCGAGGGAAATTGCGAAGCCCGGCAGCGAAATGGGAGCGGAGCGAGCATAGAGCTGAGGGCACTGCGAGGGAAATTGCGAAGCCCGGCAGCGAAATGAGAGCGGAGCGAACATAGAGCTGAGGGCACTGCGAGGGAAATTGCGAAGCCCGGCAGCGAAATGGGAGCGGAGCGAGCATAGAGCTGAGGGCACTGCGAGGGAAAGGCAGAAGACGGCAGGTATGGAGGAATTCCTATGAAAAAACAAAAGCAATTTTTTGCGAAGCATAAAATACCCATTATCATCATCTCAGCAGTCGTTCTGCTTGCCATTGCCGGAACGGTGACGGGCGTGATCCTGAGTCTGCGTAATCGTAATCGGCAGGATCAGGAGAAGGTTTCCGATCTGGTGGAGATGATGGCGGATCTTGTGAATGAGCCGGTTTCTGCGGAGGATGAGCCATACAATCCCACGGGAGAAAACGGAGAGGAAGCGGATGAAAGCAAGAAGGAGATCTTTGTCCGGGTAAACAAGAAAAGAAATTGCATCACCGTTTATGAGAAAGATAAAGACGGGGAATTTACCAAGCCTGTGAAGGCCATGATCTGCTCTGCAGGCTACAATGCCCCCACAGGGACTTATGAGACAAGCGACCGTTATGTCTGGAAGATCGTGAACGGAAACGTTTGGAGTCAGTATGCCACAAGAATAACCGGCAACGTTCTGTTCCATTCTGTTCCATACGCGGAAAAGAGCAAGTCTTCCCTGATCGCAAAATATTACAACAAGCTGGGAACCAACGCCTCGGCCGGCTGCATCCGCGTGATGGTAGCAGACGCGAAATGGCTGATGGAGCATTGCGCCGAAGGCACAAAGGTTGAGATCTATGAGGACGATGATCCCGGGCCGCTGGGAAAGCCCGCCTCCCTTGTAGTGGCGGAGAATGAGCAGTGGGATCCTTCAGATCCGGATTCCGCCAATCCGTGGGCGGGACACAGGGCCGTCCTGTCGGGTGCGGCAAACCGTACTGTTGAGCGGAATATTGAATTTGATTATCTGGAAGGGCTGTCCGGCACGGACACGGTGGGCAACGATATTACCTCCCAGATCCAGGTGGATACCGATCTTGACATCAAAAAGGTGGGTACCTATAAAGTAACCTATACATTGACGGACGGCGTGGGCAGCACAGACACGGCGGAAGTGGTATATACAGTATCTGATACGAGAGAGCCTTATTTTTCCGGGATCAAGCGGCAGATTCAGGTAGCGCCCAACGCGGCGGTCAATGTGGAAGAGCTGCTGGACAAGGTATATGTGATCGACAACAATGAAATTTTGTCCAACGACCGTATTCAGGTGCATGTGCCTGAACAACTGGTGGAGGGCGAGAATACCGTGAGCTATTCCGTGATGGATGATTATGGCAACGTGGCAACGGCTTCCACGCTGATCATGGTGGACAGGGAACCTCCTCAGCTGCATCTGTACAGCGATGCGGGCAGTATTCTGGATAATTCCCAGATCGTGGATGAAAATTTTGCACTGTCACGGGTATATGCCACGGATTCCGGTGAAGAGCTTCCAAGAGATTCTATTCATGTGACCATTTATCAGACTGATTGGGGTTATACCTTTGTCTATGTGGCAACGGATAAGAGCGGCCAGACTGCCACCCTTACAGACAGTGTGAGTTATGTTTCTTATACGATTACCACTACCGGCACCCTCAATGTAACGGAGCTGACTGCGGAACAGTTGATGCAGGGCGTTACATTGACGGCCAGCACAGGACAGACGCTGTCAGGGGAAAATGTGCAGATCAGTATGAACAATACCATAAGTAATCAGTACACGATCACGTACAGCTACACCTACAGTTCCCCGCTGGGAACCAAAACGGCAACTGCCACCAGACCGGTGATCCTGACACAACAGCCGCCTATGGCGGGGCCTTCGGCTACCCCGGGACCCGGCGCCAGCACGCCGCCCGGACCAGAGCAGACGAGCCCGGCGGCAACAATGGAACCAACAAATTCAGAGGACAACGAATTGATCAGTTCATAAATCAACCAATAAAAAATGGAGGAGAGGAAATTGGCTGAATCATATAATCACAGAGCGATTGAGCAAAAATGGAAAAAGCGTTGGGAGGAGCATCCCATCAATGTAAACGATGGGAAAAAGGAAAAATATTATTGCCTGGATATGTTTCCCTATCCTTCCGGAAACGGGCTGCATGTAGGTCACTGGCGGGGCTATGTGATCAGCGACGTGTGGAGCCGTTATAAGCTGATGCAGGGATATTATCTGGTGCATCCCATGGGATGGGACGCATTTGGTCTGCCTGCGGAGAATTATGCGATCAAAATGGGAATCCATCCCGCGGTGACTACGGCGGACAATATCTCCAAGATAAAAGCACAGATCAAGGAGATCACGGCGATCTATGACTGGGATATGGAGCTTTCCACCACGGATCCCGATTTTTATAAATGGACACAGTGGATCTTTGTAAAAATGTTCAAGGAAGGGCTGGCATACGAGAAGGAGATGCCCATCAACTGGTGTCCCTCCTGCAAGACCGGTCTTGCCAATGAAGAGGTGGTAAACGGCTGCTGCGAACGCTGCGGCGCGCCGGTGACGAAGAAAAATCTGAAGCAGTGGATGCTGCGGATCACAAAATATGCGGATCGGCTTCTTGCGGATCTGGACAAACTGGACTGGCCGGAGAAGGTAAAGAAAATGCAGACGGACTGGATCGGAAAGTCTTACGGTGCGGAGGTAGATTTTGCCGTTGACGGTTCCGATGAAAAGATCACCGTGTATACCACCCGTCCCGACACCCTCTATGGGGCAACCTTTATGGTACTGGCTCCGGAGCATCAGCTGGCGAAGACCCTTGCCACAGAGGAGACAAAGGAGGCAGTGGAGGAATATATCTTTAACGCGTCCATGAAGTCCAGCGTGGATCGGCTTCAGGACAAGGAAAAGACGGGTGTGTTTACCGGCAGCTATGCCATCAACCCGCTGAACGGGGAAAAGGTACCGATCTGGTTGTCTGATTATGTACTGGCGGATTATGGAACCGGCGCCATTATGTGTGTGCCCGCCCATGATGACCGGGATTTTGAGTTTGCCACCAAATTCAATATTCCCATTATCCAGGTCATCGCGAAGGACGGCGTGGAAAATCCAAACCTGACGGAAGCCTACACGGAGCCCGGCATCATGATCAATTCCGGGGAGTTCAATGGGATGAATTCCGAGGACGCGAAACGGGATGTGCCGGATCTGCTGGAGAAGCGGGGCATCGGCAAAAAGACGGTAAATTATAAACTGAGGGACTGGGTATTTTCCCGCCAGCGTTACTGGGGCGAACCCATTCCCATTATCCATTGCGATCACTGCGGTCCTGTGCCTGTGCCTGAGGAAGAGCTTCCGCTGCTTTTGCCGGAGGTAGAGTCCTATCAGCCGACAGGTACAGGAGAATCACCCCTTGCGGACATTCACGAGTGGGTGAATACCACCTGCCCTGTGTGCGGACGGCCCGCCAAGCGGGAGACCAACACCATGCCTCAGTGGGCAGGCTCTTCCTGGTATTTCCTGCGCTACATTGACAATAAAAACAGTGAAAGCCTTGTTTCCAGAGAAAAGGCAGATAAATATCTGCCGGTGGATATGTACATCGGCGGCGTGGAACATGCGGTGCTGCATTTACTTTATTCCAGATTTTATACCAAGTTTTTGTATGATATCGGGGTGATCGATTTTGACGAGCCCTTCAAAAAACTGTTCAATCAGGGCATGATCACCGGAAAGAACGGGATCAAGATGAGCAAGTCAAAAGGAAACGTGGTATCTCCCGATGAGCTTGTGCGGGATTACGGCTGCGATTCCCTGCGGATGTACGAATTGTTTGTGGGGCCTCCTGAATTGGATTCAGAGTGGGACGACCGGGGGATCGACGGCGTATATCGTTTCATTACCCGTTTCTGGAAGCTGGTGCTTGACAACAAGGACAAACATGCTCCGGAGACAAAAGAGCTGGTAAAGATCCGCAACAAAATGGTTTACGACATTACCCAGCGTCTGGAGAATTTCAGCCTGAATACGGTGATTTCCGGCTTTATGGAGTACAACAATAAGTTGATCGAGCTTTCCAGACAGGGCGGCGTGGACAGAGAAACGCTGATCACGGCAGTGAGACTTCTGGCGCCTTTTGCCCCGCATATCAGCGAGGAGCTTTATGAGCAGCTGGGAGGATCCGGCAGTGTATTTGCAAGCGGCTGGCCTGCTTATGAGGCGGCAGCCCTGAAGGACGACGAGAAGGAGATCGCCTGCCAGATCAACGGCAAAACAAGGGCAGTAGTGAAGCTCCCTGTGGATGTGGAGAAAGAGACAGCCATTCAGGCAGCAAAAGAAGCGATGAAAGAGAAGCTGACGGGCAATATTATCAAGGAGATTTATGTGCCCGGGCGGATCATCAACATTGTGATGAAATAAAGATACAGTGAGAGATTTCGGCGGAATATGGAGGTGTGGTATGAAAATATCTACAAAAGGCCGCTATGCGCTGCGGTTTATGCTGGATCTGGCAGAACACCAGAACGAGGGCTTTATCGCACTGAAGGACATTGCAGAGCGTCAGGGAATTTCAAAAAAGTATCTGGAACAGATCGTGCCTCTTTTAAACAAAGCTGATATTTTGAAGGCAAACCGAGGGTATCAGGGAGGCTATATGCTGGCGAAAAGTCCCGAGCAGTATACGGTGGGCGATATTCTTCGTATTACTGAGGGGAGCATTGTCCCGGTGGCTTGCATGGAGGAGTCTGCAGACTTGTGTGCAAGAAGGGATTCCTGCATGACGCTGAATGTCTGGAAGGGACTGAATAAGGTGATCGCCGACTATCTGGACGGCATCACCCTGCAGAAGATCCTGGATGATTACCGGGAGCAGTCGGTGAATGAATATTATATTTGATCATGGACGAAAAAACCTACTCAAAAAGTAGGTGGTATTATTGACGAATGTCCCCACCAGTGCTATAATCACCTATGGTTAGGCGACAATAACGTTCTGATCGGACAAAGAAGAACTGACGAGGAGATGAGTTCATGAAGATATATGCAGACAATGCGGCCACAACCAAAATGAGCCGAAAGGCCATTGACGCCATGCTGCCTTATATGGATAAGATATATGGAAATCCTTCCAGTTTATATACTATCGGGCAGGAAGCGGCGGAAGCGCTGATGCAGGCACGCGGGACGATGGCCAAATATCTGAATTGTACGCCAAGGGAGATCCTGTTCACTTCAGGGGGAAGTGAAGCGGATAATCAGGCGATCATTTCTGCGGCCAGACTGGGCGCAAAAAAAGATAAAAAACATATTATCTCAACGGCCTTTGAACACCATGCCGTGCTGCATACGCTGGAGAAGCTGGAAAAAGAAGGGTATGAGGTGACGCTTCTGGATGTTCATGAAAACGGGATCGTGACGCCGGAGCAGGTGCGGGATGCCATTCGTCCGGACACCTGTCTTGTGACGATCATGTACGCCAACAATGAGATCGGCACGATTCAGCCGATCGGGGAGATCGGCGCCGTCTGCAGAGAGGCAGGGGTGCTGTTCCATACAGATGCGGTGCAGGCCGCAGGACATCTTCCCATTGACGTGGAAAAAGAAAATATTGATATGCTGTCTCTCTCCGCCCATAAGTTTCATGGGCCAAAGGGGACAGGCGTACTCTATGCCAAAAAGGGCATCCTGCTCACCAATCTCATCGAGGGCGGCGCGCAGGAGAGAGGAAAACGGGGCGGCACGGAAAATGTGCCTGCCATAATGGGAATGGCCGCCGCCTTTGAAGAGGCCTGTCAGCACAGGGAAGAATACGCAAAGAAACTTACTGCCCTGCGGGATCAGCTCATTGAGGGCCTGTCCGGGATTCCCCATTCCATCTTAAACGGGGATGCCAAAAAGCGGCTGCCGGGCAATGTGAACTTCTGCTTTGAGGGGATTGAAGGAGAGTCTCTGCTGCTGCTTTTGGATGAGAAGGGCATCAGCGCTTCCTCAGGCTCCGCCTGCACGTCGGGATCACTGGATCCCAGCCATGTGCTGCTGGCGATCGGCAGGATCCATGATATTGCCCACGGCTCCCTGCGGCTTTCTCTCTCAGAGGAGAATACGGAGGAAGAGGTACGCTACATGATTAAATCTGTAGAGGAAGTAGTATCTTATTTGCGGCAAATGTCACCGGTTTGGAGAGATTTACAGGAGGGAAAAAGAGAATATGTTATACAGTGAAAAAGTAATGGATCATTTTAAGAATCCCCGCAACGTAGGAGTGATCGAAAACGCGGACGGCGTGGGAGAAGTGGGAAACGCAAAATGCGGCGATATCATGCGCATTTATCTGAAGATCGATAATGACGTGATCTCCGATGTGAAGTTTGAGACATTTGGCTGTGGTTCCGCCATCGCATCCTCCTCTATGGCAACGGAGATGATCAAAGGGAAACCGCTGTCAGAGGCGCTGGAGCTGACAAATAAGGCCGTTGCGGAGGCGCTGGACGGACTTCCCGCTTATAAGATGCACTGCTCCGTTCTTGCGGAAGAAGCCATCAAGAACGCCATTCTGGACTATTATAAGAAGAACAATATTTCCTATGATCACAGCCTCTTTCCCGACTGTGAAGCATGCGGGCATTGTCATTGAGAAACAAAGAAAAGAACCCATCGCTGTGAAGATGGGTTCTTTTTGTAGTGTGACGGGACAGATACCTTTCAGGGAACAATGACGAAAGGGGAACCGTTTGCGAAAGTTCCATTGGGAACCGGATTTTTACCACACAATAGTTTGAACAGTTGACAGTTTTTGCAAATACTCATATAATTTTATTGATAAGAGTAAATAGGAAAGAGATCTATGCCCATCGAGGCGTGGATTTTTTGGAACGGAGTTACAAATGGGAGAACAATTTGAAGAGAACTTTCACCGGACCGTAGAAGAGATCGCAGAAAATTATCAGGCGGAGGAAATCTTTTTTACAAAGCCGGGAGCAAAATTTCCGAAAAGAAATGTCATTATAGAGATCATAAAAGAGGTGCGCCGGATCCTGTTTCCGGGATACTTTGGAGATGAATTTTTTGACGGCGCCAACTCGGAATATTTTGTGGGAAACCGGCTGATGTACTTAAAGCGAACGCTGTGCGAGCAGATCTATGCCGCCCTTGCCTATTACGGGAACGGTGAGTCGGAGGAACAGATCTGCCGGAGATCCGAACAGATCTGCACCCAGTTTATTCAAGCGCTTCCCGTTGTGCAGAGAATGCTCTTTAAGGATGTGCAGGCGGCTTTTGACGGGGATCCCGCAGCAAAGAGCAAGGAGGAGATCATCCTGTCCTATCCGGGACTTTTTGCGATCTTTGTGTATCGAATTGCCCATCTGCTCTATGTGCAGAAGGTGCATATCATCCCGCGGATCATGACGGAATATGCCCACAGCCGCACGGGCATTGATATCAATGCGGGAGCGCAGATCGGAGAATATTTCTTTATGGATCACGGCACCGGTATCGTGATCGGAGAGACCACCGTCATTGGTGATCATGTAAAGCTGTATCAGGGTGTGACTCTTGGGGCGCTGTCTACCAGAATGGGACAGCAGCTTTCCGGTAAGAAACGGCATCCTACGATCAAGGACAATGTGACAATCTATTCCAACGCTTCTGTGCTGGGAGGAAATACGGTCATAGGGGAAAATACGGTGATCGGCGGCAGCGCCTTTATTACAGAGTCCGTGCCGGCGGACACCAAGGTCAGTATCAAGAGCCCTGAGCTTTCCGTAAAGGGACCGGCCAAAGAAGACGTGTGGTACTGGGAGATCTGAAAGCAAAAGGAGGAGTAAGAATGGAGCATTATAACCCGTTGCTTAAAAATGTTGATGTTTCGCAGAAATTTTTTACGATCGGAGAGATCATGCTCCGTTTGAGCCCGCCAAATTATGAGAAGATCCGCATGACGAACAGTTTTGAGGCCAGTTACGGCGGCAGTGAGGCAAATATCGCCCTGTCCCTTGCCAATCTTGGAGTGGACAGTACCTTTTTCAGTGTTGTGCCAAACAACAGCCTTGGCAAAAGCGCTGTGCGTATGCTGCGCAGCAATGATGTACATTGTACGCCCATGATTTTAAGTACGCCGGAGGAAACGCCAACTCACCGGCTGGGCACCTACTATCTGGAGACCGGGTACGGTATCCGGGCCAGTAAGGTCATCTATGACCGGAAGCATAGTGCCATTACAGAATATGATTTTGGAAAAGTAGATCTGAACATGCTGCTGGACGGATTCGACTGGCTGCATCTCAGCGGCATTACGCCCGCTCTGGGAGAAGGATGTAAAAAGCTTGTATTGGACAGTCTGAAAGTGGCGAAGGAAAAGGGAATGACCGTGAGTTTTGACGGCAATTTCAGAAGCGCCCTCTGGAGTTGGGAAGAGGCGAGAGATTTCTGTACCCAGTGCCTGCCTTATGTGGATGTGCTGCTGGGGATTGAGCCCTATCATCTTTGGAAGGACGAAGAGGATCACAGCAAAGGGGACTGGAAGGACGGCGTACCGCTGCAGCCTTCTTATGAGCAGCAGGATGAGATCTTTCAGAGATTTATCGAACGATACCCCGATCTGAAATGTATTGCCCGCCATGTGCGCTATGCCCACAGCGGAAGCGAGAACAGCCTGAAAGCGTTTATGTGGTATGAGGGACATACCTTTGAAAGCCGGTTGTTTACTTTTAACATACTGGATCGTGTAGGCGGCGGCGATGCCTTTGCCAGCGGACTTATCTATGCCATGATCCACAATTACCGGCCAATGGATATGATCAATTTTGCAGTGGCCAGCAGTGTGATCAAGCATACCATCCACGGTGACGCCAACATCACCGACGACGCCAAGAGTATCCGCAATCTGATGAATATGAATTACGATATCAAGAGATAACGGACGGAACAAACGATCATGGATCAGCAGGATTCTGCGATGGTATAGATCAGATTTTCCGAGTCCTCCCAGCCCAGACAGGGGTCGGTGATGGACTTTCCGTAAACGCCTTCGCCCACCTTCTGGCAGCCTTCTTCCAGATAGCTTTCGATCATGACGCCCTTGACGAGGGTGGCAATGTCGTGAGAGTGGCGGCGGCTGTGCAGCACCTCTTTGGTGATACGGATCTGCTCTTTGAACTGCTTGTTGGAATTGGAGTGGTTGGCGTCCACGATACAGGCGGGGTTTTTGTAATCCCGCTGCTGATACAGTTCCAGCAGCAGATTCAGATCTTCATAGTGATAATTGGGAATGCAGTGCCCCCGCTTGTTGACAGCGCCGCGCAGGATCGTGTGGGCAAATTCATTTCCGGTTGATTCCACCTCCCACCCGCGGTAGATGAAGCTGTGGCTTGCCTGTGCGGCCACAACAGAGTTCATCATAACGGACAGATCGCCGCTGGTGGGATTTTTCATGCCCGCAGGTACGTCCATACCGCTGGCGGTCATTCGGTGATGCTGATCCTCTACAGAGCGGGCACCGATCGCCACATAGGAAAGAAGGTCGTCAAGATACCGGTAGTTTTCCGGGTAGAGCATTTCATCCGCAGCGGTGAGGCCGCTTTCCGCAATGGCGCGGATGTGCATTTTGCGGATGGCGATCAGCCCGTGGAGAATGTCCGGCGCCTTTTCAGGATCCGGCTGGTGCAGGATGCCCTTGTAGCCCTCTCCGGTAGTACGGGGCTTGTTTGTATAGATCCTGGGGATCAGGATCAGTTTGTCCGCAACCTTTTCCTGCACCCGGGCAAGCCGGTTTACATAATCACAAAGGGCCTCCTCATTGTCTGCGGAGCAGGGGCCGATGATCACCAGAAATTTGTCAGATTCTCCGGTAAATACCTTCTGTATGGCCGCGTCTCTGGCGTTTTTTATTTTTGCAAGCTCCTCGGACAAAGGGTATTCCTTTTTGATCTCCATAGGGATGGGGAGCTTGCGCTTAAAGATCATATTCATAAGTATTCCTCCAATATCGTTGCCGTTAAATGGCTGCAAAAGCATTATATTGCCAAACAGGCCAGAAGTCAACGAAATGTGAAAAATTCCCGCATACAGCCCCACAGGAGCAGGATCAGCAGGTATAAAAAAATGCAGACGGCCAGAATAAAGAGCAGCGTGAGCAGGGAAGGGATTCCCATTGTGCGCGTCAGCAGGAAGCCGGTAAAGCAGGAGAAGGCGGCGGCGATCCCCGGCTTTCCGATGCAGTCCCACGGCGAGAAGGAAAAGCCGATCAGCTTCTTTAAAATCCGGTAGTACAAAAATACCGAGAGCAGATGACAGAACAGCATGGCCCATAAATAGCCGGTCACAGACCAGCGGGGGATCAGGAACAGCACTGCCAGGATACGCAGGCACAGACTGCACAGGTTGACCAGAAATACGGTTCCCGTTTTGCCGAGACCGTGGATCATACTGCCGAAGGTGGAGGAAATATAGAGCAGGGGGCAGATCCATCCTAAGACACAGAGGAAGCGTCCCGCAAGCTCATTATGAAAGACTGCGGTGCCGATCTCATGGCCGAAGACCACAAAGATCCCGGTGCAGAGGATCCCAAGGAGCAGACAGTATTTCAGGGTATATTCCACCGTACTTTTCAGGGAAGCCTCCTGATGGCCCGCCTGTGCCTGGGCAACGGTAGGCAGCAGCATCACGGAGGCAGAGTTTGACAGGGTGGAAGGAAAGAGGATAAAGGGCAGCGCCATGCCGGTGAGTACCCCGTAAATGCTCAGGCTTTCTGTGGCGCTGTGTCCGAACATCCGCAGCCGCGCAGGGATCAGCACCGCCTCCAGGCTTTGCAGGAGGTTTAACAGCACCCGGTTTGCGGTAAGAGGGATGCCCTGTCGGCAAAAGGCGCTGATGATGGATCGAAAGCAGGAAAGGCGAAGTCCCCGGAGGGTCAGCCTGCGGTCAAAGGTAAGGGCCGTGAGACCGATGAGGGCGGAGGCGGCTTCTCCCAGAACCAGACCGTAGACCGCAGCCTCCACTGTGATCTGCCGGCCTTCCTGCAGGGCGATTTTGCAGATCAGCCACACAGAGAACACACGGACAAGCTGCTCCGCCAGATTCGTGACGGCGGGAACAGTAGTCTTGCGCAGCCCGAAATAGTAGCCCTCGATACAGGCGTGCAGGCTCGTGAGGGGAATACACAGGGCGGCGGGCTTTAAAAGCGGCGCGCAGCGGCTGTCCCCGAGAAACCGCGCTGCAAGGAAGTCTGAATACCGGTAAAGAAAAAATGCGGCAAGACAGGAGAGAAACAGGGAGATGCAGCTTCCCACAGCAAGGATCTGTTTGGGATTCTCGGCGCTTCCGCTGCCCTGACTGGCCGCTACCTGACGGGAGATGACAAGCTGGATGCCGGAGGAGGTCATAGAAAACATCAGCACCAGAAGAGGAAAGATCAGCTGATAGATGCCCAGCTGTTCCGCACCAATCTTATTTGAGAGGAATATTCTATAGTAGAAGCCGATCAGCCGGGTGACCACCCCGGCGACGGTCAGAATGAGGGTGCCCTGTAAAATGATTTTTTTGTTGTTCATATAGAAACTCACTGTTTTTGTTACAGTATATGAGTAAAAAAATTCATCAGAACGAAAAGAGAGGCTCCCTAAATCATGTCATGAGGGAGAAAGAAGGGATATTCCTTGGAACGTATCATTTATCTGGATCATGCCGCCACCACGAGGCCGGCAAAAAAAGCGCTGGAGGTTATGCTGCCCTATTGCAGGGAAAGCTATGGAAATCCCTCCAGCAGCTACAGGCTGTCAGAGGCCTCCCGGCAGGCGGTGGCGGACGCCCGGAAAGTTATCGGAGAGGCCATGGGCGCCCATGCAGATCAGATTTATTTTACCGGCGGGGGTACGGAAAGCGATAACTGGGCCCTGAAGGCGGTTGCGGAAACCTATCGCCATAAAGGAAAGCATATTATTACTACCCAGATCGAGCATCACGCGGTGCTGCACACCTGCGCATATCTGGAAAGAAGAGGATTTGACGTGACCTATCTGCCTGTGAACGAGCAGGGCAGTATTTCTGTAAAGCAGCTGGAGAAAGCCATACGGCCGGATACGGTGCTTGTGTCCGTCATGTTCGCAAACAATGAGATCGGAACGCTGCAGCCTGTCCGGGAGATCGGGCGGATCGCCAGAAAGAAGGACATTTTGTTCCACACAGATGCGGTGCAGGCGTTTTGTCAGGTCCCCATAGATGTGGAAGAGATGCAGATCGATCTGCTCAGCGCCAGCAGTCACAAGTGCTACGGGCCAAAAGGCGTGGGATGCCTCTATGCAGGAGAGCGGGTACGGCTTGCGTCTTTTCTCCACGGCGGCGCCCAGGAAAAAGGATTGCGGGCGGGCACGGAAAATGTGGCCGGGATCGCAGGTTTTGGCGCGGCGGTGTCTTATTGTATGGAAACCATGGATGATCGGGCCGGCGAGGAGAGACGGCTTCGGGATCATTTGATAGAACGGGTGTTGTCCGAGATCCCTTATGCCCGGTTAAACGGCAGCAAAAAGAACAGGCTGCCGGGCAACGCCAACTTTAGTTTTCAGTTTATTCAGGGGGAAAATCTGCTGATGCTGCTGGACGGG
This sequence comes from uncultured Lachnospiraceae bacterium, assembly GCA_947625135.1. Classification (GTDB taxonomy): domain Bacteria; phylum Bacillota; class Clostridia; order Lachnospirales; family Lachnospiraceae; genus CANQUC01. The sequence goes on from CANQNE010000001.1 coordinate 87,722, forward strand.
GACGGGATCTGCGCCTCCGGAGGAAGCGCCTGCAACACAGGCTCCCATGAGCCCTCTCATGTGCTGAAGGCCATCGGGTTGCCCGATGAACTGGCAAACGCCTCCCTGCGTCTCACACTGGGAGAGGAGACCACAGAGGAAGAGATCGATTCTGCGGTGGCATCTATCAAGAAGCATGTGCAGCAGCTGCGGGATGGCTCGCCTTTGTATGAAGCGTTCTTAAAGGACGCCAGATCAGGATGGATGTAGCGGATCACGCTGCCGGGAGAACGATCTGAAAAGAAGGACAGATCGTTCATATCCTGTGGAAGACAGGTTCTCGGTGGGAAAAGGTGCATAGATAGTTCACGCCCCATTCCCGCAGAAGGGAAAGGGCAGTGGGAAATTTGTGCGCAATGACCTCCGGGGTGTGGGCGTCGGAACCTAAAGTGATCCGTTCCCCGCCAAGCTCCAGATACCGCCCGATGATCTCCGGAATGGGATTGGTCGTGCCAAGTCCGTCTTTGAATCCCCCGGTATTCACTTCCAGTCCGATCTGTTTTTCCACCATCAGCTGCAGGATGGCGTCCAGAATCTCCTGATAGCGCCGGTAAGAATAACAGGCGTTTTTATGGGGGCCGTAACGCACAATATAGTCCAGATGGCCGCATACATCCACATGGGGAAAGGCCTGCAGATTGTCATAGACGGTCTGAAAATATTCCAGGTAGGCTTCCTGCTCCTCCCGGCCCTGAAAATAGGCGGGGTAGTAGGGATCCATATTTCTCACCACATGGGTGGAGCCGATGACAAAGTCAAAGGGATAACGGCTGAGATATTCGGTAAAATAGTCCGCCAGATGAGGCTGCAGGCCGATCTCCACACCGATCCGGATATCAATGCGGTCCCGATATTCCTCCTGCAGCGCGGCCATGCGCGGGTAATAGGCGTCCGTGTCCAGAAAAAAGAGGCTGCCCTCACCGGGAAAATCCGGGTCATGATGATCGGTGATACAGATAGAGGCAAGCCCCTTTTGGATGGCGCTTTTGATCATATCCTCCGGGGGTGTGTCGCTGTCCTCCGAAAAGCCGGTGTGCAGATGATAGTCAAAAAGATTTTTTACAGATTCGGATGAGTTCATAGGTCGGTTTTCCTTTTAATACAGATCTTTATTGGTTATAAACATGGGGAGCAGGATCGCCAGCAGCGCGGTAAAGATCACCGCAAGCCCCCTGTACAGGTTCGGGTGCTTTTCACTGCCTTTTGCAAGTACGATAAACATAGGCAGCGCGCAGGTCATATAGCGGCCGCAGCTCAAAGGCCATGTAATGGAATAGTTCATAAACAGATAGACAAAAAAGTATACGGAGTAAGTAACGGAAACTCTGCGGATGCCATAGAGCAGTACAGCCAGCGAGAAGAAAAACAGGACAAGCTGGGGAAGCCATAAAGTCCGTACCGATTCAATATCCTGCCCGTTGCTGTATTCCCATATCGTATGAAGGGTGTTGGTAAAATAGGTGGAACCCTGAAACCAGTGTTCTTTTTGATAAATAAGAAACTGAAAAGGGTTTCCGTCCACGTGCCAGTTCAAAAGCAGATAGATGAGCGTGCCCACGGCGGTGATCGGAAGGCACAGCGCCTTGCGGCAGCAGTCCTTCCAGAAGGCGCCGAACTGTTTTTCCTTCAGAAGACGGAAGGGATGGTAGGTGATAATGATCTCCGCCGCGGCGGGCAGGACGAGCAGCAGTCCGTGCATACGGGTAAGAGCCGCAAGTGCGCCCAACAGGGAGGCGGTAAAAAAGCGGTGCCTGCGGATATAGTAAAGGGAGGCGGCTGAGGTCAGGAAAAACAGGCCTTCCGTGCGTACCGCTCCAAAGAAGAAGGAGAAGGGAAACAGAGAAAGCAGCAGTACGGTTCGGAAAGCGGTCTGCTTGGAGGTTTCACCTGCAACAAGGGCGTAAAGAAAACAGCAGCCGCCGATAAAAGACAGATTGGTAATCATCAAAGCGCAGAGGAGATAGCTGGGGATCACCAGATGCAGCAGACGGATGAGCCATGGATACAGCGGGAAAAATACAAGAAATAAATGGCGGCCGTCCTCCGCAAAATCAGAGTAGCCGGATTCGGCCAGATTTAAATAATGGCCGCCGTCCCAGTTTGCCCAGCGGTTAAAAAGATCCGAAAGAGAGTTGATCCCATAGAGAGGCGCGATATAAATGCTCAGCAGATAGGTAAACACCCGGATGAAAAACGCCCATCCGGCGATCCGTAAAATATCTTTGTATGTAACGGTGTCACCGGTGGCCGCGCCCTCCGCATGGAGCCGTATTTTGCGGGTACCAAGGGGAATTGCCTGAACTCCCGCAAGGCGGACGAGGATAAGAAGCAGCGCCAGTGCGGCGGGGATTGACAGAAGAATATGAAAAAGCATGGTAAAACTCCTTTCACCGGAATATCCGGATAGGAAATAAGATTTCGTAACAATGATTCTATAGGGATTTTAGCAGATTGCAGGTGGGGATGCAAGGAAAAGGGACAATCTTTTTCGCCGTTTCCCCTAAGGCGAAAAAAGAATTCCGCCCGGAGTCCTTGAACAGACGCCGGGCGGAATATAAAGGGGAGGATAAGTATTACTATTTGTCTTTGGTAGTGAAATTGTCGGGGGAAGAAGACAATTTCTATCATCTAGTATCAACCCTTTTTCCGGATTTATACAAAAAAAATTCCAAAAATGAAAAAAAACAATTGACTTTCTTTTTCAGTTGAAATATTATTTAAAAAAAGAAGCAACTAATTATATGTGCAGACAATAATATACAAAAGAAACAAACCATATTATTTAAAACAAAACTAAAAATATAGGAGGACAAAAATGGAATATAATGAATTTAAAAAATGTGTAGTAGAGTCTGTAAAAAAGGAGTTGTACGGAAAAGAAAAGGTGGAGATCCACAGTGTACTGAAAAATAATGCGAAGCAGCTGGACGGGCTGACAGTATTCCGCGAGGGGCACAGCATTGCGCCGGCGCTCTGCCTGAATGAATACTATCAGGAATACAGGCAGGGATGTCCTCTGGGAAATATTGTCCGGGAGATCACGGATTTTTATAAATACGGCAGGGATGAAGCAGAGGGAATGGACGTTGCTTTCTTTAAGGAATACGCAAAGGTGAGAGAGCATCTGTATTTCAAAGTAGTCAATTATGAGAAGAATGTGAACAATCTGCAGAATCTTCCTCACGTGCGCACCATGGATCTGGCCATTGTATTTTACTGCAAAATGAGCCACGAAACGATGGGCGATATTATGATCCAGATCTATAATTCCCATATCAAGCTGTGGAATATCCAGCTGGCGGATCTGTATGTGGAGGCGATGAAAAATACGGTGAAGAAGATGCCGGTGGAGATCCGATCTATGAACGAGATCATCGGGGAAATGCTGCTGCAGGACGCGGCGGAGCTGGAGCGGAAGGATATTGCCAACGTGCGGGTGGATGATAATATGTATGTACTTACCAATTATCTCAGGCAGTACGGGGCAGCCTGCATGTTTTATCAGGGCGTGCTTTCCAAATTTGCCATGACGGTAGGGACGGATTTTTACATACTGCCAAGCTCCGTTCATGAGGTGATCCTGCTCCCGGTGCGGAAGGATTATACAAAGGAAAAGCTGCAGGAGATGGTGCGGCAGGTGAACCGGACACAGGTGGCGGAGGAGGATGTTTTGTCAGACAACATTTATCTTTATTCCAAAAAAATGAGGAAGATCCTTTTCTGAGTCATAAGCAGCCTGAAATTCCGAAGACATTCTGGAGACAGCCGTGAAATTTTGGTTGAAAAGATAACTGATAGCAGGTATAATACTTGAAACGGCTAATAATCTATGAAAAGAGGATATATCTTATGGAAAAAACAATGGAAAAAATCGTGGCGCTTGCCAAGGCGAGAGGATTTGTTTATGCGGGATCAGAAATTTACGGCGGCCTTGCAAATACATGGGATTACGGCAATCTCGGCGTGGAACTGAAAAACAATGTAAAGAAGGCGTGGTGGCAGAAATTTGTCACGGAGAGCCCTTATAATGTAGGGGTTGACTGCGCCATTCTCATGAATCCCCAGACATGGATCGCTTCCGGCCATCTCGGCAGCTTCAGCGATCCATTGATGGACTGCAAGGAATGTCATGAGCGTTTCCGCGCGGATCAGATGATCGAGAATTTTGCAAAGGAGCATGACATTGCCCTTGAGAGCAGCATCGACGCATGGAGTCACCAGCAGATGAAGGATTTTGTAGAGGAGCATCAGGTGCCATGTCCTTCTTGCGGCAAACATAATTTTACGGATATCCGGGAATTTAATCTGATGTTCAAGACCTTTCAGGGTGTGACGGAGGATGCCAAGAATACGGTATATCTCCGCCCCGAGACGGCGCAGGGCATCTTTGTGAATTTTAAGAACGTACAGAGGACTTCCCGCAAGAAGATCCCCTTTGGTATTGCCCAGATCGGAAAATCTTTCCGAAATGAGATCACGCCGGGCAATTTCACCTTCCGTACAAGAGAATTTGAGCAGATGGAGCTGGAGTTTTTCTGTGAGCCGGATACGGATCTGGAATGGTTCGCATACTGGAAGCAGTACTGCATCGACTGGCTGAAAAGCCTCGGCATGAAGGAAGAGGAAATGCGTGTCCGGGATCATGAGAAGGAGGAGTTGTCCTTCTACAGCAAGGCCACCTCTGATATTGAATTTCTCTTTCCCTTCGGGTGGGGCGAGCTTTGGGGCATCGCGGACCGCACCGACTATGATCTGACCCGCCATCAGGAAGTGTCCAAGGCGGATATGAGCTATTTTGACGATACGAAGAATAAGAAATATATTCCTTACGTGATCGAGCCTTCTCTCGGCGCGGATCGTGTGGTGCTGGCATTCTTGTGCGGCGCATACGATGAAGAAGAGCTGGAGGGCGGAGATATGCGGACCGTGCTGCGGTTCCATCCGGCGTTGGCCCCTGTAAAGATCGGCGTGCTGCCGCTGTCCAAAAAGCTCAACGAGGGCGCGGAGAAGATTTTCCATACCCTCACAAAAAAATACAACTGTGAATTTGACGACAGGGGAAACATCGGCAAGCGTTACAGAAGACAGGATGAGATCGGAACCCCTTACTGCATTACTTATGATTTTGAGTCCGAGGAGGACGGCGCGGTGACAGTGCGCGATCGGGACACCATGGCGCAGGAACGGGTAAAGATCGAAGATCTGCCCCGTTATTTCGAGGAGAAATTCACATTTTAAGGAGAATGAAGGAAAAACTCCATGACGCAGTGGCTGGTGAAAACCTTTATCAAGGATTATGAAAATATAAAAGACCGGAAGGTGCGGATGGCTTACGGTGTGCTGGGAAGCGGCACCGCCATGGTATGCAACCTTCTGCTGTTTCTGGCAAAGTGCTTTGTGGGTGTTCTGCTGCACAGCGTTTCCGTTATGGCGGATGCGTTCAATAACCTGTCTGACAGTGTTGCCAACGTGGTGGGCTATGTAGGAGTGAAAATGGCAGGCAAACCCGCCGACAGGGAGCATCCCTTCGGGCATGGACGCGTGGAATATATCGCGGCGCTGCTTGTGGCGTTTCTGGTGCTGGAGGTAGGCGTTTCCTTTCTGAAAAATTCTGTGGATAAGATCCTGCATCCCCAGGAAATAGTCTTTCAGTGGGTTCCCTTTCTTGTGCTGCTCCTGTCTGTCTCCGTTAAGCTGTGGATGGCTTTCTTTTACCGTAAGCTGGGCAGGATGATCGACTCCAAGGTGATGGCGGCCACTGCCGTGGATGCGGCAGGAGACGTGATGGCCACGGCGGTGACGCTGATCTCTCTGGCCGTATACAGGCTGGTCGGCGTCAACGTGGACGGTTATGCGGGCCTTGTTGTTTCGTTCTTTATTATATGGGCAGGTATCGGGATCATACGCGATACGGCGAGGCCGCTGGTGGGAGAAGCGGCAGATCCGGCAGTCTACCGGATGGTGACAGAATTTGTGGAAAGCTATGAGGGGATCTGCGGCACCCATGATCTGATCGTACATAATTACGGCCCGAGCCACAGCATGGCGTCCATCCATGCGGAAATCTCCAGCGAGCAGGGAATCGTGGAGGCCCATGAGCTGATCGACGCCATTGAGCGGGAGGCCAACCGGCGTCTGGGCATTTTTCTTGTTATCCACACAGATCCGGTGGATCTGAATTCCAAGGTGACGAAAAGAGTAAGAGCAAAAGTCGCCGCGATCCTGCAGGAGCTGGATGAGCGTCTTTCCATCCATGATTTCCGGATCGTGGAGGAAAAAACAGTGACAAAGCTGATATTTGATATGGCCGTTCCCTTTGAGTTTGACGAGGAAAGGGAGGAAACAATTAAAAAAACACTGGAGGAAAGCCTGCAGAAGGAAAATCCCGGATACCGATGCGTGATTACTTATGATAAGAGCTTTTTCGGCGGTGAGGATATGGAACAGGACGGAAAGGACAGAGAAGAGAATGAAAGATAAGCTGATACAGAAGTTCGGGGAATTATACGGAAAGGACGGAGATATCCGGGTATATTTTGCCCCGGGAAGAGTGAACCTGATCGGAGAGCATACAGATTATAACGGCGGCCATGTATTTCCCTGTGCATTGACGCTGGGGACTTATGTGGTGGCGCGGAAGAGAGCGGATCGGCTGCTCCGGCTGTTTTCGGTGAATTTTTCGCATCTGGGTGTGACGGAGTCCTCTCTGGATGAGTTGTATTACCACAAGAAGTTTGGCTGGACCAATTACCCAAAGGGGGTGCTTTGGACCTTTGACAAGAAAGGATATCCGGTAACCAATGGATTTGATATTCTTCTGTACGGCAATATTCCCAACGGATCAGGGCTGTCGTCCTCGGCGTCGGTAGAGGTTGCCATCGCGGTGATGCTGAAGGATATGTATGGATTTGACATGTCCATGACGGACATCGCCCTGTTCTGCCAGTATTCCGAAAATAAGTTTAACGGCGTCAACTGCGGCATTATGGATCAGTTTTCCATCGCCATGGGAAAAAAGGATAACGCCATCTTTCTGGATACCAGCAATCTGGATTATGAGTACGCGCCGCTGGATATGAAGGGGTATAAGATCGTCATTGCCTCCAGCAACAAAAAGCGGGGGCTGGGGGACAGTAAATACAACGAGCGCCGCAGCGAGTGCGACCGCTCGCTGGAGGAACTGAAGACGCTGCTGAATATCAGCACCCTGGGAGAACTGTCCAACGAAGCCTTTGAGGAGACCAAGGAGATCATCAAGGACCCGGTAAGGCTGCGTCGGGTGCGTCATGCGGTAACGGAGAACCAGCGGACGATCCGTGCGGTAAAGGCGCTGAAGGAAGGGGATCTTGCAAAATTCGGCCGCCTGATGAATCAGTCCCATATTTCCCTGCGGGATGATTATGAGGTTACCGGCCCAGAGTTGGATACCCTTGTGGAAGCCGCATGGCAGCAGGAGGGAGTGATCGGCTCACGAATGACGGGCGCAGGCTTCGGGGGCTGCACGGTGAGCATTGTAAAAGAGGAATGTGTGGAGGCCTTTATTGAGAACGTAGGCAGTATATATCGCCGGCGTGTTGGTTACGGCGCAGATTTTTATGTGGTGGATATCGGCGACGGCGCCCGGCGTTTGCAGTAACCAATGAAACAAAAAATTTTTTCTGCATAAACTGATAAAAAGATTTTGATTGGAAGTATGGATTTGGCAGAAAAAGTTGCACTTGACGCGGGACACGGCGGAAGAGATTACGGCGCCGTTTATGACGGCAGACGTGAAAAGGATGATAATCTGAGGCTTGCGCAGGATGTAGGCGCACTTTTAAAGGAGAAAGGGCTGGACGTGGTCTATACAAGAACGTCAGATGTATACCGGACTCCCTATGAGCGGGCAATGACCGCAAACAATGAAGGGGCGGACTATTTTGTTTCTCTTCACAGAAACGCCTTCCCGGAGCCGAATCAGGCCTCCGGCGCGGAAGCGTTTGTGTATGAGGACGACGGCGTCAAAGGGGAGATCGCAAAAGCGATCACGGACAATCTGGAAACGGTTGGATTTGTAAACCGGGGTGTACAGGAGCGACCAAATCTGGTGGTGCTGAAGCGCACCGGAATGCCCGCGGTGCTGATACAGGTGGGCTATATTGATTCCGAAGCGGATAACCAGTTGTTTGAGCAGAATTACGAAGATGTGGTGCAGGCGATCGTAGAGGGGATCCTCAACAGCATTGTGTCCGAAGAACCATATTACAAAGTACAGGTTGGTGTTTTCAGGGTGGAGGCCAATGCCAGAAGGCTTTTGGAGGAGCTGGCCGGAGAAGGGTTCCCCGCCTATATTGTTTATGAGGATGGATATTACAAGGTGTTTGTGGGCGCTTATCCGGAAATGCAGGAGGCAGTAGACATGGAGAAACTCCTTCGGGATAACGGATATACCACCATGCTTGTGAGAAAATAAATAAACGGGGCTGTCAGAAGGCTTCCGGAGGGACAGAAGATCCCGTGTCTGCATTGTTTTCCGGCAAAAGTACGTCTGTGATCGGACGAACGCCTGCCGGAAGGCGCAGACAGCGGGGGATGCAGGCTTTCCCGGCGGCTGTACGGCGGCGTCTCAAAGAAAGGTACGGTTAAATATGAGCAGCGTAAGAAGAGTCTATGTAGAAAAGAAACCGGAATTTGCCATGCGGGCAAAAGAACTGAAGGAGGAGATCCACAGCTATCTGGGTATTCAGGGAGTTACCGGCGTCCGGGTGCTGATCCGCTATGATGTGGAAAATCTGGAGGAACCCATTTACCGGAAAGCGTTGGGGGTGGTTTTCCATGAACCTCCTGTGGATGATTATTATGAGGAGACGTTTGATTACGGCGACGGCAGAGTGTTCAGCGTGGAATATCTGCCCGGTCAGTTTGACCAGCGTTCTGATTCCGCCGTTCAGTGCATCCGTTTTCTCAAGGAAGACGCGGAGCCGGTGATCCGAACGGCTGTCACTTATGTGATCGAGGGCGACATCACAGAGGAGCAGTTTGAAACCATCAAAGGCTTTTGCATCAACCCTGTGGATTCTAGAGAAACCGGGCTGAAAAAGCCCGAAACGCTGATGACAGAATATCAGGTGCCGGAGGATGTAGCTGTTTTTGACGGATTCGCAGGACTGCCGGAAGCGGAATTGAAGGCGCTTTACGATTCTTTGAATCTGGCAATGACATTTCGTGATTTTCAGCATATTCAGAACTATTACCGGGATGAAGAATACAGAGATCCTTCCATGACGGAGATCCGGGTGCTGGATACTTATTGGTCCGATCATTGCAGGCACACGACCTTTTCTACGGAACTGAAGGAGGTTACCTTCGGCGAAGGAGATTACCGGGAGCCGATCGAAAAGAGTTATCGGTCCTATCTGGCGGTGCGGGAAGAATTATTTGCCGGAAGAAAGGACAAGTTTGTATGCCTCATGGATCTGGCGCTGATCGCCATGCGGAAGCTGAAAAAGGACGGCAGGCTGCAGGATATGGAGGAGTCTGACGAGATCAACGCCTGCAGTATCGTTGTGCCGGTGACCATCGACGGCGAGGAGCAGGAATGGCTGATCAGCTTCAAGAATGAGACCCATAATCATCCTACAGAGATTGAACCCTTCGGCGGGGCCGCCACCTGTCTGGGCGGCGCCATCAGGGATCCTCTGTCGGGAAGATCATACGTATATCAGGCAATGCGCGTGACCGGCGCAGCCAACCCAACCCTGTCGCTGAAAAAGACGCTGACGGGTAAGCTGCCCCAGAAAAAACTGGTGCGGGGCGCGGCAAGCGGCTACAGTTCTTACGGCAACCAGATCGGTCTTGCAACCGGTTATGTTAAAGAAATCTATCATCCCGATTATGTAGCCAAACGACTGGAGATCGGGGCGGTGATAGGCGCTGCGCCCAGAAAGAATGTGATCCGGGAGACGTCGGACCCCGGGGATGTGATCATCCTGCTGGGCGGCCGTACTGGAAGGGACGGATGCGGCGGCGCTACCGGTTCTTCCAAAGTGCATACGGAAACATCCATTGAGACCTGCGGCGCGGAGGTGCAAAAAGGAAATGCACCCACCGAGCGTAAAATCCAGCGGCTCTTCCGCAGGGAAGAGGTCAGCCGGCTGATCAAGAAATGTAATGATTTCGGAGCAGGGGGCGTATCTGTCGCCATCGGCGAGCTGGCGGACGGCCTGACAATATGGCTGGACAAGGTTCCCAAGAAATATGCGGGGCTGGACGGCACGGAACTTGCCATCTCCGAATCTCAGGAGCGTATGGCAGTGGTGGTAGATCCCAAAGACGTGCCCGCGTTTCTGGCGTATGCGTCAGAGGAAAATCTGGAAGCCGTGGAAGTGGCGGTTGTCACAGAGGAACCCCGCCTCGTGATGATCTGGAGAGACAAAGAGATCGTGAATATTTCACGGGCATTTTTAAATACAAACGGCGCCCATCAGGAGACCAGTGTCTTTGTGGACATCCCGTCTAAACGGGATCAGTTTTTCTGTACGCCCACAGTCCGGGACGTGGAGGATGTCTGGCTTATCTATATGCAGGATCTGAATGTCTGCTCTCAGAAGGGGCTGGTGGAAATGTTTGACTCTTCCATCGGGGCCGGCAGCGTGCTGATGCCTTATGGCGGAAAGTATCAGCTGACGGAGACGCAGGCTATGGTGGCAAAGCTCCCTGTATTGAAGGGCGAGTGTGATACGGTGACGATGATGAGCTACGGCTTTGATCCGGTTCTTTCCAGCTGGAGCCCTTATCACGGCGCCATTTATGCCGTGCTGGAATCCGTTTCCCGCATTGTTGCGGCAGGCGGAGATTACAAAAAAGTACGTTTTACATTTCAGGAATATTTCCGCCGCATGAGCGAGGATCCGGCTCGATGGAGCCAGCCGTTCGCGGCGCTTCTGGGGGCTTATGAGGCGCAGATGCAGCTGGGATTGCCGTCCATAGGCGGCAAAGACAGTATGTCCGGCACGTTTAATGACATTGATGTGCCGCCTACGCTGGTGTCCTTTGCGGTAGATGTTGCGAAGATGGGCGATGTGATAACGCCGGAGATGAAGCACCGCGATGATCAGCTGCTGTGGTACCGGATCGAAAGAAATGAGTATGATCTGCCGAAATTTAAGCAGGCGATGAAACTGTACGACGGTCTTCACGAATTGATGCAGAAGGGAGCTGTGCAGGCTGCTTATGTGGTCGACGGTAAGGGCGCGGCGGTAGCTTTGAGCAAAATGGCTTTTGGAAACCGCAAGGGATTTACGCTGGAGGACAGTGTGGATCCGGGCACGCTTTTTGCGCCGGGCAACGGCGATATCATTGTGGAGGTCTCACCGGAGCATGTAGCGGAGGCGCCCAAAGGATATATCCTGCTTGGCAAAGTGACGGACGACGGTTACTTTATCTGCAAAAATATGAAGCTGTCCGTGGATGACGCGATCCGTGCGTGGAAACAGCCGCTGGAAAAGGTATTCCCCTCTTCGGCGGGCGCGGAGGCAAAGGCTGTAGAGCGGGGCACCTATACTGCAAAGCAGATCTATACCTGCAGGAACAAGGTGGCAAAGCCCACTGTATTTATTCCGGTATTTCCCGGCACCAACTGCGAGTATGACAGCACAAAGGTATTTGAAAAGGCGGGCGCCAGAGTCAGGACACAGGTGTTCCGAAACCTGAATTCCAACGATATTCTGGAATCTGTGGAAGAATTTGAAAAGCAGATCGAGCAGGCGCAGATCATTATGTTCCCCGGCGGATTCTCTGCAGGCGACGAACCGGACGGTTCCGCAAAATTCTTTGCCACCGCATTCCAGAATGAAAAGATCAGGGAAGCGGTGCATCGGCTGTTGGATCAGCGGGACGGACTGGCACTTGGAATCTGCAACGGATTTCAGGCGCTGATCAAGCTGGGGCTTGTGCCTTACGGCAAAATTGTGGGACAGACAAAAGAAAGCCCCACGCTGACTTATAACACCATCAACCGCCATATTTCCAAAATGGCTTATCTGAAAGTGACCAGCAACAAATCTCCATGGCTGCAGAAAGCTGTTGTGGGCGGCGTATATGCCAATCCCGCATCCCATGGGGAGGGCCGGTTTGTAGCAAACGACGATGTGATCGCAAAACTGTTTGAAAACGGACAGGTTGCTACCCAATACTGTGATCTGAACGGCGCGGTAACCATGGACGACGAATGGAATATCAACGGTTCCTACTGCGCCATCGAGGGGATCACCAGCCCCGACGGACGGTGTCTGGGCAAGATGGCTCATTCTGAGCGGCAGGGCAGAGGCGTTGCAGTGAATATTTACGGAGAACAGGATCTGGGCATTTTTGAATCCGGTGTTGCTTATTTCCAATAAACGGATCGGGAACAGAAGAAACAGGTTTCCGGGTGTGGAAAAGGAGAAAATTTTATGCCGCGGGCGGACTATTCCGCCCGACGGGTCTTGCTTGGGGAGGCGGAAACGCACATGAAATTATCTGAGCTGATACAGGGCGTTGGACATCTTGGGATTCCCGTCTGCCATATAGGGGAGGCGGCTCTCTGGTATGAGCAGAAGCTCGGTTTTGAAAAAATGCAGGAGGCGTCTGTATTTTATCCGGAAAGACTGGACATGCTGTTTTTGAGGCAAAAGAATCTGGTGATCGAATTGTTTCAGCCTGCCCCGCATCTGTTAAAGGGAATTGCAGAGCGCGGAACCGGGGTGATCGATCATTTTGCGCTGGATGCGCCGGATTTTCAGCCCTGCGCGGAGAGCGTCTATAAGAAGGGGGCCAATCTCCATGTCAGTACGCCGAAGGGCTGCGTTTTTTATGAGCATTTAGGGAAAAAGGGTGTCCGCGGCATCAATTTTGAAGGGCCAAACGGGGAAGTGGTGGAGCTGTGCCACGATTATAACCGCGAATATGACAGCGGACTTACAGGACTGCAGGGATGGTCTCATCTGGCTGTCAAAATCTCCTCTCTGAAGCGCTCCCTTCCATTTTATGAAAAGCTGGGTTTCCAGAAGGTGATGGAAGGTTATCTGGACACGGAAGAGGGGCGCTTTCAGATTGTTTTTGTGGAAAACCACGGCTTTGTTCTGGAGCTGATCCAGGTGACGGGCGCAGCGCTGGCGGAACTGAAGCAGCGGGGCGAGGGACGTCTGGACCACATCGCGCTGGATGTAAAAGACGCCCGGCAGGCGTTTTATCTGTGCAGGGCCGAGGGACTGCAGGCGGCAGATACAACTGTAAAGGAATTGCCCGTATTTTCCCACGGTGTGCGATATTTTACCATCGTTGGGCCGGACGGAGAAAAGATTGAATTGAACGAGCAAAAAACATGGTAAAAAGTGTAAAAAATAAAAAATAGGTGTTGACTTTCCACAAGAGGTAATAGTATAATAGCAAAGCGGGTCAGAAATGGCCGCACATGGGATCTTAGCTCAGCTGGGAGAGCATCTGCCTTACAAGCAGAGGGTCACAGGTTCGAGCCCTGTAGGTCCCATGTATTTTTCATCATATTCGGCGGGATAGCTCAGTTGGCTAGAGCACACGGTTCATACCCGTGGTGTCGGGGGTTCAAATCCCTTTCCCGCTATTTAAGAGAAGCCTCAGAAATCCTAAAAATGATATGCTCCCTATATGATAGTTTTGGATATTTCCATTGTCTACCAAATGGGGAGCATATCAGTATATAGTGAACATGCTTATCGAAGCTAATATGGACGAATATGAGGTATCACAAGCGATTCAAGAGTATAAAAGAAATAAGGAACAACTTGTCGCAGTATGAAATCGCAGAAAAAGAGGAAATCCAAAAAACTTTTTACAGTTTAAGGAGATTCCTCTTTTTGTGTGTTATGATGATTTGACGTTTACTTTGTTTTTAGGAATATTTCAGAACTGATGAAGTGACGCAAAAATGACAATCTTATACACTGAGCAGCCAGTCGATCAGGTTCAAGGATCTGATCCCATCGTAGGATGCGTCCATACCGGGGCGTAGGGACAATATGATCTTCTCGTAATTGTCGTTGATTTTAGTCAGCGGGGCGAGTTCACGTTCGCGTACCGTTTCGCTATTCATCGATTCTGTCACCTGAACATACAGCTTGTCGTCGGCTTTTGTGGCAATAAAATCAACTTCTGTGCTGCCAACTTTGCCGATCGCTACGTCATATCCGCGGCGGAGCAGTTCAAAGTAAACTACATTTTCTAAGGCGTGGCCACGATCACGGTTTCGGAAACCAAGCAGGTAATTGCGCAGGCCAATATCGACAATGTAATATTTGCCCATGGTGCGAAGGAATTCTTTGCCCTTGATATCAAAGCGTTTGATATCATAGAAGAAATAGGATTCTATAAGAGCAGCGACATAAGCTTGTACCGTGTGCGTGCTGGGAGCCCCAATTCGCTTTTCATCTTCCAAAAGTCCTTCGTTGACAAGCGTGTTCCCAATAGAAGAAACAGAAATGGTACTGCCGATGTTGTCAGCTAAGAACAGAATGATCTTTCGCAGCAGAACAGCATCTGTGATCCGGCGCTGCCCTCGGCGCCTTTCCCGTTCCAGAATATCACGGATAACAACAGTAGAATAGATGCCATCCAGCAGCGTCAGGGCCTTTTCCTGATCCAATCCGACATCGGCAATGCCGGGCATGCCGCCAAACCGCATATAGGAATCGAATACCTCGTGCAGCTCATAGCGCTCACCGTTTCTATCATAGGCGTATGCCTTTGTACCGCCCAGCGCGCTTTTGCTTGTCTTTAACTCAAAGTTGTGGAACTCCATGAACTCGGCAAAAGACAGCGGCAGCATTTTGATCTCCACACAGCGTCCGGACAGGTAGGTCGCATATTCCGATGACAGCAGATATGCGTTGGAGCCGGTAATATAGATATCGCAATCAAAATCCACACGGAAGGAATTCATGGTATCTTCCCAACGGAGGATTCGTTGGATCTCATCAAAGAACAGGTACATCCGCCGGTCCGGCAGGGCGCGCTCTTTTACATAGTTGTATAAATCCTCAGCAGACATTTTTTTGAATTCGAAGGATTCAAAATTCATTTCCACGATTTGTTCAGGCGCAATGCCGGTGTTCAGCAGGTGTTCCACCATGAGCTTTAAGAGACTGGATTTACCGCAGCGACGAATACCTGTTATAACCTTTACCGGCTCGGTGTCTTGAAAACCAATCAGTTTATTTAAATAAAAATCACGCTTTTTAAGTTTGCGGGAAGAAATCATAGATCAGGCCTCCTTTGCGAGCATAGTATAGCACAAACTTTTTAAGAAATCAAGTTTATGCAATAAACAGCACAAACTTTTTGTAAAATTATTTTTGTGTACGCAGGTATTGCACCGGAGATTCCTTATAAAAACTGGCAGATTTTACACAGATAAGAATGAAGATGCTGTTGCCTTCTTAGTAAAAGACATTCCGGAACTGATAATAAAGGAAACATACATTTCGGGCGATGTCAGAGAGGAAGCTCTATGATAAAGCAGCTTCCGCCGCCGGGACGGTCTGTGACGCGGATCGTCCCGGCGTGTTTTTTGATGATCTCTTTTGCGATGCACAGGCCAAGTCCGAAATGTTCCCTGTCCGCGCGGGCCTGATCTGCGCGGTAAAACCGTTCAAAGATCTGCTCCTTCTGATCGTCGGGAATACCGCACCCGGTATCGGAGACAATAAACTGAAACCTACTGCCTGTGTAGGATAATGACAGCCGGATACTGCCGCTCTCCGGTGTATAGGAGAGCGCATTGTCCATCAGAATGGAAAAAACCTGTTCCATGCGGGACGGGTCGCAATGGCAGTCCGGCAGCAGTTCCTCCGGAAGTGAAAGGGAGAGAGCTATTTTTTTCTCCTGTGCAAGGAGTTCATATTTTTCGTAAACGGTAAGGAGAAGCTCATCCGGCTGACAGGCAGTCATTTGTACCGGAAGAGAATCAGAATCCGAGCCTGCCAAAAGCAGCATACGATCCGCCAGCTTTTGTAGACGGCTGCTCTCGTCGGACAATAATCGTATAAAATGTCTTTGCTCCGAGATTTGATCGGTTTTGGCAAGGGATTCCAGACCGGAGCGCAGCACAGCCAGAGGAGCGCGAAGCTCGTGGGAGGCGGAGGCAATGAAACGAGTCTGTTTTTTTTGCGTTTCGGAGAGCGGTATGATCATTTTGAAAGTAAAATGCCAGAAGAAAACAGCAAGCAACATAACGGCGAAGAGGTCAGCAAGCAAAACAGCCAGTCTCAGATGCAGAATCTGATTCCGGCGGCCGCTTAATGGATATAACAGAAGAAAGCCAAGTTGTCCTTCATTTTTGGGGATGATCCCGGCGGAAATATAATAATCCTCTTTGTCCCGGGAGCGAAAATCAAATTCCACATGGGAAGTGAGCTTCTGACCGGTAATAGTAAATAAATCCATTCCATATAAATCGCAGGCGGCGTCAGCCACTTCCCGGGACAGCTCCAGACCTTTTTCTGAGAGATGATATTGCTGGTAAATGAGGGGCGCTTCCCCGTCGAACAGAAAAACAGAGCAATGTCCGCTTTCCTGAAGCTGATTCAGCCATTGGTGGGAGATGTAATCCTGTTCCTGCAAATGGGTGATCGTGGTATTGATTTCCGAGAGAAAAGAGGCATAGCTGTTCTGTTTCAGGTTCTTTTCCGCAAAAAGAAGGCAGATTGCGGTAAGGAGCAGCAGGATGCCTCCTGTTACGATGGTACAGAATATTGTGAGATGTAAATGCAATTTTCGAAACAAAATTTAATCCCCCATCCGATATCCGATTCCACGCACCGTTTTGATCCGGACTTTGCTGCCTGCGTATAACAGGCGTTTGCGGAGATAGTGGATGTACGTGTCAAGATTGCTTTCTTCCACCTCCGCGTCCGTTCCCCATACCCGTGACAGCAGCACCATACGCCGAAGGACCGTGCCGGGCTCTCTCAAAAATACTTCCAGCAGGCGTCCCTCCCGGCATGAAAGCTGCAGGGAACAGGCCGGACCCTGAAGAACCCGCATGGCGCAGTCGTAGCTGATATCATGAAAGGAAAGCAGGCTGTTGTCCTCCCATTTCCCGGCGCGTCTTCCAAGAGAACGGATGCGTGCCAGCAGCTCTTCAAAGGCAAAGGGTTTTACAATGTAATCATCTGCGCCGCTGTCAAGTCCTTCAATGCGGTCATAGAGTTCGCCCAAAGCTGTGATCAGAATGACCGGCGTGGTCAGTCCTGCCGCCCGCGCTTTTTTCAGAACAAGGAGGCCGTTCATGGTAGGAAGCATCCGGTCCAGCAGAACCAGATCGTGGCCGTCCTGCAAAAACAAATCCAGTCCGTCCCGCCCGTCATGGCAGACGTCCGTCTGATGGCGCTCTTTTTCTAACTGAAAGCGGAGCGTCTCGCACAAGTTTATATCATCTTCTATCAATAGGATCCGCATAGTGTTCTCCTGATCTGAAACTTGTTTTTCAGAAATGCGGCAAAAGCACATTTCTTATCGTCTCTTACATTCTCCAGTTTAACATAAGAATCTTAAAATATCCTTTAAAAAAGAGTGAAAATTAAAGGGAAGCTTAAAGAAAAGATAAAGACAATTCTGTTAAGATGATATCAGATTGAACATGCAGGAAGGAGAACATAAGAAGATGAGCAGAAGGAGAATCATTTGTATTTGTATAGCCTGTATACTGCTGGCTGTTTCTTTTGCAGGCTGTGAAAGGAACGGCGGGGATAAGGGCGATACGGATCAGTCAAAGGAAAACGCGGTTTTGACAGAGGGGAGCGGCCGTTTTGTAGAGAGGGAAACGGCGGTTCCCGATGAGATCGACCAGATCGCGGCAGTAAGAATGACCGAAAACGGGAGTCTTGAGGTCATCGGGAGAAATCAGGAGCTGAAGGCATATTATCTTCTGACCAGCGGCGATATGGGAGAAAGCTGGAATGTGACACAGATACAGGGATTGACGGAGGACTATTATCCAAGGATTGCCATCGCGCCTGACGGGACGACGGTCTTTGTGCCTTTTACCAGCAATGGAACTGTCAATCTGAAGATTGCGGATATACAGGGACAGACGGCGGAAAAGCCAGTAACCATGCCGGAGACCGGAGATTCGGATAATAATGTCCAGCAGGCCGGGTATGACGATCTGGGCAATTTGCTCTTTCTGGATATGAACGGATCCTTGCTGAAGATAGATGTGGACGCTGGAACGTACAGTACGCCTTTTGATACCCAGGGGATTGGGATCAATTATTTTGGGATTGCAGGGACAACATGTATTGCCGTTTATGACAATGGCTGTTATGTATTTCACACAGAGACAGGACAGAGTATGGGAACGGAGTCTGCGCTGACAGAGTTAATCAGGCGGAACGCCGATCTGGCAAGTACAAGTTCGGATTCCGGATATCCCATGGCTTTTACGCAGGATGGGACGGACGGCCTTGTGTTTGCCAGCGAACAGGGAATTTTTTGTCAGAAATCAGGCGGAAATGTGATCGAACAGCTGCTGGATAGCAGTCTCACCTTCATGGGAACCGGAAACGTAGTCTTTTATGGCGTCGCCATGCCGGATGCTGAAAATATTTTCTTAGGTCTTTCGGATAAACAGGGAACGAAGCTTTTACATTACCGGTATGACCGGACGGCGGCAGCTGTGCCAGATCAGGAACTGACGGTTTATGCGCTGGATGAATCAAATCTGCTGCGCGAGGCGGTTGCGGTCTTTGGGCAGACCCATCCTGACATTTATGTAAATCTTCAGATTGGAATGTCCGGAGAGGACAGCGTTACGGTGGAGGATGCGCTTTCCGTGCTGAATACGGATATAATGGCCAAAAAGGGCCCGGATGTGCTGATTCTGGACGGAATGCCGCTGGACAGCTACATTGAAAAAGGAATCCTCTCGGATATCAGCGATGTGGTGGATGAGGTTGAAAAGGAGGACGGATTGTTCAAAAATATCCGTTCCGCCAGTGAAACAGAGGGACATATTTATGCTATGCCGGTAAACTTTTTCATTCCTATGGCCGCAGGGGATGCGGATACTGTCAAGGCTGCGGCCAGCTTAAAGACATTCGCCGCGCGGGCAAGGGAGCTGGGAGACGCAAATCCTTCAAAACCGGTGATGCCTGCAGACGGCACAAAGGGACTTTTGCGGGAGCTGTACTATGCGGATTCCGCCAGATGGAGACAGGAGGACGGAAGTCTGAATGAGGATGTGCTGACGGATTATCTGACAGCGGCGAAGACACTCTACGATGTGGATCAATACAGCGCTGACAACGACCGTACCGAGATATTCGGGGGAGACGGGACCGTGGATGGAACAAAAGTGAGTTCCCTGAAGATTGACGATCTTTTTATGAATGAAGCTCAGATGACTCTTGGCACCATGGGCGGCGCCGGAAGCTATCAGTTGGCGAAAAGCGCGGAGACGCTCTCAAAGACTTCATGCGCCGTTCTCAACAGCGGAGAGGTAAGCTCCTATGTTCCGTATCTGCTGACAGGCGTGACCGCCGACGGAAATGTAGATATGGCAAAGGAATTTGTAAAAGTTCTTTTGGGAAAGGAAGTGGGAGCGGATGCAGAAGGTATTCCGGTAAACCGGGCTGCTTTTGCCGGGCAGGTAGAAAAGACAGATCAGGCGGTTGAGATAGACAGCTCTATCGGTATCGGCTCCCCGGACGGCGGCGAATTTTACGGCTATGAGTTTGTGAAGCTCACCGAAAGCGATATAGATGTTTTTACCGGCTGGATAGAAAGTCTGGAAAAGCCGGCCATGACTGACCGGGTGATCCAGAATCTGGTGTTGGAGCAGGGTGAAAAATATTTGCTGGGGGAACAGGATCTTACGCATACGGTGCAGGCCATCCGGCAGAAGGTGGGACTGTATCTGGCGGAGTAGTGTGAGGAAACGACTATGAGAAAGAGAGAACGTACAGGGTTTTGGTTTGTGCTGCCCTGTCTGGCAGGCGTAATGGTTTT
Organism: uncultured Lachnospiraceae bacterium; assembly: GCA_947625135.1. Taxonomy (GTDB): domain Bacteria; phylum Bacillota; class Clostridia; order Lachnospirales; family Lachnospiraceae; genus CANQUC01. The sequence goes on from CANQNE010000001.1 coordinate 107,762, forward strand.
TTATCTGATCCCTTTTGCGGATGTGATCCGCCGGTCTTTTCAAAAGGCTTCAGGCGGCGGGTTCGCCGGAATGTACAATTACGTGCAGGTGTTCGGGAACCGGGCTTTTAAGCTGGCTGCGGGAAATACCCTTTGCTTTGTGGCTGTCTGTCTGCCTCTGCTGCTGCTTCTGTCTTTGACGCTGGCCCTTCTTTTACAGCATACGGCCGCAAGCAAGCTGTTTCGGAGCGCGTACCTGATGCCGCTGGCGGTTCCCGCCGCCAGCATGGTACTGCTTTGGCAGCTGTTGTTTGATAACCACGGGATATTGAATGGGATCCTCGGTCAGAATGTGGACTGGATGAATACAGACGCATCCTTCGGCGTACTGGTGTTCAGTTATATATGGAAGAATCTGGGATATGATGTGATCCTGTGGCTGGCGGGTCTTACCGCAATCCCGGGAAATATTTATGAGGCGGCGCGGGTGGACGGAGCCGGAAGTGCAAAGTGCTTCTGGTATATCACCCTTCCGAATATCCGGCCGGCGGCATTTACGATCGTCGTTTTATCGCTTTTGAACTCCTTTAAGGTGTTCAGGGAAGCATATCTGGTGGCAGGAGGCTATCCTCAGGAGAAAATCTATCTGCTGCAGCATTTGTTTAACAACTGGTTTCAGGAACTGTCCGTGGATAAAATGGCTGCGGGCTCTGTACTGCTGGCGCTTGCCGCCGCCGGTTTTGTTCTGCTGCTGCAAAAAAGCTGGGACAGGGAGGAAGAGATGTGAAAAAAGGACTTATCACACTGGTGCTGGCGGTGGTTGCGGCGATCGCTGTTTCGCCGGTATGCTTTCTGCTGGCCGGTATGCTGATGGATAATCAGGAGCTTACGGAATGTCTGGCTCCGGTTTTTTCAGATGGGGAAGGCTTTGTGAGATGGCATATCATTCCCCGATACCCGACCCTTCAGAATCTTGTGGAGCTGCTTTTGGACGCCCCGGAGTTTTTTCAGATGTTCTGGAATTCTGTAAAGATCACCGTCTGTATTCTGGGAGGACAGCTCGTGTTTGGAATGACGGCGGCGTGGGGGCTGGCCCGCTATCAGTTTCGCGGGAAAAAAGTGGTCTATATGCTTTTTATCGTGTTGATGATGATGCCCTTTCAGGTGACGATGCTGTCGGAATATCTGGTGCTGGACAGCCTGCGCCTGATGGATACGCTGTCTGCGGTCATATTGCCGGGCATATTTTCCACATTCCCTGTATTTATCATGTACCGATTTTTCTGCAGCATCCCAAAGAGTATTATCGAGGCGGCCCGGATCGACGGGGCGGGAGAGTTTCGGATATTTTTGTCGATGGGACTGCCTCTGGGAAGCGCCGGCATTTTGTCGTCGCTGGTACTCTCGTTTTTAGAGTGTTGGAATATGATTGAACGTCCCATGCTTTTTTTGAAATCAAAGGAACTGTGGCCGCTCTCCCTGTTTTTGCCGCAGATCAAAGCCGGACGCGCAGGCTTTGCTTTTTGCGCGTCTCTCATGGCGGTTCTGCCGGCGATCTTTGTATTTTTAAGCGGGCAGGATTATCTGGAACAGGGAATCGCTTCTGCGGCTGCAAAAGAATGACAGGAAAGGGGCGGCGGATGCCGGATATGGAAGAAAAGAAAAAAACAGACGAAAAAAAGAAAAAAAGAGGAAGCCGCTTCTGGCTGAGAGGACTGGCCCTATGGCTGACGGTTATGCTGGCATTTACAGCTGCCTCCCGCATTGCGGATTCCATAACTATCGCGAAAGCGAACACGGAGCAGATTACGGGACGCAGGATCCGGCATACGGTGTCGGCGTCGGGAAGGATCGAACAGAACCGGGAGCTGGCGGTGGTCACGGAGCCGGATATTCTGATAGAGAGCGTGGCTGTGCGGGAAGGAGAGTCCGTAGAAGAGGGGGAATTGCTTCTGCAGCTTGACTTAGAGAGCATTTCCGGACAGATTGACGCGGTAAACAGAGACATCCAATCACTGGAATTGCAGAATCAGGCGCTTTCGGACGGACGGAGTCTGGAAGATGCAAAAAGAGAGACGGACATCATGCGGGCACAGGAAGACTATGAGGAGACGGTCCGTGAAAATGAAGCTGCGGCTGCGGATGCCCGCCGGGAACTGAGAGAAGCCCAGGCCAATCTGGAACAGGCGGAGCAGGAACTGAGAGAAGCCCAGACCAATCTGGAACAGGCAAAGCAAGAACCTGAAACGAAAGATCTGACACAGGAGCAGGCAAATCCGGGGACGGGTGCGCCGGATCTGGAAGTCCTTCAAGCGTATGCGGCGCAGAAACAGAGCGCTTATGATGCCTGCAAAGCATCCCTCAGCGAAAAGGAGGCGGCTCTGGAAGCTGCTCTGCAAACACAGAAAACAGAGGAAAAGGCGGCGGCACGTACTCTGGAGGATGCAAACACGCCACAGGCCCCAGATCACACTGCGGAGATCAATCAGCTTACCATAGAGGAATACCGGACGAAGCTTCAGAAGCTGGAGAGATTAAGAGAAAGCAAGGGAAGAGTCACTGCATTGAAGAAAGGTACAGTCACGGGACTTTATGTGTCAGTCGGTCAAAAAACGACGGATACGGCGGCGGTGACGGTGAGTGATGAAAGCGCAGGGTACAGGTTTGTGGCCAAAATTCAGGGAGAGGACGTCTCCTATGTGACAGCGGGGGATGCGGCGGAATTAAAGAGCGCGGGAAAAACTGTGCAGAATTGTACGGTGACGTCTGTTGAGGCCGGTGAGAATGGGGAAACATATACCGTTTCGGTGCAGCTTGACAAAGATTCCTTTCGGCCCGGCGAGAGCGCTGTGATGAATGTGATCCGTGAATCGGATGAATATCCGTATACGGTACCGCTGACGGCGTTACTGCAGGAGGACAGAAAGACATTCATCCTTGTGGTTGATATGGAAAATACGGTTCTTGGGCAGCAGTATGTGGCCCGAAAAGTGGAAGTGACGGTCCTTGATAAAAACAGTGATTACGCGGCCATAGAAAGCGCGGCGTTGGACAGCGACAGTCAGGTAATCACAGATACGGACCGGTATGTGGAGGCAGGCCAGCGGATTCGCCTGATAGAAAATTGAAGAAGAGAAAAAGAATACTTGAGATAATCTGCCTGACAGCGGGACTTCTGTGTTTTACGGCAGGATTTGTATATGAAAAAAAGGCGGGAGATTTCAGCCACAGTGTTGTGATCCGATCCACAGACGGCATGTTTGCACCGGATATACTGGAAAGGTTATCGTCAGAGACGGATGCAGAATATACATTTTCAGTCTGGGGAGAACGTAAAGATCAGCAGATCACAGCGTCGGAGAGTAAAAGAGCCTGCCGTGGGGATGCGATCACCATATATGGCCCCACCCGCTGTGTTCTTCCTTACGGGCAGGGACTTCAAACGGAGGAGACGGACAGCTGCATCATCAGTGAAGATCTGGCGGAAGAATTATTCGGCAGTCACCGGGCAAAAGGGCAGCAGATCCTGTATATGGGGCAGACCTTAACCGTTCAAAGTGTAGTCGCCGCTCCAAAAGGGCTGCTGATCCGGGAAGCGGGGACGGAGGATCTGGATGCGGACCGCATCAGCATTTTGCTGCCGGAAGGAAAAGACGGAAATCTGGTCTGTCGGGAATTTATCAGCCGTTATGGGCTGGCAGCCCGGGCTTTGCGGTTTGACTTTTCTAGCGATCTGTCATGGCTTATTGAAGCGATACCGGGAAAATGGTCGGATTTTGACGGATGGAAAGAAAATCTGAAAGAGAAAAAGCGGGAGATGCAGTTTGTATCGTCAGCGGAGAGGAGTAATTTGGAAGCGTATTATCTGAGCTGTCTGCGAAAACGGAACGTCTGCATGGCGGCAGGCATTATTTTCTTTATGGCAGGTTTCTGTATGCCGTGGGCTGGAAATGCAAAATTTTAGAAACAGATGAGGACAGAGAAAAAATATGCGGGTTTTACTGGCTGAAGATGAGTGGGACCTGAACGCTCTGATCGTACAGAAGCTGACCGGGGAAGGGTCAGCAATATACTGAGCGCCGGAGATCTTACGCTGGACACCGCTTCCCATATTGTCAGGCGGGCAGGAAAAGAAATCAATCTGTCGGCAAAGGAATACGCGCTGTTGGAATACCTGCTGAATCATCAGGGCATGGTGCTTTCCAGAGAAAAAATCGAGGATCGCAGGCGGATATTTTCTTGTGAAAAGATCTCTGAAGCCCATTCAGGATATTTCAGAGACAGCCCGTCAGATCGGAAAAGAAAACGATCTGAAAAAACGGATTGATATCGGAACCGAAAGATATCAGATGGAGCCGGTGGACATGACAGAGCTTGTCTCGTCGCTGTGCGCGGATATGGCGCTGAGCGCAGGCTTTTGCGAATATGGGAGTTGATCCGGTTGATGCAAAGAATGTACGGACGGAATTTGATTTTGAACAGGGACAATCTGTATATTATGAACCAATAAATGATGAGGAGATGTTGACAAAGCCGGAAAAACTACATAAACTGGAAGCATGCAAAACAGCAGAGTCATCCGGCGTGATTCTGCGTGGAAAGGAAACGGCTATGAAGTGGTTTATTGCATCAGACATACACGGCCCCCGCAATGAATTGTCGAGAGAGTATGCGCCGAAGCTGGTGATCGAGATGCTGAACGGATTGCGGCGGGATAGCTCAGTTGGCTAGAGCACACGGTTCATACCCGTGGTGTCGGGGGTTCAAATCCCTTTCCCGCTACTCAATGGCGCGAATCCGAACACGGCAAGAGAGCACTCCACTTTATTAAAAAGGTGGTGGCCGTGGTGGTGAGGTTTAAACGATGAGCGCAAAAGAAAGAGCCTGGCAGGGTTTACCTGTCAGGCTCTTTTACGTAAGCTGTGCAAATAATTGCGCCGGCGCAATTATTTGCCATCGTTTTTATTTTTTGCGATCTCATCCATATATCCGGCAGTAATAATGCCGGCAGGCAATGCAACTATAGCAACGCCAAAAACGGAAGATATCATAGTAATGATTTTCCCTGCGGTAGATATCGCATATATGTCGCCATAACCGACAGTGGTAAGGGAGACGGTTGCCCAATATATAGCTTCAAAAAAATTCGAAAAAGTATCCGGCTCAATATTAAATATGATCAGAGCGGAAAGCACTATATATCCGACAGCCAAACCGCAAACAACTAATAATGCGTCTTTTTGCTTCTGAAACACCTTTGAGATAATAACAATGTTTTTTGAGTAGCGCGCCGCCTTGAAAACCCTAAAAATACGAAATGTACGAAAAAGGCGAAAGAATTTTAGCAGTCGGAGAGATCTGTTTACAGATGTCAAGCCGGGCAATATCGATATGAGATCAATTATGGCCATTGGGGTAAGCGGATATAAAAAGAAGGAGCTGACTTTTCTCCCGATACGATAATCCGCAGTAATCCATCTTAAAATATAATCTATGATAAAAATGATTGTGCAGATAATATCAATAACAAGCAACGGCGTTTCATTCTTTTTAAAAGCCAAAGGAAGCAGGCTCACTATGATCATACAAAACATAAAAATATCATATACATCCCGGTTTTGATTATCGCTGGTTGGTGGCTCGACTAAATCATAAAGTTTTTTGCGATTCATAACATATCCTCGGCGAAATTTTAATTTTATTTATAGCACCTACCGCAAGGCTCTTTCCCCATGGCCTTAGCCTCTTCCAGTGTGACTTGATATGCATTATCCATACCACAGCCGTTTTTTTGGTGATACTTTGCGGCGGTATCATCTATCCATACCAAAGATGCCTTCCGGGCTTCCTCAGCCAACCGTTTTTGTTCGGCTTCTTCGGCCAGGCGTTCCTGTTCAGAGTCTTCAGTCTGTTGCGGACTTTCACTTTCATCATTCTTTTGCACTGTGTTTCCACATAAAGTATAGGCCGGCGGGGAAAAAGACAATTAACAATACAATAATGCCAAATGGCTTTTGATACCATTTCATACAGTTCCCTACATTGAAATTATTATTTGGTTACATTTTATGACATAATCAGATAATGCGCAATATAATAACGAGAATTAAACAAAAAAATGATAAAAAATCATGACTTACATAAAATAAGGTCATGAAAATATTACACGGAGAATTGATGTATAAGAAAAATTTAACATATCGGCAGGTATCTATCCTGATGGGCGTACCCAAAAGTACACTGCACAAGATCGTCAACAATCAGATTTCTCCCAGATTAGAGACTTTGGAGCAGATTGCAAAGGGATTAAAGATACGGATCACGGATCTATATGACTCTGATTATAAATAAGTGTCCACAAACAGGGACAAATGCATTTCCTCCGTTATTTCCATATACTGTTATTCGTGTCCTTTATATAGGCAGCAGGAAAAGAAAAAAAGAAACGGAGGAAAAACATGTTATTAAAAGAATTGAAAGCTATCATACATAGAATGATAGACGACATTTCAGACAAAAAGGTACTGGAAAAAATTTATACGTTTATCAAATATTTGAAATGACGTCAAGTCTCTCTAAAAAAATAAGCGGGGTCATTTCTGACCTCGCATATTTTCCGCCAATCTTTCAATAAAATTCCGAAAAAGTTGTCTACTGTCTTCATCGAGCTTCCAATACTCAATAATCATACCCCTCACAAAAGGATCGTCAGAAAGCATAGCAGCAGCTTTTGAAAACTCATCTTCGATCAGATCATTGAATTTTTCTCCAGTACCAGTACGTAACCATTCTTCATTTACATTAAAAGCCATACTCACAGCTTTAATTGTACTATCAGGTACATTATTTCCGGGCTGTTCGCTCCAACTCACTGCACGCTGAGAAATACCAAGTCTCTTAGAAAAATCTTTTTGAGAAAGATCGAGTTCTTTACGAATTTCTTTTATTCTGTCGTTAAGTGTACTCAAAATTTCACGCTCCATTCTTTGTTTATAATTTAATAATATACGTGATTGCTAAAAATGTCAAGCAAAATTAAAAAAATATATTGACAAATATACACAGTTGCTATAATATAGGTGTAAGTTAGCAATGAAGTATATTTAAAAAGAAATAATTGCTAGAAGAAAGGAGAGAAACATATATGAAAGAAGTGGAAGAGATTAGAAAAGAAATCACCAGCGACAATGCGCAGGAAGTAGTCAAGATGTTGGAGTCTCTAGACGACAACTCAAAAGTGCTCGCAAAAACATATTTATCCGCTTTATCAGACAGGCAGCGGATGGAGAAGACAAGCGCCTAATGCGGCAGCAGGACCAAAGAAGGAAAAGTTATGAAGGATTTAATGCGGGACAGTAAGCGCTGGGAAGCCGGTGAGCGTATGTCATACGCGAAAGACGGAGATTTTAGCGACATGATTGAGTATGAAATGCTTGGCTCCCAGATCTTTAAAAAGGTGGAAAAGCTGTACATCGCAGGCGTACTGACGGATAGGAGGCGCAAGCCGTTGAGGATCAAAAAGATGGTCAAGACAAGATCACCTGAGACGGTGACCGTAGATATAGACGCAATACCGGATTATCAATCTGACAATATGTGCAGAGAACTGATCGGCTGCGTCAGGAGGCTGTTTGAGGATCCGGAAGTCGCTGCCGATTATAAGCGCTGGCAGCAGGAGAGACAAAGAAGGGAAGGACTTCAAACAAAATGTTAGGAAAATGCTTAAAGTCGGAAGCAGGACCATGGAAAGAAGGGGGGAAAAATAAAAAAAGACAAAGACCGACAGAAATTTGACTGGTGGATCATACTGTTTTTTTCTTTCGGGCGGGGCAACGGGCTGGCTGATCTTCGAACTCCTGTTAAAACCGCTGCTCATCAAGGCTTTATGAGAAACCAAAGAAAAATACCAGGAAGGCAACAGCGCGGAAAGAGCGCAGGAAAGGAAAGATAAAGGAAGGAGAAAACAATGGAGAAGGCAAGGATAACGCTGCAGCAGTTGACATCGATCATGGGACCGGGTGTGATGATAGAGATCAAGAATACTAAAGAGCCAGATCCACTCTACAGAGGCGTGGCGGCAAAACTCAAGGATAAGCCGGAGCTGACAGACAGAGAGATAAAGGTCTTTTACCTAGATGCGGATCTTGCAGCCGGCTTTGGAAAATCTATTTTGACGATATGGGTCTATTGACCCGAAAGGAGAAAAATTATGTTTGAGAAATTTGGCGAAATGAACTCAGCGGAAGAGTTAAACGAGCTGGCCGAGAACCTGTTTAACGAGAGGGATCTGGACAGTATACGGATACTGGCTGAGGAAAACGGCATCCCGAAGGAGGTCGTTGACGCATACACGGCCGCAGAGCTTCCGGTCCTGTGCGATGTCATGACGGCGGCCGTCGGGAAGATCGAGGTCGAAGTAAAGGAATTAAAGCCCAAAGAGATCATGGAAGATTGGACGGAGTATCTGAAAGGCTTATGTATGGAGGAGGAAAAGGTTGCCGCAGCGGTCAGAAAAAAGGGAAAAAACCTGAAAGGCTGCATTGCGGAGCTGCTTGGCTGGTCATTTAAAAACCAGCAGCCGGTGAACAAAGATATCATCAAGGCAGCAGGAGTAACCGCAGGAAAGGTGACACTGGGGATCCCGGGAATGGGCCGGGCGAAGAAGATCATCCGGGAATATTATCTGGGGGACTCGGAGGAAATGCGGCCGTTAGTGTTGGATTACAAGGAGGAGGCGCCACGATGAGAAAAAAGGAACTGATGGGATCGTCGCTTTGCCCGGCGCCGGAGAAAAAATCCGATAAGGTCATAGGCGTCAGCCAGATCCTGGAGATCGGAGGAAAGGAGATCCTGAATATCGACCTGTATTTCGAGGGCGAACTGAAAGGCCGGTATTTTGCGGACGTCGAAGAGAAAAAACGCGTATTTTATTTTGACGGCAAAAGGTACGACATCACATTAAACAACTGCGTAAATCTTTGCATAGATAAAATATTCCCGCGTGATTATTACTACTACTATAGCACGAAAGATGAATTTACCTTTGCATCCAAAGGTGATGAAAAGAAGGCCTTTGAGTATCTGGGCGTCGTAGGAATGCATCAGTGGGACTATGAAGTCAGAAATGAAAAGAATAAAAAAGCACGGGAGAGAAAAAGGGAGCGTATAGATCGAATGATGAGCCGGGTGCCGTGCGTGCCGGATAATGTGGAGGTATGGCTGAAGGAACAGATATTCCCGGAAAACTATATATTTGTCAAAAAAGAGGGAGAAAAAAACAGTTACGGATGCACAGCCTGCGGGAAGACCGGACGACGGAAAACCAACTGGAAGCACGGCGAAGAGGTAAAATGCCCGAGATGTGGACAAATTGTAAAAGTCAACCGCCGGAAGGTGATGAAAAAGAAAAAAACACCGGTCATAGTCCTGCAGGCCTACGACGGTCAATGGATAGAACGCCAGTTTAAGGCGGAGTGTTGTTGGAGCGCAGGAAAAAAAATAGTGGAATTGTGGGAAGAAATACGCGTGATCATGGCAAAAGGCGCCACCGAGGGAAAGGTCTGGAGCGGCACGCTGCAGAAGGCAGATGAGTTTGAACAAAAGTTTTGGGACAAAAATCCGGCTGGCAAAAAATTTTTAGAATCATATCTATATCCCGGCAATCTGCAGGAAGTGCTGGAATACGGAGATCTCCAAAATAGCGGGCTTGATCTGATCGCGGCAGCAGGAGAAAAGATCAGAGTTGATTTTTTTATTGATAAATATCGCAACTGGCCATGGCTGGAGTATCTGACAAAGGCAGGGCTGACCAGACTAACAGCGGATCTTTTAAAATATTGCGGACAGTGGAACATTGACAATGTGATCGACCGCACGCAGAAAAAATTATGCAATGCGCTGCGGTTGAATGGGAATCGGACAAACAGGTTAAAACAGATCAACGGTGGATATTGTGCGCTTCTGTGGCTCCAGTGGGAACAGAGAAGCGGGCAGCGGATCAGCAGCGAAAGCCTGGAATATCTTTCGGCAAAAAGGATCGGAAGGACGGAGGAATGCGAAAGTGTCTTGGCCGTAGTGGGATCTGCAAACAGATTGGTCAATTATCTGAAAAAGCAAAAGGGGGGCAGTAAAGTACTCACCACATGGCGGGACTATCTTGATATGGCTAAAGAGGAGGGCATGGATCTCTCGGACGACATCGTACGGATGCCGAAAAATCTTAAAGAACGGCACGACCATTTGGTCGAGATCAGAGGAGCGAGGACTGACGAAGAAAGGGTACAAACAGAGTGTTACAGGATTCTGGATCAAAAAATACAAAACAATCTGCAGCGGGCAAAGCGGTATTATTGGCAAAACGAAAAATACACCATAATTCCGGCAGCGAAATGTATCGAACTAATGCGGGAAGGCAGGACGCTGCATCACTGTGTCGGCAGCTCTGATACATACATGGTCAAAATGGCAGAATACAAGTCATGGATTCTCTTTCTGCGAAAAAACGAAGACATCAAAACGGCCTATTACACGATTGAGATCAACACAAAAGATGACATGATTTTGCAGTATTATTCAAAATTTAACAGGCAGCCGGACAAAAAAGAGATTACGCAGTTGCTGGAGAAATTTAAGGCTGTGTTGAAAAAAAGGAAAATGCAGGCAGAAAACGCAGTTTCGCAACCGGAAGCCAAAAATATACTCATGCCGGCCAACTAAAAAGGGGGACGTTAAACTATGCGGACAAACGACATCGAAAATAGAGAATATTATCAGATCACGTTAGATGTATGGATGGAGATGAAGGAACGTCTGAAGCGGGAACTGCTGGGCATCAAGCAGAGCTTTGTCCGGATCGGTTATGTCTTGCGGCAGATTGACGACGGCAAGCTGTATGAGAGAGACGGCTACAAAAGTATTGCGGAATTTGCCGAGGCCGAGTATGGGCTAAAGCCGTCCACCACAAGCCGGTTTATGAGCATCAACAGGGAATATTCAGTCGATGGCTACTCGGAGCACTTGCGGCCGGAGTTTGCGGATCTTGGCCGGAGCCAGCTGGAGGAGATGCTGATGCTGTCGGATAAGGACAGACAGATGATCCGACCGGAGACGTCAAGAGAAGATATCCGGGATCTGAAACGGTTCAATAGAGAAACGCCGGAAAAGGACGCAGCTGACGACATCCGTCAACTGGTGGAAAGGTTTTATTACGACAACCCGGGTATCCTCAATGCAGTGTTCAGTGAGCCGGCACAGGATGATGAGCGGGCAAACACAAAAAAAATGAAAGAAATCATCAATCCGGGAGGGAGCCGGTCGTACAGAAAAGGTCTGTTCTTCTTGATGATGTACGAAAACAAAATAGCTATCAAAAAGTTCGGGGATGATCCGTGGGAAATGACCTGGGAGGAGTTTATCAGGCTGACGGCGGATATATTTAAAGATGCGGCAGCAGGACCAAGGACATGGCAGACATATTTTGAGGAGGAATTAGAAAAGCCGGATTCGGAGCCGACAAAAGAAATTGCGCCGGCGCAAAAATCGCAGGAAAGCACCAAGACAAAAGCAAAGCAGACGGAGAAAAAAGAACCGTTAAAGAGTGCAAAAGAGACAGAAAAGGAGAGCGGGAATGCAGCAGAGGAAGCGGGCAACGACGCCGAAGAATCAGAAAAAGTCGTTTCGGACACCGGAATCACAGAGGATAAGGGCAGGGGAACAGCTGTTGAGAAATCTGATGCGGTATCCACTCAGCGAGAAGCCGCCGCGGAGATCATGACCAGAAAGGCATACATAGACAAGCTTACACTGGAAGCCGCCGCCTTTTATATCTGCAATGAATTTACAAACAGGAGGAGTCTGACGGTGCAAAGCTTGAGATGTCTGGACGATACAAAGGCCTGGTTGCTGGCGAAAGTTGATGAAAATGGACGGGAAGCAGATGTTGAAGAGAATGGAGGAAAACAGCAATGCCGAAACTGAATATCGGAGGTACATATCTTTTCCACGTAAAAAGAGAAGAGGAACCTGTAAGAAAGAAAATGACACTGATCGAAAAGTACAAGTATTTTGCATTGTTTGAGGATAAAAATGGAATCCGGGAGTGTTTCTCTTATTTTGAACTGCGGAATAGCCAAGGCGGTAGGCGCTGCCGCCAGAAAAGGAGCAGATATGGTAACAGTAATTCTTATAATCATTGAAATTATCCTGTTCTTCGGGATGGTTGGAAATAAGGAGGAATTCAATAAAAGAACCTATTGTTATGGTTTTATCGCTTGCGTGGTGGCGGTTACGGTTATGGAAATCGGAGGTGAGTTGGCATGAAAGCAATAACAAGATACCCGGGAAGTAAATGGTCGCTCACAGATTGGATTATAGATTTTTTCCCGGAACACCACAGCTATCTGGAACCATTCTTCGGGAGCGGAGCGGTCCTATTCAATAAGCCGAGGCCCAACATAGAAACTGTAAATGATCTGGATGGAAATGTTGTAAATCTGTTTGAGTGTATAAGGACGGATCCGGAGAGGCTTGCACATCAAATATATTGGACACCATATGCGAGAGAAGTATATGAACAGGCATTCCGTGAAATCCCGGAGGATCGATTTGAAGCCGCTGCCAATTTTTATATTCGATTGAATATGGGACATGGCTTCCGAACAAACGGTGAGAAAGTAGGGTGGAAAAATGATGTACAGGGAAGGGAACGCTCTTACGCATCACAGAATTGGTGTAATTTACCGGAAAAGATTATAGCGGCAGCCGAGAGGCTTAGAGGAGTACAGATAGAGAACCGGCCGGCGGCAGAACTCATTCCGAGATTCAACTTTGAGAATGTGCTGATATACTGCGATCCTCCATATATGCTTAATACCAAGCATGGAAAACAGTATAGATGTGAAATGAATGAGGCGGATCACTAAGAATTATTGACACTGCTATTGGCTCACAAAGGGCCGGCTATTATCAGCGGTTATGAAACAGAACTTTATAACAATATGCTGGTGGGGTGGAATAAATATGAGACCACTGCGTATTCACAGGTATGTTCAAGAAAGAGAGAAATTATCTGGATGAATTATACACCACCAGTAAGGCAAATGAATTTCGATGATTATGGGGGTGCGTCATGAAGCGATTAACATTAGACAGACCAGTTTCAAAAATGGGAATGTTCGAGCTGGCACACAATTCATGTTACATAAAGGATGGCAAAGCGAGGTATAGAGATTATGACTTAGATGTTGATGCGAGAGTTCTCACACGACAAGTGAGTGAAAGGAGGGTTGCGTGATGGGAAGTATTGCGATAATCGTAGGCGCAATGGTTGGATTATTTTGGGTCACGGCGGCAGCAGTACAGGAGATCAACCGCTTGGAAAGGGAAAACAGACAGTTAAGGATCGCAGCTAAAGTGTATTACGCGACAACAAAATTGTTAAATCACAAGGAAGGAGAAAAACAGAGTGAAACCAACAAAATCAGATATATTCAACCTGGTATGCAAAGAGCTAAACGCGAAAAGTGAAAAAACGCCGCAATTTAACAGCGATCTGGAAGCTTTCGAGGCTATTGCAAAAAAAACGCAGGAAGTTAAGAAAGAAGTGGAGACGTTGGAGGAATTGCTGACCGCATATCATCAGCGGGCACAGGAACACTCCGGAAGCGTCGTGATGCACAGAGAGCTGTCAAACATTTACAATACCGCGGCGCGTCTGTCCTTGGAAGCGATCGGGACGGCCGCCATGGCACGCAAAGGCATGACAAAACATTTGGCGGAAATCCGTGAGTAGGGAGGCTGCGCGGATAAAAAGGAAAATATAAAAAAGCAGATTGCATAAACCCGGAAAACCGGTACATATGCAATCTGCAATTGAGAAATTTAGCAGTTTCATTATATCAAAAATGGAAAGATTGTCAACGCCGGCGCAAAAAAAAGTCTGCCGGAGGCCAAAAAAAGGGAACGCGTGCGTGCGTTCCTTCGGCCTTGCACCATACTTTTATCCGTCCTTGTAATGGGTATTAACAAATGGGACAGATCGTCAAATGACAGGGAAGGAGATTAAAGGGCCGCGTGAAAAAATATGATAATTACGATTATGAAGAGGCCTACAAAATAGACCTGCAGGAGGATATAGATAAAAAAGCAAGGGCGGCACTGAAAGTAAATGCGAACCCGGATCTGGATTTTGAAGAACAATGGAAGAGGCAGCAGGACAACCTCCGGGAATGGGAGTATGAGCGGCTGATCAGAGAGGGAAAAGTAGAAGGCCAGTACAGGACCACTACCACAAAATCCAGAAATATCAAAACGGGAAAGGTGTTGCTGGAATCCCAGATCTATCCGTCGTTCTATCATCGGACGGACGTACCGCGGACAAAACGCAGGAGAGAGACAAAGCCGGCGCAGAAGAACCTCAACAGCAAAAATTCAATCCGGCAACTGGCGAGGCTGATAAATATAAATTTTGGTCCTGATGACCTCTGGTGTACCTTCGGGTGGAACGACAGCCACATGCCGGAGGAAGAAAAAGCAGCAAGGAGGGACATCACAAACTGGATCAAGCGGATCAACCGGCGTCGGAAGAAAGCCGGCCGGGAGAACATCAAGTACATATACGTGCTGGCCTTTGAAGAGTACGTAAGGCCGCATTTTCACATCATCATGACAGGGGATGGCGTAGACCGGGATGAGATAGAGCGATTATGGGGCAAGTGTCAGAGAGTCAATACAAGGCGGATCAAGCCGGACGAAGATTTTTTAAATTTCGGACTGGCGCTTTACATAGCCAGAAATCCGCACGGAAAAAAGCGCTGGGCATCGTCCAAGAATCTGAAGAGGCCGGATAAACCCACAAGGAGCTATGCAAAATTCAAAAAACGGACGGTTCAGGAAATGGCGCGCGATCATGAAATATTAAAAGCGGCCATGGAAAAAGCATATCCGGGTTATCGGTTTTTGGATGCGGAAGTCATGTACAACGGCATCGCGGCGGCTTTTTACATTTACGCCCGCATGGTACGGGACTGAAAGGAGGAAAAAATTGAAGCTGGAGAACATGAAACAATCGGAACTGACGGAGCAGATCAAACTGTTCGAATGGGCAAGACAAAATGAAAGATTTATACCGGAGCTGCGGATGCTGCACCACATCCCAAATGAAGGCAAGCGGACAAACGGCGCTGTATTAAAGGCAGCAGGCGTCAGGCGAGGGATGCCGGATGTGGTCCTTCCGGTCGGCCGGAAAGGATATTCCGCGCTATACATTGAGCTGAAATTCGGGGACAACAGACCGACGAAAGAGCAGAGAGAGATAATGGCGGCCCTGCGCCGGCTCGGGAACAAAGCGGAGATCTGCAGGTCGGCGGAAGAGGCGAGGGAGATCATCAGGCACTATCTGGCAAAAGCAGATAATTTCGATCTTGTAAACTGCGAGGACGCAGAAAAAGTATTTGATAAATGCAGGGGTTACAATCTGGACTGGACGCCGTGTCCGGATTGCGAATTTTACGAAAAACAGGAAGGAGAATAATGATCATGGCAAAGGGAGAATTACAAAAACGGGAAGTCGTGCAAAAAGTCGGCTTTTGCAAATACTGTGGCCAGATAGTAATGGTCGAAGCGCCGGAAGAACTGCCGCCGGAGGAGCTGAATGAATTAGCGTCACAGCAGTGCAATTGTGACGAAGCAAAGCGGCAGCAGAGGCGGATCGCCAGAATGGGAGCTGCTGCAATTTGGGCGGAAAATTATTTCAGCAGAGAGTCTGGACAGCTGCAGGCAGTATGCTGCGCGATCAAAGCCGTCTTTGAGTATGCCTTCGACAACATTACCATCAAGAGTGGCAAAAAAACTTATAAGATTGATATGGATAAAGACGGCATGATCAGGATCAGGACAAAATACACAGACAACGAAATAGAAACTTTCTAAGAGGGGGTGCTGGCGTGAAATATAAACTGGATGAGGACGAAAAAAAGATCATAAAAACGATCATACATAACGGCCCGTTGCGGGAAAAAAGAAAGAAGGCTGGAACCTTGACGGAGTTTGACGAAAGGGCGGAGTCTGCCATCAGAGCGGCAAAAGCAGATCTGAGGCTGGACGGGTACAACGCGACCGCGCGGCGGCACATCGTCCGAAAACTGCACGAGAGTATAGAGCATAACACGCCTTGGGAGATGCTGGGGAATACCTATTGCGGCAGGCGCTTGTTTTACAGAATCAGGCAGCAGTACATGCTCCTGATCGCGAAGCATATGGGCCTCACCAATGGTGCAGACAGGGAAGAGAACGGATAATATGGCAAAGGATTACGCAAAAGGATTCTACGCATCTGAGGCATGGAGAAAAACGAGAAGGGCATACCTGCTTTCCCGGGGAGGGATATGCGAGCGGTGCCGTAAGGAGTACGAGCAGGGCAGGCGCAGCCTGGCGTCGCTCCGGCCGGGCGTCATCGTACACCACAGGAGATACATCACACCGGACAATATCAATGATTCAAAGGTCACGTTGTCTTTTGATAACCTGGAGTTGCTCTGTGACGATCACCACAACAAGGAGCATGGGAGATCAGAGTGGCGCTATCGGTTTGACGCGGAAGGAAATGTGATCGAAATTTAATAAGCGCAGATCCTGCAGCAGGACCACACCCCCCGGAGGTCCTTTCAAAAAAAGACCCGAATTCACCGGGAGGTGCACATCCATTTTACCCTGCAGGTCGCGCACACAGAAGGGGGGTTAGTTTTATGCCGGAAAAAGGGAGAAGAAAGAAAAAGATAGCGTCAGATCGGCCGAATAAGCTGACGCAAAACGCGATCACGATGGAGGCAAACAAACTTAAAAAACTTTTTGAGCAGATTGGGGACGAAAACAAGAAAGCCCTTGTAAATGCGCTGATCGAGGAGGCGGCTTTTTTAAAAGTGGCCTGTAAACAGGCAAAGGAAGAGATTAAAAAAGAGGGTCTCACAACTGAGACCATCAACGCGTCCCAGCATTTTATCAAAGCGCATCCGTCGGTAGGGATTTACAAAGATTATTCCAAGCAATACGCCCAGATAATCAATCAACTCATAGAACACCTGCCTCCGAATGTGCAGAAAAAAGTGTCGAAACTGGCGGCGTTGAGAGATGCGTAAAACGGAAGACAATTATATTTTTACATACCACGAAGCAATCACTTCAGGACAGATCCGCGCCGGAAAATGGATCCTTACGGTCTATAGGATTCTTACGGAGGGGATCCGGACTGGCAGGTGGGATTTTGACAAGAAAAAAGCAGACAGGGCGATCACGTTTATTGAGAACTATTGTCATCACAGCAAGGGCAGAAACGACTTGCTGGTGCTGGAGCTGTGGCAAAAGGCGATCGTATACGCCATCTTTGGCGTGATGGACCCGAAGACAGGGTT
Source organism: uncultured Lachnospiraceae bacterium (assembly GCA_947625135.1). Lineage (GTDB taxonomy): Bacteria > Bacillota > Clostridia > Lachnospirales > Lachnospiraceae > CANQUC01. The sequence goes on from CANQNE010000001.1 coordinate 125,146, forward strand.
CAGGCAGTTCCGCGAGGTCTTCCTGCTGGTAGGCCGGAAAAACGGAAAAAGCCTGTTCGCCGCGGCGATCATGGCATACGTGGCTTACATAGACGGAGAGTTCGGCAGCGAGATCTATTGTCTTGCGCCGAAACTGGAGCAGGCGGATATCGTCTATGACTGTTTTTATAAGATTGTGTTGTCGGAAGATGAGCTGGCGGACATATCAAAAAAGAGAAGGTCAGACATCTATATTGAGGAGCTGAACACCACGATCAAAAAGCTGGCGTTTAACTCCAAGAAAGCCGACGGCTTTAACCCGATGATGACGGTCAATGATGAGATGGAGGCGTGGCCGGGAGACCAGGGATTAAAGCAGTATGATGTCATGGTATCCGGTACCGGGAGCAGGAAAGAGCCTCTCACGCTGTCTACTTCCACCGCCGGCTATGTAGACGATGGGGTTTTTGATGAGCTGTTCTGCCGGGCGACGGCATTTTTGAAGGGAGAAGGCAAAGAAGAAAGATTGCTGCCGTTTCTCTACATGAGCGACGACCCGGAACATTGGTATGAAAAGACGGAAATTGAAAAGGCAAATCCGAATATGGGCGTATCCGTCCAGTGGTCTTTTTACGAGGATCAGATTGTCAAGGCTATGACATCCTTGCCGACAAAAGTGGAGTTCCTTGCAAAATACTGCTGTATCAAGCAAAACTCCGCGACTGCATGGCTGGATTATCAGACGGTTGACAAGGCGTATTCAGGGACGCACCTGAGCCTGGAAGATTTTCGCGGCTGTTATTGCGTGCTGGGCATTGACTTGTCAAAGACCACGGACCTCACGGCGGTATGTCTCGTCATAGAGCGGAAGGGGAAATGCTATGTGATCACAAAGTTTTTTATGCCGGAGGAGCGGTACAAGGTGGCCATTGAGGAGGATGCGGTCCCCTACAATATTTTCCGGGAAAAAGGGGACCTGGTCATCAGCGGCGAACATAAGGTTAATTACAGAGACGTCCTGAAGTGGATCGTCGATCTGGTCAAGGTATACCGGATCAAGCCCTTGAAGGTAGGATATGACCGTTACTGCGCGGATTATCTGATACAGGATCTGTCGGAGATGGGATTCCATACAGACGATGTTTTCCAGGGGACAAACCTGACACCGGTCCTGCACAGTCTGGAGGGAGACCTGAAGGATGGTATGTATGACATAGGCGACAACAACCTGATGAAAGCGCATTTACTGAACGTGGCGGTCAAAATTAACATTGATGACGACAACAGGATGAAGCCGGCAAAGATCAGCAAACGGGCGCGTATCGATGGCGCAGCAGCCTTGTTTGACGCGCTGGCCGTGAAGATGAAATACCACAAGGAAATCGGCAGACAATTACAAAACGGATCAAAATAAAACCGTAGCGAGCAGGCCGGAAGCTTTGACTTTTAGGCCTGCTTTTGTGATGCAAAAAAAGGGTCAGAATTTAACGATAAAATTTTTTATACTGGAATAAACGGAGGAAAGGAGGAGAGTCAGACGGGCATCATAAAAGATCTTTTGAATTTTCGAAAATACAAATATATTCCGTTTTCCATCCGCGGCGAATACGCCGCCACTGGCGAGATCGAGGAAAGCGACATTGTAGGAGCAATCACCAACTGCATCGCGACCAACATCGGAAAGCTTACGGCACAGTGCATCCGCACAGATCAGAACGGGATGCAGGTAAAAAAAGATCATCTGTCGTGCCTGCTGTCTCTCAGATGGGCCCCGGAGCTGTCAGCCTACGACGCTCAATACAAAATGGCCGCGCAGCTGGTAAAAAGTTCAAACGCCTTTGCGGCTGTGATCTACACGGAGGATTTTACCCGGGTGCAGGCCGTCGCGCCGATCAACGTAAAGAGCTACCGGATCTTTGAGGATGCCGCCGGGAATATCCTGTTTACGTTTACATGGGATTATGACGGCAAGACCTATACGCTACCTTATCAGCAGGTAATCCATATCCGGGCGAGGTTTGACAAAAAGAGATTTCTGGGCACGCCGCCGGATGGCCAGCTGAATAACACGCTGGAGCTGATCTCAGCAACTGGGGAAGCGCTGAAAAACACGGTCAAAAACTCGGCAAATCTGAAAGGGTATCTGAAATACACCAACTTTGCGGACGATGAGTTCATCAGGCAAAAGGTAAAGGAGTTCCGGGAGGCCTACATGGATCCGACAAATGAGGGCGGGATCGCCGGTCTTGACATGACGACGGAATTCCACGAGATCCAGCAGAGAACCCAGACAATCCCGACGGTACAGACACAGTTTTTAAGGGACAATATTTACCGGTATTACAACGTAAACGAAAACATCCTGATGTCAAAATTCACAGAAGCGGAATGGAATGCGTTTTATGAGAGCGTGATCGAGCCGGTTGCGCTGCAGATGTCCCTTGAATTTACCTTTAAACTGCTGACGGAGCGGGAGCGGGGCCATGGAAACAAGATTATCTTTACGACCAACCGCCTGCAGTATGCAACGTTACAGACGAGGGCAAGCATCGGCTCCGTGCTTTATGACCGGGGCATCATCACGATCAACGAGTTCCGGGAGCTGTTGTACTACGAACCGATCGAAGACGGAGACGTTCGGATGGTATCCCTCAATTTTGTCAAGGCAGACGATCAGTCTCTGTACCAGACAGGGCAGCAGAACAATACGTCGGCGGAGGATCAAAAGAAGCTGCAGCAGACGGTCAGGATGCCGCCCGGCATGATCGCAAATATCGCCTACATCGCAACGGAGAAGAAAGGAGAAAAACAGTGAGGTTAACAGGATTTGAATTTAGAAACGAGACGGAAACTAGTGCAGACCTGTTTTTCTACGGGGACATTGTATCTGACTGGTGGGGCGCATGGCAGGACGAAGACCAGTACCCGGACGCGATCAGAAATTTTCTTTCTGAGCACGAAAATAAGAGCCTGAACGTATACGTAAACTCCGGAGGCGGCTCTGTCTTCGCGGGTATCGCGATCTACAACATGCTCAAGAGGCACGCGGCAAAAAACACTGTGAAGGTATTCGTGGACGGGCTGGCAGGATCTATCGCGTCATTGCTCCCTTTTGCCGGCAGCGAACCGCCGGAGATCCCGGCTAACGCCTATCTGTTTTTGCACAACCCGTCCTGTCCGCTGGCAGGCAACGCGGCGGAACACCGAAAGATGGCGGATGAGTTGGATAAGATCAGGGACGGGATCCTGAATACATACGCGGAGCATTTGCAGGAAGGCGTCACAAAGGATCAGGTCGCGGCGCTGATGGATGCGGAAACGTGGCTAAACGGGGAGGAGGCGGCAAAATACTTTGCCGTAAAGCCTGCGGCCGCAAAAGAGTACGCGGCCGCCCTCGGAGAGTACTTGGTCTCCGCAAATTGCAAAAATATCCCCGAAGTATTTGCCGCTGCCGAAAGGCAGCGAAAAAAGGAGGCATCCGCTGCCGAAAAGCAGCAGGAAACCGAAAAGAAGCTTATTGACAATGCAAATAAAAACAAAATCAGGGCTCTTGTAGTGCAGGGGCTCACGAAAGGAGCAGAAGAATAATGAGTGGAGAAGAGCTGAAAAAAATGAATGCCAAAGAGCTGAGGGCCCGTCTCGCAAAGATCGGAGAGCTCTCGGAAAAGGCAGAAGGGAAAGACCTGGAGGATCTTGTCAAAGAAGCGACCGAGATCAACGATCTCTTGCAGGATGCGGAGAACAGGCGGAGGATCAACGCGCAGATCGCGAAGGAGGAGACGCTTTTGGCGGGGGGAGCCGGTTCGCCCGGGGATCATCCAGGAGAGAGAAGTTTAGATCCTCGAGACAAGGCAAGGGAAGATCGCGGAAAGAAACTGAAGGATAAGACGGCAGTGAAGTACGAGGCAAGAGGAGCGTTTCGCAACGTCAACAACGTCTTATCCAGCACACAGACAGTGATGCCGAAGCACACGGCGCAGGACATCAAAGAGACCTTTAACGACGTATCAAGCCTTGTCGATCGCGTCAGGATCGTACAGTTAAACGGCGGCGAAACCTACCAGCGGGCTTTTGTAAAGTCCTACGGCGACGGCGCCGGCCACACGGCAGAAGGCGTGGATTACAATCTCACGGAGCCTACATTCGGGTATATAACCATTGAGCGGGAGAAAATCACCGCCTATACGGAAGAGCCGGAAGAAATGATCAAGCTGCCCGATGCCGACTACGATAGCGTCGTGGAGGGCTCCGTGATCAAAGCCATCCGGCGGTATATGAGCAGGCAGATCCTGATCGGAGACGGCAGTACAGGCAAGTTTAAAGGGATCTTCCACAACTCGATAAGTGATAACGACCAAGTCATCGACAAAAAGACGGACCTTGAGATCGAGGCCGTCACCGCAGAGACTCTGGATGATATTATCTATTCCTTTGGAGGCGAGGAGGAAGTGGAAGACATCGCGGTGCTGATCCTGAATAAGAAGGATCTGAGAGCTTTTGCAAAGCTGAAGGATAAACAGGGCAGGAAGTATTACACGATTGTAAACCACGGGAATACCGGTACTATCGACGGCGTCCCCTACATCATCAACAGCGCCTGCAAGGCTATCAGCGACTCATCGACGGAAAGCGAAGCGTATTGCATGGCTTACGGCCCCATGAGCAACTATGAGATGGCGATCTTTTCGGACATCGATGCCAGAAGATCCACGGATTATAAGTTTAAGCAGGGGCAGGTAGCGTACAGGGCGGATATCTTTGCCGGCGGTGCGGTAGCTGCCAGGAACGGTTTTATCCGGGTAAAGAAAAAAGCAGCTGGGGACGTATAAAACAGCCGGAAAGGGAGGTGAATGCGCATGACCTACAAAAAACTGATCGATGCGGCAAAACTCCGGGCCCGGAAAGTGTCCGAGGATGCGCTTGATGAGGATGTAAAAAGAACTGTGGATTATGTGCTCGCCGACCTGAAACGGATCGGCGTCAATAAGGATAAATATTTAAAAAATCCCGAAGATCCGCTGATCATCGAGGCGGTGCTGGCATACGTAAAGGCATTTTACTGCATGGACGCCTATCACGACAAATGGCTGGCGTGCTACAACATGACTCTGACAAAGATCAAAGGAGGGGACTACCGATAGACGCTTTTGTTACCTTGATCGACCCGGGAGAGACCAGGGAAGAGGATATAAAAAGAGATGTGATCGCCGCGGTGGAGCCTGTCGGACGGGATGAGTTTGTGGCCGCCGGCACAAGGGATATGAAGGCCAAATACAAGCTTTTGGTATGGGAAAATGAATACCGGGAAGAAAGCGAAGTGGTCTTTAATGACCGCAGGCTTTTTATTTACCGAACCTACGGCCCCCGTCCGGATGGAAAGGTGGAATTGTATACCGGGGAAAGGGTAGGTGTACGGTAATGACCACAAACATAACGCCGGAGGATCTAAGCGATGAGATCATGAAATGCCTGGAAGAAGGCGGCAGGGAAGTTAAGGCCGCGGTAAATGATGTGATTGCCGAGGCAGGCGCGGAAGGCGTGCGGATCCTGAAAAAGGGCGGCCCGTACCGGGAGCGGTCAGGAAAGTATACAAAGGCATGGAAGCAAGAGCAGACAAACAAGCTCGTAAAGGCGAATGGGTTAAATCAGCATGTGATCTACAGCGGAAACAAGCAGTACAGACTTACCCATCTGCTGGAAAAAGGCCACCAGAACAGAGGCGGAGGCCGCACAAGGCCTTATGAACACATTGCGCCAGCGCAAGAGGAGATCAGCAAGATCGTGGATCAGAAGATCGCGCAGAAGTTAGGAGGATAAAAGATGCCGACATGGGAGACCATTCTGCAACGCACAAAAAAAATCGGCCTGCCGGTTGCGCGGGAATCGTTTGAAAAGACGAACAAAACGCCGGTACCGGATCCTCCGTACATCGTTTGGCTGGCAGACGTCCGGCGCCGGGGAGACGATCACCGGAACAGGATAGCGGAAATTGACGCAACGATAGAGCTTTACACGGACCGGAGACCGGATCCGGATCTGGAAAGCAAAATGGAAGAAACGGTGCTTTTTGATGTGGAATATGAAAAGCAGCAGGAAAAGATCAGCAGCGAGGATATGGTGCAGACGGCATACAACTTCTTGCTGATCGAAAAGTGTAGAAGGGGAGAACGACATGGATAATGAGAGAATTATTCTCGGTAGCGGATATGTGCACTTAAAAGTGTTTGAAGGGACAGTGCCTTCGGTAGACGAAATCTGCAAGGACGAAACACTGTTTTCATACATTCAGGGCGGCGCCACCCTGGAATACAAACCCAACGCGTACGAAGCAAAGGATGATATGGGTAAGGTAAGCAAAGCGATCATCACGGAAGAAGAGGTAACTTTAAAATCTGGCCTTATGACCTTCTGTGGCAATACTTTGGAAAAGCTTTGTGATACAGCGAGAGTGTCTTATACAGAAAAAGACGATATGAAGTCAAAGCGGCGTATCGTGAAAGTCGGCGGTATCGGCAATCAGAAGCGCACCAAGTATGTGATCTGCTTTCATCATGAAGATCCCGTGGATGGCGATATCTGGGCAATGATCGTCGGCAGTAATCAGGCGGGATTCAGCCTTGTGTTTGCCAAAGACAAGGAAACTGTGGTGGACGCGGAATTTAAGGCCCAGCCGATGGACGGAGAAGGTACGCTCATCCATTATGAGGAAGAGGTACTGGAAGAAGAGTAAAAGGCAGGCGGCGGCGCGGCATTTGCGCCGCCGTTTATAGAAGGAGAATGCAGATATGGCAAGCAAAGTATTTGACTTTAATAAAATTAAGCGGTCTTTCTTTACGGCGACACTGAAGGACGGCCGGAAACTGATAGCAAAGATGCCGAAAAAGAAAACATTTGAAAAACTTGCGGCGGTACAGGAGATAGACCAGGAAACCCTCACGCCGGATGAGGCAATGGACACCCTTGCCGAAATCGTTGCGGAAGCGCTGTCTAATAACATGACAGGCGAAAAGATCACAAGGGAAGATATCACGAAAGATTACGACATTGAAGAAATGTCCGCATTTATAGATAGTTACATGGAATTTATCAGTGGAGTAAAGAAGGACCCAAACTGATACTGCCGTACTATGACGATCCGAAAAATGAGGAGATCCATTTAAAGCCGCAGACACAGTCGGAGAAGCTGGTGATCGATTATACCGGTCTTAACCTGTGGGAGGTACAGGAGATGGATCTCGACGTCTATCTGTTTATGGTACGGGAAGCATTTATCTATTATACATCCAGGACAAAAGAAGGACGGGAATATCTGGAAAACTGCTGGAGAATGACACAGACAAAGCCAGATCGGGAGGCGCTGCGGGCTAAATTAAAAAATAAAAGGGGGGCGACAGGTGGCAAGCAAGATCATTAAGGGAATCACGATAGAAATCGGCGGAGAGACAACGAAGCTCGATAAAGCACTCAAAGAAGCAACAGGCAAATCACAGTTGCTGAGCGGAGAGCTCCGGGAGGTAAATAAGCTGCTGAAGCTGGACCCGAAGAATACGGAGCTTCTGGCACAGAAACAAAAAATCTTGGCCGAGTCGGTTTCAGAGACAAAAGGAAAACTAGACATCCTGAAAACCGCAGAGCAGCAGGTGCAGGCGCAGTTTAAAAAGGGCGAGGCTTCCGAAGAACAGTACCGGGCTATTCAACGAGAAATTGTTTCTACGGAACAGCAATTAAAAAGCCTGGAAAAGCAGGCGAAGGAAAGCAATTCCACGCTTGCAGCAGTGGGGGATGTTGCGGGAAATATCGGAGAAAAAAGTGAAGCAGCGGGGAAAAGCTTGATGCCAGTAACTGCTGGCATTGGCGCTTTAGGAGCTGCTGCCGTAGCTTCATACAATACGCTGGACGATGGATACGACACGATTATAAAGAAAACGGGGGCTACAGAACAACAATTAGATAGTTTGAAAAAGACAATGAAAAATGTCTTTTCCGACCTCCCGACAGATGCAGAAACCGCAGGCATAGCAGTAGGTGAAGTCAACACGAGGTTTCAGGTCGCGGACGAAAGACTTGAGACATTGTCAAAACAATTCATAGAATTTGCGGAAATTAATAATACGGATGTGAATACGTCGATCGATGGCGTTGATACCATAATGGAAAAATTTAATGTCGACTCGTCAAAGGCGGAAGGCGTTCTCGGCCTGTTTACAAAAGCGGGACAGAATACAGGAATAACGATGGATAGCATGCAGAATATAATGTCCGCAAACGGAGCCACATTGAAAGAAATGAATCTGGATATTGTGTCATCAGTAAACCTGTTGGCACAAATGGAAGCAAGAGGCGTCGATAACAATGCAGCAATGGCCGGATTGAAAAAGGCACAGCAAAATGCAACAGCAGAGGGAAAGACTTTAAAGGACACTCTTGGAGAGACGATTGAAAATATAAAAAAAGCCGCAACTGAGACAGATGCATTGCAAATTGCAACAGATCTGTTTGGAAAAAAAGGCGCAGCCGAAATGACTCAGGCAATAAGAGAGGGAAAATTTAGTGTAGATGATTTGTCCGGGTCACTTGATGATTATAAAAATATCGTCGAAGATACGTTTTCTGCCACACTGGATCCGCCGGATAAGGCAAAAGTTGCGCTGAATAATTTAAAACTTGCAGGTGCTGACCTTGGGAATTCCGTTATGACAACTGTTGAGCCGGTCGTACAGAAGGCAATTGATAAGGCCAAGGAATTTACCCAGTGGTTCAATAACCTTTCTAACGGACAGAAGGAGATGATTGTAAAGATTGCCATGGTGATAGCGGTCATCGCCCCGGCACTGCTCATCTTTGGAAAACTGGCAAGCGGAGTGAGTGCCATATGCGGAGCTGTGTCAAAAGCATCTGGTCTGTTTAAAGGACTGTCCGGCGTTGTCGGAGCGATCACAAGCCCAATCGGAATCACGGTTGCGGCAATTGCAGCAGTTGTAGCGATTATTGTAGTGCTATACAACAAATGCGAGTGGTTCCGGGATGCTGTAAATGCTATATTTGAGTACATCAAGAATTTCATCGGCGGCGCGATAGAAACGGTGGGCGGATTTATTTCCTCGGTCTGGGATATGATCCAGGCGGTGTGGGGATTCGTTCAGCCGTATTTAGAGGCAGCAGTACAGTTTATCGGCGGGATCATGGCGGACGTCGTCCAGATTTTTAACGATGCATGGGAAATTATCAAGGCCGTGTGGGATTTTGTCAAGCCATATTTTGAACTGTTGTGGGAAAACATTGCGACAATTTTTTCCGTGGTAAAGAATGTGCTTGGTGGATTCTTCAAGGCGGCGTGGGAGAGTATAAAGGCTATTTGGAATGTAGCGGCAGGATATTTCTCTGCCGTGTGGAACAGCATCAAAGCGGTTTTTTCTGCAGTTTCGGGCATACTTGGCGGGTTTTTCAGGAGCGCGTGGCAGGTGATCAAGGCCGTGTGGGACGTAGTGGCCGGGTATTTCTCCGCTGTCTGGAATGCGATCAAGGGCGTATTTTCTGTAGTAAAGGATGTGTTGACAGGAAATTTTAAAGGCGCATGGGAAGGGATCAAAAGTATTTTTTCCGGCTTTGCGGATTTCTTTAAAACGGCTTGGGAAAGCGTGAAAAAGATTTTTGGGGCGGTCAGGGACTTTTTCAAAGGAGCCTTCGGAAACGCCTGGGAGGCGGTTAAAAGCGTGTTTTCAAGCTGGGGAACATTCTTTGGCGGCCTTTGGGGTAGGATTACGAATACATTTTCCAGAATCGGGACAAACATTGCAGACGCCATCGGCAATGCCGTTAAAAGCGGGATCAACGGAATTATAACAATGATCGAAAATACGATCAACTTTGCGATCGGCTTGATCAACGGAGCGATTGGCCTGATCAACCTGATCCCGGGCGTAGAAATCGGGACGATCAACGACGTTTACCTGCCTCGGCTTGCAAAAGGCGGCATCCTGCAGAATGGCCGCGCTATCGTTGCGGAGGCAGGCCCGGAGATCATTGAGATGGTAAACGGCAAGACCATTGTAACACCGCTCTCCGATAGCGCCAAAAACACCGCCATAGAAAGAAAGTTCGGGCAGCAGGGCGGAAAACTGGCCGAGATCACAATGAAGATCGAAAACTTTTATAACAATCGGCAACAGGATGTCCGGGAGCTGACGGAAGAGGTCATGAAAGTGGCCGCGGAAATACTGGAAAGGGATGACAGAGTATATGAGTGATTACGGTAGCATCAACAGTTTCACCTATAAAGGGAAGAATTCTGCAGATATGGGACTTGTGATCAACTCAAAAGAAAACGCGTTCGGGGCGCCGTCCCCGAACGTGGAGCTGATGGAGATCCCCGGCCGACCGCCGCTGATCAGCGACAACAGGACGGATCCGGACGACAATGAGGATTTTGGTAATTTTGACAAAAAATACGCCTGTTATCTGGAACCGAGCCAGAATCTGGCAACGGCCGCAAAAAAGATATACGCATGGCTGTTTCAGGACGTGGCATATGGCCGCCTGGAAGACAGCTACGAAGAGGGATATTACAGGAAGGCCTACTGCGGGCAGTCGTTAAGTGTGGAGGACGTGGCCGCCGGGCTGTTGGGGAGGCTGGATATCATCATGACCTGTCAGGCGTTCAAATACTCTCTTGACGGAGAAAAAACGCTGACGTTGACCACGCCGGAGAACGTGCTTAATCCAGAGAAATTCACGGCACAGCCATATATCAAAATTTACGGTTCCGGAGGAATAACGCTGAAGGTCAATGGAAAAAATTTTGAATTTAAAGAAATTGAGGGCTATATCGAAATAGACAGCGAGATTATGAACGCTTATAAAGGAGATATATTGCAGAACGACAAAATGCTCACAAGATTTTTTCCGAAGCTGAGGGCTGGAAATAATATGATTGGCTGGACGGGAAGTGTAGATAAAGTAGAAATCATACCGAGGTGGTGTACATTATGATACCAGTGCTGTACAAGCCTACCGAAAGAGATTTTACAACAAATGGCATCGGTCTTTTGACGGATGCCATCGCCTGTGAAGTGACGGAGGAAAGGAACGGTATTTTTGAGCTGATGTTAAAATACCCGCAGGACGGGCATTTAGCAGAATACATCGACGAAGAGTATATCATAAAGGCAAAGCCTAACGACACGGATGAAGAACAATTATTCCGCGTATACGGCAGCAGCAGGCCGGTTACGGGGTGCGTCACGTGGAATGCAGAGCACATCAGCTACGAATTATGTGACAATATCATAAAAAAGATAAGTATTGAGAATAAAAACGCCCAGGAGGCGTTAAATCAGTTGCTGGGGGAAGCTCTGGAACCCCACGGTTTTACCGGATGGTCGGACATCGAAACAAGAAACAGCACATCGATCAGTGAGATCGTCAGCGTGCGAAAGGCGCTTGGCGGAGTAGAAGGATCCATTTTAGATACGTACCGGGGAGAGTATCGTTTTAATAATTATAGGGTGGAGCTGTACAAGTCAAGAGGCGCGGATCGGGGAGTACAGATCAGGTACGGGAAGAATATGCTGGACGCCGTGCAGGAAAAGAATATCGCCGAGGTTGTGACAGAAATCTATCCATACGCAAAATACACTGTGTCCGGAGATCAGGAACAGTCGGAAGAAATTACGGTCACGCTGCCGGAAGGGACCGTAAAAACGCCAAACGCAAACAGTTCCACGAGAAAAAGGCTTGCAGCAGTAGATCTGTCCGGAGAATTTGAGGACGGCGCGACGATAAGCGTAGACGCTTTAAGAGCGGCAGCGGAAAAATACGCGCAGAGCGGCATCGATGAGCCAAAGATCAGCATTACAGCATCTTTTGCCAATCTGTGGCGGACGAAAGATTATAAAAACATAGAGGCGCTGGAAAAGGTGGCGCTCTGCGACACCGTAACCGTCATCGTGGAAAAGCTGGGAATCTCCGTAAAAGAGAAAATCACAAAATATACGTACGACGTCCTGAAAGAACGCTTTGCAAGCGTAGAGATCGGAGAGACAAAGAAAAACGCCGCCAGAGAGATCCTTCAGCAGACAAAAAGCATCGTTGAAAAAGAATCGTCCAGCAGACAAAAAGCGGTCGAGAAGCTCGCCAAGGCAATGCAAGACGGCGGCGGTCTCTATAGTACAGATGAAACCCAGCCGGACGGATCCGTCATCCGCTATCTCCACGACAAACCTACGCTTGGCGGGTCAATGCTGGTTATAAAACTGACAGATGAAGGGATTGGAGAATCCAGAGACGGAGGAAAAACGTACCCTTGGGGCCTTACATTTACCGGCGAAGCGATCCTTGACATGATCTATGCGATCGGGATCAACTGCAGGTATCTGAAATCAGGCGCGATCGAAGTGACAGATGAGGACGGCAACATCATTTTTTCTGTTGATAAGGATACAAATAAAGTCGTCATTTCCCCTGACACCATGATCATCGGCGGGAAGCCCGCCGGCAAGGTTATACAGGACGCGGCGGACGCGGCAGATACAGCCACAAAGTCGGCAGAAGAGGCAAAGGAAGCTGCTCAAACGGCTCTTGACGAGGCGCAGAAAGCAAAAGCCCTGCAGATCAACCTTGACAATGACTATCAGGGTATACCCGTAAATACGGACGGCAGTTACGCCACATTTCCTGAGTGCAAGACAAGGGTAACAGTCTATTACGGCCACGGTGATGTATCTGCACAGTGTACATATTCACAGCAAACGTCAAGCGGACTAACCGGAACGTGGAACAAAGAAACGCTTACCTATACGGTCACAGGTCTGTCAACCGATACCGGTTGGGTGGATATAACTGCAAGTTACCTGAACATTTTTACCGTCACGAAGAGGTTTAGCGTGGCAAAGGTAAAGGCTGGTGCCAAAGGCGAACAGGGTACGCAGGGGATTAACCTTTTGCCTGATTCGGATAGAAATTCGCTCACAAAAGTGACTGCGCCGTATGTCAGGTATTTTTCAAATGCCGACCAAGCTGGGAAAATTGACTACACATTCGTGACATTGAGCGATCCACCCATAAGTGGGATAAAATACGCAGCGCAAGTGACTACTAAAGTTAAAGTTAATTCCAACCGATGTCTAAGCTGGTATCAAGGTGGAGTTGTACCTATGGAAAGCGGCGCAACTTATACTATGTCGTGCTACGCGAGAAAGATAAGCGGGAACTCCTCATTTATTTTTAGTTATGGATATACCCAATACCTAAGATGCGAACCTTTTATACCCACAAGCGAATGGAAACGGTACTCATGGACGTTTACATACGACCCCACAGCTGCCGGCGCAACAAATACGAACGGATCGCGTGTATATCTTGGCGGCGGCGGTTTTGATATCGGCGTTGTGCAGACCTGCGGTTTTAAAATGGAAAAAGGTGCGCCGACAGAGACGGAATGGACACCTGCTCCGCAGGATTTAGTAGGTGCAGCCGGAAAAGACGGTACAAACTCTTACACGCATATTCGCTATTCGGCTAATGCGGACGGAGAGGGGTTCACTGATACGCCAACTACTGCGACCATATATATTGGCGTATATACGGGCACTTCTGCGACAGCTCCGACAGAGAAAACGGCGTATCAGTGGAGTAAGTATAAAGGAGATAAAGGTGATACTGGCCCGCAAGGGTTACAAGGTCTGCAAGGCGATAAAGGAGACCAAGGAATCCCCGGGCCTACTGGGCCTACTGGAGCTACAGGAGCACAAGGTCCTGCTGGCAAAGGTGTATCTTCCACAGTCGTAACCTATCAGGCTTCTTCATCCGGCACGACTACGCCAACAGGAGAATGGAAATCAGCTGTTCCATCTACAAACGCAGGTCAGTATCTTTGGACAAAAACTGTTATAACTTACACGGATAACTCCACTACAACGATGTATGCGGTCAGTCGGAACGGTAGCAATGGGTCAAACGGTACGGCAGGTAAGGGCATCTCATCCATCACAAACTATTACCTTGCAACATCATCAGGGAGCGGTGTCACGACTGATACAAGCGGTTGGCAGACAACTCCGCAGTCTATGACCACCACCAACAAGTACCTCTGGAATTATGAGGTCATCAAGTACACAGACAACACAAATACCACAGTTGAGCCGCACATTATAGGTGTGTACGGCAATACTGGTGCCACTGGCGGAACAGGTGCCACTGGTGCAACGGGAAAAGGCATTAAGAGCATTGCGGAGTATTATGCCGCAACGAATAGTACTACGGCTCCGGATGACAGTGCATTTAAAACAACAGTTCAGACAATGACCTCCACGAACAAGTATCTGTGGAACTACGAATTAATCACCTATACCGACAACACCACGGCTAGGACTGACAAGCGGATTATTGGTGCTTTTGGTAATACGGGAGCGACAGGTCCGAAAGGTGATACCGGTGCTCAGGGGCCTAAGGGAGATGCGGGACAGACCAGTTATTTCCATATTAAGTATTCCTCTGTTGACAAACCGACTGCCGCAAGTCAGATGACAGAAACACCGTCTGAATACATTGGAACCTATGTTGACTTTACGCAGACGGACAGTACTGACCCGAACAAATACACATGGTCACGTTTTCAGGGTTTGCAAGGGGCACAGGGTACACAGGGCATACCGGGCACAAACGGCACAAACGGACAAACGTCCTACCTGCATATCAAGTACAGTAATGACGGCGGTAAAAGCTTTACGACAAATTCTGGCGAAACCGTCGGCGACTACATCGGGCAGTGCGTCGATTTTAACAAAGATGACCCTACCTCTGTTGGGAGTTATACGTGGAGTAAAATTAAAGGAGAGACGGGCGCTAAAGGCGACAAGGGCGATAAAGGAGCGACAGGCAACGGGATTAATAGCATAACTTACTATTATGCCACAACGCAAAATCAGACTGCACCGAATGCGAACAATATCACAAGCACGACCATACCGACATTATCAGCGACCAACAAATATCTCTGGCAGAAAGAGGTCATTGACTTCACGGATTCTTCTGTGGCTGACAAAACCACGGTAACGCTGATTGCGGTGTATGGAAATACGGGGGCGCAAGGTGCAACAGGGGCTACCGGACCGCAGGGACCGACTGGGCCTCAGGGGGCGACAGGGGCGCAAGGACCAAAAGGTGCGGACGGAACGTCAGTCACGATAAAATCAACCTCTATCACATACCAAGAGGGCGCAAGTGGTACGGCCATGCCGACAGGTGAATGGAAAACGACAGTGCCGAGTGTTGCTCTGGGTCATTATTTATGGACAAAGACAGTGGTTAATTACTCGGATGGGTCAAGCACGACTGCGTATTCGGTGGCGTACAAGGGGACGAATGGAAGCAACGGAAAGGATGGGGCACCCGGTAAGGACGGAGCAGATGCAGTAAATTACTATTTAACGCTAAGTGCAAATGTGGTAAAGTACATTCCTTCTAAAATTGCCGGCAGCGCCGTTTTTAATCCGGAAACGATATTCGCTTATTCTATGCAACAAACAAGTGGAAAAAGCCCTGAAGTTTTTCTTGGATATCATGTAGTGAGTTTTTCTGAGGATGGCTCGACATGGACGCAAAGTGGATCTGTATCTCAAACTACCAGAAAAACATTTAAATTGGACAAATCTATGGAAGGCATGCAATTTTTACGGTTTGATTTGTACGCAGATGCCAGCCTAAACCAGTTGCTTGATTCTGAGACAGTCCCTATCTTGTTTGATCAGGAAGCGTTGACACAGGAAGATATCTTTAATTTGCTCACAAATAACGGCGAAGAAGAAGTTTTTGCTTTTTTTAATGGCCATATATACATCAATGCGTCTTATATCAACAGCGGGACATTGAAGGGAGATTTAATAGATGCAAAAAAAATAAAAGTTACTGATAGATCGAATCAGGTTACTTTTTACATAGATGAAAATGGAGAAGTGACTGTTTCTGGTTCAATAAAAAGCAAAGAAGTAAATGGTTATTATGCCGATATGCTTGATGGTAATATTTCTTACTTTGAGAATATCAGCGGAAATTACTATCCTCAAGGAATGGTTGGGCAAATATCGGGTGAGTCTATATGCCCTTATAACGGAGTGGTAATGGCTGGTGCGGGCAATGGCGCAGACATTGGATTTGTAGGATTTGCCGACTCATCTAACACAAATACCGGCCGGCCTATGGTAAGGCAGACGAATTTGGCGCTGGTTTTCTTTACTAAACTTACATCTGGTGCGACCGTTAGTCTCGGCGGGCAAACAATAACCTATAACGATATGTCTAAGTATCGTTTGCAACTGTTGAGAAGGTACAGTTTTAAAATTTGGGCGGATTTTGCAGTTGGTGGAACAACAACCCTTGCTTCTAACCCTACGATATCCTCTGACGAAAACGCAAAGCACGATATTGCTCAAATTGATCCAGATCAGGCGCGGCAGATCATCCTTGCGTTAAAACCAAAGACTTACAAGTATAACGACGGCACAAGCGGCAGGACGCACAGAGGGCTTATTGTACAAGACTTAAAGACAATGATAGACGACCTCGGAATTGACGCGAAAGATTTTGCCGCTTATGTTGTTGATGTAGATGGGCAAGGGTACATACGGTACGGGGAGTTACATGCCGACGAGATCTCCGTATTGCAGACGCACGACAAAGAAATCAAAGAATTGCAAGAAACAGTTAAGCAGCAACAAGCGTTACTGGATTCCATGCAGAATCAAATCAATGCCTTGCAGGACCAGATAAAGCAGCTTTTGAGTTTGCTTCCGGCGTAAGGAGGGCGGAAAAAATGGACGATGGAATATCAAGAGAAGAACACAACGAATTTTGCAGACGGATCGAGGATGAGAACAACCGGCAGAATCAAAGGATCAGCATCTTGGAAGAAAACGTGAGGCAGATCGGAGATCTTGCCCTCTCAGTGCAGAGGCTGGCAACAAGTATGGAGAGTATGGTCAAGGAGCAGGAAAAACAGGGCACACGACTGGAAACGCTGGAAAACAGGGACGGTGAAAAGTGGCGGAAAGCCGTCAGTTATGTGGTTACGGCGGTGATCGGCATTGTGCTCGGATATTTGTTTAAACAGATCGGAATGTAGGGGGACGGAAAGTGTATGAAAAAAGGTATCAAAGAGCGCCACCCGCTGAAAAAACTAAAGTCTTGGTTTGGCAGGATAGGGACCCTTAATATTGTCCTGATCATTGTCGGCGTGTTTTTTGTATGGTTTAACTGGCAGATGCTGTGCATCTTCCGGGAGCAGGGTATGATTCCGGAGACGTACGCCTGCGCCGTTATAGCGGCGACGATCGGGGAATGCGGGATCTGTGGCTGGATCAGGACAAACAAGGACCGGAAGCGAGAGCATCAATGGGAAACAGAAGAGAGAGAAGAACAGTCCGGAGAATCGGAAGAAAAGGAGGAAAGCAATGAGTGATGTAATTTTTATGATTTTAAGATTAGCAGTCTTTATCGCGGTGCTGTCGGTGGCAAGATACGCCATCCCCTGGATCAGGGAAAATACCGACATCGCAAAAAATCAGGTGCTTATGGATATCGTGACGGCAGC
Source organism: uncultured Lachnospiraceae bacterium (assembly GCA_947625135.1). Lineage (GTDB taxonomy): Bacteria > Bacillota > Clostridia > Lachnospirales > Lachnospiraceae > CANQUC01. The sequence goes on from CANQNE010000001.1 coordinate 142,709, forward strand.
AGTACAGTATGCGGAGCAGACGATCACGGGACAGGGAACCGGCGCCGAAAAGAAAGCGATCGTAACGGAATTTTTACGGCACCAGCTGGCGGAGAAGAACCTCTCCATATCTGAAGAGCAGTTAAACGCGCTGATCGAATCGGCAGTGTATGCGCTGAATCTGGCTAAAAAGCAGTAGGAGGGATACGATATGGCAGTAAAAATCGGAAGCGCCCGTATAAATGAATACGGGACAGTAAGCGGCGGGAAAGCCGGAGATCAGACGGGCGGAGAAGTAGCGACCCAAAATTGGTACTTACATAGTAAAGGCTGGTACGTAGCACATTTTAGCGAGGCAGCCGTCCGCGAAAAGATCGCGAAGGACATGGAATACGCCTGTGCAAATAATAATATTGGATATTGTCAGGATCACAGGGAGACAGCCAGAGAGACAGCGGCCGCATATAACTTTGATTTGTCTAAAGTTGGTAAAAAAGTGGAGGTGGACTGCAGCAAGCTCGTGCAGATCTGCCTTAACTATGCCGGTATTAGCGCCGGCGACTTTACAACGGGTAATTTTATCAGTGCGGTTGCTCCATATGTTAAAAAAGGTGTTTGTACGGTATATAAAGATGATGCGCACTGCAAGTCCAGCGTTTTTCTGGTGCGTGGAGATATCTTAGTTACCCGCACCAAGGGTCATATCGTGGTAGTCTTATCAAATGGTGCAAAAGCAATCAGCCAGGCTTCTTCCACAGGGTCGGCTCCGAAACCTGCGTCTGGCGTCAACACCATTGTCAGAGACGGGCAGATCCACGCAAATAATTTTTCCAATGCCGGTATCGACGCAGACGGCATCAGAGGACCAAAAACAAAGGTTGCAGGCGTCAAGGTGCTGCAGCAGGCGCTAAACTCTGATTATCGCGCTGGGCTGGAGGTAGACGGCATCTGGGGAAACAAATCAGAAAAAGCATTGGGAAAACATTATGTAAAAAAAGGAGAAACCCAGTACATGGTGACAGCAGTTGAAATACTTTTGATGCTTAAAGGATACGACCCTAAAGGCTTGGAGAATCCCGGCAAATTTGGATCCGGGCTGGAATCTGCGGTGAAACAATACCAAAAGGATCACGGACTTAAGGTGGACGGCATTGCCGGTCATGACGTCCTTAAATCGTTAATCGCATAAAAAGATATGGATAACATAATGATGTGTGGGCCCGCTGCAATGGCGGGCTCTTTTTATGTAAAAAATATTTTTTACGTTTTTCTCTTGACATACCACACCAAGCGTGGTACTTTATATACATAAAATAAATAATCACGGAGAAGAGAGATGATGACTATCAATGAAATTTTAGCGTATTCCGGACTTACCAAAGCAGCGTTTTCTAGGTTATACAAGATTCCGCTCCGGACATTGGAAGACTGGACCGCAGGGCGCAAGCTCCCAAGATCGGAATATATATTTTATCTACTGGAGCGCTGCGTAAAATATGATAAGGAGACAGGCTTTTTAAATGCAGCTATTGATATCCAAATGGATGGGGCAAAAAGAGTCGAAGGGGGAAGAAGTTATAAACAATAGATTTTTATAATATGTTCCCTTGTTTTTTTACTATAGATCGGAGGAGCATTTATGGAAAATCTTATTCCGGCAGTGATATATGCTAGGTATTCCAGCAGCGGACAAAGAGAAGAAAGCATAGAAGGCCAGCTTCGGGAATGTCGCGATTTTGCAAAAAGAAACGGTTTTACCGTTGTGGGAGAGTACGCAGACAGAGCAATTTCCGGGAAAACAGATAAAAGGCCGGAGTTTCAGCGGATGCTCCGGGACTGTGAACGCGGATTATTTAATGCTGTAATTTGCTGGAAAATAGACCGCTTCGCCAGAAACAGATACGACTCCGCAATGTATAAGTACAAGCTGAAAAAGAATAACGTCAGAGTTTTTTATGCAAAAGAATCGATTCCGGACGGCCCTGAAGGTATCATACTGGAATCGGTAATGGAAGGCTATGCGGAATACTACAGTGAAAACCTCAGCCAGAATATAAAACGAGGTCTCTATGAAAATGCACTGGAATACAAAGTATTGGGGCAAACGGCGTTTGGACTAAAAAAAGGCATAAACGGAAGGTTTGAGCTGGATCTGGCCACTGCTCCGATAGTGCGCAGGATCTTTGAAGAATATGCAAACGGAGAGCCCGCAAAAGACATATACACCAGGCTAAACGACGAAGGCTATAGAACAACCAGAGGCGGTTTATTCAACAAAAACAGCTTACGCCGAATTTTAAGAAATGAAAAATATATCGGCATATATGAGTATCAAAATATACGCGCAGAAGGGGAGATACCTGCAATAGTTGATAAAGAATTATTTAATAAGTGTCAGAGAATGCTTGACGGACACCGTCGGGCGCCGGCGGCAAAAAGAAAAGTGTCTTATCTGCTGACATCAAAACTGTTTTGCGGTCATTGCGGAGAATCCATGACAGGAGACAGCGGAACAAGCCGCTGGGGGAAAGTGTATTATTATTACAAATGCAATGGGAGGAGAGCACACCATTGTAAGAAAGAGAATGTTAAAAAAGAGTGGATAGAAGAACTTGTAATAAATGAACTTGTGAAGCTGATCCTTTTGGACGATTTCATCAATGAAGTTGCGGAAAAATGCGTGGAATACCAAGAGCGAACGAAGGACGACGGCGCGCTAAAGGGGCTCGAAGCAAAGAAAAGAAAAAATGAAAAGGCTATCCAAAACATGCTTGCAGCTATAGAAGCAGGAATTATCACTCCAAGCACAAAGACCAGACTTGTGGAACTGGAAGCGGAACGGGAAAATATTGAAAAGGGAATTTCGAAGGAACTGTTAAGTGAAGTAAAACTGGATAAAGATCAGGTCGTCTATTTTTTAGAGCGATTTAGGCACGGAGACGTGAATGAAGAATCATATCGGAATTTCCTTGTGGACACATTTTTGAATGCAGTTTATTTATATGACGATGATAAACTTGTTTTGTTGCTTAATTATACCGGGGAGCATTGCAAAATCACGCTGGAACTGGCGGAGAATGCAGTGAAAGACGATCCCATGTTCGGGTTTGGTAACATCAGCCCTACTGAAAAAATCCCGAAAATCGGGATTTTTTCTTTTATTATCTATCTATAGTATGTCTGATAGAGCAGTGGATTTTGTTTCCGCAGCGGTCAAATTTGCAGAAAAAATAAGGGCAGAGAAAAATAATCTCAAAAATATGAGAAAACAGAATTGAAAAATCAAAAAATATGTGACATATTATAATTGACAAAAAGAAATGCTGGGAATTACCGAAAAAACGGTAGAATCAATTCTCAGTATAGAAAGCGAAACAGGGATGTTAAAAAAGAATCGGAAATATTTGTGTGCAGGTTTGGCTGTTTTGCTGGCTGTCCTGATCGCGGCGGGGATTTATCTGGTGAAAGGGCGTGGACTGGCGGGAACGTCAACGGAAGAACGTGTTTATGCTTTTGCCATAAACATCGTAAAACAAGATTTAAAGGATGCGCCGGTTTCCTTTCCGAAATATGAGAAAAGCTATGTGCAGGAACTGCGAAACGATACCTATTATGTTGAGGTTCATGTAGATACGCAAAATCGTTATGGGATGGACAAAGAGTATATATATGAAGTGTGTGTCAACACCGGCGATCAGAGATATACTTTGATTTCCTGCAGCAGGAGAGTGTGAGGGCCTGAATTTAGAAACGGAGGTTCCTGTGAAAAATAGGCTTGATATCTTATTTTTCACACGGCAATTTGTGGTGGAGCGTCACAAATTGCCTGGATGGCAGATGAAAATCGTATGCGCGATTTTATCATCGCCTCGTCGCGTAAACGCTCCGGAATGGAGATGAAAATGAGAGTAGGTACGGGCTATGATGTACACAGGCTTGTGGAAAACAGGGCGCTGATTTTAGGCGGTGTGGAAATTCCTTATGAAAAAGGGCTGCTGGGGCACTCTGACGCGGACGTACTTCTTCACGCAGTGATGGACGCCCTTTTGGGAGCGGCAGGCCTGGGAGATATCGGGCTGCATTTTCCTGACACAGAAGAAAAATACAGGGGGATATCCAGCATGAAGCTGCTTGCGCATGTAGGAGATCTGCTGGAGCAGGCGGGATATTATATTGAAAATATCGACGTTACTGTGATCGCCCAAAGACCAAAGCTGCGCCCGTATATCGGCCAGATGCAGGAGAATATTGCCGCGGCCCTGAAAATAGACGGCGGTCTTGTGAACGTAAAAGCGACCACAGAGGAAGGGCTGGGATTTACCGGAGCCGGAGAAGGGATCAGCGCGCAGGCAATATGCGCGATCTCCCCTGTATTTGCGCCGGACATGCAGGAGCGGTGCTGCGCCGGCTGTGCGGGATGCCCGAAAGAGGCGGAATGATCCGGGGAAGAGAACGCTCTGGAACGGAGGACGGAATGAGACACGGAATGATGGATCAGAATCAAAATACGCATACAGAGGAAAACCATGAGTGGGGGCAGCCAAAGGGGCTGCCTTCCGGCTGTCATGAAGAGTCCCGCTCCCTGTGGGAGGAGGTGTTCCCGGAAGACGGCAAAGCCTTTCTGGACGCTTATTATGCCGGAAAAGGCCGGAACAATGAGATCCTTGTGATCCGGGATGAAAAGAGCCGGATCTGTGCCATGATCCATTGGAATCCGGTGAATGTTTTTCTTTATGGAAAAGAAAGGACGGCGGATTTTCTGGTGGCGGTTGCCACAAGGGCAGATATGCGGAGAAAAGGACTGATGGCGAGGCTGATGCACAGCGGGCTGAAAGAGCGAATGAAGCGGCGTGTCCCGTTTGTGTTTTTAAATCCTGCCGTCGAGGCCTACTATACGCCGTTTGATTTTGTGAGCGTGGGAGCCTGCCTTGCATGTAAGGCATCCGGAATCGGGGTCTTTCGTAAGACGGAATTCGAAGTGCGACCGGTTTTATCCAACGAATATGAAGGGGCGGCAGCGTGGGTCAACGGGCAGCTGGAAAAACGGTATAGCCTGTTTGCCCTGCGTTCGGCGGAGTATTTCTGCGTCCTTTCCAAAGAGCTTGCCAGCGAAGGCGGGCAGATCATGGGCGTTTATGAAAACGCGGAAATGAAGGGCCTGTTTCTTTATACACTGGAAGGCGGGCTGGAGATCCGGGAGCCCGTCTGTCATCCGGAAAGAGAGGAAGAAATTCTCGGCGCTGTCAGAAAATGGGCGTCGGACTCCTTCGGGGCGGATCTGCTGGAGAATGCCGAAATAACCGGATGCGGGCCGGAACGGGAGCATACTTACGAAAAACTGAAACTTATGATCCGCATTGTGTCTCTGGAGGAATGTATACGCTGCCTGCCTGCAAAGGAGAACTTTCAGCAGCAGATCCGGGTGCATGATCCGATCCTTGCGGAAAATAACGGGCTGTTTTTTTTGACGGTCTCTCCGGAGGGAAACCGTCTCCGTCCTGCGGAAGAGGAAACAGAGGATTGTGTGGAGCTGAGCATCCGGGAACTGACCGGGCTATTGTTTTCCCGTATTTTTTTGAATGAGGTTGTATGAAGGCGGCAGGAGAGGAGCCGCACCGTTGCTTAGGACAGCTTTTGGGAGATGTTGACAAAACGGTGAAAATTACATAAACTGAAAGCATGCAAAAACAGCGCATAAATGTGCTGGAATGGAGGATACAATGAAGATCTATAATACATTATCAAGAACGAAAGAAGAATTTGTTCCCGTACAGGAGGGAAAGGTCAGCATGTACGTCTGCGGACCGACAGTGTACAATCTGATCCATATCGGCAATGCAAGGCCCATGATCATTTTTGATACGGTGCGCCGGTACATGGAATATAAGGGATATGATGTGAATTACGTGTCCAATTTCACGGATGTGGATGACAAGATCATTGCGAAAGCCATTGCCGAAGGGGTGTCCGCATCGGAGATCTCAGAGAAATATATTGCGGAGTGCAAGAAGGATATGGAGGGCATGAATGTGAAGCCGGCGACTACCCACCCCCTTGCCACTCAGGAGATCGACGGCATGATCAAAATGATCCGGACGTTGATCGATAAAGGGTATGCTTACGTGGTGGAGGACGGCACCGTGTATTACCGCACCCGGAAATTCACCGAGTATGGAAAATTGTCCAAAAAGAATATCGACGATCTGGAAGCAGGCAAGCGGATCGCCGTGGAGGAGCAGAAGGAGGACGCGCTGGATTTTGTGTTATGGAAGCCGAAGAAGGAAGGGGAGCCCTACTGGGAATCTCCCTGGTGTCAGGGCCGTCCCGGCTGGCATATCGAATGTTCCGTGATGGCAAAGAAATATCTCGGGGACGAGATCGATATTCATGCCGGCGGCGAGGATCTGATTTTCCCGCACCACGAAAACGAGATCGCGCAGAGCGAGGCGGCGAACGGGAAGCCCTTTGCAAAATACTGGATGCACAACGGCTTTTTGAACATTGACAATCGGAAGATGTCGAAATCTCTGGGCAACTTCTTTACTGTCCGGGACATCAGCGAAAAATATGATCTGCAGGTACTGCGGTTTTTTATGCTCAGCGCCCATTACAGAAGTCCCCTGAATTTCAGCGCCGACCTGATGGAAGCCTCCAGGCATGGGCTGGAGCGGATTGTAACGGCGGCGGAGCGGCTGAGGGAGCTGACCGCCTCTGCGGCGGAAGGACAGATCACGGAGCAGGAGCGGACGCTTCTGGAGGAAGCGGAAGGATTTGTCAAAAAGTTTGAAGCTGCCATGGAGGATGATTTCAACACGGCGGATGGGGTTGCCGCCATCTTTGAGCTTGTGAAATTTATTAACAGCAACGGGAAGGCGGAGCAGACGAAGGCATTTTTAGCGGAGCTGGAAAAGCGGCTGGCGCTGATGTGCGATATCATGGGGATTATCACGGAGAAGAAGGAACGGGGACTGGACAAAGAGATCGAGGCGTTGATCGCTGAGCGTCAGGCAGCCCGCAAGGAGAAAAATTTTGCCCGGGCGGACGAGATCCGTGATCAGCTGCTGGCGCAGGGGATCGTTCTGGAGGATACCCGGGAAGGGGTAAAATGGAAGAGAGTATGAGAACCGGCTCCGTGGAGGAACTGGAAAAGCTGGCGGAGACGTTCAGGGAAAAGCTGGATACAAAAGAACTGGATCTGCGCACCTATTCGCCGCTGACACTGGCGTTTGTAGGAGACGGGATCTATGATCTGCTGATCCGGACAATGGTGGTAAAAGAAGCCAACACAAGCAATCATGCCCTGCACAAAAAGACAACAGGGTTTGTCAGGGCAGAGGCGCAGGCAATGATGGCAAGAGCGCTGCAGCCCATTCTGTCTGAGGAAGAAGAGCAGGTATACCGCCGGGGCAGAAATGCGAAAATGGCTACCATGGCAAAGCATGCTTCCATGTCGGACTACAAGCAGGCTACCGGTTTTGAGGCGCTTTTGGGATATCTGTATCTGAAAGGAGATTACGAGCGGCTGCTTCAGGTTACAGCGGCGGGACTGAACGCGTTTTTAACATCCGGCGGTGAAGGGGCAAAGTGAAAGGATTTTGAAAAATGAGTAATTACGGGGAACCGGAAGAATTGAAAATAGAGGGCAGGAACCCGGTGCTGGAAGCGTTCCGGTCCGGAAAAACGGTGGACAGGCTGTATGTGCTGGAAGGCTGTCAGGACGGCCCTGTCCGCTCTATTATTCGGGAGGCCAAAAAGCAGGGGACGCTGATCCGGTTTGTGCCCAGAGAACGGCTGGATCAGTTATCCGAGAGCGGCAGACATCAGGGGGTGATTGCCTCTGCGGCGGCTTACCCTTATGCACAGGTGGAGGATCTGCTGGAAAACGCGAAAAAAAAGGGAGAAGATCCGTTTTTGATCTTGCTGGACGGGATTGAAGATCCTCATAATCTGGGAGCGATCATCCGGACGGCAAATCTTGCAGGGGCCCACGGGGTGATCATACCGAAACACCGGGCAGTGGGACTTACGGCAGTCGTGGCCAGAACCAGCGCCGGCGCTCTGAATTACACGCCGGTGGCAAAGGTGACAAACATGACAGCCGTTATGGAAGAGCTGAAAAAGAAGGGCATTTGGTTTGTCTGTGCGGCTATGGACGGACAGCGGATGTATGATCTGAATCTGAAAGGCCCCATCGGGCTTGTGATCGGAAGCGAAGGGGAAGGCGTCAGCCGGCTGGTGCGGGAGCATTGCGATTTCACCGCCGCCATTCCCATGAAGGGGGATATTGATTCCCTGAACGCTTCTGTGGCCGCCGGCATCCTTGCCTATGAGATCGTCCGGCAGAGAGGATAAGGAAAGGTATGGGCTTAGAGCAGTTCAAGGGAAAAACAGATGAAGCGTTGATCCAGCAGATGCGGCAGGGCGCAGTACAGGTCTCGGATTATCTGATGGATAAATATAAGGGAACCGTGCGGGCATTAGCGGATCGGTATTATCTCATCGGCGCCGACAAGGAGGATCTGGTGCAGGAGGGAATGATCGGACTCTTTAAAGCCGTGCGGGATTACCAGCCGGACAGGAACAGCAGTTTTTATTCTTTCGCGGTTCTCTGCATCAAAAGAGAGATGTTCACGGCCATCAATAAATACCACAGCAAGAAAAATATGCCTCTGAATACTTATATATCCCTTTCCGCGGAGGAAAAGGATCCGGCATTTGACCCGGAACAGAAGGAAAACCTGATTGATCGTCTGGAGGATCGGAAAGGGTTTGATCCGGAGCAGGCAGTGATCGACAGTGAATTTCTGAAGGATTTTCAGGAACAGTCCAGAGAATTTTTAAGCGATATGGAGGCAAAGGTGCTGGCGCTTCTGATCAACGGGAAAAATTACAGGGAGATTGCCGAAGAGCTTTCCATGACGCCGAAATCAGCGGACAACGCGATCCAGAGATGCAAACAGAAAATCGGCAGGCTGTGGAACATGGACACAAACCTGAAAGCCAGAGGCAAAAAAAAGGAAGATTTACCATAAATTTTGCTTGCGTTTCTAAAAGAAGTGTGGTACGATACAAAAGATGTTTTCAGAATCATCAGCGTTACAATAAAAATGCTGCCTTAGCTCAGTAGGTAGAGCGCATCCTTGGTAAGGATGAGGTCGGCGGTTCAAGTCCGCTAGGCAGCTTTGGGATTATCCGGAAAAGAGTCTTTGAAGGCTCTTTTTTTCTTGTACAAATTATCGGTTTATGATATACTGAATCTGTAGGTGTAGTTTAAGTATATTGTATAAAGGAGGATATGTATGAAACACCCTATTGTAAAACGGGTACTGGCGTTTTCCCTTGCTGCGGTACTGGCGGCAGGCGGGATCCAGCTGGCCTCTTTCAGTACAGCTGCAGAGGAACCTGCAGATAAATTTGAGAGAGTAGGAGAGTATAAAGAACTTCCCGGTACCAAGAGCGAGATGAAGGAATTTGATTCCAGTTTCTTTTCCGTGACCGGTTTCGCAAAAGGAAATGTCAATGACAGGACCGATGCCATCGGAACGGACAAGTACCGTGTGGTCAAAACCGAGGAAGAATTCCTCAAGGCGCTGGTGGCGGCGAGAACGGACGAAGTGGACGTGATCGAGATTGCCGCCGATCTGGATCTTGGATGGGATGCCCTTTCGGAGGAGGAGCAGAAAATCGGCCCTGCTGAAAAATATGGCTGGGATATGAGAGCTGCTATGATTACCAATCCCTCTATTGTGGAGACGAATGTTTCCCAGCTGACCATTTCCAACACCAAAGGTCTGACTATTTTTTCAAAAGCCGGAAACACGATAAAGCATGCGGAGTGGAAGCTGCAGGGCAGCAGCTCTGACATCGTGATCCGTAACCTGAAGCTGGATGAGATGTGGATGTATAATGACGAGAAGGGCGGCGACACAAAGTCCGCCGGCTGGACGCTGATGAAGCTCAACGGTGTGAAGGGCGCCTGGATCGATCACTGTACTTTCACGCTGGGTTATGACGGCAATATGGATTCCGAGAACGGCGCGTCCAATGTGACCAGTTCCTGGAACGTATACAGCCTGGAAGCAGATGAGACGCCGGATAAGAACGGCATGATCTATAAAAGCATTACCTATATGGATGTGCTGGATGAGATGGGCAAGCTGGATGACAGCAGTTATTTCAAAAGCCTGAAAAAGAAAGTAAACGGCGATATCGGCAAGATCATGGCCTACGAGGCATATCATAATAAGTTTAACTTAAACGGCTCCGGCGAGAAAGATTTTAAGGACGGTGCGAGTCTTGAGGACGGAAACCAGAGACTGCATCTGACGATGGCTTATAACAAGGTTTATAATATTGTGCAGAGATTCCCGCTGCTGCGTCAGGGAACCATGCACTATATCAACTGCTATGTGGACAATTCCAGCCATAAGGCCATTGCCAATGAAATGGGCGAAAGCTACAACGCTACCGGCGCCAGCGCAAGAGACGGCGCTTCTGTAGGTATGGATACCTGTTTGTTTAAGGAAATGCCCAATGTGATCCATACAGAAGAAATCAACACCGTAAATACGGCGAACATCAATCCCCATTGGAATATATCCTTTGCAGGCGCAGAGAATCACGCGCTGGCAGTGAATTCTAAGACGATCGTGGGAAATCAGGAGTACACAGGCAGCAGTTGGGACAAAAACGGTGAAAATCTCTTTATCGGTGATAAAAATTATGTATGGAACAACAATAAAAAATCCATCGGCAATTTCTATTGGTTCTCTCATATTAAGGATGTAGAGAAATATACAAGAGAGAAAGAACCCACAGATGAAAATGGAAATTATATACCCTTTGAATTTACCTACGATAAAGATCTGACCTATGAATATCAGGTACTTCCCCTTGCAGATGTGGAGGAAACCATTGACACTTATTCAGGTGCTTATACGCTGAACCGGGATGCCGACTTCTGGCTGAAAACAGAGTACGGCAGCGATGTGGATACGCAGACCGTGGCACAGTCCGGTGTTGTAACGCCGGTTACGGATCTGAATGTAAGAGTGGATGCAGGTGAATATGAAGTAAAACTGGGTACCCTCCGTCAGCTTAGCGTTGACGTGATCCCTTCCAACGCAAGTAATACAGAACTGATCTGGAAATCCTCAGACGACTCTGTAGTAGAGGTTAAGGATTCCGGGCTTGTAGTTCCGAAAAATACCGGGAAGGCAACGATCACGGTTTCTTCTGCAGCTTATCCCGATGTTTCCAGGGACATCGAAGTATCTGTGGTCAGACCGCCGATCGAGTCCATTGAGATCCTGAATGCGCCAAAGGAAATTTATCTGGGCGATGAGAATACGCCTGCTGAGGTGTATCAGCTGGTTGCAAAGGTGACGCCGGAAGAAGCGGAAGCCGATGTTGTTTGGAGTTCCAGCAATGAAAATGCCCTTCAGGTAGATGAGAACGGCGTGCTGACGCCGCTGGCAAAAGCCACTGCAGTGCGGATTACCTGTGCCTCTGCCCAGGATTCCAAAGTATTCGGGCAGGCCCGGATCGCTGTAAAGCAAGGCGTAAATCCCAATCCAACTCCTTCAGTAGAGCCTTCTGTGGAGCCTTCTGTGGAGCCTTCCGTGGAACCTTCAGTAGAACCTTCCGTGGAGCCTTCCAAAGGACCTGATCCTGTAGAGTCTCCTGAGCCCAGCAAAAACCCGGAGCCTTCTGAAGAGCCGGTGAGCTATGGCGATGTGGACGGGAAGAACGGTGTGACGGCAGATGACGCGCTGCTGACGCTGCAGGCAGTTGTAAAGCTGACGAAGCTGAATGAAAAACAGACGAAGGCTGCAAATGTGAACAAGGATACCGAGGTGACAGCAGACGACGCATTGTTGATCCTCCAGAAGGTAGTAAAGCTGATCGACAAATTCCCTGTGGAAAAATAAGCGTTTGTTCACTGTTGGAAGATCAGTTCAATAAGTAAAATGTAAAGTATAACAAAGGCTGCCGCAAAATGGATCTGTCAGACCCATGGGCGGCAGCCTGTTTTTAAAGAGAGGAAAGAAAAGATGATCCCTGTTGTGTTGGCATCAGCATCACCCCGGCGCAAGGAGCTGTTGGAACAGATCGGCGTTTCCTTCACCATATTTCCGGCTCAGGGTGAGGAGCTGATCACAAAAGAAACTCCATGGGAAGTGGTAACAGAGCTTTCCAGACAGAAAGCGAAGGAAGTGGCGGACAGGACGGAGGCTCCGGCAGTTGTGATCGGCGCAGACACCGTCGTGGCGCTGGATCACAGGATCTTAGGGAAACCGGCTGACGAGGAGGAGGCCTGCAGAATGATCGGAATGCTGCAGGGAAATACCCACACGGTATACACGGGCGTTACGGTGATCGCAAAAGGGGAAAACCCGATGGAGTTTTCCTTTTATGAACAGACAAAGGTTACCATGTTTCCCATGTCGGATGAGGAGATACAGGCCTATGTTGCCACAAAGGAGCCTATGGACAAAGCCGGGGCTTATGGTATTCAGGGAGTGTTCGCGGTGTTTATAAAGCAGCTGGAGGGAGACTATAATAATGTAGTAGGGCTTCCGGTGGCGAGATTGTATCAGGAATGTAGAAAGCGGGGGATTTTTCTGTGCCCTATATGGCCGGAAAAGAAGATCGTTTGAGAAAGACAGTAGATTTCAGGAACACAGAAATGTGAAAACAGACAGAAATGGAGGCACACAATGATCAAACTGGTTGTGACGGATATTGACGGCACCTTGCTGCCAGAGGGGACAAACCAGCTGAATCCCCGGCTATACGAAGTGATCGCGGCGCTGAAGAAAAAAGGAGTCCGGTTCGCTGCGGCAAGCGGGAGGCAGTATTCCAGCATGCGCAGGCTTTTTGAACCCATTATGAACGATATGATCTTTATCGCAGAAAATGGTTCTTATGTACTGCAGGGCAACACCCCCATGCAGCAGGTGATCATGAACCATGAGCAGGCGGAAAAGCTGATCCGGGAGATCCGTACCATGGAGGGCTGTGAACTGACAGTGGCGGCATTCTCTTATATGTATGTGGAGACAAAGGACCGGCAGTTTATCGACTGGCTGGAAAACGGCTACCGCAACGACTTAAAGATCGTAGATGATGTGCTGGCTAAGGATGTTCAGATCAATAAGGTATCCATATACAAGAGGAGCGGCGTGGAAGGAATCGCGGAGGAAGTGATCGGGCGCTGGAAGGACAAATTCAAGTCGGTGGTAGCGGGCGATGTGTGGATCGACTTTATGGACTACCGGGCAGATAAAGGGATTGCGGTAAAAATGCTGCAGCGGATGCTCCGCGTGGACCGGGAGGAGACCATGGCTTTTGGAGATAACTGTAATGATCTTGGTATGCTGGCGGCAGCAGGAGAGAGTTACGCCATTGGAAATGCCCGGGAAGAGGTAAAAAAAGCTGCAAAATATGTTGCGGACACCAACACAAATGACGGTGTGTTAAAAGAACTACAAAAATTATTAGATTCCATGGAATGAAATTGTTAGCACTCGATAAAAAAGAGTGCTAATTTTTTCTTGACTTTTCCAGAAAGCCGTATTATGATAGGGCATAAAGGAGTGATAACTATGGAAAATAAACAGGGAAATTTATCAATTAACAGTGAAAACATTTTTCCGATTATTAAGAAATGGCTGTACAGCGATCAGGATATTTTTGTGCGGGAACTGATCTCAAACGGTTGTGACGCCATTACAAAACTGAAAAAGCTGGAGGTGATGGGCGAGTATCCACTGCCGGAGGATCATAAATTTAAGGTGCAGGTAACGGTGGATCCCGAGAAGAAGACGCTGTCTTTCACCGATAACGGAATCGGAATGACGGCGGACGAGGTGGAGGAGTATATTACCCAGATCGCCTTTTCCGGCGCAACGGATTTTTTGGAGAAATACAAAGACAAGACAAATGAAGATCAGATCATCGGACATTTTGGCCTGGGCTTTTATTCCGCCTTCATGGTAGCAGAGGAAGTACACATTGATACCCTTTCTTACCAGAAAGACGCCGTACCCGTACACTGGGAATGTGACGGCGGCACAGAGTATTCCATGACGGAGGGAGATAAGGACACGGTAGGCACAAAGGTTACCTTGTTCCTGAGCGACGAGTGCGCGGAATACAGCAACGAATACCGGGTGCGGGAAGTGCTGGAAAAATACTGTTCCTTCATGCCTGTTGAGATTTTCCTGAACAGGGAGAACGCGGAGCCGGAGTATGAAACCATTGACCCGGAGGACAAGTTGGATACGGACACGGTGGTGGAGACCATTGTGGAAGAGGCGAAAACAGAAGAAAAGGAAAACGAAAATGGCGAGAAGGAGATTGTAGAGGTTTCTCCCGCAAAGGAAAAGCTAAAGATCGTAAAACGCCCGGTTCCCATCAATGATATCCATCCCTTATGGGCGAAGCATCCCAATGACTGTACAGAGGAGGAATACAAGGAGTTTTACAGAAAGGTATTTATGGACTTCAAGGAACCCCTGTTCTGGATCCATCTGAACATGGATTATCCCTTCAACCTGAAGGGGATCCTGTATTTCCCCAAGATCAATACAGAGTATGACAGCCTGGAGGGCACCATCAAGCTGTACAACAATCAGGTATTTATTGCGGATAATATCAAAGAGGTAATCCCGGAATTTTTGATGCTGTTAAAGGGCGTCATCGACTGTCCGGATCTGCCCCTGAATGTATCCAGAAGCGCGCTCCAGAACGACGGCTTTGTAAAGAAGATCTCCGATTACATCACCAAAAAGGTGGCGGACAAGCTCTCCGGTATGTGCAAGACGGACAAAGAGACCTATGAGAAATATTGGGACGACATTTCTCCCTTTATCAAGTTTGGATGTCTGAAGGACGACAAGTTTGAGGAGAAGATGAACGACTATATCCTCTTCAAAAATCTGGACGACAAATATCTGACCCTGCCGGAATGTTTAAAGACAGAGGAGCCTGCAGAAGAAAAGAGCGAAGAGGACAGTCAGGAAGGAGAGAAAGAGGCTGCTGCAGAAGAGAAGAAAGAGGCCGCTGCGGAAGAGAAGAAAGAACCGGAAAAGAAGATTATCTATTACGTGACGGATGCCCAGCAGCAGTCACAGTATATTCGGATGTTCCGTGATCAGGGCATGGATGCAGTGCTGCTTACCCATAATATCGACTCTGCTTTTATCTCCAGACTGGAGCAGAAAAACGAGAAAATCCGTTTCCAGCGTATTGACGCGGATCTGACGGACTCCTTTAAAGAGGAGACAGACGGGGAAGCGCTGAAGGAGCAGGCGGATAATCTGACGAAGCTGTTTAGAAAGGCGCTTGGCAAGGAAGATTTGGATGTAAAAGTGGAGGTATTGAAGGACGAAAAGATTTCTTCTATGATCACCCTGTCAGAGGAATCCCGCCGGATGCAGGAAATGATGAAGATGTACAATATGTACGGAATGGACGCCAATCTGTTCCCGGAGAAGGAAACGCTTGTGCTGAATGCAAAGCATCCCCTCGTAAAGTATATTTTTGAACACAACGAGTCAGAGCATGTGCCTATGATGTGCAAGCAGTTGTATGATCTCGCCATGATCAGCAACAAGCCCCTCGCACCGGATGCGATGAGCGAATTTGTCAGCAGAAGCAACGAAATTCTCATGCTCCTTGCAAAATAACTTCTATTAGACAACACCTCCCGCATAGGATGAATCAAGATGCGGCGGAGGTACACAATGAAAACAAAATGGACGATACTGATTCTGACCTGTCTGGTTCTGGTGGCTGCTGCCATCGGCGTGCCCACGGCACTTTATGTCAATGCCACAGCCGCCAGAAAACTGCCCATTTATTGCGTAGATACGGAAAAACCGCAGGTGGCGCTGTCCTTTGACGCCGCCTGGGGAAATGAAGATACCCAGGCACTTCTGGATATTCTGAGCAAGCATCAGGTGAAAGCCACCTTCTTTATGACCGGCGGCTGGGTAGAAAGCTATCCTGATGATGTGAAGGCGATCGCGGAGGCGGGGCACGATCTGGGCAACCACAGTGAGAACCATGAACACATGAGCCAGCTGTCGGCGGAGCAATGTACTGAGGAGATCATGAAGGTTCACCAGAAAGTAAAGGAACTGACGGGAAAGGATATGATCCTGTTCCGTCCTCCTTATGGGGATTATAATGATACCCTGATCGACGCGGCGAACAGCGCCGGATATCACGTGATCCAGTGGGATGTGGATTCTCTGGACTGGAAGAATCTGGGTATGCAGAATATTTTGGACACGGTGCTGAACCATAAGCATCTGGGAAACGGTTCCATTATTTTGTGCCACAACGGAGCGGAATACACTAAGGATGCGCTGGATCAGCTGATCACGGGACTTCAGGACAAAGGCTATGAACTGGTGCCCATTTCGCAGCTGATCTACAAAGAAAATTACGAGATGGACCATGAGGGAAGGCAGCATCCGAAGAAAGAAACAGGTGA
>CANQNE010000002.1 GCA_947625135.1 uncultured Lachnospiraceae bacterium
TTTTCAATCTCCGATGTGTCAAAGGTATCATATCCCAGATCCACGGTAATGGCGTGGAGAGAGAAGGAGCGGGGATAAAACCGCATCAATCCGTGAAGGGCGTACAGCATTGTGAGACTGTCCTTTCCGCCGGAAATCCCCACCGCGATTTTGTCACCGTCTGCGATCATCTGATAGTCGTCCACGGCTTTTCTTGTATAACTGAGCAGCTGCTGAAGCTTCATGACTGTGAAAACCTCCTGAGATATATTTCAACCGGAATCTTCATAGAGATTGCCGCAGGCCTGCACGGGACTACGACAAGATTAAGTTCAAGTTTTTTTCATTAAAAAGTACGTTTTTTATTATAGCATGAAAAAAGATGCCTGAAAAGCAGATGAGAAAAAAAGCGAAAAAACTGCAAAAAACAGGCTTGACAGAGATATGGATGCAGAGTAGTATATAGGTATCACGTCGCAAAATTACAGTTTTACGACATGAAAGGAGAAAAACGAAAACGATGGCCGAATATACCTACAAAGAACAAACAGATCTTTCCAATATCCGGAAGCTGCGTGAAGTTACAAAGGAACTTCCCCGGTTCTTAGGAACTTATTTCCGTTCTCTGGAGTCTACCAAATCCACAAGGACCCGATTGTCTTATGCTTATGATCTGAAGGTGTTTTTTACCTTCCTGCAGCAAAACAATCCTGTGTTTCAGGATCAATCGATGGTGAATGTTCCGTTGTCCGTACTGGACGACATCACCGCCATGGATATTGAGGAATATCTGTCCTTCCTGCAGACTTATGAAAAAGACGGCGTCACCAGAGTCAACAAGGATCACGGTATTCTGCGCAAATTATCGGCGCTGCGCTCCATGTACAATTATTTCTTTAAAAAGGAACTCATCCGCACCAATCCGCCCGCGCAGGTGGAAATTCCAAAATTACATACAAAAACAATTGTTCGGCTGGATCCGGACGAGGTTTCTGAAATGCTGGACATGGTGGAATCCGGAGAAAAACTGACACCGGCGCAGCTGCGTAATCATAAAAAGACCAAGCTGCGGGACGTGGCGCTGATCACCCTCCTGCTGGGAACAGGTATTCGGGTCTCTGAGTGCGTGGGACTGAATATTCAGGATGTGGATTTTAAAAATAATAAGGTGAAGATCATTCGGAAAGGCGGAAATGAGGATATCGTCTATTTTGGGGATGAGGTGGCTGCCGCGCTGTCTGATTATATCGAACTGGACAGGAATACCCTGACGCCCCTGCCCGGCCACGAGGAGGCGCTTTTCATTTCCCTTAAAAACCAGCGCCTCACTGTGCGCAGTGTGGAACGGCTGGTGAAAAAATACGCCGCCAATGTGACGACTTTGAAAAAGATCACGCCGCACAAACTTCGCAGCACTTACGGCACCAGCCTGTATCAGGAAACAGGCGATATTTACCTTGTAGCAGACGTTTTGGGGCACAAGGACGTGAATACCACCAAGAAGCATTACGCGGCCATACAGGAGGACAGAAAGCGTTCTGCGGCCAATGTGGTGAAGCTGCGGGAGCCCTAATATGCGCAAAAAAGAGACTGTCAGGAAATATGCCGGCGGAGCCTGATCCAGACTCCGCCGGTTTTGTTATTCTTAACAGTTTCTTATTTTATATATTTTTATATATTTGCTTAAATGACCCCACAGGATGATGGATCATGACGACGCGCCTTCCGCGGGATGATAAACGTCGCTGGTCCAGTCCTTGCCGTCGATGGTCACTTTCAGACGGTAATATTTCGCTGCGTCAATATTGTTGATCCGGATATTACCGCCGGAAACACCGAGATTGTGGGAAACGGTTTCCTTGTCTTCTGTGTCTGCCACCGGTTCAAACGTACCGTCTGCGCTGTCGGCAACCTCCCACTGGAAAACAGTGTGTTCGCCGTCTTCAATGGCGCCGGAAGAATAATCCAGAGAAATCTGCTGTGCACTGGCCTTTTCTTCCAAGATCGTAAAGTTATCAGGAGAAGGAACATATTCCCCGTCGGGATAGGCTTCGCCATTAAAGGTACAGCCCTCAAAGTACAGGCCGTCGATGTTCAGCAGGTTCAGCTTCAGATCCGCGCCTGTGAAGGAACAGTTCTTGAAATTCACGTTTTTGACAGGGCTGCGTCCATAGCCGAAAATGGCGATGGTATCCTGCTGGCTGTCAGGATTCATACAGGTGATATCGCAGTCCTCGATATAAATATTCTTGATCTCCGGCGTGGTTTTTTCTGTATCGCCTTCTTCATAGTGCATGGTGATCAGCACCGCGCGGTCTTCCACATTGGCGGATTTAATACCCTTAAAATAGATATTTTCAATGGTGCCGCCCCGGTCGCCGTTGGTCTTGATGCTGATGGCCTGCAGATGCTCCACAGTCTCCTCACTCACATTATCTTTGAAGAAAATGTTCTTTACACCCCCGGACATTTCGCTGCCGATGGTGCCGCAGGCGCCTTTGCCGGTGTTAAAGGTATTGTTCATCGCCACCACGTTCTCACAGGGCTTGCCGATGGTTCTGCCGTCATTGTCACGGCCGGATTTGATGGCGATACAGTCGTCTCCTGTATTAAAAGTACAGCCGTCGATGACAACCATATTACAGCTGTCGGGATTTACGCCGTCGTTGTTGTAACCGTGACTTTCCACTGTGATCCCGCGCACGGTCACATACTCGCAAAATGTAGGCTGCACCATCCAGAAAGGAGAATTGATGATCTTCACGTCCTCGATCAGCACATTTTTACATTCATAAGTCTGCAGGAATGTGGGACGAAGATAATGCCCGGAGCCAAACACACGTTCTTCAACATCCGTACCGTCCTCTCCCATCTTCCGCAATGCCTTCTGGTCATCATCCTGCGTCTCGTCGGGAAGCACCTTTTTGTTCTTCCACGGTAACCAGTATTGCTCTACTGTTGCCTGTCCGTCCAGCACACCCTTTCCGGTAATGGCAACATTTTCCTTTTGATAAGCATAGATCATTGGGGAATAATTGTAGCACACAACGCCCTCCCATCTTGTGAGAACATTGGGATACTGGCTGTAATCAGTGGTAAACATTACATTTGCGCCGTCTTCCAGATGCAGGTTGACGTTATTGTCAAGATGGATGGCGCCGGTATAAGTATATCCCTCCGGGATCAGCACAGTGCCGCCGCCCTCATGAGCAGTGACGTCCGCAATGGCCTTTGCAATGGCCTCCCCGTTCTTCTTGGCGAGGGTCGCCTCTTCCGTTTTGTCTGTAATCTTCTCTGTTTTGATCTCTGCGCCGAAATCTTCGATCTTTACTTCATAATCGGAAAATTCCGGCATTTTTGCAGCTACTTCCTCCACGATGGAATCAGCAAGCGCCCAGCCTTCGCCGGAGGCTTCCGTATCGGTATTTCCGCCTTTTTCTCCGCCGTCCTTGTCCGTTTTGCCGGTCTCTTTGCCGCATCCGAAAAGAACCGTACAGGAAAGCAAAAGCATTGCGGCCAGAAAGCTGATGTGTCTGATGGTTTTTTGTCTCATAAAACAATATCCTCCCTTTTTGATTTATGCAATGGATGCAATGTCAATGGATTTGCCATCTCTCCAAATACGTTCCAGATCATAAAACAGCCGGTCCTCCTCCGAGAAGACATGCACGATAAAATTGCCGTAATCCATAAGGATCCAGCCGGCGGTGCGATAGCCTTCTATCTGCTTGGGATGGCAGTCCAGCTTTGCCAGTTCATCCTGTACATTGTCGGTCATCGCCTGGATCTGATTTTTATTCTCACCGCTGGCGATGATAAAATAATCCGCCAGAATGGAGATCTCGCTGATATCCAAAATCCGGATATCCACGGCCTTTTTGTCCTCCAATGCCGCATAAGCGGCCTTTACCAAATCTGTAGTAGTTGACATACGATCATGCCTCCTTTGTCCGTTGATTCTTATAATATTCGTAGGTGCGCTGCGTCACCGGGTCCACGTCGCCGTCAATGCTCCGGAGATAAGCAAGGGTATCCTCCAGAATCATAAACAGGGCGAGATCCAGATCCGTAAAAGCGGTCTTTCGGATCTCCTGCAGCCTTGGTGCTTTGCTGCGCCGGGGTTCTATGTAGTCCGCAACATAAATAATTTTATCCAGCAGTCCCATATCGGGTTTGCCTGTCGTGTGATTTAAAATTGCGCTGATAATCTCCTTGTCATTGATATTAAATTTTTTCATGGCAAGAAACGCGCCCAGCTTTGCGTGGAGCAAAAACGGATTATTATGCTCCACCTCCGTCATCTGGATATTGTATTTCCTGCACAAAGAGATTTTCTTTTCCGGCGGAATACATTTTGCGCTGTCGTGAAGAAGGCCCGCGATCCTGGCCTTTTCAATATCATACTCCCAGCGCATGGCCATGGCCGCCGCCGTATAGGCAACGCCGATCGTATGATCAAAGCGCTTTTGATCCAGCTTTTTCTTCAGCTCCTGCTCAATCTGTCTTGTATGAAAGGATTTCATAGGCGATCACTCCTGCAAGTGGTTTTCCTCCTGAGAGAGGTAGAGACGGTGTTCCTGAATATAATCTACAACTGCATCCGGCGTATAATAGCGGATGGAAGCACATTTTCTGACTTTGTCCCGGAGTGCGCGGGAAGAAATCTCCAGCGCCGGGATACGCAAAAGCCGCACATCTCCGCCGTATTCACGGCAGATATACTCAATCTGCTCAAGCAATTCCCTATCCGGCTCTTCGCTCCTGTTGGCCACCAGAATGGTACACAGGGAAGCGATGATCTGTGGATTCCGCCATTTCTGAAAATCAAACAGGGAATCCGCGCCCATAATAAAATAATAATGCCTGTCCGGATTTTGAGAGGTGAGCAGCTGCAGTGTCTCATAAGTGTAGGTATAGCCCTCCCGCTCCATCTCAAAGAGAGACAGCCGGAAACCAGGAGAACCGGCTATGGCGAGCCGGGTCATTGCAATACGGTGTGCCGCCGGCGTGATACCGTTCCGGGATTTGTGGGGAGGAGCCTTGGCAGGCATCACAAGAACCTCATCCAGATCAAATTGTTCCATGGCTGTCTGCGCCAGTATCAGATGTCCGAAATGTATGGGGTCAAATGTTCCGCCCATGATTCCCGTTTTTATCTTGTTCATATAGCAAAGCTCCTAAGGCAGCACGATTTTTTTATGTTCCTTTGATTCCCGGTACAGGACGATCCTCCGTCCGATCACATGCACTACCTGAGCGCGGGTGCGCTCTGCAAGTAAAAAGCTGATGTCCTTCGGATCTTCCAGACAATTTTTTAAAACAGTGATCTTGATCAGTTCCCTTGCATCCAGCGCTTCATCAACGGAAGCGGTCACCTCCGGCGTCATGCCGGATTTGCCGATCTGAACAACAGATTCCATGGTGGAAGCAAGGCTTTTTAAATAGGCTCGCTGTTTACTGGTCATAATAGCCTCTCCAATATTTTTGTAAAAATTCATAACATTCTATTACATATCATACCATTATTTGTATAAATATACAACTCCTTATTTGAAATAGTCAAATTGAAGCCCGTATATTTTCACGGTATCGTTTTCCTGTATGCCGGCTTTTTCCAACGCCTCCAGAATCCCCTGCTCTTTCAGATATTTCTGGAAAAAGAGAAACCCTTTTTCAGAATCCAGATTGGTATAGCCAAGCATTTTTTCAATAGAAGCGCCCTCTACCACATAGGCGCCCTCCTCGTCTCTGGTAACGGTAAAACCGCCTTCTCCAGCCGGAAGCTCCTCGTCGGGGAAATATTCCTGCCGGAACACAACAGGGTCGTCTCCCAGAGTGCGCAGGGCTTCCCTGACAAAATAAAGGAGTTCGTTCAGTCCCTTGCCGCTGACTGCAGAAATGGGAAATACAGACACGCCCTGAGGCTCAAATTCTTCCCGCAAACGGGCAAGCATCGCATTGCACTCCTCTTCTGTCATGGCGTCGGTCTTGTTTGCGGCGATGACCTGGGGCCGGTGCTTCAGATCCGCGCTGTATGCCTCCAGCTCCCGGTTGATGGCATAGATATCACTGACGGGATCACGGCCTTCCACCGAAGCTGCGTCTACCAGATGGATCATCATCTTTGTTCGTTCAATGTGCTTTAGAAATTCATGCCCTAATCCCACGCCTTCGCTGGCGCCTTCGATCAGGCCGGGAATATCCGCGATGACGAAGCCGTCCCCGTCCGGCAGATCCACCACGCCCAGATTAGGCTGCAGCGTAGTAAAATGATAATTGGCGATCTTGGGCTGAGCGTTGGTCACTCTGGAAAGCAGGGTGGATTTTCCAACATTGGGAAAACCGATGAGCCCCACGTCCGCAATCACCTTCAACTCCAGAAGGATGTCCATTTCCTTCGCCGGCTGTCCCGGCTGAGCATATTTCGGCGCCTGCATGGAAGCTGTGGCGTAATGCTGGTTCCCCTGTCCGCCCCGGCCACCCGTAAGGATCACATACCGGTGATTCTCTCCGGAAAGATCGGTGATGATCTGCCCGCTTTCCGCCTCTTTGATGATCGTGCCGGCGGGCACCTTCAGGATCAGATCCTCGCCGTTTTTTCCATGGCAGTTCCGTTTGCCCCCGGGCTCCCCGTCCTGAGCCTGAAATTTTCTCCTGTGCCTGTAATCGGCCAGGGTGTTCATGCCCGGGTCGGTGACGAAGATCACACTGCCGCCGTTTCCGCCGTCCCCACCGTCCGGGCCGCCGTTCGGCACGTATTTTTCACGGCGAAAGCTCACATGGCCGTCTCCGCCTTTCCCTGAACGTATATAGATTTTTGCGCTGTCTGCAAATGCCATACATGTCACCGCCTTATCTTTGATTTTCCCATGACATAAAAAACTGCTGCAAAAGTAAGGAATACTTTTGCAGCAGCACATTCCACCAGATCGGATCATTCGTTACTGGCTGCCGGATAGACAGAAACCTGTTTCTTATCTCTTCCTTTTCTCTCAAAACGAACAATACCGTCTTTCAATGCAAACAGTGTATCGTCACCGCCGATTCCCACGTTAGTGCCGGGATGGATTCTGGTTCCGCGCTGTCTGTATATGATATTTCCGGCCTTTGCAAACTGGCCGTCCGCTCTTTTTGCGCCCAGTCTCTTGGATTCGGAATCTCTGCCGTTCTTGGTAGAGCCCACACCTTTCTTATGAGCAAAAAGCTGTAAATTCATCTTCATCATGACTGATTACACCTCCTTGAAAGTGATCGTGATATACTTTGTTCCGTACGTTTCCCGGATGGATCTGCATCCGAGAAGAAGGGCGTCCAGTAAAAGCGCCGCTTCTTTGGAAGCCGGCCTGTGAAATCTGCAGGTTACCGTTCCGGTGTCCTCGTCCGAATGGCTTTCGATCTCATCGGACGTCAGCGTTTCAATGCTTTGCACCGTCGTGATGACTAATGCTGAAACACCGGCGCAGACAATATCCTGTCCATGGGTGCCGTAACCGGCATGTCCTTTACAGGTGAACCCTGCATAGCCGCCTTCTGCCTGTTTGTACATGGTCAACCGGATCATGATACGCTCCGGTCAGGCGTTGATCTTTTCGATCTTGACCTGTGTATAAGACTGTCTGTGACCGTTCTTTTTGTGATAGCCGCTTTTTCTCTTATACTTATACACGATAACTTTGCGGTATCTGCCTTCTGAAACTACAGAAGCAGTTACGGTTGCACCGTCTACAAGGGGATTACCGACAACCAGTGAACCGTTATTTACAGCCAATACCTGATCGAATGTAACATTGTCGCCTTCCGCTGCGCCAAGTTTTTCTACCTTGATCACATCGCCCTCGGCAACCTTGTACTGCTTACCGCCTGTTGCAATAATAGCGTACATATAGGGCACCTCCTATTTTACATTACTCGCCAATTTCGGTGATCTGCAGATTTACTGCCTATTCTTATAACCTCATTGTGCGGCATACTCACTAAACCTACCATACCTTGCTTGAAAAGTCAAGGTTTTCGGTAAAAAAACACACAAATTGCATAAGAAACACTTAAGAGAGATATTTATTTTCCTCTCCCCGGAACGAGAAGATCAATACGCTAAACAGGATATTCAAGATTCCGGATATCAGAGCTGCGATATTGATGGTATTTGACAAATTGAACACTGTGCCGATCAGAGAAGCAACGCCGCCGATCATCAGGATCACCGCTACAAACAGGGACGTCCGTTTTGCTGCGGTTCCGTCAATGACGATCTTACGTGCCTGCTTTACCATGCCGGCCGCCTTTGCGTAAAACAGGATAGAAAGAACAGATCCCACAAGTATGACCACCCAAATCCAGATCACGATGATCGTTGCAGCCTGACTTACATCACCGGAAGTGATCTGGCGCGGAAGAATCATATTCAGATAGTAACTGATCACATCCCATGTTCCGGAAATGGAGCCGTCAAACAATCCCAATGTTATCAGGACGCCGCCCAGTATCAAAATCACTGCACAGATGCTGATCACCACAAGCTCAAATACAAGGACGCCGCGAACCAGACTGAATCCGCCTGTTTCAATGGGGGAATTGTCTTTCTTTTTGCAGGAAGTGTAGATCTTCCAGAGTCCGATGCAGATCAAAATTCCCGGAATCGCTCCGACCAGAGAAATCACGGAAGAATATGACATTGCATTCTGAGCTGACATTCCCGAAAGACCGTAATAGGTCAGCGTTTGATTGGTAAAGGAAGTAATGATTGACCAGATCAGATTTGCAGTGTATAAGATCACCGTAACAAGAAACAGTGACGAAGCGCCCTTTTGCTTTAACGCCTGTAAAAGCGGGTATGGATTTTGAGCGCCGGCAGGCTGTCCATTGGACAGGGAAGCGCCGCATTGTCTGCAGAACTGATCTTCATCTGCATTTTGACAACCACAATTGTTACAAATTTTCATGCTTACTCCTCCTAACAGGTTTATTTTAAATATAAAACAATTTTACTATAGCTGGCATTTCTTGTCAAATACAATCCTCCCGCAAAACGCCGGCTGAAGCTGAAAAGATTTCGTGAAGGGGGCGCTGGCTTTTTTTTCTTGTGATCTCCACCAGCCCCAGTTCGGTGATATCCACAAGCAGGGGATGCTGGGGATCTTCCTGCAGATATCCTCTGAGCGCATCTAAAAGGGCCTGTGTATGGCTTTTCTCAGCCATATTGATAAAGTCTGCGATAATAATTCCGGAAAGCCTTCTGAGGCGGATCTGACGGGCGATCTCCGCCGCCGCTTCCAGATTGATCCGGAAAAAGGTCTCTTCCCTGCTCCTGCCTGTCTCACACTTGCCGGTATTTACATCGATGGCAACAAGGGCCTCCGTTGGCTGGATCACAAGATAAGCGCCGGATTTCAGCCATACCCGGGGCTTTAATGCGTCCTGGATCTGTTTGTCCAGATTGTAGAGCTTCGACAGGGGATATTGGCTGTCTTCATAAAGCCGGACCGGTTTATCGGTAAGGCCGGAAAGACGCGCATATTCTTCCGGGCTGTCTGTCACCAGTTCATCATAAGCGTTTTGTGGATAATCCCGCCAGGAACAATCGGACTCTTCGGATGGATCATAGAGCAGGGAAAAGCATTTCTGATAGGGCGCTTTTTTCAATATGGACGCCAGCCTGTCGCAGAGGGCATCGTATTCTTTTCGGATCTCCTCCGGGGCGGCAAAAGCGCCGTTGGTGCGCAACAAAAGGCCGAAAGGCTCTCCGCAGCCGGAAAGGGCTTCCGTCAGCCGCTTCTTCTCTTCTTCCGATAGACGGGAGGAGCATCGGATGCCGTGAAAATCCGACGCTGCCACACAGAGCCGTCCGGGAAGGGACAGTTTGGTGGACACAACCGGCGCCTTGGATTTTACCGGTGCCTTTACCACCTGCACCAGCAGTTCATCTCCCGGACTGAGGGGCTTTTTGCCTTTCTTGGCGGTAAATACTGCAAAGGGAAGCTCTTCCATGGAATAATAGCAGTTCTGCCCTCTCTCAATTTCGATAAACGCCGCGTTCAGGTTCCGGGTAACAGACTGTACTTTCCCCACATAAATATTCTGAAGGATGGATTCCTGCTGCTCTTTCCGGAATCGGATCTCCGTCAGTTTTTCATTTTTCAGATAGGCAAGGACTCTGTCATTGCCGCTGCATGCAACCGATGTAAACAATAGTTTGTCAGACAATTTCTTCACCTAACTTTTCCAGCGGCACAAAAAAGGGATCCAAAGAACCGGCGTCTCTTTTGTCCGCATATAATTCCAGCCGATGTACCTGTATCAGATGAGGCTTTTCTTCAAGGAGCGCCCGCAGCTGGGGGCACAGCGGACTCATAGCCTCCAGTACCTGCACGGGCTTTATGTTGGCGGCGCTGCCGGCAGCAAGGCGCATGAACAGACCGCCGTCCTGTACCCGCAGTTTATGGATCATGGGCTTTAAATCCAGTTCCAGCTCATTCTTCTTTGTCTTTTTCACATAAGGAATGGCTTCTGCAGAAAGAAAACGCGCCGCCGTTTCTTCCAGAGGAGGCAGGGATGCCGCTTTGTCAAATGATACAAGATAATCTGCCGCCGCCACAAGAGACATGGCATTTTTGGCTGAGTCCGGCAGAAGGACATAGGATACCACCTCCACGCCGTCCGCCATCACAGCGTTCAAGGCGTCTACGGCCTGCCGGGAGGACATGGTGCTGTTCACCTCAATATCCAGATATTCTCCGTCGCTTGTAAGTCCAAGCCCAAGTGGAGAGGCAAAGCTCATGATCTGGTGGGGACTGTAGCCTGCCGTATAGCTGATGTCAATAGAGGCTCTGCGCATGGCCTTCTGAAAATAACGCATGATATCAAGATGGCCCACGAATTTCATCACGCCCCATTTTCTGAATTTAATCCTGATTTTCAAAGCAGACACCTCCCTTGTAGGATCGCGCGCCGCAGCCCGCGCACTTTGCACGGCAGTTTGGCGTCACACTCGCTTCCATGGCGCGGTGGTATTCCCGGAGGAGAAAGTCCTTTGTAACGCCGGCGTCAATGAAATCCCATGGGAGGATCTCATCCTCCGGGCGGATCCTTCCCGCATAAAAATCCGGATCAATGCCGCAGTCAGCAAAAGCCTGCATCCATTTCTCATGATCAAAAAATTCTGTCCAGCTGTCAAAAAGGCAGCCGAGACGGTAAGCACGCAAAAGCACCGGGGCCAGCCTTCTGTCCCCTCTTGCAAATACGCCTTCCAGCAGGGAGAGATCAGCCTCGTGCCAGTTGTACCGCAGACTTTTGTGATTCAGCTGTTTTTTCATTTCTTCATTGACTGTCCTTGCCTTATCCAGAAACTCTTTTTTTGTATTCATTCCCACCCACTGGAAAGGGGTGAAGGGTTTGGGCACAAAGAAGGAGGAGCTTGCGGTGATCTGACATTTTCCATTGCGCTGCTCTTTTGGAAGCTCATAATATTTTTTTGCAATCTTTTCACAGAGATGCGCGATTTCTCTGATATCCTCTTCCGTTTCCCCGGGCAGCCCCAGCATAAAGTACAGCTTGACTTTCTGCCAGCCGCCCTTAAAGGCCTCCCATGCGCCATTTAAAATGACCTCCTCGGTCAGTCCCTTGTTGATCACATTCCGCATACGCTGGGAACCGGCTTCAGGGGCAAAAGTAAGACTACTCTTGCGCACATCCTGTACCTTGCTCATCACCTCCAGCGAAAACGCGTCGATCCGCAGGGATGGAAGGGAGATATTGACACCCTGGCTGCCGAACTGTTCAATGAGAAACCGTACCAGCTTTTCCAGAGCGCGGTAGTCGCTGGAACTTAAAGAACTTAAACTGATCTCTTCATATCCGGTATTCTTCAGCATTTTGTAAGCATAATCCTTCAGCAGCTCCACGTCCCGCTCCCGCAAGGGCCGGTAGATCATGCCCGCCTGACAGAACCGGCAGCCGCGGATGCAGCCCCGCTGGATCTCCAGTACTACCCGGTCTTGTGTGGCCTTTACAAAAGGCACCACCGGTTTTTCCGGATAATAAGTGTGATTCAGATCCATCTGAAGTTCTTTTTTGATCACGGCGGGGATTCCCGGACGGTTTGGCTTAAACGAGGCGATGGTGCCGTCTTCCTGATAAGTCACATCATAAAAAGCCGGCACATACAGTCCCGGCAGTCTGGCGGCTTTCTCAAGAAAGGCTTCCCTTGACAGGCCTTCCTCTCTGGCCTCTCTGTAGGTATCAATGAGGGTTCCGTATATGGTTTCTCCCTCTCCAATGTAAAAAATATCAAAAAACGGGGCCACCGGCTCCGGATTATAGGTGCAGGGGCCGCCGCCGATCACGATGGGATCTTCTCCTGTCCGCTCCGCCGCAAGGAGGGGGATCTGCGCCAGCTCCAGGATCTGCAGGATATTGGTATAGCACATTTCATACTGCAGGGTGATCCCGAGAAAATCAAACCATTTTACCGGATCCTGACTTTCCAGCGCAAAGAGGGGGATCCGTTCCCTCCGCATGATCTGATCCAGATCCGGCCATGGGGAATATACCCGTTCACAGTACACGCCGTCCATTTTGTTGAACATGTCATAGAGGATCTGAATACCAAGGTGGGACATGCCGATCTCGTACACATCGGGAAAGCACATACAGAACCGGACATCTGTCTCCTTTGGATCCTTCTGCACACTGTTGATCTCGTTGCCGATGTAACGGGCCGGTTTGTCGATTTTCAGTAATATTTCATCAGATAACGCCAGTTTTTTCATGCCGTATCCTTTCCATTATCTGTTTTCCAGTTCATCC
This sequence comes from uncultured Lachnospiraceae bacterium, assembly GCA_947625135.1. GTDB lineage: Bacteria > Bacillota > Clostridia > Lachnospirales > Lachnospiraceae > CANQUC01. The sequence goes on from CANQNE010000002.1 coordinate 12,784, forward strand.
GTAATCTGCTTCCATGTAATTTCTTTTTCCGCCATAAGCACCATCACATGATACAGAAAATCCGCGATCTCATATTTGATTTCCTCCGGCTCCGGATTCTTTGCGGCAATAATGATCTCTGCGGCCTCCTCTCCAACTTTTTTCAGGATCTTGTCAATTCCTTTGTCAAAGAGGTAGTTGGTATAGGAGCCCTCTTTGGGGTGCTGCTTTCTGTCTGTGATCACATCGTATACCCGTTCAAATACGGTCAGGGGATTTTCCTCCCGGTAATTTTTCTTCATGATCTCTTTGAAAAAACAGCTGGTGCTGCCGGTGTGGCATGCGGGACCGATCTGCGCTACCTTTGCCAGCAGCGTATCACTGTCGCAGTCTGTGGAGAGAGATTTTACATATTGAAAATGGCCGCTTGTCTCCCCTTTGACCCAGAGACAGCTCCGGCTGCGGCTATAGTAGGTCATTTTTCCCGTTTTCAGCGTCTGCTCATAAGCCTCCTCATTCATGTAGGCGACCATCAGCACCTGATTGGTCAGGTAGTCCTGCACAACTACGGGGATCAGGCCGTTTTCCCCTGTGCGAAGCGCGGAGAAGGGAATACTGCCCTCCATGGCGGAGACCGGGCAGCCCTGCTCCTTCAGCATGGCTTTCAGCTCTGTGATGTTTCCGCCCTTTCCGTTCACATAGCTGCCGGAAATACCGTAAACAGTCTCGTCCATGCACAGATCGATCAGCTCCTGAACATTTTCGGACTTGGAGATTACCAGCACCGGAAAATCCGTGTCGATGGATTCTTCTGAAACCAGCAGGCTGCAGTTTTTCTTGATGTCCTCCGCGTGATCAAAGAAGTCGTCTACGGTTTTTGCATAAGCGGCCAGCTTTTCTTTTCCAAATCTTGCGGCGCCCTCCTTTAACACTTCTATTCCCGTATCGGGACGGACGTCTACCAGCGCCCGTTTCGCGCCTGCGTATAACAATTTTTTTACATCCTCAAACCGGGGCGTATACCCGCCGCAGAGAATGGGCGCGTCCACTTTGCGGGCAATATCCCGCAAAAAGAGAAGGGCCTGCTCATGTTCCTCCGATGAATTGGAAAAATCAAACAGGAGCAGTTCATCTGCGCCGCCTCTGTCGTAATCCTGTAAAAGTGTTCGGTCGCTTTCTGTCATTTCACCGGAAATGACCATGCAGGGGGCAATTACTTTTTTATTCATAATCTGACTCTGTCTCCTCTGTATCAATTTCTTTAGGCAAGGGTGCCCTTTGTGGACAGCACATCCGTAATGCGGGGATCCATGGTCACAGCCTCGTCCAGCGCCTTTGCAAAGGCTTTAAAGATGGCTTCTGCAAGATGATGGTTATTGACGCCGGCAAGCTGTCTGATGTGCAGGTTCATGCCGGCTGTGTAGGAAATTGCATAAAAGAATTCCCGCACCATCTCCGTGTCCATATATCCGATCTTTTCCGATGTGAAATTGACTTCATAACCAAAATATGGTCTTCCGCAAAGATCTGCCGCGCAGAGTACAAGGGCGTCGTCCATAGGGAGGATCATGCTGCCGTACCGCTTAATGCCCTTCTTGTCCCCAACGGCTTTGCGAATGGCAATGCCCAGAGCAAGGCCGGTGTCCTCAATGGTATGGTGACAGTCAACAAGAAGATCTCCCTTTACTTTCACCTGAAGATCAAAAAGCCCGTGTTTGGCAAAACCCTCCAGCATGTGGTTCAGAAAACCGATGCCGGTATCCACGGACGCCTTTCCGCTGCCGTCCAGATTCAACTGGATCTGTATCTGGGTTTCCGCCGTGCTGCGCTCTACCTTAGCGCTCCGTCCGGACGTGGACTGATAATTGGCTGTTTCACTCATGATTCACTTCCTCCTGTTCTTTTTCAAACCGCACGCGAATGGAATTTGCATGGGCGGTCAGCTGTTCTGCTTCCGCAAAATAAATAATATCCTGATAAATGTCTTCCAGCGCCTCTCTGGAATAAGAGATGATGCTGGATTTCTTGATAAAATCATCCACGCTCAGGGGTGAAAAGAATTTTGCCGTTCCGTTGGTAGGCAGTACATGATTGGGCCCTGCAAAATAGTCCCCCAGAGGTTCGCTGCTATATTCTCCCAAAAAGATGGCCCCTGCGTTCCGTATCCTTGTCATGACCTCAAAAGGATTTTTGGTCAGGATCTCCAGATGCTCCGAAGCGATCTCATTGGCGGCCTCGATGGCGTCGTCCATCGTGGGCGCCACAAGAATGTAGCCGTAATTGTCCAGTGATTTTTGCAGGATCTCTTTCCGGGAAAGGCGGCTGACAAACCCATCCACTTCTTTGGAGACTGCTTCCGCCAGCTCCCTGCTGGTGGTGACCAAAATGGCGCTTGCCAGCTCGTCGTGTTCTGCCTGGGACAACAGATCCGCCGCCACGAACCGGGGATTTGCGCTCTCATCGGCAAGCACCAGAATCTCGCTGGGACCTGCGATGGAATCAATGCTCACATGTCCGTATACCGCCCTCTTGGCAAGGGCTACATAGATGTTTCCCGGGCCGACGATCTTATCTGCCTTGGGAATACTTTCCGTACCAAAGGCGAGGGCAGCCACCGCCTGGGCGCCGCCAGCCTTGTAGATCTTGTCCACTCCAGCTTCCGCCGCTGCTACCAGTGTGGGAGGATAGACTTTTCCGTCCTTTCCGGGCGGGGTGGTCATGATGATCTCCTCTACACCGGCCACCTTTGCAGGCAGCACATTCATCAGAACGGAGGAAGGATAGACGGCCTTCCCGCCGGGCACATAAACCCCCACGCGCTTCAGGGGCGTAATCTTCTGTCCGAGGATAGTTCCCGAAGGCTTGCTGTCAAACCAGCTGTACTGCCGCTGCTTTTCATGATAGGAGCGGATGTTTGCGCCGGCTTTTCGGATCACGTCCACCAGCCGCGGGTCCACCAGCCGGTATGCCTCCTGTATCTCCTCCTCGGTTACCAGTACGTTGCCGGCATGGATCTGTGCCTGGTCAAATTTTGCCGTATATGCGAACAGCGCTTCGTCTCCCTTTTCTCTCACGGCGTTTACGATTTCTGCAACGGCGCCCTCATAAGCGCCGTAATTTGATGGACTTCTCTTTAACAGGTTTTCCAGAAGCGCCTGCCTGCTCTCTTCCGTCAATGTAATGATCTTCATTTTTGCTTATAGTACCTCCGTTTTCTGTATTGCGGCTCTCAGATCGCCGATGATCTTCATGATCCGCTGATGCTCGGTCTTCATGCTGATCTGATTGACGATCATCCGTGCGGACAGGGGGCAGACCTCTTCCAGCACTTCCAATCCGTTTTCTCTCAGTGTAGACCCGGTTTCTACGATGTCCACGATCACATCCGCCAGCTCCACAATGGGCGCCAGTTCGATGGAACCGTTCAGCTTGATGATCTCTACTGTCTGATGCTTTTTGTTAAAAAAGTAATCTTTTGTAATATTCGGATATTTGGTAGCTACCCGGATCAGATCCTTATGCTGCAGATATTCCTTTGCATCCCGGGGACCACAGACACACATCCGGCATTTGCCGAAGCCCAGATCCAGGACTTCATAGAGCTTCCTGCCCTCCTCCATAATGGTGTCCTTTCCCACCACGCCGATATCAGCGGCGCCGTATTCCACATAAGTGGGAACATCCGGCCCCTTGGACAGGAAGAACTTCAGCTTCAGCGCCTCGTTGACAAAGATCAGCTTCCGGGACTCCTTATCCTTCATCTCCTCGCAGGTAATGCCCACCTGCTCCAGCATCTCCAGTGTTTTATTTGCCAAACGCCCTTTCGCAAGGGCAAAAGTAAGATATTCCATAGATTATAACTCCTCGATCTGACCGTCGTTATTGATATATTCTATATGGGCGGCATGATAATGAACGGATGTTTCCCGATAAAACGAAAGTTCCCGGTTTGGATCCCGGGGGATCATAAAAACGGGAATATTCCGGCTCCGGAGCGACCCGGCATGCTGGATGGCCTGTGCTGTCCGTCCCTGTTCGTAAAGCACCAGCACACCCTGAGGCGTGGTGAGGAGGGGCACCTTCTGCCGGTAAAGGGCGGAAAGCAGATGATCCACAAAGATCACCAGTCCCACTGCCGGGGATTCCTTCCCGAAATACTGCATCAGATTGTCATAGCGGCCTCCCGCGGCAAGGGCCTGTCCGATACCATAAGTGTAGGCCCTGAAAATAATCCCGGTATAATATTTGTATTTACTGAGCATACCCAGATCAAATGACACATATTCTTCGCAGCCGTAAACCTTCAGAAGCTCATACAGGGCGGTCAGACGTTCAATGGCCTGCAGCGCCCGCCGGTTTCCTGTCCAGCTCTTTGCCTCCTCGATCTTTTCAATGGAGCCAAAAGCCTCCGGAAGCTGCAGAAAAACATTTTTCAGATGATCGTCGATGGATTTTGCGGACAAAAGCTCGTCGATGCCGAAAAAACTTTTCTGAGAGATCAGGGTGCGCAGTGTTTCCCCTTCCTCCTCATCAAGGCCCGCCTCCTGCAAAAGTCCTTTAAAAAACTCTACCTGACCGATCTCCACCTGAAATTTGGTGAGGCCGGACACCTTCAGGGCATCCACCAAAAGGGCGATCATCTCTGCGTCTGCCTGGAGGCTGTCGTCGCCGAAAAGCTCCGCGCCCATCTGCGTGGTCTCCTTCAAGCGGCCCTGATAGACAGCGGATTCATTGATAAAAGCGTTTCCGCTGTAGCAGAGACGAACGGGCAGGGGAACATCTCCGTAATATTTCGCGGCGGAGCGGACGACAGAGGGAGTAAAGTCCGGCCGCAGGACAAGGGTATTGCCCTCCCGGTCAAAAAATTTGAACAGATCCTTTGAGGGGGTGGTGCCCACCTCCCGGCTGAAAATATCGAAATATTCAAAAGTGGGAGTCTGAATATCCTGAAATCCGTAATTTTCAAAGATTCTGTGCATTTCCTTCTCAAGCGCCAGCTTGCGCTTACATTCTTCGTTATAAATATCCCGTACACCCTCGGGGGTGTGCAGCAGTCTTTCTTCCATAAAAATCCTCGTTTTCTTTTCAAGTGCTTTAATATAGTAAAGTGCTAATTCGCTACTAGGTTAATAGTATACGCAATCCCCCGTTATCTGTCAATCCCTTAATTCCAAATCTGTTTTCAGGGTTTCCAGATAGTGTACCGGGGCTCCGGGGGCGCTCAGAATAAAGAATTTCGGGTCAAGCTCCTCAAAGCGGAAGCTCTTGCGCCCGCCGTTTTCCATCCGCTTCCAGAATTTCAGTAGCTGCCGACAGGGAAGATAATAGTAGATTTCTCTTGCAGTATAATACAGGATCAAAAATGAAATACCGCCCTGTTTTTCAAAGTTCTCCATAAAGGAAATCTGATGAGGGTGAATATTGGCAAGGGGAAACGTGTCCTTGTTGCATTCTTTGGCGTCAAAGCACACGGGAATCCCCTGCACGGCGCCGATATAATCCACCGTACTCTTCTGCTCAAAATAGGCAAGGGTAATATGCCGCTTCTGCTTGTCAATGTTGATGGGCGTGATCGGCGTAGGTATTTTCTGGATCAGAGCAAGCTGCTGTTCCAGATAATGCTCATTGGTTCGGTTGATCAGATCCTCAAGGGTAGAACCCCGAAGGCCTCTGGAATTCCATGTGGCCATGCTTACCTCCCATCTCCATCAATGGGTTTTAAGTTTTCTCCCCTGCAGATCTCTTTAAATAAACGGGGCTCCTTGGCGGTCACGGTAAGATTGGAGCATTGGGACAGAACGCCGGTAAGCTCCGGAAATACCAGCCTGCAGGAATGGAGAAGCTGGTATTTCAGCCCGTAATCATGAAACAGCCGCCGGTTCAGGGCTTCGTCCCCGTATTTGCTGTCGCCGGCAAGGGGATGGCCGATGGAAGCCAGATGGGCCCGGATCTGATGGGTGCGCCCCGTAATCAAATGAACTTCCAGCAGCGTCAGCTGGCCGTTTGTGGAAAGGGGCGTATACATGGTGTCAATGGGGCGTACGGGAGCGGATTCTTCTGAAACGCCCGGAAGCTCCGGCTGTCCAGATTCCCGCAGCTCTGACGCCGGGATCACCACCGCGCGGTTGTTCACTTCATCTTTTGTCAGATAGCCCCGGATTCTTCTGGACTCCCGTATCTCTCCCTTTACAAGGCAGTGATAATATTTTTTTACCGTTCTGTCCCGGAACAGGGCCGACAATGCCTGCAGGGCGGGCAGAGTCTTTCCGGCCACCACAAGGCCGGTGGTGTTTCGATCCAGCCGGTTGCACACGGAAGGGTGAAAGGTTTTCAGCTCTTCCTTTGTAAGCTGTTTGGTATCGATCAGATAGGAGATCACCTGCTCCACCAGAGAAATGTCGGAATCCTTTGCTTTCTGGGACAGGACGCCGGCGGCCTTGTTCAGCACCAGTATGGCGTCGTCTTCATAGACAATGCGGGGATGCGGCGTCCTTACTACAGTGACCTGTCCCGTAAACTTGTCAATGGTTTCGTCTGAAAGAAACAGCTTGATCTCGTCTCCCGCATGGAGAAATTCGCTGCCGTCCGCCTTCTTTCCGTTTCGGGTAATGTTTTTTTTGCGCAGCATTTTGTAAATAAAGCTTTTGGGCGCATTTTTAAAATATTTGAACAGCATTTTGTCAAGGCGCTGTCCGGCTTCGTTGCCGCCGATAAATAGTTGTCTCATGCTTCCTCTCATTCTGCCCTGTACGGACATGGTCATTTCTGTTTCTTTTTGTGAATATTGCGTATCGTTCCGGTTTTCTTCTTTTTGCTTTCAGGCAGCCGGAAACCTTTTTCCTTTCTGGGTCGGATCAGACAATGTTTCTGAAAGCCGATCAGGTCTTTCCGGCCGGCCTTTGTCAGCGCTTCATAAACCAGATCATAATTTTTTGGATCCCGGTATTGGATCAGCGCCCGCTGCATCGCCTTCTCATGAGGATTGGAAGGCACGTAAACCGGCTCCATGGTCCGTGGATCCACGCCGGTATAGTACATACAGGTGGACAATGTGGAGGGGGTGGGATAAAAATCCTGCACCTGCTCCGGCATATAACCCAGATCCCGGAGAAATTCCGCAAGAATCACCGCATCCTGCAGGGTGGAGCCGGGATGGGAAGACATCAGGTAAGGAACCAGATACTGTTTTTTCCCAAGACGTTGATTTACCTGCTCATAGCGTCTGGCAAAGGCACGGTACACCTGAACCGGCGGCTTGCCCATCTTCTCCAGCACCCGGTTGGACACATGCTCTGGGGCAACCTTCAGCTGCCCGCTGATATGATTCCGGCAAAGCTCCGTAAGAAAAGCGTCGTCGTTATCCAGCATCAGATAATCAAACCGGATCCCGGAACGGATGAACACCTTTTTTACCCCCGGGAGGGCGTCCAGTTTTTTCAGCAGGGCGACATAGTCCTCATGCCCCCTTTTCAGATTGGGACAGGGCTCGGGGAACAGGCACTGCCTGTCCCTGCATGCACCTGCAGTAAGCTGTTTATTGCAGGCCGGAAAGCGAAAATTCGCCGTGGGGCCTCCTACATCGTGAATATATCCTTTGAAGTCCGGATCCTTTGTCAGCTCTTTTGCCTCCGCCAGAATGGATTCATGGCTTCTGGACTGAATGATCCTGCCCTGATGAAAGGTCAGGGCACAAAAGCTGCAGCCGCCGAAGCAGCCCCGGCAGCTGACAAGGCTGAACTTCACCTCGGACAAGGCGGGCACGCCTCCCTCCTTCTCATAAGAGGGATGATAGGTGCGCATATAAGGAAGGGCATAAATATCGTCCATTTCCTGTGTAGTCAGCGGCTTTGCCGGAGGATTCTGTATCACATACATCCCGTTTGGATAGGGTTCGATCAGCGGCTTTGCCGTAAAAGGATCCGTATTCTGATACTGGGTATAAAAGCTCTCGGCATAAGCGCGCTTATCTGCCTGCAGCGCCTCAAAAGAAGGAAGCAGGATTCCGTCAAACACCTGCCCGGTCGTTTTGGACCGGTACACTGTGCCGGGGACAAAGGTAATATCCTTAATGGAAATACCGGCTGACAAGGCATCTGCAATTTCCGTCACAGCCTTCTCTCCCATGCCGTACATAAGCAGATCCGCACCGGAATCCAGCAAAACAGAACGTTTTAATTTTCCCGACCAGTAATCGTAATGAGCCAGCCTGCGAAGGCTTGCCTCGATGCCGCCGATGAGGATGGGGATATGCTTATACGTCTGGCGGATCAGATTGCAGTAGACCGTCACCGCATGATCCGGACGTTTGCCCGGTGCCCCGCCCGGCGTGTAAGCATCCCCGCTCCGGCGTTTTTTGGAAACCGTATAATGATTCACCATGGAATCCATATTTCCGGCAGATACCAGAAAACCCAGTCTCGGCGGGCCGAATATCTGCACGCTCTCCGGCTTTTTCCAATCCGGCTGTGAAATGATACCCACACGATACCCCCGGGCTTCCAGGACCCGGCTGATGATGGCATGTCCGAAGCTGGGGTGATCCACATAAGCGTCGCCGATGACGTAAACAAAATCCAGTTGGCTGAGTCCGGCCTGTTCCATTTCCTGTCTGCTGACAGGCAGAAACCCTTTTTCCTGCGTCACGGATCCGGTCCTCGATTCCATCATGGGCTGTCACTCCTGATTTTCTCCAATGTCTCATAGGTGCCGTCCAGCACCTGGTCAAAATGTGCAATATAGTAATGGGCAAGTCTGCGTTTTTCCGGCTCCAGCCCGCTGGAAAAATCGTCCGCTACCCCGCAGACCTCCATTCCGGCCCGCAGCCCCGCCAAAATACCCTGGGGGATGTCCTCAAAGACCAGACAGTCTTCCGGGGCAACGCACAGCTTTTCAGCTGTCTTTAAATAGATATCCGGAGCCGGTTTTCCGACGTTGATCTCATCGGATGTCAAAATAGAATCAAACCCCAAAAACAGAGGATCGGACTTTATCAGCGCATTCATGAGCATCCGGGAATTGCTGGTACAGATCGCAGTTTTGATCCCCTGCTTTTGGGCGTAAGAAAGAAGCGCAGCCGCGCCGGGTTTGAGAGAGACCTCCGCCGCATACGTCTGATAGGCCATCTCGTTCCATTCCTCCATAATCTCTTCCACGGACTGCAGAAGCCGGAAACGCTTTTTAAAATAGCAGGCCGTTTCATAAAAACTCATTCCCTCAATGTCGTGGTGCATCGTATCAGGAAGGGTAAAATGATATTTTTCAGCAAATCGGTCGTCGATCTTTGTCCATACCCACATGGAATCTACCAGAGTTCCATCCAGATCAAATAGGATCGCTTTCTTATGTTTCAGCATGTTGGGACTGTCCTTTCAAAACAGCGATTTCTTCTGAAGTCAGAGAACGGTATGCGCCCGGGGCAAGTTCAGCATCCAGCGTAAGAGGGCCCATGCGCAGCCGCTTCAGATAAACCACCTCCAGACCGACGGCGGCAAACATCCGCTTGATCTGGTGGAATTTACCTTCTTGTATGGTGATCCTGCAAATACGGGAATCTTCCTGTGTACAGATGATTTTTGCAGGCAGCGTAACGCGCTTCTCTCCGATATCGATCCCCGCTTCCAATTGCGCCTTATTTTCCTCCGTAATCGGCAGATCCGTGCGGACGAAATAAGTCTTATCCACATGCTTTCCGGGGGAAAGAAGCTGATGGGCAAGGGGCCCGTCATTGGTAAGGAGCAAAAGCCCCTCCGTGTCCCTGTCCAGCCGCCCTACGGGGAACAGATCCTTTCGGAGCTCCCGGGGCAGCAGATCCAGCACCGTCCGGTCAGTTTCGTCTCTGGTGGCGGAGATCACGCCCTGAGGCTTGTTCATCATATAATAACGGAAAGGCGTATAAGTAAGAAGGACATTTTTGTACCGGATCTGATCCTTCTGGGGATCTATATGGGTTTCCGGCCGCTTGACGGGGACTCCGTTCACCGAAACCAGCCCCTTCCGTATATCCTGTTTCAGAGCGCTTCTCGTGCCCGATCCCAGTTCAGACAAAAATTTATCCAGCCGCATACTATTGAATCCTCCAGCCGGGTGCATATTTATTTTTCAGGCTGCCGTCCGCCGCCTTTCCCCACCCAAGAGGAAACCCGTCGGTACAGACAAGCTGCCAGCCTTTTTCCGTATCGGGATCTGTTGGGATGGTTTCTCCCTTCAGATATTTAACGGTTCGTATATCCTCTCTGGAAAGATTCAGGCACCGGGCATACTGGGTGTTCTTTAGGGTCAGGGCAAGATCCTGTGAGGGGGTGAACCGGTTGTTCTTTATGGTACCGAGAAGCAATCCGTTGCGCAGTGTCCGCAGGCCGGCGGGATTGGGATACCCATCCGGCAGCAGATAAAGATATTCATGCACCGCAAAGAGCCTGTCTGTATCCAACGGATAAGCACAGTCCTCCATAAACCCGAAGAAATCCGTTTTGGAGAGCGCTTTCAGCAGTTTTTTATCTCCCGGCGTCCCTGCCTGTGAAGCCGGGGAAAAAGAAGCGGCGTCCGCCTCCTTTGCAAACAGGGCCAGAAAATGCCCCTCTCCGGCCATCTTGTGAGGCCATATCCGCACACATTGCTCCGTGCCGGGAAGAAGTCCGCAGCCAAAATCCCTGTATGGGGCAGGCGGCACAAGAGACAGCTCCGGAAACTGTTTCAAAAGCCAAAGGACGTTTTCCTCATTTTCCTTTTGGGAAAAGGTACAGGTAGAATACAACAGCATCCCGCCGGGTTTCAGCATGACTGCGGCATACTTTAAAATCTCCCGCTGCATGGGGGGATAAATGCTTTTGTCCTGCTTGTCCCAGTTTTTGATCACACCGGGATCGCGCCGGAACATGCCCTCCCCTGAGCAGGGGGCGTCTACCAGTATTTTCTCAAAAAAGCCGGGAAAGACCGCCGCCAGTCTTTCCGGTGTCTCTACTGTGATTACCGTGTTGTCCAGCCCGGCCAGCTTTACGTTTTTCAAAAGCGCTTTTGCACGGGAGGGACTAATGTCGTTGGACACAAGGAACCCACTGCCCTGCAGCTTCCCGCCAAGTTCTGTGGTCTTTCCGCCCGGAGCTGCGCACAGGTCAAGTACCCGGTCTCCGGGAGAAACAGGCAGCCTGTTGGCCGGAGTCATCGCGCTTGGCTCCTGCAGATAATAAAGTCCCCCGTAATAGTAGGGAGCTTTTGCCGGAGAGACCGTATCCTGATACGTATAGCCGTTGTCGATCCACGGAACGGGCTTTAAGGGAAACGGCGTGATCCTCTCCCACAGCGGGGGCTCCAGCTTCAGGCGGTTGATGCGCAGCCCCTGACAACAGGGCTGCTCATAGCTGTCCAAAAAAGCCTGATACGCACTGCCCAGCAATTCCTGCATTTCCCTCAGAAAAGAATCGGGTAATCTGATCATCCTTTGCTTCTCCTTTTTTACAATACTATTAGTATACATGATTTTTGCGGTTTTGTATAGAAAAATCATGAGGAAAACCGATAAGTCAGTTTTTTATCCTCGATGTACTTCAGGACCCAGTAGGGATTTACACTCAGCTCCTCATAGTTGGGCGTCCGAATATAGATCCCCAGATGGAGATGGACGTCAAAATTGCCTGTGGTGCCCTCAATCTCGCTGTAGCCGGTGTCCCCCATGAGCCCCAGAAGATCTCCTGCCTTCACCGCATCCCCCTCCTGAAAATCCCGGGCGTACGCTGCCAGATGCGCATAATAAAAATAGCCGCCATGAGGGCTACGCACGCCGATACGGTAACCGCCCTGTGGAAGCCAGCCTATTTTTTCCACTATACCGTCAGTCATAGAGAGAACCGGATAATAGCCCCGCCTGTTGACCGCAGCCATAAGGTCTGTTCCCTCATGACGCCGCTCTCCTCCATAATTTCTCGCAGACTGCCAGCTGTCCTCAAAGGCTACCGTTGCATTCGGATCATCAGAAGAAGCGGCTACTGGAAAATACCGGACATCTTCCCAGACGGCGGCAAGGGCATTTGTAAGTACAAGAAGCGCCTGCTTCTTCCGGTTCTGTTTTTCAGTCAGCCCGGCGACGAGTTCTGCTTTTTGAAAAGACATGCTGCTATCCTTTGCAAGCTGCCAGTTTCTGTCAAAATAGCAGGACGCCAGAAGGGCCGGAAAAGAAAGCTCCTCGTCGGCGCTCAGCTTTGACAGCTCCGAAATAACCCCGGGCGCAATATTCATGGCGCGAAATCCGTCGGACTCTGCCGCTTCCTCCGTAAAGGCCGCCAGACTGGATTCCCACAGGAGACGCTGCTGCAGGATTGTCAAAAAAATGCCGACTGTAATGATGAGAACCACCCAGACTCCATATTTTTCCAGAATTTTCATGGACATCCATTCCTTTCCTCGGTATATCCAGTATATGCGTTCTTCTGTTTTCTGCAATTTGTCCGCATAAAATTTTCTTTTCTCCACAAACTAAAGACGTAATGATTTATGTAAATGAAGGAGGTCATCTTATGGCAAATTTATCTGAGTTGGATGTGCAGAATCTGCGCCACCTTTTGACGGGCTATGATATCAGTCACTGCAAAATGACTGAATATGCGTCGCAGGCCCAGGATCAGTCTGTAAAGCAGTTTTTCGGAAAGGCTGCCCAGTCCGCGCTGGAAAACAAAAAAGAGTTGCTGAAGTTTCTGTAGGTCGATAGGAGGGATATGATGTTAGACGATAAGACAATGGTAGCAGATACGCTGATGGGCGTAAACAGTGAGCTGAAAATGTTTGGAGATATGATTCCCCAGACAGAGTGTCCGGAGCTGAAGAGCAAACTGAAACAGTTCCGCAATCAGTGCGAGCAATCTCAGGAGGAAATCTATCAGATTGCCAGAAGCAAATCTTACTATGTTCCCGCTGCACAGGCAACAGAGGAAGAAATGCAGCATGTAAAATCACTGTTCAGCTAAGGGCGGTCAAGTATAACCGGCCATCAACAAAAAAGAAGGACATCCCACGAAATATGGGGTGTCCTCTTTTTTTCATGTCATAGATTCCGGATATCCAAATCCCTGTCTTTATCCTGAAACTGCGGGGCATATTCCGAAAAAAACACGGTCAGCGCATCCAGTGTCTTTACAAGGACGGGCAGCTCCTGTTCATCCAAATTATCCATGATGGCCTGCGTCAGCTGTCGATGATAGTCCTCATGATGGAGATAGGCCCGAACCCCCTTCTCAGTCAGCCGGACAAATACCACGCGCCGATCCCTGTCGCTTCTTTTCCGCTGTACATACTTCTTTTTTTCCAGATTATTGACCGCGGTAGTCAGAGATCCTACTGTGATATTCAGCTTCCCTGCAATGGCGGACATATAGTTGCCCTTTCCAAGTCCGATGGCCTCGATCACGTGCATATCATTATTGGTGAGATTTTGAAATTCTTCGGTAATGATCGCCTTTTCCTCCAGCTGCCATATTTGATTGATCAAATTCACCAGAACGTCGTTAATGACGCTGTATGCTTTTTCCATGCCTGCCTCCGTTTCCTTTCAGACGGGTTTGTGACCGTGTTTACACGGTTCCTGCAGCAGATTACTGTCTGCTTTCGATATAGGAAATTACATCGCCTACTGTCCGAATGTTTTCCAGATCTTCGGTGGGGATTTCCAAATTATACTCGTCTTCCAGGGTTGTCACGATTTCAAAGAGATCCAGAGAATCCGCCTCCAGATCATCTTTAAATGAGGTGGCTTCTGTGATGGAATCCGCGTCTACATTTAAATTTTCCGCAATCAGTTCTTTCAGTTTTTCTAACATGGTCATTCTCCTTTATTTTTTATACATTTTTATGTAAACCGCAGGCGGATGCCCGCAGTTTATATTCATTCCGGCAGGAAAGCGCCCGAAAGCAGTTCCCGCTGTCTTTGCCGCCGCCCGCCGCGTCAGCCTTTCAACTGCTCTCCGGCAGCCATAAAAAAGAAATCGTTTCAAGAGTAATACATCGTGCAGGACTTGTCAAGTGACTTGACTGTCAAGTAATATGACTGTCAAGTATTTTGAACACCCAATCGTTCTTGAGCCAGATCATATTTTTGCTTCCGGCGGCTCCCGGAACATGGCGATTTCCTCCTTATAAGGCGGAATGGCGCGCTTCTCTCCCTCCGGCGTGTCCAGATAGGGCGTTTCCAGAATTTTGGGAATATGCTCAAAATCAGGGTGATGAACTATGTAGTAAAGGGCTTTGAAGCCAATCTCTCCCTTGCCGATATTGGCGTGACGGTCCTTGGCAACCCCCATCGGATTTTTACTGTCGTTAATGTGAAAGACCGCGATCTGATCCTTGCCCAGAATACGGTCAAATTCTTCCATGACACCGTCAAAATCGTGAGCAACGTTATAACCGGCGTCATGGGTATGGCAGGTATCGAAGCAGACACGTAATAGATCTCTGCGCCTTACGCCCTCATAGATCCGCGCAAGCTCCTCAAAGCTGCGGCCTATCTCGGAACCCTTCCCGGACATCGTCTCCAGCGCGATATGACAGGTCACGTCATCGGTCAGCACCTGATTTAAGCCCCTGATGATCTGCTCGATGCCTGCATCCGCGCCTGCTCCTACATGGGAGCCGGGATGAAGGATCAGAATATTGCTGCCCATAGCTGTAGTTCGCGCAAGCTCCAATGTCAGAAATTCTACCGCAAGCTGAAAAGTCTCGGGCTTTACGGTATTCGCAAGATTGATGATATAAGGCGCGTGTACCACAAATTCCGTAATGCCGTGGGCTTTCATATAGTCCCATCCCGCTTCAATATTCAACTGAGAGATCTCCTTGCGTCTGGTATTCTGGGGCGCGCCGGTATAGACCATAAAGGTGTTGGCGCCATAACTGACAGCCTCCTTTACTGAATTCAGGAACATATCCTTTCCCGCCATGCCCACATGGGAACCGATCTTCAACATGCCTGTCCATCCCTTCCTTACATGATTTCCTCTGTTTATTATATAATCTTCCCATTCTTCCGTCAATCACTGCTTTTTTGTCTCCGCCACAGGATTTTCATGATCCGCGGATAGCTGCATTGTCGGAATCGAAGTTTGACAACACTGATCAGAATAAAAAGGCTGCTGTAAAATCGCTCCCCGGGGGACACTTTACAACAGCCTTATCATGCAGTTAGGCGATCATCCGTACATCAGGCTGGGTTCTATGCAGTCCAGCTTCAGATTGTAGAAATATCCCTGATCATGCCTGCATACAGGACACTGGGGCGGCGCCTCCAGTCCGGTAAGCACATGTCCGCAGTTTAAACAGATCCATGTCGTCTCATTTGCGGAGCTGAACAAAAATCCCTGTTCCATCAGGTCTGCAAACTTGCCGAATCGGTCGCCGTGTGTCTTTTCAATCTGTGCGATCTGATGAAAGGAACGGGCGATATCCGTAAAGCCCTCCTCCTTTGCAATGTCACCAAACGTCTGATACACCGGCTCATACTCTTCATATTCGTTGTGCTGCGCGCTGCGCAGCAGCCTGGCCACATCGTCGTAAATGTCAACCGGATAACCGCCGTCCACGGTGATGGTCTCTCCTGCCAGATCTTTTAAATATTGATAATATATCTCTGCATGCTCCTTTTCCTGATTGGCGGTAAACTGAAATACCGCGGATATCACATACAGTCCCGCATTTTTGGCCTGAGACGCCGCAAAGGTATATCGGTTTCTTGCCTGACTTTCGCCTGCAAAAGCGCGCATGAGATTCTCTTTTGTTCTGCTTTCTCTGAATTCAACTGCCATAGTTTCCATCCTCGCTTTACTTATTTGCTGCTTGGAACAGCTTTAAACATAGTATTGCTAAAAAATGGGACTACTATACATTTTCTGGAATCTGTTTGTCAGATATTTTTCACCGTGGCAATATCCACCATTGTCAATGTGGTGATATCCGCGTTTTCCAGACTGGACACAAGGGCAAAGGCCGTGTCAAGACTTGTGAGCACGTTGACGCCGGTCTCAATGGCGTTTCGTCGGATCTGGAAGCCGTCGTGGCTGTGAACGCTGCCCTGATTGGGAATGTCGATGACAAGGTCGATCTTATGTCCAAGGATCAGATCCAGAATATTGGGAGACTCCTCCTCGATCTTGCGGGTCTGCAGAACCTCCACGCCATTGGCGCCAAAATATTCCTGTGTCCCCCTTGTAGCATAAATCCGATATCCCAGCTTTCCAAACCGCTTCGCCAGATCCAATGCGTCCGCTTTTTCAGAATCCTTGATGGTCATGATCATCTGCTTATGCTTCGGCAGAGAGATCCCTGCCCCCAAAAATGCCTTGTACAGCGCCTCGTCAAAGCTCTTTGCAATGCCAAGCACCTCGCCGGTGGACTTCATCTCCGGTCCAAGGCTGATATCCGCGCCTCTTAACTTTTCAAAGGAGAAAACGGGCATCTTTACGGCTATATAATCCGCTTCAGGCTGCAGCCCGGGCGTATATCCCATATCCTTTAATTTATTTCCGATGATCACCTGTGTGGCAAGCGCCACGATGGGGATCCCCGTCACCTTGCTGATGTAAGGCACAGTACGGCTGGAACGAGGATTCACCTCGATCACGTACACCTCGTCGCCGCAGACAATAAACTGAATGTTGATCATCCCCACTACATGGAGAGACTTTGCCAGCCTGCGGGTGTATTCTACAATGGTGTCCTTGCTCTTTTGAGAGATGGTCTGGGCCGGATATACGGAGATGCTGTCGCCGGAATGAACCCCGGCCCGCTCGATATGTTCCATGATGCCCGGAATCAGAATGTCCTCTCCGTCACAGACCGCATCTACCTCCAGCTCCTTGCCCATGAGATATTTATCTACCAGAATGGGATGCTCCTGGGCAATCCGGTTGATGATCCCGATAAATTCGTCGATATCCTGATCGTTGATGGCGATCTGCATACCCTGACCGCCCAGCACATAAGAGGGACGCACAAGTACGGGATAGCCCAGTTTTGCGGCGGCAGCCTTCGCCTCCTCCGCGGTAAACACTGTCAGTCCTGCGGGACGGGGGATCTCACACTGCTCCAGGATCTCATCAAAAAGCTCCCGATCCTCGGCGGCGTCCACATTCTCCGCGGAGGTTCCAAGGATAGGAACGCCCATTTTCATCAGACTCTCTGTGAGCTTGATGGCGGTCTGCCCGCCGAACTGCACCACGGCGCCGTCCGGATGCTCCAGTTCCACGATATTTTCTACATCCTCCGGCGTCAGCGGTTCAAAATACAGCTTGTCCGCAATGTCAAAGTCGGTGCTTACTGTTTCGGGATTGTTATTTACGATAATGGTCTCGTAACCTGCCTTTGAAAAAGCCCAAGTGCTGTGCACGGAACAATAGTCGAACTCAATGCCCTGCCCGATCCGGATGGGGCCGGAGCCAAGCACCAGTACTTTTTTCTTCTGCCTTGTTTCAACCAGTTCGTTTTCGCTGCCGAACACAGAATAATAATAGGGTGTGCTTGCCGCAAACTCTGCGGCGCAGGTATCTACCATCTTAAAGGCCGCATGAATCCCGAATTCATCCCGCAGCTCTTTAATCTGACGTTCTGTCTTCCCCGTCAGTCTGGCGATCACACAGTCTGGAAATTCTATGCGCTTTGCCTCTGCCAGAAGCTCTTTTGTCAGAGCTTCTGATTTCAGCCGCTGTTCCATCTCCACAAGAATCGCGATCTTGTCAATAAACCAAAGATCGATCTGTGTAAACTCATGGATCGTCCTGTAGGAAATTCCCCGGCGGATCGCTTCCGCGATCACAAAGATCCTTCGGTCATCTACCCGGTGCAGCTTCTTTAAGAGCTTCTCTTCAGAAAGATCTGCATAATCCTCCACGATCAGACTGTCCACATGCTGCTCAAGAGAACGGAGCGCTTTCATCAGCGCACCCTCAAAATTGCTGCATATACTCATGACCTCGCCGGTGGCTTTCATCTGCGTGGTCAGTTTTCGGCTGGCGGAAATAAACTTGTCAAATGGCAGGCGGGGGATCTTTACCACGCAGTAGTCCAGCATTGGCTCAAAGCTGGCATAAGTCTTGCGGGTAATGGCATTCTTGATCTCGTCCAGCGTGTAACCGAGGGCGATCTTTGCCGCAACTTTGGCGATGGGGTAGCCCGTTGCCTTAGAGGCAAGGGCGGAACTGCGGCTGACACGGGGATTGACCTCGATAACGCAGTATTCAAAACTGGAAGGATGCAGGGCAAACTGTACGTTGCAGCCGCCGGTGATGTTCAGCTCATTGATGATGTTCAGCGCAGAGGAACGGAGCATCTGGTATTCCTTGTCCCCAAGCGTCTGGGAAGGCGCCACAACGATGCTGTCTCCGGTATGTACGCCTACCGGATCGATATTTTCCATATTACATACGGTAATGCAGTTGCCGTTTGAATCCCGCATTACTTCATATTCAATCTCTTTCCAGCCGGCAATACAACGCTCCACAAGTACCTGCCCCACCCGGCTCAGACGAAGGCCGTTTGACAGGATCTCGATCAGCTCTTCCTCATTGTGCGCGATACCACCGCCGCTGCCGCCCAGTGTGTAGGCAGGACGAAGCACCACCGGATAACCGATGGTATTGGTAAACGCGATGCCGTCGTCTATATTGGTTACTACCTGAGAAGGGGCGCAGGGCTCCCCGATCTTCTCCATTGTCAGCTTGAATTCCTCACGGTCTTCCGCCTTCTTGATGGTCTCCGGTTTCGTGCCGATCAGACGTACATTATTTGCCTTCAGAAACCCGGATTCTTCCAGTTCCATGGCAAGATTTAATGCAGCCTGTCCGCCGAGAGTAGGCAGCACGCTGTCCGGTCTCTCGATCTGAATGATCTTTTCCAGTACCTTTGCCGTCAGCGGCTCGATATAGACGTTATCTGCAATATCCTTATCCGTCATGATGGTAGCCGGATTGGAGTTTACCAGCACGACATGGATCCCCTCTTCTTTCAGGGAACGGCAGGCCTGCGTGCCTGCATAATCAAATTCCGCAGCCTGTCCGATGACGATCGGGCCGGAACCGATGACTAACACTTTTTTGATATCCGGATTCTTTGGCATTATGCTGTCACCTCCATCATGCTGATAAACTGGTCAAAGAGCGATGCGGAATCCTGAGGACCCGGGCAGGCTTCCGGATGAAACTGTACGGTAAAAATGTTTTTGTTCAGATATCGGAGCCCCTCTACCGTACCGTCGTTCACATTGACGAAGGCCACTTCCGCAATGGACGGATCCATTTTTTCCGTGTCCACCACGTAGCCGTGATTTTGAGAGGAAATATATACTCTGTTGGTCTTTATATCCTTCACCGGATGGTTTCCGCCCCGGTGTCCGTATTTCATCTTGTGCGTGTCCGCGCCATTTGCAAGCGCCATCAGCTGATGCCCAAGGCATATAGCAAAAATGGGAATATCGGAGTCATATAGCTTTTTCAGTTCTTCAATGATCGAAGCACATTCCTTTGGATCTCCCGGTCCGTTGGAGAGCATGATCCCGTCAGGCCTTGCTGCAAGGATCTCTTCCGCAGAGGTGAACGCCGGGTAGACCGTTACCTGACACCCTCTCTGGTTCAGGGACTTTGCAATGTTGTTTTTGGCGCCGAGATCAAGAAGGGCGACTCTTTTGCCGGTGCCCGGCAGCGTATAGGGAGCTTTGCAGGTCACTTTTTCCACTACCTTGCCGGTTCGATAGGATTTCAACTTGGGAAGAATCTCTTCAAGACAATACTGCTCATTGACGGTGATCATGCCGTTCATGGTACCTTTCTCACGGAGAAGCTTTGTCAGCGCTCTTGTATCAATCCCGGCGATCCCTGGAATATCATATTTTATTAAGAACTCCTGAATGGATGCCTCGCTTCTGAAATTGCTGGGCAGACGACTCAACTCACGAACAATATACCCGTCAGGCCATGGACGTTCGGACTCCATGTCCTCATAACAAATGCCGTAATTTCCGATCAACGGGTAGGTCATCACTACAGCCTGTCCTGCATAGGACGGATCTGTAAGCACCTCCAGATAACCGGTCATAGACGTGTTAAAAACGATCTCGCTGATCACGTCCTTTTGGGCTCCAATACTGGTGCCTGCAAAAACGGTTCCGTCTTCCAAAATTAAAAAAGCTTTCATTGCAATCACCTGTCCTCCCAATTGACAGCCCTGCTTTTTTTTGCCATCATTTTCAGGAGTGGCCTCCTGTTTTTGCTCAAAAAAAAAGACAGAAACATGCCTTTTTGCAAATTTTTTCTATTTTACCACAACATCTTGTACATTTCAATATGTAAATCACAAGATTTTAAAAATTATCAAAAATAATTAGGTACGCTCTTCACTTTGCGGATGCTCTTCCGGCAGTGTCCGAAAGAAGTGAATGGCAAAGGGTATGGTAATGGGCAGAGACAAAACCAGCGAAAGGGGCTGCGCCTCCTGAATGCCGTACTGTCCCCGAAAATGAGAAAGCAGCAAAAGAAGCGGAATGAACAGCACTCCGTTTCTCAAAGCAGAGAGAACCGTTGCGCCAAGCCTCATTCCCGTACTTTGAAACAGCATTTCCGTTGTCATGCAAAAAGGCAGCGTAAGTGTGGCAAGAGCCTGCAGCTGTAATGCCCTGGTTCCGATCGTGATCACTTCCGGATCATCCCGGAAAATACCGATCAGACTGCCGGAAAAGAAAAAGAGGATCACACAGCCCAACGCAATGATCCCTTCTGAGACCAACGCGGTAAACTGAAACCCTTTTTTCAGCCGGGAATATCTGCCGGCACCATAATTAAATGCAGAAACAGGCTGAAACCCCTGCCCTACACCAATGGCAATAGAAAAAGCAAAGAAGACGATTCTTGAAACGATACTCATGGCCGCAACGGTGGCATCGCCATAGGCGGCGCATTGTCCGTTGAGCAGTACTGTAGTAAGGCTGTTCAGCCCCTGCCGCAGCAGGCTGGGAAATCCTGTCGCCATAATATTCCCGAGAACACGGGGGCTGGTATGAAACACACATTTGACGCCGAGCTTCGTCTCTGTTTTTCCGGAAAGAAACATCACCAGCAAGACAACCCAGCTGATGATCTGGCTGACAGCTGTGGAGAGTCCCGCGCCGGCAATCCCCATGTCCAGGCCAAACATCAGAATGGGATCCCCGATCATGTTGAGAACCGCGCCAAGCATCAGCCCGATCATTCCAAGGGATGCTTTTCCCTCATAGCGAAGAATATTATTCAGCGTCAGGCTGCCGCTCATAAAAGGAGCCGCAACCAAAATGTAGGCGATATATGTTTTGGCATAAGGCGCAATGGTTTCCGTACTCCCAAGAAACATGACGACATCATCCAGCCAGACAAAACCGATTATCGTGATCAGCAGCCCGCAGAACATGGAACCAAAAAAACCAACAGAAGCATGAACAGACGCATTTTCCTTATCCCGCTGTCCCAAAGCCCTTGACAAAATACTGCCTGCGCCCTGTCCGAACATGAAGCCGAATGCCTGTATGATTGCCATAAAACCAAATACAACGCCTACAGCTCCGCTGGCGCTTGTTCCCAGATGCCCCACAAAGGCAGTATCTACCAGATTGTAAATATTGTTGATCAGCATGGAAAGAATGCTGGGGATCGACAAGGTCAGTATCAGCCGCGGGATAGGCGTGCCTGTCATGATATCAAATTGTGTTTTGATTTTCTTTTCCTGCATGGTAATCGTTCCTTTTAATTCGTTTGCATTTTTGCATGATAGCACGTGTTTCTGAATATTTCAATAGGCAGCACACCGAAAAATACAATTTTTTCGGAATGCTGCCAGTGCTGCCGGTGCTGCGGCAATCTTTTTTCAATTTAATTCCGCGATCCTGCTGATGCCCACATAGATTTCTGAAATCTTATACCATGTTGGATAATCCACAATGCCCGACTGCCCCAGCTTGAAGATTTCCTGAAATTTTCTGACGGCGCCTTCTGTTGCCGGGCCGTAAATGCCGTCCACGGAAATCTGGGGAATGGCGGTATACACCTCTGCAACGGCGTTCAAAAGCTCCTGAACCTGACTGACTGCCTCTCCTCTGGAGCCCACAGTAAGATTTTCACCGGGCCATGAGGCGGGAATACCGGAGATCGCCTCCGCGTTGTTGATGTAAACACTTTCTCCGTAATAGTATTTCAGGATCGCCTCCGCGGTATAATTCTGATCCCCCAGATATTTGGAACCCCACTGGGACATCCAGTTTGGACAGGTGACCCGCTTTCCGTCGCAGTACTGGGTGAGAAGCGGCTGCAGTACATTGGGACGGGAAACATAGGCGGAAAAAATCTCATCCACGATCTGGGAAATGTTTTCAAAGATATTTCGGCCGTAAATCCATTTATGATCGTATGCGGTAGAGGACGTAATGGTAAAATTATAGCCCTTGTTCCGGTACCATTCCGTGAAAACCCGATTCAGGGTAAAGGACATGATGGCGATCACGTTGGCGCGAATGGTCTCCTCCGGCCATGTGGCATAGATCTCGCTGCTGGCCACGTTTTTAATATAATCCTTGTATCGTACATAATAGTTTTCTGCCGCCCCATCATTGGGCGGTCCGTCATGCACCACCACAAACTCCGGAACCACTACCCTGGTAAGGACGATCTCTCCCGTTTCGGATATGGGCTTGATTTCCGCCTCCGCAATTTTCGGCGGATAGTCTCCAAACAAGGTATGCGGGCCGATATCAATGCCCTCGGGCTGATCCGATACCTCTGTGGGCGTCATGATCACAGGCTGAATAGAGGTTTCGTTTGGAAGGATCTCGGAACCTGTAATATCCACCGGTTCATATCCGTCCGCTTCCACATGAAGGGTGTATTCAGAATAAGGCTGCACCTCACTTGGCTGCAGGCTGTACTGCAGGGGCGGCGCAGGCAATTCGATCTCATCTGTCTGGCCGTTTTCATTGGTAGTCACACTGGTGATGGTTCCCGAGGGATCACCGGAATAGGTGATATTGATGACAGCGTTTTCAATGGGGATCAGATTGACGCCGGAATTGACGTTGATCGTCAGTCTGCCGCTGTCCGTTTCATTCTGCATCATAGAAATCATTTTTCTCTGCATAAAAAAACCTCATCTGGTATTTCTACCATTATATGAGGCTCCGTGCAAAAAAATTATTCTGTTTCATCATGGGACTTTCGGCGTCCGCGGCAGTAATCCGATGCACTCCGGCTTATGATGCGTACAGCCCCATTAAGGCATCTCCATCGCAGCCTGATAGTCTGCGGCCGTCTGCACATCGGTCATTGCAGCGGCATCGACACTGGATCTGGCGGCAAAAATCGTTCCTGTTAACAATAATGTAATAATTGAGATCGCCACAATGATTACATTCAGTTTTACCTTTCGTTTTTCTACCTCATAAAATTCTGTCTGCCGTCTCATAAGTGCCACACTTTCTATCTTTCGTACCATACCTTAACAATTTTGTAAGGAATTTTTAATTTATTAAATGATATCACACTTTTGTAACATTATCTACTTTTTTCGACAGATTTCGATGTAGAATCCATCGCCTGCAAACGCAATAACGTTTGTGTAGTTTTGACAAAACATTCGTGCGCCGATCAGCTGGAATGGCTTTCCAGAAAATCAAACACCTCCGACAGATCCTTGAAATACAGGCCTTTTACCACCTGCAGGCGCACGTCGTTAGGCAAAGACGACGTTTCGATACTGGTGTATTCATAAACGGTCTTGCGGTCGATATAATAGACAGTCAGAAGCCCCCGTTCGCTGAGGATACAGTATTTATAACCGGCATGATCGGAATTGTAATTTTTCCGGAGTACGATTCGTTCCGGTGAAAAATAGACGAGGGAAAAGTCCATAAAACCCGCCTCCAGATCTTCAATAGAAGGATTTTCGTTGTAATCCGCAAGCTGATCTGTGATCTCCTCTCTCGTACAGCCGATATACTGCACGGGAATATGCGCGGATTCTTCGGATATGGTGCTGGTCTTGATATCATAGGTTTCCATCACGTATTCTGTTTGGTCACTGGTGATCTCTTCCTGACTGGCCGCTTCCAGTGCGGGCGGATCATCTTCTCTGGTGATCAGATTCTTCTTCATCTGCAGATAGGTAACGGCAAAGGAACCGAAAAAAACAATCACTGCCAGGATCACTAAAATTAAAATGCCGATAACTGCGGATCTTTTCATAGTATTCACTCCTTTATCCGTAGTATCGGCATTCCAAAATCGTTTTATTCAGTTTTTTGGTTTTATCAGCAATATGGCCTGTCCAGTTACATCAAATGGAGCTTTTTGGCGGTTTTCACAAGAATAGCGCCCTTTGGGAAGCGTTTCAATTCTTCTTCATTGACCCCGCCCAGCTTGATCAGCGAGATAAAATAACTGACTGCCGCAACAGGCAGAGCCAGAACGGTAGCGGGTTTTTCGCCGATCAGGCCGTTAAGGCCAAACCGTATTGCCAGAAGGATCACGCCCATGATCAGAGAAGCCAGCGCAGGCAGGATAAAGGTCTTTTTCAATTCCTGCCTGTAACCGCTCTCCTTCCGTATGGCGGTGCCATTGAGGAAACACATGAGGGCGGCAAAGAAAATGTTGGAAAAAACTACCGCATAAATACCGGTTTTGAATATCTGAAGCAGAACCACAAGGAGAATCAGATGCAGGATCAGCGAGATCAGCGCGTTGCGGACAGGGATCCGCATGCGGTCGATACCCTGCAGGATTCCGTTTGTGAGAGTGGACAATCCGTAAAGCACAACGGATATACTGCCAACGGTGAGCATGATCTCCGCTTCCTCATTGCCGGAGTGCCATAACAGCCGCAAAATCGGGCCTGCAAGTACGGTAAGCCCCACTGCGCAGGGAATGGTAAGCACCATGGTAAACCGGACGGAATCCTGTATTTTTTGGAGCATACCGTTTCTGTCACCGGATACCCTTGCCGCCGTGATACTGGGAATGGCGGACACGGAAAGGGCGGAGGCAATGGCGATAGGCACGTTGGTGAGCAGCCGGTACCTGCCGCTGAAGGAACCCCACATAGTATTATACTGCCGGCTTGTATAGCCCTGTCCGAGGAGCAGATTGTTAAAGATACCCTGATCGATCACGTTGCTGATATTGTAAACCGCCGTGCTTAAGATCACCGGGATGATCGTCACCAAAAGGAGCTTGTAGATCTCCCCGTTGGAATCCAAAACCCCTGTTTTGTCCCGCTTCAGGGAGCGTTTCACCACTCTGTGGTACATCCAGAAAATAAAGATCAGGATAACCAGTCCGGAGAGCGCGCCCATGGTAGTGCCCAGCGTTCCCCCTGCAGCGGCATAGGCTACCGACAGCTCGTCTGCCCGCTCTACGCTCTTCAGGCCGATATCAAAGAGAATCTTTGCCGCAACGACACTGACAACGGCGTTGACGATCCCCTCCACGATCTGGGAGACCGCTGTGGGGATGGTCGTTCCAAGTCCCTGAAAATAGCCCCGGAACACACCCAGTATGGCCACGATAAAGATACAGGGAGCCAGTACCCTGAGCGCGTATGCGCTTAATGGAGATTTCAGCAGAGTTCCCGCAAAAAAATCAGCGCAGAAATAGGTCAGGATGCCTACTGACGCCCCTACAATGAAAGCAAACAGAAAGGCCCGCTTAAAATAACGATAGGCATTCCGATACTGGCCTTTTGCGATGGTGGCGGACACCAGCTTGGAAACCGCCAGGGGAAGGCTGTAGGAAGAGATCAAAAGCAGGATGCTGTATATCTCATAGGCATTGGAATAGATACCGTTTCCTTCGTTCCCCAGAATATTCGTAAGGGGCACACGGTAGAGCATACCGATCACTCTGACGACGATGGAAGCGATTGCCAGAATACTGCCCTGAATAATAAAATTTGATTGTTTTCGTTTCTTCTGATTGTTATCCATACAGGTTTATCCTCAATCTTTACCTGATCTTCTCTTTCTTACCTTTCAATACCCATGTCTGCCAGAATCCGCCGCTGCCGTTCTTCCATAGCTGCCGCATCCTGTTCCTCCAAATGATCCCAGCCGAACAGATGCAGCATACTGTGTACGATGAGAAAGGCGTATTCCCGCCTCTGGGAATGGCCGTACCGGTGGGCCTGTTCGGCGACCTTGTCCAGAGAAACCACAATATCGCCCAGCACCAGCTCCCCGGTCTCCGGGTCGAAGTAATCCTCCTGCTTTTCTTCCAGACGGTCATAGTCCAAAAAATCCCCGGCTTCCAGCATGGGAAAGGAAAGCACGTCCGTTTCCCTGTCGATCTGCCGGTATTCTCTGTTCATCCTGCGGATCGTTTCGTTGTCTACCAGAAACAGACTGACCTCACATTCATAAGGGCAGGCCTGATCGGCAATGACTGCCTCCACAGCGGCCTGCGCAGTCTGTTCAAGATCCGCGTCTATGGGAAGGTCATATTCTTTTTCGATATGAAGACTCATTGCGTCCTCCTCTTTGGGCGGTTTTCTTTTCGTATTCCTCATAAGCAGTCACAATCTTCTGTACAAGAGGATGCCGTACAACATCTTTGCTGGTGAGCTTGCAGAAGGCGATGTCGTCCAGTTTTTCCAGCACCCGCATCGCCACATCAAGCCCTGACCGCACGTCCTTCGGCAGATCCTTTTGGGTGGAATCTCCGGTGACGATCACCTTGGAGCCAAAGCCGATACGGGTGAGAAACATTTTCATCTGGGCGGGAGTGGTATTCTGGGCCTCGTCCAGAATAATAAAAGCGTTATCAAGCGTCCGCCCTCTCATGTAGGCAAGAGGCGCCACTTCAATGAGCCCCTTTTCCATATTCCGCATGAAGCTCTCCGGCCCCATGATCTGATATAACGCGTCATACAGCGGGCGCAGATAAGGATCTACCTTGCTCTGGAGATCCCCGGGCAGAAACCCCAGCTTCTCTCCCGCTTCAATGGCAGGCCGTGTCAGGATGATCCTTCCCACTTCTTCGCTTTTAAAAGCGGTTACTGCCATGGCCATGGCGAGATAGGTTTTTCCTGTACCCGCCGGCCCGATGCCGAAGGTGATCATCTTATGCCGGATGCTGTCTACATACTCCTTCTGCCCTAATGTTTTGGGCTTGATCGGTTTTCCCGTGACCGTGTGGCAGATACAGTCCCTGTCGATCTCCAAAAGGGCGTTTTTGTTTTCTTCAAAAGAAAGCGCAATGGCGTAATCGACCTGCTGTTCCGTAATGACGGTTCCTCGTTTTGACAGCTCCACCAGCTGAAAAAAGACCATCTGGGCCCGCTGCAGCGCCGTCTCATTTCCGATCAGCTTTAGTTCTCCATTCCTGGCGATCACGGTAACCGTCAGCGCCTTTTCAATCTTCTTTACATACTGATCAAATTGGCCAAACACATTTTTTTCATGCTCGGCTGGTATTTCCATTGTGGCTTCCACAATACTCATGTTCTGCCTCCATCGTGCGACTGTTTTTATTCCTGCCCCTGAGGAGGGGATGTTTCCCCGGGAGCGGTGTCCTCCAAAGATTTCATAGGCACGTGAGTGCCGGTAGATTTGATCACCGTCAGCGTGCCCGTTGTGACACACTCCCCTTTCATCAAAACTATTTTAACATTATTTTCGATAATTTCTACCCCCTTTTTAGCCAAATCTTCCGTAAAGCGCCGGAAATTTTCATTGGCAAGGGCTTTTGCTTCTTCTTTGGAATAGGATTCCATGTGATTTTCATATTCCCGCATGAGGGTCAGTTCATAGACGACAGGCAGATAAAAGGAACTGCCGATCACCAGCGTTTTTTTGGTAGTTTCTTTTTTATAGAAAGGAAATTTCGGCTTTCCGGAAAATATCTGAAACTTTTTCCCAAATATCCACAGGGTCAGATTGCGTTTGACTCTTTTTTGGGGAACCTGAACCTGATGTTCATAAGGGAACCGATCCTCATAAGAAAGCACCGTCTGCAGCCGGATGTCCCCGTCGGCGTACCCCTCTGAATACCCCGTCACCGTGCCGCTGTCGTCAAGATGGGCCTCCCTGCCTGAGATCAGCACCTGCCCTGCCTCCACCTGCTGTCCTACAGAGGTCATCGGCGTCCCCGTTCTGGTCACCATCTCCACAACCGTGCCGCTGTCGTCAGATACAATGTCCGCAGTGCCTTCCGGCGTTTCCTCCTGCTCAAAATTTTCTACATTTTCCTTGATCTGAATGTGCAGATTGGTGCCCTCCAAAGAAGCCGCCACCCAGACGATGTCCGGAAATTGGGCCCGGATGGAAGATTCCACATAACCGCAGTCCACCTTTGATTTGCGCATACCGTATCGGATCTGCTCCTGCTCCAGAAATTCCAGAATTTCCGACGGGCTGTGCCGCTCAAGCCCGGAAATCTCGATCTGCCAGATGAACAGCGTCAGCAGATAGATAAACAGAACACAAAGGCATACGGAAGGGATAAACAACTTTCTGGACTTATATTTCTGAAAAAAAAAGGGCATTCCATAATGCCCTGTTACCGTTACCTTTGTTTTGGTTTTTCTGACAATATCCCGGATTCTGAAAAAATCCCGGATGCTCATATACATTTCGTAAACAACCTGGCCGTCGGTCCCGCTGCCCGGCGTAAGCCCCCACAGCACAATATGGTGAAATGCGCACAGGTTCAGGAACCGCTCCGGCAGATGGCTGTCGATGCGGATACGCACATACCCTTTGAAATATCGAATAAATCTCCCCGGCATATATCCTCCTAGCAATACACGATCTCGCGGATTTGTCCGCTGATTTTCATCTCATCGGCAGTGTAATAAGAGATCAACAGATCCTCGCCCAGAATCTCTACCTGACATTCCTTTGTCTGCAAAATGATTTTGCCGGGGGTATATTCCAATATTCCTTTATAATTTTCGATCATCACGTCATTGCGGCCGCTGGCGGTCACAGTCACGGCACCCGTGGCAAGATCCTTAGGCAACTGTAAATGCTCGGCGATCTCTCGTTTCATTTCCACGCACCCTGAGAATCGTTACCTAACTATATGTGCCACGGCTTGCCTTATATACCTGATTTCAGCTGGGATCTTTGTCATATCCGTCTGGATTTTGGCTTTGCCATCTCCATGCGTCCTCACACATTTTTTGCAGATCCCGCTCTGCCTTCCAGCCCAGTTCCTTCTCCGCAAGGGATGCGTCCGCATAGCAGGTATCAATATCTCCGCTTCTCCTGTCGCAGATCTGGTAGGGGATCTTATGTCCCACCACCTGTTCAAAGCTGCGGATGATCTCCAGCACGCTGTACCCGATACCGGTACCAAGATTGTAGATTTTGACACCCTCACGGTCGTGAAGATGCCGGATGGCTTTCACATGGCCGATGGCAAGATCCACCACATGGATATAATCCCGGACGCCGGTGCCGTCGGGAGTATTGTAATCGTTTCCGAATACATTTACATGATCCCGCTTGCCCACAGCCACCTGTGTCACATAGGGAACCAGATTGTTGGGGATTCCTTTGGGATCCTCTCCGATCATACCGCTCTCGTGAGCGCCAATGGGATTGAAATACCGGAGAAGGGTGACGTTCCACTGGTGATCAGACACATAAAAGTCCTGAAGGATCTCTTCGATCATCAGCTTGGTTCTGCCGTAAGGATTGGTGACGGAAAGCGGAAAATCCTCACGGATCGGCACGGTCTTCGGCGCGCCATATACGGTAGCGGAGGAGCTGAACACAATGTTCTTTACGCCGTGCCGGCGCATCACATCACAGAGTATCAGCGTGCCCGTCACATTGTTATGATAATATTCCAGCGGTTTTTCCACGGATTCGGGAACTGATTTCAGACCCGCAAAATGAATAACCGCATCAATGGATTCCCTGCTGAAAATCTCTTCAAGACCTTCCCGGTCCAAAATGTCCGTCTTGTAGAACGTAATCTGTTTGCCGGTCAGTTTT
Source organism: uncultured Lachnospiraceae bacterium (assembly GCA_947625135.1). GTDB lineage: Bacteria > Bacillota > Clostridia > Lachnospirales > Lachnospiraceae > CANQUC01. The sequence goes on from CANQNE010000002.1 coordinate 42,737, forward strand.
TCGATCCGTTTCAGACTTTCCTCACTGGAATTGTAAAGATTATCTACTACCACTGTCTGATATCCGGCCTCCAAAAGCTCCAGACAAGTATGGCTGCCGATAAAGCCTGCGCCTCCCGTAACTAAAATTGCCATAAACGTACCTCCGCGTTTTCATCTGAAATTTTAAAATAAGAGCATATCCAAAGATATGCTCTTTTTTATAAACATATTAGTTATATTTGCGTTTTCTTGCCGCTTCTGATTTTTTCTTACGCTTTACGCTGGGTTTTTCGTAATGTTCTCTCTTGCGGATTTCCTGCTGGATACCTGCCTTGGCGCAATTCCTTTTAAATCTGCGAAGTGCGCTGTCAAGAGTTTCATTTTCTTTCACGACTACGTTTGACATAACCTAACCTCCCTCCAGTTGTCAGATTGTGCAGATACAACTGTTAGGTGCTTTTGCACTAAAAAAAATTATAACATATTTTTTAAATTCGTCAACCGTTATTGCAATATTTATTTAGTTTTTTATCATATTCGCCAAAAGCGCGCCGGCTTTTGACAGTGCGTCGTCGATCCCGGCAGGATTTTTGCCGCCGGCCTGAGCCATATTTGGCCTGCCGCCGCCGCCGCCACCGATGAAGGAGGCGATGCCTTTGATCAGATTTCCCGCATGGGCGCCTGATTTTATGGCGCCGTCCGTTGCCATAGCCATCAGGTTCACCTTGCCGCCATGTTCGGAAGCAAGCACCACAACGCCTTCACCCAGCTTTTCCTTCAGCTGGTCGCCCAGATCACGCAGACCGTTCATATCCACATTGGACAGCTTCAGCCCAAGGAACTTGCAGCCGTTAATCTCCTGCACCTGATCGGTCACATCTCCCATGGCTTCCTTTGCCGCCTTGCTCTTTAAGGATTCGTTCTCGCTCTGCAGCGCCTTGATCTCCGTATTCAAAGAGTGGATCTTTGCAGCCAGCTCTCCCGGCGTTGTCCGTGCTTCCCGGGCTGCCTGCTGCAGCTGTTCTTCCAGCTGTGCAAAATAAGCCAGCACGCCGGAGGCAGTTACCGCCTCGATCCGGCGCACACCTGCCGCAATTCCTGTCTCAGACAGGATCTTAAACACGGAAATGGCGCTGGTATTGGACACATGGGTGCCGCCGCAAAGCTCAATGGAATACTCTCCCATATTCACTACCCGGACGATATCCCCGTACTTCTCGCCGAACAGCGCCATTGCGCCGGTCTTCTTTGCCTCATCGATGCTCATCAGATCCGTGCGTACCGGATAAGCCTGTTGGATACTCTCGTTCACAAGCTGCTCTACCTGCTGAAGTTCCTCCGCCGTCATAGGCGCAAAATGGGTAAAGTCAAAACGGAGGCGGTCAGCATTTACCATGGAACCGGCCTGCTCCACATGAGTTCCCAGCACAGTGCGCAGCGCTTTATGAAGAAGATGTGTAGCGCTGTGATTCTTGGCGGTGGACTGACGTTTTTTCTCATTGACCTGCAGGGAAACCTGATCGCCCACTGCGAACATGCCCTTTGTCACCTTGCCCACATGGCCGATCTTGCCTCTGGACAGCTTCACTGTATCGCAAACGACAAATTCCGCTCCGTCCTTTGTGATCAGTCCGGTATCGGCCTCCTGACCGCCGCTTGTGGCATAGAAAGGGGTGGCGTTTACGATGACCGTTCCGGCGTCCCCTTCCGCAAGAGCCTGTACAAGCTCTGTTTCTGTAGTAAGGACGGTGATCTCTGACTGTCCCGTCAGCGTTTCATAGCCGGTAAACTCAGAAGTGACAGACGGATCGATGGACTCATATACCGTTACGTCCGCGCCCATATAATTGGTGACCTTTCTGGCCTTTCTCGCCTTTGTCCGCTGCTCTTCCATACAGGATTTAAATCCGGCTTCCTCCACAGTAAATCCGGCTTCCGCCAAAATCTCCTTTGTCAGATCAAGGGGGAATCCGTAAGTATCGTATAATTTAAATGTATTCTCCCCGGACAGCTCTGTGACGCCTGCAGCCTTCATTTCCTTCTGCATTTCCGTGAGAATGGAGAGACCCTGATCGATGGTCTTCGCAAATTTATGTTCTTCCTCTGTCAACACCCTGAAGATCATGGACTGCTTTTCCTCAAGCTCCGGATAACCGGATTTGGAACCTTCAATCACCGTGCCGCTGAGTTTGGCTAAAAATTCACCCTGAATCCCCAGAAGTCTGCCGTGCCTTGCAGCCCGGCGGATCAGGCGGCGAAGCACATAGCCCCTTCCCTCATTTGAGGGCATGATGCCGTCGGAGATCATAAAGGTAGCGGAACGGATATGGTCCGTGATCAGACGGATGGATACATCCTTTGCCTCATCTTCTTTATAGACTGCATGGGCAAGGCTGCAGACATGATCACGCAGCGCCTTTACTGTATCTACATCGAAGATGGAATCCACGTCCTGCACCACTGCGGCCAGCCGCTCCAGTCCCATGCCGGTGTCAATATTTTTGTGTTCCAGCTCCTCATAGTTGCCTTTGCCGTCGCCGTCAAACTGGGTGAACACGTTGTTCCAGATCTCCATATAGCGATCGCAGTCGCAGCCTACCGTACAGTCCGGTTTTCCGCAGCCGTAGCGCTCGCCTCTGTCATAATAGATCTCGGAACAGGGGCCGCAGGGGCCTGCGCCGTGTTCCCAGAAATTGTCTTCCTTCCCAAAACGGAAAATACGCGCCTTGGGAATACCGATCTGCTCGTTCCAGATCCGGAAGGCTTCTTCGTCATCCTCATAGATAGAAGGATATAACCGGGATTCATCCAGCCCGATCACTTTGGTGAGAAATTCCCATGACCAGGCGATGGCCTCCTCCTTGAAATAATCCCCAAAAGAGAAATTCCCCAGCATTTCAAAAAAAGTACCGTGTCGGGCAGTTTTCCCCACATTTTCAATATCCCCGGTACGGATACATTTCTGGCAGGTAGTCACCCGCTTTCTGGGCGGTGTCTCCTGACCTGTAAAATAAGGCTTCAAAGGCGCCATGCCGCTGTTGATCAGCAGCAGGCTGTCGTCATTGTGAGGTACAAGGGAAAAACTCTTCATCGCCAGATGCCCTTTACTCTCAAAAAACTCTAAAAACATTCTGCGCAGTTCGTTTACGCCATATTTCTTATTCACTATCTTTCCTCCCAAGCGCATCCTTTGCGTCTTTTTTCTTTCGCAAAAATTTTCCCAAAAAAACGCCGGCAATGGCAACCGCCACCAGCAGCGCCGCTTCAATAAAGTACGTCAAGAAAGAGCTTACTATAGCCATACGCTCACCTTTCCTTCTGTTTTGTTTAACATCTGCATTTTACACACTGTTAAAATGATAGCATACCAGTTTCGTTATTTCAAGTAAAAACTAAAGTCCCTCATCCGTCATAAGCCCGTCTCCGTCCGCCGCGGAGGTAGCCAGCTTGTCGCAGCGCTCATTATAGGCATGTCCGTTGTGCCCTTTTACCCATATAAATGTGACACTGTGGGGCTTCATTGCCCTTAGCAGCCGCTGCCACAGATCTACATTCTTCACGGGGCCGCTGCTTCCCCGCCAGTTTTTTTTCAGCCAGCTGTCCATCCAGCCCTTATTAAAAGCATCCGTCAGATATTTGGAATCACTGTAAAGATCCACCTGACAGGGTTTTGTCAGCGCCTCCAGCCCTGCGATGGCGGCCATCAGCTCCATGCGGTTGTTGGTGGTGCGCACATACCCGCCGGAAAATTCTCTCGTATGTAAGGTTCCCTTAGAATCCAGAAAGGTCAGGACAGCGCCGTAGCCTCCCGGCCCCTCCGGGTTGCCTCTTGCGGCGCCATCCGTGTATAAATCTACATGTGTCATACGTTTCCTCATTTCAAAAATATGCCTAATATTTCTGTCTTTCCGGCAGAAAAATCTGCAGATAGTCCGGCTGCTCCTCTTCAAAAACCAGCCAGCGGATCAGGTCGTCCAGTACAATCGCCACCAGGCACAGCGCTGAAAAGGCCAGCGCCATAGGCAGGCAGATCTGTCCCATCAGGTTAAAGGGCATATTGTGGTAATCCCATACATGCCAGCCCTTCCAGAGATTCACCATGCAGCCGGTGACAAATTCCCCGCAAAGCACAAAAATATCGCAGCGGATCACCTGCTTCCACAGAGGCGCCTGCCATGCAGGCTGTTCATTCTGGACAGAGCAGAATAAAAAACAGATTGCGCCCAGAAGGTACATGGACCAGTGGGACCAGCCCCGGTGCAGCACCTCGATGTAATAGTAGGCGCAGCCGCCTAAATGAAACAGTAATACATATTTAAATATCTGTCTTGATAATCGTCTTGCCATTTGTCTGTACGTTGTCTTCATAAAGACAAGTATGCGCAGAATCAAAACAGACTATGCACAAATTCTCTCTACAATGCGGGCGCATTGCCGGTAGATCATGTTTGGATCTTCATCGATATAGAACTTTCTGTCCTCATAGAGGATCTTGCCGGCGATCATAGTCAGGGCCACGTTATCCTTGCTTCCACTGTATACAAGGTTCTTTACAAGATCGTTTATGGGCTGCATATTTGGTCTTTGCAGGTCGATGAGGATCAGGTCTGCCTGTTTGCCCTCTGCCAGCACGTCGCAGTCCGGCAGGCACATAGCGCCGGCGCCGCCAGTGGTGGCCGCCTTCAGCACCAGATCGGCGGGCATGGCCGCGGAATCCTTCCTTTTCAGCTTCTGCAATCCGGTCATCAGCGCCATTTCCTTGAACATATCCAAACAGTTATTGCTGGCAGGCCCGTCTGTCCCGATGGCAAGTGAGATTCCCATCTCCGCCATAGCCGCAAGAGGCGCGATACCGCTTGCCAGCTTCATATTGGAGCCCGGATTTGTCACTACCCACATGTGATGGTTTCGGAAGATTTCCATATCTCCCTTTGACACATGCACACAGTGGAACCCTCCGCCGCCATATTCAAACATGCCCAGACTTTCCAGAAATACGGTGGGGGTCACGCCGTAACGCTCTATGCAGCCTGCTACCTCCGCCGCCGTCTCCGAATTATGCGTGTAAACCGGCGCCTTCAGCTTGCGCGCCAGCTTTGCCACATCCTTCAGCATAGATTTACAAGTGGTGTATTCCCCATGAAAACCAAGCTGGTATGAGATCAGCGGATGCACCTGATTATACTGCATATACTCTTCCTCCAGCGTCTGTACATTGCCGCCGAAATCATTGATGCGTCCGCACAGCACCGAGCGGAAGCCAGTCTCTATGGACGCCTTCACAAATGCCTCCGGCTCCATATACATATCAAAGCAGGCGGTGATGCCGCTTGTAAGATATTCCAGAAAAGCCAGCTTTGACAGCCAGTATACATCGTCTGCGGTGAGCTTTGCCTCTCTCGGAAACACCTGCCGCTCCAGCCAGTCCTGCAGAGGCAGGTCATCGGCAAGGGAGCGCAGGAAGGTCATGGCAGAATGGGTGTGGGCATTTTTAAAACCCGGCATCAGAAGGTTTCCGGCGCCGTCGATCTCCCGATCCCACTTTATGGACGCATACTGATCCGCTGGGAAATCCTGAGATCCTTTTCCTGCGCCCACATAAGCGATCCGATCGTCAAAAACCCACAGCTCGCCCTCAAAAATGTCCTTTCCTTCCTCCATAGTCAATATTTTCGCATTATAGATTCGTGTATTCAAACGAGTTCCCCTTTTCTTTCATGCTGTCCCTTATGTTGTCATCCTTCAGAGCATGTCCCCCATGGCGGCTACAGAAGCCTTTATGAGACTTTTGAACAGCGGCGCCACCCGGTCTGCCGTCTCCTTGACTTCCTCGTGGGTAAGCGGCTTTGGAGAAATGCCCGCTGCCAGATTGGTGATGCAGGAAATGCCGCACACCTTCATGCCGGCGTGAACGGCTGCAATGGCTTCACAGGCGGTACTCATCCCCACTGCGTCCGCGCCCATCGCACCGGCCATGCGGATCTCCGCAGGAGTCTCATAGCTTGGGCCAGTCAGCTGGATATAAACACCTTTTTTCAGCGGGATCTGCAGTTTTCCGGCTTCCCGTTCTATGATCCCGTTCAGTCCGGGATCATATACATGGGACATATCCGGGAAACGCACGCCCAGTTCGTCAATATTCTGGCCGATCAGGGGATTGGGCACAAAGCTGGCAATATGATCTGTGATTACCATAAAGTCTCCTGCCCGGTACGTATGGTTAATGCCGCCGGAAGCGTTTGTCAGAAATAGGAGCTTCGCTCCCATCCGGCCCATGAGACGGATGGGCAGTACCACATCTGTGATGGAATATCCCTCGTAATAATGTACCCGTCCCTGCATGATCACAACAGGCACGTCCTGAATGTGAGAAAACACAAACCGGCCTTTATGTCCGAATACGGTAGATATTGGAAACCCTTCGATCTCATTATACTCAATGACGCCCTCCTGCAAAAGCTCGTCGGCAAGGGCCCCAAGACCGGAGCCCAATACAAGCGCAGCTTTTGGGGTAAAGGGAATTTTATTGCGGATGCTCTGATAACAGAGTTCCAGCTTCTGATATACCGGATTCATTTCAGCCCTCCCAAAATTGCATACATAACAGACAACACAACAGGAAAAAACCACTTGCAGTTTTGTCAAATGGTTTTTTCCGTTTTCTTGATTATATGAAATTTTATGGAAAAAGTCCAGTCTATTTGTCCGGTTTATCAGATAATAATGCAGACCATGCCGCCGTTGGAATCGTTGACAATTTTTTTCATGGTGTCCTGCAGCTTTTGCTGACATTCTTCCCCCATGAGGGCAAGCTTGCTTCGGATCCCGTCGTCCACCAGCTGCTCAATGGATTTTCCGAAAATATTAGTACTCCAGATCCCGCCTTCCGCCTGCTGATTTTCCTTGATAAAGCTGATGAGATCCTCAGCCTGCTCCTGGTTTCCTACGATCGGGGCGATTTCCGTCTCGATATTGGCGCGGATCATGTGGATGGAGGGACTGGACGCCCGAATTTTCACACCGAACTTATTGCCGTGCCGGATGACTTCCGGCTCCTCCAGACTGATCTCATCCCGTGCCGGTGTCACAACGCCGTACCCCTTCTGCCGGACAGATTCCATAGCGGAGAGTACCTTATCGTATTCCTGCTTCATCTGGGACAGATCCCGGATCAGGCGGATCAACCGGTATTCTCCGTCAATGTCGATCCCGGCAAGCTGGCTTAACATTTCATAATAATATTTTTCATGGAACTCCAAATACATTTTTATATTGCCGGTGGCAAGATCCACCGCATCCATCCGCATACGCTTTATGTAGTCCGTTTCTAATTGGGGCGGCTGTTCCTTTACATCCCTGACTTTTCCGTTATCCTCCATAAATTTCTTCACATATCGGATCAGCTCTGTTTTAATGGGATTGTCATTGGACAGCATTTCCACCCACTTGGGCACATAAATCTCCAGAGAAGCGATGGGAAATTCATAAAGGATCTGTTCCATGATCTTGTGGATCTCTTCTTTTCTAAGCTGATTACAGTTTACGGGCATCACCGTGACGCCGTATCGTTTGGACAGCTGTTCCGCAAGATGCGTCGCCTCGTCGCTGTAGGGCTTTTCCGAATTCAGGAGAACGATAAAAGGCTTGTTGATCTCTTTCAGTTCTTCAATGGTGCGCTCTTCCGGCACCACAAAGCTGTCCCGTGGGATTTCTCCGAAGGAACCATCGCCGGTAATGACGATCCCGATGCCAGCGTGGTCGTGAATGACTTTATGCGTCCCGATCTCCGCTGCCTTTGAAAAGGGAATCTCATAGTCCAGCCATGGCGTTTTCACCATCCGTTCCGTCTGTTCCCGGCCCTCTCCCGCTCCTGCGCCCTTAGCCATATAGCCAACGCAGTCAATGAGTCTGACCTTTACGGCAATATTGTCCGCTAGCTTTATCTGCGCCGCATCCTTTGGAATGAATTTCGGTTCCGTGGTAGTTACGATGGCGCCAGGCGCAGAAAGGGGCAGTTCATCCACAGCACGCTCCTTTGCAGCCCCTTCTTCCATGTACGGCAGTACCATCAGATCCATAAACCGTTTGATAAATGTAGACTTTCCGGTACGCACCGGCCCCACGATCCCTATATAGATCTCGCCGCCTGTACGCGCCGCTATATCCTGATAGACCGCAAAATTGTCCATACAAATACCCCCTTGCTATGCTGATTAAGTATATGCAGGGGGGTATATAAAATATACATGTGACTGTCAACTGTCAGGAAATGTGACACTGATCTCCGTCCCTTTCCCCGGCGTACTTTCCAAGCGGATCACCGCATGATGGAGGAGGGCGCCGTGCTTGACAATAGACAGTCCCAGACCAGTGCCGCCGCTTTTTCTGGAATGGCTTTTGTCCACCCGATAAAACCGCTCAAACACCCGATCCTGATCATCTTTCGGAATACCGATGCCGGTGTCCGCCACAAGGATTTTCCTGCTGCTTTTGCCGCCGGATATCTCTACCCGGACACTGCCGCCGTCTACATTGTATTTGATAGCATTGTCGCACAGATTATAGATCATTTCCTCCAGAATATTACGGACGCCGTTTATCGATACCGACTGTCCTGTTACGGACATCTCAATCTGCTTTTGGGCCGCCTCCGGCTGCAGATAGGTGACAACCTGCTCCGCAAGCTCCTTTAAATCTACAACTTCGGAGATATGTGTAAGCTGCGCGTCATCCAGTTCAGATAATTTAATGATATCCTCCACAAGGGTTGTCAGCCGTCTGGCTTCCTGAAAGATCCTTTGAGAAAACCGGGGAATATCCTCCTCTTTGGCGATACCGTCCTGAATGATCTCCGCATAGCCGGAAATAGACATCAGCGGCGTTTTCAGTTCGTGGGAAACATTAGCAACAAATTCCCGGCGCTGCTGTTCTGCATGTATGGCGGCAGTCACATCCTTTACGAGAAGAATGGCCCCGGAGATCCGGCCGCTATCCGTCACAGGATTGGCAAGAATCTGATAGCATTTTTCCTGAAGCGTGATCAAAGACTCTGAGGTATTGCCGGATAAGGCGGATTTTACCGCCTCTGTCAGCTCTTTTCTCCGACTGATGGTCAGATAATGCCGCCCGATATCGGCTTCGCCGTCACAATCAAAAATATTCCGCGCGGCCTCGTTGATCAGCAGGATTTCTTCCCCGTTATTCAGCAGGATCAGCCCTTCCTGCATATTCTGCGTCACCGTCTCAAAATCCTTTTGTTGCCTGCGCTCCTTCTCAATCTGCTCCTGTATCTGCCGGTTCTGATTTTCCAGACGCAAAAGCAACGGAGAAAGTTCCTCGTATACTTCGTTTTCCAGCGGCCGCTCTAAATCCAGAACATTGATGGGCGCGGTGAGCCGCTTTGCCTGCTGGTTGGCGGCAATAAAGGAAATTCCGATCGTCATAAGCACAAACAGGATCAGCAGCGGCAGTCCGTTGCGCAGGGCAATGAACACACTGGAAACGGTGCTGGAAAGCCGCAGGACAGAGCCGTCCTGAAGCCTCACCGCATAATAGTAGGTCTGCTCCCCAAGCGAGCCGGAATAGCGAAAGGATTCCCCGTATTCCTCCCGAACGGCCTGTATGAATTCTTCCCGGTCACCGTGATTTTCCAGCTGCCCCGCATCCTCCACAGAATCATACAGCACCGCGCCGTCCTTTGCGATCAGCGTGATCCGGTGATTTTCGCCGCCTCTGGGAAGGCCTTTCAGATAATCCAGTCCTTCCTCTTCTACTGCCGCTTTTATATAAGTCATGCCGTTTCTGACTTCCCATTCCATCCGATTCAGAAACTGCTGATACATCAGCCATGTAAATAAAATATCAGAAATGATCAGAACCGCCAGTACAAGACAGTTGGTACTTCTGAATATTTTTGATTTCATATTATTTTTCACGCTGTTCCTCTTCTTTCAGAATATAATACTCACAGGATTCGATAGCCGACGCCGCGGATCGTCTCGATGAACTGACCGGCGCCGCCAAGCTTTTGCCGCAGGGTGTTGATGTGTACGTCCACCGTTCTTGTCTCGCCCTCATAGTGATATCCCCAAATCATAGTCAGAAGCTGATTTCTGCTGACTACAGCGCCCTGATTCTGAAAAAGATACCGGAGCAGATCAAATTCTTTTACCGTCAGTCTGACCTCTTCTCCATCCACGGTCACACTGTGTTTTTTCATATCCAGCATCAGATTTTCCTTCGTAAAGACCGTTTTCTCCTCATGGGCTTTGGTACGCCTGAGAAGGGCGCGGACCCTTGCAAGAAATTCCACCATGCCGAAAGGCTTGGTGATATAGTCGTCGGCGCCCTCGTCAAGGCCGGATACCTTGTCAAATTCTGCGCTTTTTGCCGTAATCATGATAATAGGAAGATGTCTGGTATTTTCCGCGGCCCGCAGCTTTTTCAATATCTGGATGCCGTCCTCTCCCGGCAGCATGATGTCCAATAGCACAAGTTCCGGCATGTTTTCCCTGACTGCCTCAAAAAATGTGCCGCTGTCCGCAAAGCCTCTGGCTTCATAGCCGGCGGAACGAAGGGTATAGATTACCAGCTCTCTGATATTCAGTTCATCTTCCACATAATAGATCATCATTCTTCAGCGCCTTTCACTGTCAACAATGTTTTCCTGTGATTGAAAATTCCACCCATTCTGCAATATTGGTGGCATGATCGCCGATCCGTTCATAGTACTTGCCGATCATCAGCAGATCCACCGCGCACTCGCTGTTATGCTCTGGAACGGGCCCCTCCCGGAAGGAGGAAATATACAAGATCAGATCTTTTTTCAGGCGGGCAAATTCTTCATCCACCTTATCGTCATATTGTATCACACTTTGCGCCAGAGCTAAATCATTTTTTATATAGGCGTCAATGCTGTCTTTCACCATTTTTCGGGTATCCTCAGACATGAGCCTGATCTGGTTAAAAATTTCCGTATGATCCAGTTTCGATTCTATGATGATCTCGGCGATATCTTCCGCATGGTCGCCGATCCGCTCCATATCGGTGACCATCTTCAGCGCAGAAGAAATCCGCCGCAGATCTCTTGCAACCGGCTGCTGGCGGAGCAGCAGATTCAGGCAGCGGCGTTCGATATCCCGTTCAATATGATCGATCTCATTGCCGTTTTCCATGATCTGCCTTGCCAGCTCTTTGTCATTTTTTAAAAGCGCCTGAGAAACATCTGAGATTGCCTCCTCGCAAAGGGCGCCCATTTCCATCAGCTGTATATGGAGCTGTTCCAGTTCCTGGTCGAATTTACTTCTTGTCGTCATATCAACCAAACCTTCCTGTAATATATTCCTCTGTTTTCTGATTTTCAGGATCGGAAAACAGCTTTTCCGTATTGTCATACTCGATGACTTCTCCAAGAAGAAAGAACGCTGTCTTATCTGAAATTCTGGCAGCCTGCTGCATGTTGTGGGTCACCATGATGATGGTATAGCTGTCTTTTAGTTCCAGACAAAGATCCTCGATTTTTGAAGTGGAGATAGGGTCCAGCGCAGAAGTAGGCTCATCCATAAGGATCACTTCCGGCTGCACCGCCAGCGCTCTTGCAATACAGAGACGCTGTTGCTGTCCCCCGGACATGCCCAGCGCGGATTTTTTCAGCCGGTCTTTACATTCGTCCCAGATTGCCGCGCTGCGCAGAGAACGTTCCACGATGTCGTCCAGCTTTGCCTTGCCTCTGATCCCATGAGTTCTTGGACCAAAGGCAATATTGTCATAAATACTCATCGGAAAAGGATTGGGTTTTTGAAAAACCATGCCCACCCGCTTTCTCAGCAGATTTACATCCATTCCCTTGTAAATTGTCTGTCCGTCCAGCCGCACATCACCGGTAATCCGGCATCCCTCCACCAAATCATTCATCCGGTTCAGGGATTTTAAAAGCGTTGATTTGCCACATCCGCTTGGACCGATGAAAGCGGTGATCTCTTTTTCGGCGATTTCCATATTGATGGATTTTAACGCGTGAAAATCTCCGTAATACAGTTCCAGATCCTGTATACTGATCTTAGAAGCATTTGTATCCATGATGTCAGTTCCCCTTTACCAGTTTTTTTGCGATCCATCCGGACAGCAGATTGATCCCGATAACCATCACAAGCAGCACAAGGGCTGTACCATAAGCCTGATCCACATGCAGTCCCTCTCCGGACAGCACGTACATGTGTACTGCCATAGTTCTGCCGGATTTCATGAGAAAATTCAATCCAGATGGCCCTCTGGCGACGGTGCCCGCTGTATAGATCAAGGCTGCCGTCTCTCCCACAATTCTGCCGATCCCCAGAATAACCCCGGACAGTATGCCGGGAATGGCCGACGGAAGCACAATGCAAAATACAGTGCGCAGTTTTCCGGCTCCCAGACCGAAGCTGCCTTCCCGATAGGAATTGTCCACCGAGAGAAGCGCTTCCTCTGTGGTACGCATGATCAAAGGCAGAATCATGATCGTCAGGGTGAGGGAGCCTGCCAACAGGCTGTAATCCATTTTTAAGGCTACCACAAAAAACAGCATCCCGAACAGCCCGTATACAATGGAAGGAATACCTGAGAGGGTTTCGGCAGTCACCCGGATCAGCGATACAAGCCGGTTGCCCCGCCTTGCATATTCCGCAAGATACACGGCGGCGAACACGCCTAATGGTACGGCAATCAAAAGGGAAACCGCGGTCATAATCAGCGTATTCCAAAGCGCCGGCATCAGGGAACCGTTTTCAGACGTGTACTGCAAGGCAAATAAATCCTTGTTCAGATGGGGCGCACCTGAAATCACAATATAACCAATCAAAAAAATCAGACATACAAATGTGAGGATGGCTGCGCCGTGTACAAGCAGCGTCCAGACTGCAGCCGCCGGATGCTTTGTATAAGCATGGAGCTTATCTTTCCGGCTTTCTCTGTTGATTGCAGGTAAATTTTTTTCCATATCCTCCTTACCTCATTTTCCAGTTGATCTTAAACCGATAATACCGGCTGTGCCGTCAGTTTTTTGCACTCTTGTATTTGATGAGTGAAACACATAAATTGATGATCAGGATGAATACGAACAGTACCACTGCCGTGGCGATCAGCGCTTCCCTGTGCAGGTCCGTGGCGTACCCCATTTCCATGACGATGTTGGTAGTCAGCGTACGCACTCCTTTAAAAAGGCTTGAGGGCATTTTGGGCTGATTGCCCGCCACCATGATTACCGCCATGGTCTCGCCGATAGCCCGGCCAATACCGAGTACGATCCCGGCAGCAACTCCGGATTTAGCTGCTGGAAGCACAACGGCAAACACGCTTCGTTCATGGGTAGCGCCAAGGGCCAGCGCTCCCTCATAATACTGCTGCGGTACAGTCCGGATGGCGGCTTCCGCCACACCAATGATGGTAGGCAGGATCATAATCCCCAGAAGAATGGAAGCAGTCAGTATGTTTGTTCCATTTCCCGGAAAATGGGCCCGCACAAACGGAACAATGACCACCAGTCCGAAAAAACCGTATACCACCGAGGGAATTCCCGCCAGCAGCTGGGTAGCCTCTTTCAGAACGCCATAGATCCGTTTGGGACAGAATTTTGCCATAAAAACAGATGTCAGAATACCAATGGGGACACCGATGAGAACAGCGCCTCCGGTGACGTAGATACTGCCAAGGATCATCGGCATGATACCGTAAATATCATTTCCCGGACGCCATTTGGTTCCCAAAAGAAAATCCAGAAAACCGATCTCTTTCATAGCGGGAACGCCGTTGGCAAACAGGAATAAACAGATCAGGAACACGGCAAGGACAGAGGTAAATGCTGCGATAAAGAAAATCACCCGCATAAATACTTCAAAAAAACGGTTCATACTGTTCCTCTTTTCCGGATTTACTGTACCTCATCCCATGTTGTGATCTCGCCTATGTAAATATTTTTTACCTGCTCGCTTGTGAGTTCCTCAATGGGATTCTCGTTATTGACGATCACCACAATCCCATCCATAGCAATGGTGATCGGCACCAGTCCGGCTCCTGTCTCGCTTTCTTTCAATTCTCTGGAAGCCATTCCGATATCACAGATTCCGTCGATTGCAGAGGTCATTCCTGTAGTGGAGTCGCTTGTATTGATTTCCACATCCGCCTGCTCATTCAATTTCTGGTATGCTTCCGCCAGCTTCTCCATTACCGGAGATACAGAGGAGGAACCTGCGATGGAAAGGGAACCCTCCGGCTGATCCGTTGTAAAGGATCCGGCAGGATCCATCGGAATGTAACCTTCCTCCCTCACAATTTCCTGTCCCTCATCACTCATGATAAAATTGATAAAATCTTTTGCAACAGGGTTTGTCACTTCGCCCTTTGTGGCGATATTAAAAGGACGTGCAACTTTATAAGTACCGTTCTCAACGTTTTCCACTGTAGCTTCCGTTCCGTCAATACTTACCGCCTTTACGGTGTCATTCAGCGACCCGAGGGAGATATAACCGATGGCTGACTGATCTCCTGCAACGGTGGTCATCATGACGGAAGTGTTATTGGTCACATTGGCGTCCTCTGTAGTCCGATCCACGGACTCGCCGCTTTCATCTTTTTCTTCAATGCCAACCAGCTCCACAAAAGCGCCTCTTGTTCCGGAACCGTCCTCACGGGACACAACCGTAATTTCACCTGAAGTATCAAATCCGCTTCTTTCAGATCCGACATCCGACTGATTCGACGCGCCGTTGTTTTCCCCGCATCCTGTAAATACGGCTGCCGTCATTGCTGCTGCCAGTAACATACACATCGTTTTCTTTTTCCAATTCTTTTTCATCTTTTTTTCTCCTTTTGAAACATATTGTCTTGTAGGAATTCTTACAAGAGTATTATAAAATGAGGCATGTTAAATCTGTAACCGCGGCTGTGTAAAGTTCTTGTAAAATATATATTTTATCGGTGAAGCAAAAAAATGCCGCAGAACAGACATTTGCTTGTCTGCTCTGCAGCATTTTCGTAACAGGACTTTTCCTGTCTTCCTATCTGTTACAACTATATATGGTACGGCTTTCTCAATCCCACGGAAGCTGCCGGTATTCCTCCGTCTTGTCCCTGTGCATCAGTTCCTTCAGGGACTCTGCAGGACTCTTTCCTTCAAAGAGAACCATGTTGACTTCCTCTACGATCGGCATACTGATCTGATATTTGTCGGCCAGCGCCTTTGCGGCTTTTGCGGAATATACCCCTTCCACGACCATCTGTACCTGATCCATTGCCTCCTGCATGGTATAGCCCTGTCCGATGAGCATACCCGCCCTCCGGTTCCGGCTGTGACGGCTTTCACAGGTGACGATCAGATCGCCCATGCCGGAAAGGCCGCTGAATGTCTCCTTCTTTCCGCCTATGGCAACTCCAAGACGGGTGATCTCCGCAATGCCTCTTGTGATCAGCGCGGCCTTTGCATTGTCGCCGCAGCCCAGTCCGTCTGCGATCCCAGCCGCCAGGGCGATCACATTTTTCAAAGAGCCCCCAAGCTCAATGCCCAGAATATCAGGGCTTGTATATACCCGGAACACCGCATTCATGAAATTGTCCCGAACAAATTCCGCCGTCTTCCTCGATCTGGCGCCTACCACCACAGTAGTGACCAGTCCTCTTCCTACTTCCTCCGCGTGGCTGGGGCCGGACAATACCGCCACATCCGCCTGAGGGATCTCCTCGCTGATCACCTGAGACATGGTAAACAGTGTGGATTCTTCGATCCCCTTTGCCACATTGACAATGATCTGCCCTTTGCCGATCCATTCCTTCATTTTTGCGGAAGTGCTTCTGATATAGGGAGAAGGAACTGCCAGCACCACAATGGACGCCCCTGAAAGTGCCTTTTCCATGTCTGTGGTAAACTGCATCTCATCCGGCAGGAAAATGCCCGGGAGCTTGCTTTTGTGCTCCCGTTCCTGATCTAACATCCGGATCTCCTGTTCGTCTATAGACCAGACTGTTACCTCATGATGGTTGGTGTGCAGCAGCAAAGCCAGCGCAACGCCCCAGCTGCCCGCACCGATCACACATACTCTTGCCATAATCTACCCCTCATCTTATTGCTATCGTTATTGCTCCTTTTTCTGCTGCGCCTTTGCCGAACCCTGTCCGGAAAAGCTCAGTTTGTTTTCTGTATGGTTCAGCAGTCTTTGAATATTTGCTCTGTGCTTAAAAATAGAAATGCACACTACCACAGCCACGATCCCGTACCATTCGTACAGATAAGGCGGCTTCAGGTTTGTAAACAGCCCCATCTGACCGAAGATCAGCACTTCTATGAGAAACATCAGCATCAGGCAGATGGAACCGAGAGACACATACCGGGTAATTGCCGTCACTGCCACAAACAGGATCACACCGGACAGAATGATCGGCCAATATCCGAAGATAATGCCCAGCCCTGCGATGGTGGCGATCCCCTTGCCGCCGTGGAATCCGAGATAGATGGGAAATATATGGCCCAAAACCGCCCCTGCGCAACTGTACATGCAGAGCAGCTTGCTCATATCCGGGTAACGCGCATGAAACAGCAGCCATACGATCAGATAGGCTACCATGGGCTTCAACAGATCACCCAGAAGAGTGAGCACCCCGGCCTTCTTTCCCATGGTCCGCAGCGCGTTGGTCGTACCTGCGTTGCCGCTTCCGTAATTACGGATATCAATGTTGGAAAGTCTTCCCAGAATATAGGAGGTCTGGAACAATCCACAGACATATCCGATCAGGACACAAATCAATCTCACTATCATCATATACCTTCCTCCGACGGTTACTGTTCTTTTCTCTCCCGGATGATAAACTTTAAGGGCGTGCCTCTGAATCCGAAGGTCTCCCGTATCCGATTTTCCAGATATCTGGTATAAGAAAAGTGCATCAGTTCTTTATCGTTTACAAAGATCACAAAGGTGGGCGGCTTTACGGCCACCTGCGTGATATAAAATATCTTCAGCCGTTTCCCTTTGTCTGTGGGCGGCTGCTGCAGCGCCACCGCCTCGGAAACGATTTCGTTGAGTACGCCTGTTGCGATCCGCATGGACTGATATTGGATCACTACGTCGATGAGATCAAACAGCTTTCCAAGCCGCTGTCCGGTCTCTGCAGAAATAAACAGCATTTCCGCATACGGCATATAGGAAAGGGTATTGCGGATCCGCCGCTCATGCTCATAGATGGTCTTGTCCGTTTTTTCCACGGCATCCCATTTGTTGACGGCAATGATCACGCCCTTGCCCCGCTCATGAGCGATGCCGGCAATTTTGGCATCCTGTTCCGTGATGCCCTCGGTGGCGTCGATGACTACGATAACCAGATCCGACCGATCCACTGCAGTTACAGTACGTATGATACTATAACGCTCCAGTTCTTCTTTGATGCGGCTCTTCCGGCGCAGTCCCGCCGTGTCGATAAACACATAAGGCTTTCCGTTCCACCGGATCTCCGTATCTATGGCGTCCCGGGTGGTTCCGGCAATATCCGACACGATCACCCTGTTCTCTCCCAGCAGCTTATTGATGATGGAGGACTTGCCCACGTTTGGCTTGCCCACCACCGCGATCTTCGGCCGTTCATCCTCCTCATCCTCATCGGCAATATGCGGAAAATACCGGGTCACGATATCCAGCATATCTCCGATCCCCAGCTTAGAGGCGGCGGAAATGGGAACGGGATCTCCGATCCCCAGATTATAAAATTCATATACGTCCGGCATCATTTTCTGGAAATGATCCACCTTATTGACTACAAGTACCACGGGTTTTTTGGACCGGCGCAGCATGTCGGCGACCTTGGCGTCGGAATCCACAAGCCCCTGCCGGACATCCGTCATAAATATAATGACGTCGGCAGTATCAATGGCGATCTGCGCCTGCTCCCGCATCCGGGACAGGATCACATCCTTGCTCTCCGGCTCAATCCCCCCTGTATCCACAAGGGTAAAGGTCATATTCAGCCACGACACGTCCGCATAGATCCGGTCCCGGGTCACACCCGGAGTGTCCTTCACAATAGAAATCTGTTCGCCTGCCAGCGCGTTGAACAAGGTGGATTTTCCTACATTTGGCCGCCCGACAATGGCGATAATCGGTTTACTCATAAATTATTCTGCCTTTCCGAGAATTGCGTTCAGGAAGTCTCTTCCATTTAATTTTACAATTTCTACAGAAACTTGTAAAGTATTTTTCAGCTCCTCCACGGTAATATCGTCCAAAAAACAATCCTCCTGGGCCCGGAGCATATTGGCGGGAAGCAAAAGCCTTTCCCCCAGAGGCTTTCCGGCAAGCTGTGTGAGCAGATCCTGTCCGGTGATCAGCCCGGATACTGTGATCATTTGACCGAAAAAGCAATTCTCGATCTCATATACATGGACAGTAAGATCCGGACACTGGGCCATGACCCGTTCGGCCATGGCTTTGACGGAAGGATATGCCAGTCTGCCCGTGGCAATGGAACAGCTCTGTTTCTCCGACGGGATCATGTTGGGAGACTGCGCCTCCCCCAAAATCGTATTTTCAAAATATTCTTTATAGGCCTCCTCAAATTCATTGAGGAAGGAACGCATCATCCCCACACCGTTTTCTATCTGCAGATAGCCGTCATATATCTCCTCCTCAGGGAACGGCTCCCCTGCCAGAATATACCACTCGTCGGAGGCATGAATAAAATGCAGGCCCCATTTTTGGTAAAATATCTTCTGTCTGTCTCGGATCAGTTCCAGTACTTTTTTCGCGTCCTCACGGGTAAAGGGTTCCAGTGGATACAAGCCCTCCCTGTATTTTGTCAGTCCTACCGGCACTACGGACACACTCTTTAAGTGGGGCAGATAACCGGAAAGATCTTCAATGGTACGGACCAGTTCCTCTCCGTCGTTGACGCCCTTGCAGAGTACGATCTGCCCGTTCATTTCTGTTCCCGCCTGATATAAACGTGCTACCTTTTGAAGGGCTTCCCCCGCGAACCGGTTGTTCAGCATCCGGCATCGAAGCTGCGGATTGGTCGTGTGAAAAGAAATATTGATCGGAGCCAGCTTATAGCGGATGATCCGGTCAATATCACTGTCGGACATATTCGTCAGCGTCACATAATTTCCCTGCAGAAAGGACAAACGGGAATCGTCATCCTTGAAATACAGGGTGTCCCGCATGCCGGAAGGCATCTGGTCGATGAAGCAGAAAATACATTTATTCCGGCAGGAGCGGTATTCGTCCATGAGCGTATTTTCAAACAGGATGCCCAGTTCCTCATCCTCGTCCTTTTCTACCTGCAGCAGCCATTCCTCCTGATCCTGTTTCCGGATCAGCACCTCGATATAGGTGTCCTCCGACAGATAGTGATAATCAAAAATATCTTCGATCTCCTGTCCGTTAATAGCCAGCAGCACATCGCCCGCTTCGATTTCCAGCTCCTCGGCAATGCTGCCCGGCAAAACGCTGCTGATGACATGTTCATGATTCATAGAAATCCTCCGTTCAAATCGCAGGGGCTGTTTCATCCCGGATAGCCATAAATGCGGAGAGCGCGCCCCGCTTCCCGTGGCTTGCCCGATGGGAATGAAGCAGCGTCGGATTACAACAAGTGCAGATATCCGTGACCTGAAGATGCGCAGGCAGGATCCCTGCCTCCGTCAGTACAAACTCATTGGCTTTCCACAGATCCAGCTGGTACTTTCCATTGTCTTTCCGATAAAAAATCTGCGGATGATATTTCTCCGGAAACGATTCCCGGAACTGCAGGATCACATCTTCGCTCACCTCATAACAGTCCCGGCATATAGACGGGCCGATCGCCGCATATACCTGTGACGGCAGCGTGCCGTACGCTCTGTGCATCACATCCAGCGTTTTCCTTCCGATATGCCCGACTGTTCCCCGCCATCCGGAATGAGAAAGGCCGATCGCCTTATGTACCGGATCTACAAAATACAGCGGAACACAATCTGCAAATGAAGTGGTAAGCACCACTCCCGGGATATTTGTCACCAGCCCGTCCACATCCGTGTAATCCCGCTCTTTCCCATACCCTTTTCCAATATCTTCCTTCGTTACCACACGCACGTTGGTGGTATGGGTCTGCTGAGACATGACGATCCGTTCCGGATCGGCGCCGATGGCAGTGACAAAAAGCCGGAGATTTTCTTTTACATTGGCCGGATCATCTCCCTGACCGTAACTGAAATTCATTTCTCCCAGATATCCGGGACTGACCCCGCCGATGCGGGTGGAAAATCCCTGTATCACCATACCGGTCTGCTCCAGAAGTGGAAATACCAGATAGGGAATTTGGTTCTTCACCCGCAGCGCAAGCACCGGCTCTTTATATTTTCTTTTAAATTCCATCATAACTCCCATTTTTATATGATCTTTTTACTGCTTCTTACAAGTCCGCCTTTATCTCCAATTATAAGGAAACGCGTCTTCAATATGCCGGATCTGATTTCCAAGGATCTCGATCACATCAAATCTGCAGGAAATCCGTTCCCAGATCCCATGGGCGGCAAGATATTGGGCGGCGGCTCTGGAAATACGCCGCTGTTTTGCAAGGTTCACCGCCTCCGCAGGCGCGCCGCAAGCGCCGTTCTTCCGGTATTTTACCTCTACAAACACCAGCACTTCTCCCTGCAGGGCGATAATGTCGATCTCACTTTGACGGATGCGGTAATTCTGCTCCAGAATCTTATAGCCCTGCCGCTTCAGATAGTCAGCCGCCAGATTCTCATAGACCGCGCCGATCCTTCGCAAATTTTGATCTGATTTTTGATATGCCATACCATCCTCCATCCGGCGCGGATACGCAGCGGGACAATGTGCCTCCGGCGCATTTACGTAAAGTTTCCGATAAAACTGTGTCTATGTATGGGACAGGGGCCGTATTTCCGCAGTGCGGCAATATGCTCCTGGCTGCCGTAGCCTTTGTTTTTGGCAAATCCATACTGAGGAAACAGGGAATCGTATTCTTCCATCATCCGATCCCTTGTCACCTTGGCCACAATACTTGCCGCCGCGATGGTCAGACTTTTGGCGTCACCGTGAATGATGGGGATCTGCTTCATAGACAGTCCCGGAATGGTAACGGCGTCGTTCAAGAGCAGATCAGGCGTCAGGGGCAGCTTTGATACCGCCTCCCGCATTGCCTCGTAAGTCGCCTGCAGAATGTTGATCTCGTCGATCCGCTGATGGCTGACGCAGCCGATGCCAACGCCCACTGCCTGCCGGAGTATCTCTTCATAAAGTGTCTCACGGACATGCGCGGACAATTTTTTTGAGTCGTTTACATACAGGATTTCACAGTTTTCCGGTAAAATGACCGCGCAGGCTACCACCGGGCCGGCCAGAGGTCCGCGGCCCACCTCGTCAATGCCGCAGATCGCCTTGTATTCCCTGTATTTTCGCTCGTAAGCCGTCATTTCATGTATGCGGGCGCGTTCCCTGTCCAGCGCCTGCAAAGCCTTCTCAGCCCGTTCTACGAGGGCTGCTGCACCAGATCGGCCGTCCCCCTGATAGGCCTCAATAAAAGCCGGAAGTTCGCCGGGCTTTATATGGCGGTATTTTTCTCTGATCTCACTTATGGATTCCCTCATATCTATTCCTCATTCCCGGAAGGGTATTCCAGCGTAATTCTTCCAATCCGGCCATTTCGGAAATCATCCAGAAGCATATTGGCCGCCTTTCTGGTATCCGGCTGGCCGCCCTTCTGAACGCAGCCTCTGGAAACGGCAATCTGTTCCAGCACCCGGAAGGTCTCTGCAGGCATTTCCGTAAGATTGTATTTTTTCTCAAGAATACCGGCGTAATTCTTTTGAAGCGTCCGGATCAGATCCATTGCAAGTTCCTCCCGGTTCAGGATTTCATCGTTCATGGAACCGATCATCGCCAGCCGTTTCCCGGTAATCTCATCTTCAAATTTTGGCCAGAGAATACCAGGGGTGTCCAACAGCTCCACATTTTTGTTCAGGCGGATCCACTGTTTCCCTTTGGTGATACCGGGCTTGTTGCCTGTCTTTGCGCAGGCCTTCCCGGCAAAGCTGTTGATAAAGGTGGACTTTCCTACATTGGGGATGCCCACGACCATAGCGCGGACAGGGCGGTTTAAAATACCTCGTCTCCTGTCTCTCTCGATTTTTTCCCTGCAGGCTTCCGCCACCGCATTCTGGATGGCCTTCATGCCCGCTCCGCTTCTGGAATCGACAGACACAACAAAGCTGCCCTGCTCTTTAAAATAGTTCTCCCAAAGGGGATTTTGCTTTGCATCCGCAAGATCGGCTTTATTCAAAAGAACCAGCCTTGCTTTCTGTTTTCCCAGCGCATCGATATCCGGATTGCGGGAGCTTCTTGGAATCCTTGCGTCCACCAGTTCAATGATCAGATCCACCAGCTGAATGTTTTCCTGCATCATGCGCCTGGCCTTTGTCATGTGTCCGGGGTACCATTGATACTGCATTTTTTCCGCCTTTCTTCTGTGCTTATGATTTTCTGAAAGAAAAAAGAGACTGGGGCAAAAGTGCAAACCTTTGGTCAGTCTCTTTCATTCACATCGCTATAAATCCCTGATTATTTTACAAGCTCTTTCACCTTTGCGCTCTTACCTACACGGCCTCTCAGGTAGTTCAGCTTTGCGCGGCGGACTTTACCGCGGCGGGTCACTTCTACCTTCTCCACATTAGGAGAATGAAGCGGCCATGTCTTCTCAACGCCGATACCGTTGGATGTCTTCCTCACGGTGAAGGTGGTGCGGTTTCCGCCGTTCTGGATCTTCAGAACTGTACCCTCGAATACCTGGATTCTCTCCCGGTTACCCTCTTTTACCTTACCGTAAACCTTAACGGTGTCGCCTACATTGAACACAGGTGCGTTTTCTTTGCACTGCTCTGCTTCAATCTTTCTGATAATCTCATTCATCTGTTGTGACCTCCTTCATATTTGGATGTTCTTAATACCGGCATGAACCATGCACCAATGTAACAGAGGACCATCTTCTTTGTCTCACAGAGTTAAACTATAGCATAGGAATACCGAAAATGCAAGCATTTTTCGGGAAAAACAGGAAAATTTTATTCTTCATAATGCAGCGCCTTGTCAAACAGCTCTTCCACCTCTTTGGAAGGCTTTTTGGTGCATAAGGTCACGATCACTGCCGCAAGGAATCCCGCGATAAAGCCGGGCGCCAGTTCATAGATCCCTGTGGAAGCAAGGAATATATACCACAGAATATCTACCGCCGTTCCGACGATAATGCCGGCTACCGCGCCTTTGAAATTAAACCGCTTCCAGAACAGACTCAGCAGGATGACAGGCCCGAAGGCAGAACCGAACACGCCCCATGCGTTGGACACCAGATCCATGATGGAACCGGCATTGGGATTTGAAGCAATGATGATCGCCACGATCATGATAACCAGAACCGTGATCCGTCCAACCCACATCATTTCTTTGTCGCTGGCTTTATTCTTGCGGACAATGGGCTTATAAACATCACTGGAAAACGCGGATGCCGCGGAAAGCAGCTGGCTGTCTGCAGTACTCATGGACGCCGCAAGTACGGCGGACAGCAATATACCGGAGATGATACCCGGGAAAATAATCCTTACCATGTTGATAAACACAAGGGAGTTCGCATTGACGGACTCATCATAGCCTAAAAACATTCTGCCGATGATACCAACCAAAGCGGCAAAAATTACGATCAGTATGGTCCATGTGATACCGATCTTTGCCGACTTTTTCAGCTCCTTCTGGGATCTGATGGACATAAAACGGATGATGATATGGGGCATGCCAAAATAGCCGAATCCCCACGCAAGTCCGGAAACGATCTGTCTCCAATCGCTGAAAGCGTTCCAGTATCCGGCGGGAACGGGATCAGCATTCACAGTATTTAACATTCCGGCAGCAAAGATCGGCGCGATCAAAAGTGCAGCCAGAATGAGCATTCCCTGAAAGAAGTCCGTCCAGCAGACAGCGGAAAAGCCCCCTAAAAAAGTATACCCGACAATGATAACAGCAGCTATGTACATGGCCAGCCTGCTGTCCATCCCGATAACCGTATTGAACAGGGTTCCGCAGGCCTTTACGCTGGAAGCCGCATAAATGGTATAGGCAACCAGAAATACAACGGCGCATATAATCTGCAGCGCCTTTGATTTTGAGAGAAAACGGTTCGTCAGATACTGGGGAACCGTGATGGAATCGTTGGCGACAATGGAAAAGCGGCGAAGTCTCGGTGCCTGCAGAATCCAGCTGACGGTATAACCGATCGCCAGACCAACAGGAATCCACACCTGACCGACGCCAAGGGCGTAAATGGATGTGGGCAGACCCATCAGCACCCAGGCGCTCATGTCAGACGCGCCCGCCGACAATGCCGCAACCCATGCGCCCATCTTCCGGCCGCCCAGGAAATACGTTTTCTCACCGCCATCTTTATTCTTGAAAAAGAAATATACGCCGATGGACAGCATAAAAATCAGATACAGGATAAATACAACTACTTCTGACAGCTTCATATATAACCTCCATGCTCAGTTTTCCTATCATTTTATTACAAAATGTCCGTGGTGTCAAATCCTGATAGAAAAACGGAAAAAAGCATGAGCTGGGACAGATCTGCCCCAGCTCAACATTCTGATCAAACTATTTCATAATACCTAACGATTATTTAGCCAGCTTTGTCACATTCTGCAGCACACAAAGCGCATCATCCGCACTCACGGTGCCATTTAGATCCATATCAGCGGTATAACCGTATACAGGATGCAATTTCACCGTCATCTGCAAAATCATCAAAGCATCTTCAGCCTCATACGCATCACTTCCATTTACATCTCCGATCAACTGCCTGTTTGTCGGTTCAAAATCAAACCCCTCTTCCGTAGCGCAGAGTTCTGCAACCGATAATGCTTTTCCTTTTATCAAGAATTTTTCTCCCGACGCCGTATGAATATCCTGAAATGCTCCCTTTTCTATTGTAAGTACACTATTCGGGATTGTAATTTCCGACAGCCGCATTGAAGAAAACGCATTGCTTTCAATTACTTTTAATCCTTCCGACAACAAAATCTCATCTGCGCTGCACATAAAGAAGGCATGTGACTGAATAGTTTCCACACTGGAAGGAAGAATAAATTTTCCGGTAGCCACTCCACCCATAGAGCCCGCAAAAGCAGAAGCGCCTATCACAGTTACTCCATCCGGCACAGTCACGGTTTCACTCCATTCACCGGAACCGTCTACTAAAACATGATTCATTATCACAAACCCGTTTTCATCCCTTAATTGTCTGCAAAGACGAAATACCTCTCTGCCGATCTGCGTATGTTCAGGCACATTGATTTTTTCCAGTCCTACGCAATAATAAAAGGCGCCGTCTCCGATTCTCTCCAGCGTTTCAGGCAATACAACCTCTGTAACGTTACTTTGGGAAAATGCCCATTTACCAATCTCTCGTACGCTTTCCGGCAGAATCACTTTCGTAATATCCATCCTGTCCGCAAAAGCCCGTTCTCCGATCAGGCAAACAGGATAGCCTGCAATTTTGTTCGGAATCGTCAATTCTACGCTGGATTCTTCGGTCTCAAAATCCAGAATCTCCGCAGAAGCAACTCCTTTATAGGCAACGACTTTGTAAGTAAAACCGCTGGCCGCATCGAATATTTCCTCGTTATTGTATGACGGCTCAGCTGCAACTGCAACGGAGGCTGAAAGCAACAGGAAAAAGGAACTTAGAAAGGCACATATTTTCTTTCTATTCCTCATATTTTATACCACTCCTTTCAAATTAATTATCAGATAGGCGTTTGCGAAACGCCAGAAGCCGCATAAATACGGCATTCTTTACTACTAAAAAATAAATAACTCCTCACCAGATATGGTATAATAGAGTTGCCAAAAACCATTAACCATCACCAGGAAAGGAGTTATTCTGATACCTATGATACCATATAAACAGCTTTCTTTGGAAGATATTTTTCAGGATTGTCAGGATAAATTTGAAAATGACAAACCCGCGTTTCTGTCTCTATTAGAACATCATATCGATCTGGATGAAATGATCCCTCTTTCTTTCCGGAATCATTTCTATGCATCAACGGGCAGAACCCGTAAATACCCTTTACATGCTTTCCTGTGGGCCCTGATCATCCAGCGTATTTTCTCTATCCCTACAGATCAGCTTCTCCTCACTTTTCTCGCTTACTCGAAACCTCTTCGTGAGTTCTGTGGTTTTACCAAAGTCCCCGATGCTTCCAAAATCACCCGTTTCAAACAGGACTTTTTAGATGATTTGCAGCTCGTATTCCATAACCTTGTTGATGTTACCGAACCCATCTGCAAGGCTATTGACTCTGCTAAGGCCGACATGACCATCTTTGATTCTTCGGGCATTGAAGCTTTCGTTACCGAAAATAATCCAAAGTATGCTGACAGAATCATTAAGCAGCTTAAAGCATACGCGAAAGCTCAGGGCTTTGATAAATCTTTTGATCCTTATAAGGCTGCCTATGGCTCCATGCCGACACATGCTTCTGCCAATCCTGAGATTAAGCAGCTTTATATCAATGGGCATTTTTGCTATGTCTTTAAGTTTGGCATTGTTACCAATGGTCTTGGCATCATCCGTCATATCTCTTTTTATAACAAAGACTTTATGGCGTCTCATCCTGATATCATTGTCGAAAAGAAATCCGATTCTCCTGACGAAGATAAATGTGTTCATGATTCAAAGCTTTTGATCCCGACACTGAAAGATTTCTTTTCCAGGCATCCGTTAATTAATCCGAAAACCTTCCTTGGTGATGCAGCTTTCGATACTGCAGAGCTTTATAAGCGCCTTCTTACCGGTGACACTTTTGGTGATGATAAACATTTCTCGAAAGCCTATATTCCGCTGAATGCAAGATCAGGCCTTGAAAACCGCGATTATTCCATTAATGAAAATGGTATCCCCTGTTGTCCCCACGATCCTTCACTCACCATGAAACACGAGGGCAGTAAATCAAACTTACGAAGCGGTATCCCCACTTTCAAGTTCGTCTGTCCAAAAATGAAATGGATCTACGACAAAACAACTAAAAAATCCCATCGTCATTGTTTTTGTGAAAATCCGTGTACTTCATCTAATTGCGGACGCATGGTCTATATTTATCCTGAGAAAGACCTTCGTGCTTATCCCGGAACGATTCGCGGAACCGAAGAATGGGATAACACCTATAAAATCAGGACTGTTGTTGAAAGAGATATCCATCACATCAAGGATAATCTGTGTCTTGCCGGACGCCGGACTCAAAATGAAAAGACGCTTCATGCAGATCTGATTCTTGCCGGTATCACTCAACTTATTACTGTTGTTCTCGCAGACAAAATCAACCATCACGAATACATTCGAAGCTTAAAGCCTCTCATAGCATAGGACTTACCAACTTCATAAACTATCAGGCTTATTAAAGTGCGCCTAAAACGTCCAATTAGCGGAATCTCTTTACGGAATACGTGCCATGCACGAATTCTTCCCCGTTTTAATTCATGATCGCGAAAGAGCTTAGCGAGTTTCGCAATTACCTATAATTATCAGAATTTTATACCGTTATCAGCATATAAACAGGCAATACCTGCTTATATTTTTATATTACTATAAAATAATTAGATGTCAATAAGTTTTTAATTCTATCATGTAGTAAATTTTGTTTCAAAACAGCATTTTTTTGCTGCGTTTTTAGTGTCAAAGCGTTTAAATTAGGAGTATGGTTTTCAGATTGTATAAAAGATTGATGATTTGATTTTACTTATGATAGGGTTGCCCACTGCTGATCCGATATCCCCGGTAGATCTGTTCCAGCAGAATCACCCGCATCAACTGATGTGGAAAAGTCATCTGAGAAAAGCTGAGCTTCAGATCCGCCTCCGCAAGCAGGCTCTCATCCAGTCCCAGAGACCCGCCAATGAGAAAGATAATATGGCTGCGACCTGCAATCCCCAGCCTGTCGATGGTTCTGGAAAACTCCACGGAGTCCATGGAAGTCCCCTGAATGGCAAGTGCGATCAGATATGCCTCCGATGAGAGATGCTTTCTGATCCGGTCGCCCTCCCGCTGTCTGATCTTTGCCTCCAGACCGCTTCCCGCGTTGTCCGGCGTCTTTTCATCCGCCACCTCGATGATCTCCAGCTTACAATAAGACTGCAGCCGCTTCTGATATTCGGCGGCTGCATCTCTCCAGAATTTTTCTTTTAATTTTCCTACACTGACAATCGTAATCTTCATAGCGCTCCTATCCGGTATATATTTCCACATTCATATTCATATCATGGGCCAGCTTGCGAAATACCTCCGCATCCTTTGCCTTCTGGCTCCGTATGTAAAGACAGTCCGGTTCAATAATATGAAACAGCTTCATGACAACGGTACAACAGCCCTTATAATATTGGTAGTTTTCCGGATCATCATTTCCGTCCGGCCATTCCTCGCAGACCACATAGGTGCAGAACCGACCGCCGTACATCTCTTCCACCTCCGGAATAAAGAGCTGATGAACGCCAAGCTGCCTGCAGATCTCTTCTCCTCCTTCAAAGTCGGTCTCATGCCGCAGCATTTCCTCCTTTGAGGAAAACTGCAGGGGATTGACAAACATGCTCACCACCACTCTGTCACTGATCTTTAAAGCACGTTGAATCAGTTCTACATGCTCCTCCGTGACTTTTCCCATGGTAGGCACAAGAGCGATCGTCTGATCTTGTTTTTTCCAATATCTGACAATGTCTCTTATATGCTCGATCCGGGTTGAAATATTCATACGATCACTCCGTTCTGTCTGATTTGCTCACATTTTATCACCGGACAGTTGATTTTGCAACAGGTTGGGCAGGAAAAATAAGGTTGCCTGTTAAAATCATGAGAATCTGTTTTTCAAAAAAAATTTTTTTATGAATAACTTTGAAAAACCAGAACATACTAACAACAGACCTAAGAGAAGAAAGGATTGAATACAATGAAATCAAAAGGACTTGATTATACGATCCTGGTGATTGCAATCATCGGTACAATCAACTGGGGACTCATCGGATTTTTCAAATTTGATCTTGTGAGATTCCTCTTTGGTGATCTGACACTTCTGTCCAGAATCATCTATGCCCTTGTAGGTCTTGCCGGCTTGTATCTGCTCAGCTACTTTGGCCGTATTTCCTCAATGGGGAACGGAGAATAAGCTGCCTGTCCGGCGCAGGTAAAATGAGGGTGTCCTTCGGGACACCCTCAATATTTTCTCACTTTATAAAATTATACCGAAATCAGTATGTATTGCTTTACTTCTTCAGGAAGCTCGCTCTCATCCAATGAAATGCTCAAAACAAAATTGATTTTTGTAGTCTCTGACAATTTGGTCAGCCGATTGATGATCGGTCTGATGTCCTGTCCTTCCAGATGCGCAATCTTCAGAAAGCTGTCGAAGAACATCTGCTCAATATCATAATCCTGAGAAATGATACCGTTTATGAATCCGATGAACTGATCCCCGTTTTCGATATCGTAGTCTTTCACGTTGATCAGGCGGACTTTGTTGTTCAGCTCGTGCATGTGCTTTGCACTCTTATCTAAATAAACAATGTTGCCATTTGCTGTCTTGATGTCGCCATTGACTTTCTCCAGCAAATGCTTGGTCTTTCCTTTACCCTTTTTTCCTACGATCAATTGAACCATTGCTGTCTCCTCCTTTTGTTTATTTCGTACTACATTTATAAGAATAGTATAGTATAATTTGTAGATAATTACAATACTAATTCTTAATTTCTTTTAGCAAATCTGACATTTCCTGATAAAGCGCAGAACGGTCTGCAGCTTTCAGTACCACGGAGATATACTGTTTTCCATCCGTGTCCGTACTCAGGATGATCAGACATGCGCCTGAAGCCGCCGTATTGCCGGTTTTGCCCCCGATCACGGTAATGCCCGTGGGCGCCGTCGCCTCTCCCGTAAAAAACCAGTTGGTATTTTCCCATGTAACAGGTTCACGTCCTGCGCCCGGCGTATACGTATAAGATCGGGTCTGGATAATCTCCATAAATTTTGGATATTTCATCAGTTCCGAGAAAATCAGATACAGGTCATATACGGTAGTATGATGTCCCTCCGCCGTCAGTCCATGAGGATTGACAAAATGTGTGTTGGTAGCGCCGATGGCCCTTGCCTCTTCATTCATCATATCGGAAAAGGCTTCCACACTGCCGGCAAGATGTTCTGCGATCACTACGCCTGCATCATTTCCGGAATAGACGAGAAGTCCGTACATCGCCTGTTCCAAAGTCAGATCACAGCCCGGCACAAAACCGCACAGCTTTGCACCGGATTCTGTGATCAGCGCGTTTTCCGACACAGCGACCTTGTCGGAAAGGTTTCCATACTTTAATGCGACCAAAGCAGTCAGTAATTTTGTGATACTTGCCGGCTGAAGTGATTCATGAATGTTCTTGGCATAAAGCACTTCCTGATCTGTTATGTTAAATAGTCCGGCTGCATAAGGAATATGTTCTAAATCGCCGGCAGGTATGATCGTATCATTGGACACGCACAGGTTTTCCGCCATTCCCGGCAGGGTCTCAGATCCCTCCATAGATACGCAGGCGGACAGGCCGTCCGTCCGGTATTCATAACGGTTCTCGCATCCGGCTAACAGGCCGCCCATGATACAACCAATCAAAATCACTGAAACAATTCGTTTATCTATAAGCTTCACGCCACTCCAAATCTCCTCTGTCCATAGCTTTTACCAGCATTTCCGCCGTTGCGACGTTTGTCGCAAGAGGAATATTGTGAATATCACAAAGCCGTACTACATTATTTACGTCCGGTTCATGAGATTTCGGGGTCAGCGGATCTCTCAAAAAAATCAACAGATCGATTCGATTGTGTTCAATCTCTACTCCTAACTGCTGTTCTCCCCCAAAGTGTCCGGCCAGATACTTATAGATCGGAAGATTTGTCACTTCTTCAACAAGCCTTCCCGTGGTGCCAGTGGCAAATAGATCGTGTTTTACTAAAATGCCCCTATACGCGATGCAAAAATTCTGCATGAGCTTCTTCTTGGAATCATGCGCGATCAATCCGATATTCATCGCCAATACCCCCTCCTTCTAATAATGTGTCTTCCTCTGCAGCCCAATATTTAATACAATCCCCATACCGATACAAAGAGTGACTAAAGATGTCAGCCCATAGCTGACAAAAGGCAGCGGCAGTCCCGTGTTCGGGATCAGGCCGGTGGCCACGCCGATGTTGACAAACGCCTGAAAAGAAATCAGTCCCGCCATGCCGCAGCAGATAATCTTTCCCGCCAGATCCTTTGCCTGTCTGGCTACAATCAGGCAGGAAGCCACGATCAGCGCCAAAAGAACGATAATCACAAAACATCCCACAAATCCCAGCTCTTCGCCTGCCACAGCAAAGATAAAATCCGTTTCCGGCTCGGAAATAAAATTTCCGTTTTTTACCGAGCTGATCACGTTGTTGTTCAGGCCCTTCCCCATGAGCTTCCCGGAGCCGATGGCGATCAGCGAATTGTATTGCTGCCATCCCTCCTTCTGCAGATATTCCTCGGGATTCAAAAATGCCATGATCCGCCGGTACTGATAAGGTTGCAGGATCGTTGCGCCGTATTTCACGGTCAGGAACAAGCCGGCTGCACCAAGGGGCACACCCACTGCCAAAACCGCTCCGATGATCTTGTAGCTCAATCCCGCTACAAACAGGATGGAGCAGAAGATCAGAACAAGCACAATGGTAGTGGACAGATCCGGCTGACGCAGCACAAGAAATGCCGGCAAAACAAACAACGCCAGGATCTTCAGCAGTGTTTTCGGCGTATTCAGATCCTCCTCATGTTCCATTATATATTGTGCAAAAAAGAGAATCAACACAATTTTGCATAATTCGGAAGGTTGAAACTGAATTCCCGCAATACTGATCCATCTCTGGGCATTATGGGAAGATTCTCCCATGAACCGCACCATGATAAGCAGAATCAGATTGAGAATGTACAGGATCCTGTAAAATACAAGAATAAAGGAATAATTTACAAGCGAAAGAACCGTCATACAGATAACACCCAATGCAAGCCCGATAATCTGTCTGCCCTGTACTGACGGTTCCGCGCTTCCGATCAGGAAAATACCCAGAACGGAAATCGCAACGACCATGATATATAAACTGAAACGGTAAGATTCTATTTGATATTTTGTTCGCATGATAAAGCTATTCCTCCTTGGAATTACGAAAAACCGTATTCCGGAACCGGCATGCAGGATTCCCTATGCCCGCTGTCCCCGCACATTCTTAATGGGAACATTGGCGCATATTGAAGCCGCATATCCTTTTTTATCAATAGTAACTGACTGTTTGATATGGATATCTGTTTCCTGCTCATTGATCTCCATATATTTGGAAATGACCCTGATGATATCGTTTTTGATCATTTCCATCATCTCCGGGGAACAGTCCACCCGATCCGAGATCAGCAGTACCTTTAATCTGTCCTTTGCAATGGATTTGGAATTCTTTTTTGAAAAAAACTTAAACAGTCCCATATTCCGCCTCCTAACTGCGCTTCAGCAGGCCGGTAAACCGAACCAAAAAGCTGCGTTTGGCAGCCAGATCCAGAAAGGGAACTTCATGTCCGAGGATCCTTGCGCAGATATTATAGAAGGCTTGTCCGGCCAGTGTCTGGTTGCCTACCACCGCCTCTCCCTGATTGGTTGAGATCACGATGTTTTCATCGTCCGGTACTGCCCCGATCAGGTCGATTCCAAGAATGTCCACCACATCCTCCACAGACATCATATCTCCTCTGCGCACCATATCCATGCGCAGCCGGTTAATGATCAGATCCATGCGCCCCATATCCATGGCCTCAAGCAATCCAATGATCCGATCCGCGTCCCGGATGGCGGAAACCTCCGGCGTAGTCACCACAATGGCCCGGTCCGCCCCGGCAATGGCGTTCTGAAATCCCTGCTCGATCCCCGCAGGGCAATCCAGTATAATAAAATCAAATTCATCCCGCAGTTCCTCGATCAGCTGCTTCATCTGCTGAGGATTTACAGCGGATTTATCTCTCGTCTGCGCGGACGGCAGCAAAAACAGATTGTGATAACGCTTGTCCTTGATCAGCGCCTGCTTCATCCGGCAGTTGCCTTCCACCACATCTACCAGATGATACACGATCCTGTTTTCCAGTCCCATCACCACATCCAGATTCCGCAGGCCAATGTCCGTATCGATCAAAACGACCTTTTTCCCCATCTTGGCAAGTCCGGTTCCCACATTGGCTGTGGTGGTTGTTTTTCCTACGCCTCCCTTTCCGGAAGTCACAACAATTACCTCACTCATATTCTTTCCTCCCTGAACAAAATGTTACAACTGTTATAACATACCGGGAATGAAAAATATGTCACTTCGGGAAGGAATCCCATAAAATTTTTAAGAAAAACCGTCTTTAATCGTGAATTACCTGACTACCCGGCGCAATAGCCGTATGGGTAACCAGCTGCTCATAGGAGCGCAGCCTGAAATAATAATTCCATATATCTCTCGCAATGGCCGTGGCATTGGATGAGTTATAGCCGTAAGCCACTTTGATGGCAATGGAGATTTCCGGATTATCGTAAGGGGCATATCCTACAAACAGCGCATGGTTCGGCCGGGAATCGTCCTCCTGGGCGGTACCGGTCTTTCCGGCCACCGCCACCCCAAGATTTGACAGCGTACTCGTGGAAATTGCCATAGCCCGCATACCCTCATGGACGGCGCTCCATGTGTCCTGACTGAAATTCGTCTTCTGATAGATCTTCGGTTCACGTTTCTCCAGAAGATCGCCCTTGCTGTTCATCACCTTATCGATCAGTGTCAGATCATACACGGTGCCGCCGTTTGCCACCGCCGTCACATACTTGGCAAGATGAATGGTCGCAAAGTTGTGTTCCGCCTGTCCAATGGCAGCCATAACCGGGTATTTCTTAGAGATCTGCGGAACAGTTTCTTCAATCTCCACACCGGATTTTTCACCCAATCCAAAAATCTGCGCATACTTTGTCAATTTCTCAATACCCAGATTCTCGTCATACTCTCCGTTTTCATCTGTACTCAGCCGGTAACCGACCTCATAGAAGAAATAGTTGCAGGAATGTTCCAGCGCCTGCGCCACTCTCAGCTGGCCGTGGGAATGGGGATAATACCAGCAGCGGGGCATATTGGAAACCTTGGTAAATCTGCCTTCGTCGTTGATCGTTTCGCTGGTGGTGATCACGCCTTCCTCCAGACCGGCCACGGAAGTCAGCATCTTCAGGGTAGAACCCGGCGCCGTCTTCTGCTGCGTCGCCCGATTAAAGAGCGGCAGGGATTTATCATTCAGCAGCTTGTTGTAGTATTCTCCGTCGATACGATTTGCCAGCTTGGTGTTATCGTAGGAGGGATAGGTGACCAGCGCCCTGATCTGGCCGGTATTCACATCCGTGACGACCGCTGACGCGGAACAGGGGTCCAGCGCCAGCTGCGCCGGTGTAATGGCAAGAGAATTGATCTTGCCGATGATAAAGCTCATGGCGTCCAGACTTCCCTCATGAAGCTGATTATAGGTATCGTCCTTTTCCAGAACGCCCTGTTCATAGAGGATCAGGCACACCAACTGTCCCGTCAGCTCTTTGTCCAATATCATGTATTCATAAATTTTTTTATGAAATTCCGCATCCGTTTCAAAGATATCCTGCAAATGCCGAAGCATGAACTGATAAATCTCATCCGCATCCGCATAATCGCTGTCAGAGGAAACTCTGGTAACATCCACCCAGTTTTGGGCAATACAGTGATAGAGATATTCCCGCAGACTGATCTTTCCATCATTCCATGCCAGATATGTCTCATCAGAAGAATCTATGGCGCTCTGCATCAGAATCCCATCGCGCAAAAGCCGATCCTCCATATAAGTCATATAGCCCTGCATTTCTTCTGATAGTTCTTCCTCCGGCGCGGCGGCAGCATTGTTTAACTGCTCCATAATCTGTCCGGTCACCGCCTGCTTCTTATTCTGAAAAAGCTGATAGACCTGCTTTTCCGTTTCGGATGCGTTCTCCTGCGAAAACCGCTCAACGTCGATCACATTATTGTTGATCAAAGCGAAATACACGTCGTCAATGGAGATCGCAACATCGTCGCTGTCGTCGATCTTTCGGGTTTCGTAAGCGCTGGTGGAAACAATTTTGGAAGAAACAAGGCCGGCAATATGCTGCTCCAGCATTTCATAAATGGTTTTCTGCAGGTTGATGTCAATGGTGAGATACACATCATTGCCGGATTTAGGCTCCACCCGGTCCTCCACCTCGATAACCTTTCCCAGATAATCCACATAGAAAGTCTCGGAGCCCTGCGTGCCCTGCAGGGTGGATTCCATGGATTCCTCAACACCGGCTTTTCCCACAACATAATTTTCATCATATTTCTCATCAATATTTTTCAGACTGTCCAGTTCTTCCTCCGAGATCATGCCTGTATACCCCAGAATATGAGAAGCGTATTTACTGTCCTCATGATACTGACGGATCGTGTCCTCCTGAATCGATACGCCGGGGATATCATCCTGATTTTCCAGAACGATCGCCACGGTTTCCGCAGAAACATCGGTGGCCACGGTAGTTGTAATATATTTCTGATAGTTATTCTGGGTCAGGCCGAACCGCACCGTGACGATCTTCAGAATATCGCTTCTGGAATATTCCTTTTCGCTGAGGTCGTAATGCTCCTTATTACAGAGATACTTCATCACATCTTCAGCGGAAGCATTTTTCTGCTCCTCCTCCAGATCCTTCACAGCAACGCCGTAAACCCCGGAAAGAAAGCGGTCTCTCGCTTTCCCTTCCACTGTAAATTCATATTCATTGGACTGATTCAGCACAATGCCGAAATCATTTACCAGCTTATCTCCCCGGCTTTCGATGATCTCAAACAGCTTCATCAGCGCCGGATTCAGCGTGGCATTTTTTTCCTTCAGATCCGCATAATTTCCCTCGTCGCCGATCACAACAGAGTAGACCAGCTTATTGTAAGCAAGCAGCTCCCCGTTGCAGTCATAGATCAGTCCCCGTGTACAGGGGATCACCCGTTCCCGCTTGATCCTCACATTAAAGGAATTTTCGTAATTCTCCCCCTCAACGATCTGCAGCTGAAAAAGCCGCTGCAGCAGCACAAAGGAGAGAACTGCGAATACAATTCCCAATATCAGCAATCTGGACTTAAAAAAATCCGAAAAAAACCCTTTTATTGCATCAAGCAAAGTATCCGTCTCTCCTTTTTTCATCCGTAGTCAGCTTTTCATTGATCAGGAACAAGATCCGGTATACCACAATCGCCGCTGCCGTGGTATAGATCAGTTCCGGCAGAATGATCCTGTCCATGTAAAACCACAGGTTCATCCGGCTTCTCATCACAAAAAAGCACCAGTACACCACAAAGCTGTATATCAAATCCGCGCCTGCGATCAGCACAAGCGGCAGCTTCAGGTTAAAGTCGTAAAATTCTTTTGAGGCAAATCCGCAGAGATAACCGATGCACATATACAGCATGGCGTAAAACCCGAGAATATCCCCGAAAAAGAAATCATTCAGAAGCCCGCAGAAAAAACCGGTCAGAAGCCCGGTAGTCTTTCCCCTGAAAAATGCCATGGAAACAACAAGAATCACGATGAGATTCGGGCTGACACCGTTTAAGCTGAGGGAGTAGACCACGGTACTCTGCAGTATAAAAAACAAAAATATTAAGATCGCCGTTGTAATGGTTCGTTTCATGCTTCACACTGTCCTCTTGCATCACTGCTTCTTCTGGGTAATGACAAACACTTCTCTGATATGCTCAAAGTCCACCACAAGAGAAGCCTTTCCTGATTTTGTCATATTGTTGGCATCCACGGAGATCTCAGACAGATAGCCGATCAGCAGCCCCGGCAGATAAGTTTCACTGATGTTAGAGGTGACGATCATCTCTCCCACCTGTACATTATCGTCTGTGTCATACAGATTGGACATGGTAATCTCTCCGTCCTCCAGAAGCTCCAAATTGCCGCTGATCACGCAATAATCGCCGGTAGTCTGGGTCATGGCGCTCACATTGCTGGAATCATCAATGATAGAACGGACTCTGGCCCAGTCGTTTCCAACCGCCACGATCTTTCCTACCAGACCGCCGCTTGCGATCACATTCATATCTACTTCGATACCGTCTTTTTTGCCTTTGTCAATAATAAAATTGTGGAACCAGTTCCCGGTATCCTTGCCAATAACGCTGGCGGCTACCTTCGGGTATTGGGAATACTGATTGTCCAGCCCATAAAGCGCCCGCAGCCTGTCAAGTTCAAAGGAATTTCCCTTTAATGTGGTGTTTTCCAGGGTCAGCTCATCCACCCGCTCCTGCAGGGCCTTGTTTTCCTCAATCAGCGACTCTTTATCCTGCAAAAAAGAGAACTTGGTCTCAAGCCAGTTTCCCGCGGCGGCAATTCCTTTCTGTACCGGTGCGATCACATATCCCACCGCCCGATTTACAGGGCTCGTTGCGTCTCCCGTAAGGTAAGACACCATGACCAGCACAATACAGATCACGGCCAGAAGCAGCAGGACATATTTACTTGATAAAGAAAACTTTCTTTTTCTCATCTGTTTTCGGTACTCCTAATAGTATACTTTTTCTCTTGGTTCGGCGGCCAGCTCATTATAATCGTGATCGGTAATAATTTTAGCCAGACCTCTCACAATACTCTCGGAAGGATTCTCGAAACGATTTACCTTCAACCCCACCGTAGTGGTCATATAATCATCCAGTCGGCGCAGTAAAGAAGTCCCGCCGGTGAGATACATTCCCTCCCGCAGCATATCAGCAGCCAGCTCCGGCGGCGTACGCTCCAGCACCACCCGCAAGGTTTCCGTCACTACCCCCAGAGGCTCTGCAAGGGCGCCGCATATCTCATTCTGGGACACCTCACGCTCCACAGGCAGTCCTGTCACCACATCGATCCCCGGCACCTTTGTCCTGCTGTCCGGGCGTTCTGTCACTGCGCAGCAAAAAGTCTTCTTCAGATTTTCCGCTGTTTTGATTCCTATATTCAGATTATATCTCCGCTTCAGGAAACTCTGTATCGTTTCATCCAGCTTATTTCCCCCGATGGAGATCATCCGGCTCAAGATCACGCTGCCCATGGAGATCACGGAGATTTCCGTGGTGTCAGCGCCCATATCTACCAAAAGCACACCCTGTGCTTTATGTACGTCAATCCCGATCCCAACCGCATCCGCAATGGCCCGATCCACCAGATATACCTTTTTGGCCTGAATGTTGGCGCTGGTGATCAGCTTGTGAAACGCCCGCTTCTGAACCTCTGTGATGTCACTGGGAATGGCAAGATAGTAATCACAGGTTCTGGAAAACAGGCCGATGCCGCTTCCGATAAATTTCTTCAATACCATTTTCGCGTTTTCGATACTGGCGATCACCCCTGCAGAAATCGGATAAACCACATTGACGTCATCCGGGTTTTTTTCATACATCTCATAGGCCTCGTCACCTACCGCCAGCACCTTTTCATTGTTCTCTATGGCAATAATATTCCGTTCGTTGATGATTTTCTTTTTATTTTTATTATAAATTTTGATATTGCAGGTACCAAAATCAATTCCCAGTGCATTGACGATCAACATCAAAACTCCTTTCGTAAATTATCTGATCAGATTTTCTTCCCGGAAACTCATATATTTCCGATCTCCGATGATAATATGATCCATCAGCGGTACATCCAGCAGCCGCCCGCATTCCGACAGGCGGGCCGTCAGGTAAATATCCTCCTCGCTTGGCGAGGGATCGCCGCTTGGGTGATTGTGCAGAAGCACAAGATTGACCGCCTCATATTTGAGGGCCTCCAGAAAAATTTCCCTGGGAGAAGCGATCGCCGAGGATATCGTCCCCGAAAACAGAAAACGGTCGCAGATCAGATCACCCCGCGCGTTTAAAAGCACCAGCAGGATCCGCTCCTGCTTTTCATGGCGCATATCTTCCATGTAATAATTGGCAATACTCTCCGGCGACGTGAAGGATAACTGATTGCGGGCGGTGGATTTTGCGATCCTTCTGGACAGCTCCGCCACGCACAAAATCTGGATCCCCTTTACCTTGCCGATCCCCTTTTGCTTTTGCAGCTGCGCCAGCGAAAACCGGCACAGCCCCTGAATCCCCTCCTTGCACTGCGGGGACATCAGCAGCTGCCTCGCAAGGGAAAGGGAAGATCTTCCTTTTGTTCCCGTGCGCAGGATCACTGCAAGCAGTTCTGCGTCCGAAAGCGCACCCGGACCGTAAGTACAGCACTTTTCATAGGGGCGCTCCTCGGACGGCAGTTCTTTGATCAGTTGATATCGTTCCATCATTCTCCTGTTCCGGCACATCTTCAGAACCCAGACAGGATCGTTTTATTTGTTTGACAGATATTCGTGAATACCCTTTGCGCCTGCTTTACCGGCGCCCATAGCCAGAATTACCGTAGCGGCGCCTGTAACGGCGTCTCCGCCGGCATAAACGCCTTCCTTGGTGGTTTTTCCGTTATCCTCGTCCGCAATGATACATTTCCAGCGGTTGGTCTCCAGACCTTCCGTAGTGGAAGAAATCAGCGGATTCGGCGAAGTGCCGAGAGACATGATCACCGTGTCGAGATCCAGCGTAAATTCAGATCCGGCAACCTCAACCGGACGTCTTCTGCCGGATTCATCCGGTTCTCCCAGCTCCATGCGTACACAGATCATTCCCTTGACCCAACCGTTTTCATCAACAAGTATCTCTTTAGGATTTGTCAAAAGGTCAAAAATAATTCCTTCTTCTTTTGCGTGATGAACCTCTTCTACTCTGGCAGGCAGCTCCGCCTCGCTCCGACGGTAGACGATATGTACTTCCGCTCCCAGACGGAGGGCAGTTCTGGCCGCGTCCATAGCTACGTTGCCGCCGCCGACTACCGCCACTTTCCTGCTCACCGCAATGGGCGTGTCATAATTGTCATCAAAGGCTTTCATCAGATTGCTTCGGGTGAGATATTCGTTTGCAGAAAAGACACCGTTGGCATTTTCTCCGGGAATACCCATAAATTTCGGCAGACCTGCGCCGGAACCGATGAAAACGGCGTCATAGCCTTCCTCCTCCAAAAGTGTGTCGATGGTCACCGAGCGGCCCACCACAACGTTGGTTTCGATCTTCACGCCCAAAGCCTTCACATTCTCAATCTCCGCCTGCACCACTTCCTCCTTTGGCAGACGGAATTCAGGGATCCCGTATACAAGCACACCGCCGGGCTTGTGCAGGGCTTCAAAAACTGTTACGTCATAGCCCAGCTTTGCAAGATCTCCCGCACAGGTGAGGCCTGCAGGACCGGATCCGATCACAGCAACCTTTTTGCCGTTCTTTTCCTTGGGCGGCTCCGGTCTGATCCCTTCGGCTCTTGCCCAGTCCGCAACGAACCGTTCCAGTTTTCCGATAGAAATGGGATCGCCTTTGATGCCGCGAATACATTTACCCTCGCACTGGGATTCCTGGGGACAGACACGGCCGCATACTGCCGGCAGAGCCGAGGCTTCGCCGATGATCCTGGACGCTTTCTCAAAATCTCCTTCCTTCACCTGATGAATGAAGGCGGGAATATCAATCCCTACAGGACATCCCTGCACACACTTCGCGTTTTTACAGTTGATACAACGGGAGGCTTCTTCCATTGCCTCTTCCCGGTTATAACCGTAGCATACCTCCTCAAAATTGGTGGCACGCACCTTTGCAGCCTGCTCACGCACCGGAACCTTTTTCAGTACGTCCATTACACTTCACCTCCGCAATTACCGCATCCGCCATGGTGGGTATCCCCCTCCTGGAGCTTCAAAATAGCGCGGCCTTCATAAGTTTTATACATTTGCTGCCGTTTCATTGCCTCGTCAAAATTTACCAGATGGCCATCAAATTCAGGGCCGTCCACACAGGCAAATTTTACCTCGCCCCCTACCGTCACACGACAGGCGCCGCACATACCGGTGCCGTCCACCATGATAGGATTCAGGCTGACGATGGTGGGAATATTCAGTTCCTTTGTCAGCAGCGCGGTAAACTTCATCATGATCATAGGCCCGATGGCTACACAGTAATCATAATGGCGATGCTGGTTCTCCACCAGATCCCGGATCACATCCGTCACCAGACCTTTGCGCACATAAGATCCGTCATCGGTAGTCACATACAGATTTTGTGCAACCTCTTTCATTTGATCCTCCAAAATGATCAGATCTTTATTTCTCGCGCCGATGATCACATCCGCGCCGACGCCCTTTTCATGAAGCCATTTCACCTGAGGATAGACCGGAGCGCTTCCCACGCCCCCCGCAACAAACAGGAACTTTTTCTTCTTCAGCTCCTCTATGGGCATTTCCGTAAATTCAGAAGGTCTTCCGAGAGGCCCGGTTACATCCATAAAGGTATCTCCTACCTGAAGCCTTGCCATCTTCATGGTTGACGCGCCCACTGTCTGCAGCACAATGGTGATGGAGCCGGTTTCCCGGTCGTAATCACAGATTGTCAAAGGAATCCTTTCTCCGATCTCATCCATCTTCACGATCACAAACTGTCCGGGAAGACAGGAATTTGCAACACGCGGAGCCGTCAAATCAAACAGATAGATCTGATCGGTAAGTTGTTTTGCTCTGGTAATTTGGTACATGCCGCCCTTTTCCCCCTTTTTGCATGTTATCATCAAAATCCAATCAATGTGTATTTTCCATTATCGTCCAGCAACGTGAACACTGCGCCGGTATTGACCTCAACGCCATAAGAACCAAAGGCGCCATTGCCGGAATATATTTTATCTACCCGGTAATACTGGGTATCATTGATTGTCAGAATATCCTCACATCTGAATTCCGCTGTACCGGAATCCGGATCTGCAGCTTCGCCGGAATCATTCAGCAGCTCTCCGGAGGCAATCAGGCCGTCCCGCACAATGTTTATGGCCTCAGATTTTGTGACCGGCGCGCTGAAAATAAAATCGTATACTTTTTTGGCTACTTCGCTTGCAACTCCGTTCTGATTGATAAATATGATCGAAAAGATATGATTTCCCATGGGCATGGGAATACTTTCCGTATATTCCGGTGACTCTGCCGTAGGCACCGTTTCATCAAATGTGTAATAGGCCCTGCACCCGTCCGGAACGGTGACCTCAATATCCGTCAGCTCCCGGTAAGTGCCGCTGTTTGGCGATATCTCTGGTTTCTGAGGCGCCTCCGCCACGATTTCGTAATTTACAACGATATTCTGGCTCATCAGTCCGTTGGCATTCACTGCCATGGCATGAAAAACGGTATGGCCCTCCTCAAGCTGGATCGGCCCAGAATACAACCGGCTGTTTTCAGTGGCCTCGGTGTCATCTGTGGTATAATAGATCCTGTCCGCTTCTCCCGCGGTAATCTCGATCATCAGTTTTTCATCATAAGTACCGGATTTGTAATTAAATACAGGCTGGTTCAGCAGATAGTCCTGAAACAGCTCCTGGGTGTCCTCGCCGGAAGCCTTATTGGCGAGATCCAGTATCGCC
Organism: uncultured Lachnospiraceae bacterium; assembly: GCA_947625135.1. GTDB lineage: Bacteria > Bacillota > Clostridia > Lachnospirales > Lachnospiraceae > CANQUC01. Next base: position 85,361 of record CANQNE010000002.1, read on the forward strand.
TGCATATTGTTGTTGGATTCATAAATATTCAGCAGCTTCTGAATCGCTTCTTTGTTGCCTTTGTCAATATCCACCACCTGTTCAAAATAGAAAGCGGCGTTATTGTCAGAATGTTGGTCAAGATACAGATTTGCCAGCGCAAGCCTGCCTTCGATCCTGTCATTTTTGTTCCCGGCGGCGCTGATGGCCCGTTCATAGGCGCTTGCCGCTTTTGCCATATCCCCTGCATTTTCATATTCCACGCCCCGCCGGAACTGACTGGAATAAGAACTGTAGTGAGAATAAATAAACATGGCCGCAAGTCCCACCACCAGAATAAACAAAATCCCGCTGGCGATACCGATCACATTGACCATATTTTTGGCTGTCTCATCGTCAATGCTTTCGTCCGTCAGATTATTCTTAAAAATCTTGATGGGATTGATCCATTTTGCCTTTTTCCGCTGTCTCTTTTCTTTTCTCTCCGCCTTTTCTTCGGAAGTATCCTCCCCGTACAGCGCAAGAAATTCATCGTCGGAAATGGCGTCCAGATCGATCTTTTTCCCCTGTGTTTCCGGCGCATCCTCCTGACTGCCCTCCGCCTTGTCCTCGGAGGCGCCCATGTCCTCCGTACTCTGCTGTTCTTCCATTTTCTTCAGATGCTCTCCGGCAATTTTTTCCGCAGAGGCAGTCGTCTGATCCGCGCTTTCCAAGAGCTTTTCAGAGGTGTCCCGCAGCGCCTGTTCCAGCTCGCTGACCGGTTCTTTCTCCTGTCTGTTGGGGATCTTGATGCCTTCCATCACTCTGGTGCTGTCCAGATTCTGTTCCTGTTGTGTTTCTTTGGTTCCAAGATCAATTACTTTGGTTTCCTGCTTTTTATCCACGTTTTTCTCATGCCCTTTCATTGATTTCCACAGAGGCCACACAATTACACATCAGCATTGCGATGGTCATAACGCCCACGCCTCCCGGAACCGGGGTAATGGCGCTGACCTTCTCCTTTACGTCCTCAAAATCAACATCTCCGCACAATTTATTTTCCGCGTTGCGGTGGATCCCCACGTCAATCACCACCGCGCCTTCCTTTACATATTCCTTCGTGATAAATTTCGGTTTTCCCAAAGCTGCGATCAGAATATCCGCTTTACTGGTGATTTCCTGCAGATCTTTTGTGCGGGAATGGGTCACCGTAACTGTCCCGTTCTCCCGCAGCAGCAACATAGACATGGGCTTGCCCACAATATTGCTGCGCCCGATCACCACACAATTCTTCCCGGCAATCTCAATGCCGGAACGCTTCAAAAGCTGGATCACACCTGCGGGCGTACAGGAGACAAACCCTTTCAGGCCGATACTGAGCGCGCCGACATTATAGGGATGAAAACCATCCACATCCTTCATGGGCGAAATGGCCCGGATGATCTTATTCTCATCAATGTGGGCAGGCAGAGGAAGCTGTACCAAAATCCCGTTCACAGCCGGATCATTGTTCAGCCTGTCAACCAGCTGCAGCAGTTCCTCCTCGGTCACCGTCTCATCCAGTTCATAGGAAAGGGAACGGATCCCCACATACGCGCATGCCTTTTTCTTGTTATTAACATATACGCTGGAAGCCGGGTCACTGCCTACCTGCACTACCGCAAGGCAAATCTCAATTCCCCGCGCCTGATAAGCCGCGACCTGCTCCTTACACTCTTCTTTAATTTGCGCAGAAATTTTTCTGCCGTCAATAATCAATGCCATTGGCTCCTCCAATCCTTTGTACCCTGTTAATATAATCCCGTGATCCTGCCCTTTTCATCCACATCGATCCCGTTGGCCGCCGGCACCTTGGGAAGCCCGGGCATCGTCATCACAGAACCGGTAAGGGCAACTACAAAGCCTGCGCCGGAGGATATATAAACCTCACGCACAGTCACTGTAAAGTTCTTCGGTCTTCCAAGGAGCGCGGGATCATCAGACAGAGAATACTGGGTTTTCGCCATGCAGACAGGCAGATTCCCAAATCCCATATCCTCGATCTTTTTCAGCTCCGTCTCCGCAGCCGGGGCATAGACCACATCATCCGCGCCGTATATTTCCTTTGCCACCGTACGGATCTTTTCCTTCAGCGGCAGGTCATCCTCATAGATCGGCTTAAAATGAGACTCTTTCGTTTCCAGCGTCCGCAGCACCGCGTTGGCAAGCTCCACGCCGCCTTCTCCTCCTTTTTCCCAGACCTCAGAAAGAGCAAATTCACAGTTTCTTTCCCGACAGAAATTGCGAATATATTCGATCTCTTTTTCTGTATCGGTGATAAAGGAGTTCAAAGTCACCACAATGGGAACGCCGTATTTCTGCAGATTTTCAATGTGCTTCTCCAGATTGGCGATTCCCTTTTCCAGCGCCTCCGGATTTTCTTCGGAAAGCCGGTCCTTTGCCACGCCGCCGTTGTATTTCAGCGCGCGCACCGTGGCAACCAGCACCACCGCATCCGGATGCAGCCCTGCCTTCCGGCATTTGATATCAAAAAACTTCTCCGCGCCGAGATCCGCGCCGAAGCCTGCCTCCGTCACGGTAATATCCGCCAGTTTCAGCGCCGTCTTTGTGGCACGGATGCTGTTGCAGCCATGAGCAATATTGGCAAAAGGCCCGCCGTGTACAAGAACCGGCGTATGCTCCAGCGTTTGGATCAAATTTGGCTTGATAGCGTCCTTTAACAGCGCAGCCATAGCGCCTGTAGCCTGCAGCTGTCCTGCCGTTACCGGATCCCCGTCCATGTTGTAGGCCACGATAATGCTGCTAAGCCGCTTCTTTAAATCTTCCATGTTTTCCGCAAGGCAGAGAATGGCCATGATCTCGGAAGCCACGGTGATGATAAAATGATCTTCCCGCACAACGCCGTCGGTTTTTCGCCCAAGCCCCACAACAATGTTGCGCAGCACCCGGTCGTTCATATCTACACACCGCTTCCACACCACCTGTCTGGTGTCGATCCTAAGAAGGTTGCCCTGCTGAATGTGATTGTCAAGCATTGCCGCCAGCAGATTGTTGGCGGAGGTAATGGCATGGAAATCCCCGGTAAAATGCAGGTTCAGATCCTCCATGGGCACCGCCTGGGCATAACCGCCTCCTGCCGCGCCGCCCTTCACACCAAAGCAGGGGCCGAGAGAAGGCTCTCTGAGTGCCACTACCGCCTTTTTCCCAAGTACGCCAAGGGCCTGTCCGAGGCCAACGCTGGTAGTCGTTTTTCCCTCACCCGCAGGAGTGGGATTGATGGCGGTCACCAGCACCAGCTTGCCGTCAGGGCGATCCTTCACCTGTTCCCACAACTCATCTGACAGCTTGGCCTTATATTTGCCGTAATACTCCAGATGCTCCTCTCCAATATCAAGTTTTTTTGCCACCTCGCCGATAGGAAGCATCACTGCCTCCTGCGCAATCTGAATATCTGATTTCATTTCTTTTCCTTCCTTTGTATTTTTTTATGCAATCTCTTCCAAAAGATTTTCAAAATCAGTCATGGACATCAGGATCTTACGGGGCTTGGTTCCTTCCTCCTCGCCCACAACGCCGGCCTCCGCCAGCTGATCCATGATCCGCGCCGCGCGGTTGAAGCCGATCTTAAACACCCGCTGCAGCATGCCGATGGAGGCCTTCTCCTTCTCGATAATAAATCTGCCCGCATCCGCAAAATATTCATCCCGCTCATCCCCGCCGCCGGTTGCACCGCCGCCGGTGAGCTGGATCTGACTCATCTTCTCTTCCACATCCCTGTTATAAACTACAGCCTGATTCTGCTCCTTTAAGAAGCGGATGGTATCGCCCACCTCCTGATCGGATACAAATGCACCCTGTACCCGGATGGGTTTTGGATAACCGCTGGGATAAAAAAGCATATCGCCGTTGCCAAGGAGTTTTTCCGCGCCGTTCATATCCAGAATGGTTCTGGAATCGATCCCGGAGGCCACTGACAGCGCAACTCTGGAAGGAATATTGGCCTTGATCAATCCTGTCACCACATCCACGGAGGGACGCTGGGTAGCGATGATCATGTGAATACCCGCCGCTCTTGCCAGCTGTGCCAGCCGGCATATCGCATCCTCCACTTCTTTTGCGGCAACCATCATCAGATCCGCAAGCTCGTCGATGATGATCACGATCTTCGGCATCTTTTCCGGCCGCACTTCCCCCTCCTGCAGGGGAATATCCCTGAGAGAATCAATCTTTGCATTATAACCGGCAAGATCTCTCACCTGCAGCTCCGCAAACTTCTTATACCGCTCCGACATTTCCGAAACCGCCCAGTTCAAAGCGCCTGCAGCCTTCTTCGGATCTGTCACCACAGGGATCATCAGATGCGGGATGCCATTGTATACGCCGAACTCCACCACCTTCGGATCGATGATTATAAACCGCAGCTCGCTGGGCTTTGCCCGGTAGAGCATACTCAGAATAATGGAATTGGTAAACACCGACTTTCCAGATCCGGTAGTGCCCGCTACAAGCATGTGGGGCATTTTTGCCAGATCCGCAACGATCACCTTGCCGGAAATATCTTTGCCCGCCGGAAACGCCAGCACGGATCTGTTCTTCTTCAGTTCAGAAGATTCCAGCAGCTCCCGCAGACAAACGGCGGATTTCTCCCGGTTTGGCACCTCGATCCCCACCGCCGGTTTCCCGGGAATGGGGGCCTCGATCCTGATATCGGACACCGCCAGATTCAGCTTGATATCGTCAGCCAGCGAGACGATGCGGCTGACTTTCACTCCCACCTCCGGCTGCAGCTCATATCTGGTCACCGCAGGTCCGCAGCTTACATCCAGCACGGTCACGTTGACGCCAAAACTATGTAATGTCTCCTGGAGCTTCATGGCCGTTGCCCGAAGGGACGCATCCGAATCGCCCATCTGCCCCGTGCTTCCTCTCTTGAGCAGATCAAGGGGCGGAAAGCGGAAATTGTCATTTTCCAATATCTTTTCGCCGGATCGCACTTCGGAGGCAACCTCGTTCACCGCCTTGGCAGTGTCGGCGCCGGTAACCTGTTTTGGCGCCTTTTCTGTTTTTGCGGCGGCTGTCTGTGCCGTCTGCACCGTCTGCGCAGCCTCGCGGGAGACAGGCTCTCTCTTTCGTTTTCCCCTGTCGCCGGAAGCCTCCGTAATCAGCTTATCCGGATCTTCCAGATTAAACATCGTCTGTCTGCCGCCTCTTGTAATGGTAAAATCCTGCGGGGCGCGCCTATCCACTGATGCAGGAGCGACATTCCCGGCGGTTTGCCTGCCCTTCTCGATCCTCCCTGTGCCGGAGTCGGATCGACTCTGTCTCTGTTCCGGCGCAGGCTTTCGGCGCTGTGTCCTTCCGTCGGCGTCTCTCTTCAAATCCGTCATGGCAAAATCCGTATCTCTGCTCTGGGTTCTTGCCGCCATCATGGCAGAACGGCGTTTGGCTTCCTCCGTCTCCTGCTGTCTGCGGACGGCAAGCTCCTGCATCCGCTGTTCCCGGCGCCGCTGCTTTGTCTCATACTGCAGCTCCCGCTGCTTATGACGGTATTCAATATCATCTTTTTTCTTTCTAAGCTGCTCCTTCTGGCGCAGCTGCGCTTTTCTCTTTCTCAGATCGGCGTCTCTTTTGGCTGACTCCGCAATTTTTTGTCCGCTTGTCCGGATCCCTTTAAAAATCGATTTTCTGGTAAGAATCACCAACGACAAAAGGGACAGGATCACACAGATCACCACGCTGCCCGCCGTTCCCACCAGACCGGACAACCAGTAGGCGACCAGTCCGCCGAATACGCCTCCGCCTTTCTTAAAAAACATGGCATGGGTGTAGTAATTCCCGATCTCGTCAGGACGAAATTCCATATCTTTTGTAACGATCTCACAGAGAATACAGAGAGAAAGAAACAAAAGCAGGCCGGCAAACACCTTGGAAATCATTTTGACAGCATCTGCCCCGGCCACGATAAAAAACACACAGGCAAAAAGCAGAACCGGGAAAATATATGCCATAAAGCCAAATATTCCGAAGAGCATGCCGCTGAACGCATCGGTAACTCTGCCGCCGATGCCGAACCCGCTGAGAAACAGAAGCAGGCAGATCCCCAGCATCACCAGCAGGAAAATTTCCTGCCCCATACTCATCTGCTCCTGCTTTGCCCTGCCACCAGATTTTGATGAAGTTTTCTTTCGCCCCGTATTTTTTGTTTGCTTCTGCGCGGCTGCCATCTAAAGATTCCTCCTAACATTTCGATGCCATATTATGCAAACAGACCGAAATGATACAAAATCGCCAACAGGCCCATGATAATACAATAAATGCCAAAATATTTAAATTTACGGTTCCTTACAAGAACCAGAACAAACTTGATGCAGATAAAACCTACCACGGCCGCCACGATCATACCTGCGATATAACAGCCGATCTCTCCTCCTGAAAGGGACTCTGACGCAAGATCCTTAACATCCAGGATCGCTGCCCCAAGAATAGCCGGGATTGACATGATAAACGAATATTTTACTGCGAATCGCTTGTCAAAACCACTGAGCAGGCAGGCGGTGATCGTCGTCCCGGAACGGGAAATACCGGGCAGCGTCGCAATACCCTGCGCCACACCGATAGCCGCCGCGTTTTTATATGTAATATTCTTTGGGGTCTTCTTGCCGGAAACTGTTCTGTCTGCGATCATTAACAGACAGGCGGTAATCAGCAGGCAGACTCCGATGATCAGCATGTTCTCACCCGCTTTCTCCACCAGATCCTTTCCCAGAAATCCGATTATCCCGGTGGGTATGGTGGAAACCAGCACCAGCACCACGAACTTGCGGTAGCTGCCGGAAACGATTTTGCGGTAACGCTTGTCTCCTCCGAAAAAGGTATTGGAGATCAGCGCTCCGATATTGGCGCAGCAGTCGATCACAATCTTGACGCCCTCCACTACCATTTTCTTGATATCCGCCCAATAGATAATGAATACCGCGATCAGCGTACCCACATGGAGCAAAATGTCAAAGGCCATTTTCATATCCGTATTTACATGGAATACATTTTTGAAGATCGCCAGATGCCCGGAACTGCTCACCGGCAAAAACTCGGTCAATCCTTGTATGATACCCATCAGGATCGCTTGCAACAGTGACATATCAGAACCTCCTATTTATCATGTATTTCTTATTTTATGAAAAGAACGCATAATACTCCACTTTCCATAGTCCTGATTATTATAGCATTTATCTTTTCAAATGCCAATAACATTTCACTGTTTTTTCAATTTTGTTTTTTGTAAACCAATTGGTTCAGCTTGGAAAATGCGTCCGACATGCCGCCCACCTCATTGATGAGCCCTCTGTCCACTGCGTCCTGCCCTACCAGAATGGTGCCCAAGTCTTTGGTAAGGATTCCTGTGGCAAGCATCATCTGCTCCACACGTGTCTTGGAAGTCCTGCTGTGAGAAGCGATAAACGATACGATCCGATCCTGAATCAGATTAAAATAGTCATAAGTCTGCGGCGCGCCGATCACCGTGCCGCTCATGCGCACCGGATGCAGGATCATGGTTCCCGTCGGCACAATATAGGAATAATCCGTAGCCACCGCCAGCGGTACGCCGATGGAATGACTGCCGCCCAGAACCAGACTGACGCTGGGCTTGCTCATGGAAGCGATCATCTCCGCAATGGCAAGCCCGCTTTCCACATCTCCGCCCATGGTGTGCAGCAGTACAAGCAGTCCCTGAATTTCCTCATTATCCTCTACTGCAGCCAGCTGAGGCAGAACGTGCTCATATTTTGTAGATTTGCTTGTGGAAGGCAGCACCTCATGACCTTCGATCTCTCCTATGATAGAAAGAAGGTGAAGCTTACAGTTGCCCCGGGAATTTTCCAGCGTTACCTGCCCATATTTTTCAATGCGTTCGTCCTGCTCCTGCTGCTGACTTAACTTCTCATCCGTATTTTCATCATTCTTATTTTGCTCTGCCATTGCCTGCACTCCATTCCTTTACTGTTTTGGACGCAGTTGTTCCTGTGTCCATTGAAAAGTACAAATTTAGTATTTGCAGGCGAATGGATTTCATACATCTGATGTCGTGACAGGTTTTCACAGAAAAATGCGGCAGATCGGATCTGACCTGCCGCATTACCGCGCTTTCCGCACTGATCGCGGAATTTATTTTTCATCAAAAACCATATTTGCAAATATGCGTTCCATTCGTTGATCCGGAAAACGCTGATCAATAAAAGATTCAACCGCATTTGCAGGCGTTTTTCCCTGTACTCTGGCGGACCAGCGATACAGGGACAGCCCGGTGACCACAATATTGACTACAAAAAATGCCGTCAGCGCCCATGTGATAATTTTTCCGGCCCTATTCGGCAGCTTTAATATCAGAGCGGCCATTCTTGGATAAATATTTTTGATCCAGAACACTCCTAAAAATCCCCAAAAGACTGCGTAAAGCAGACAGATCCTTCCGTTCAGGTTAAAAGCCATGTCGCTATAATCCCATGATCTGGATCCCAGCAGCGTCTCCTGTCCCCATGAGCAGATATATTCCAGCGCACTTCCCGCAATCATGCCGCCCAGAAAGGAAACCCAGCTGCCTCTGTTCCGAAAGCGGTACAGCGTGACGGTGAGTACCACTGCGCCTGCGCCGTACAGCAGATTAAAAGGCCCATACACAAGACCGGAACGGCTTTCAATATGGCCCCAGCGGATCACACACCATACCAGCTCGATCAGAACACCTACAAAGCTCCCTGTGAAACAGACAAGCAGCAGCTTATACAGGTTGATCCCGCTGGCAAAATGATGCAGCTTTTGCTCCGCACGGTCAATAACAGCGTTTGCAGGGGTAGGAGGGATCAGCTTCTTTTTCTTTCTGGACTTTTTCACATCCCGGAATCGGGCGGAAAGTTCGTCCTCCATCTCTGCCGTTTGCCGATAAGTACGGATCAAATTGGCCGTGGTGCGCTTCAGGGAATGAATCTCATTTTCTACAGCCTGATCTAACTCCTCTGAATCTTCTTCATCCACCATACGGATATAATATTCGTTCAAACGTTTTTTGGAATTTTGTGTCTCATCCCAGAGCACGCAGCTTGCTTTTTCCAGCTCTGTAGGCATGGAGATCTCCGTTTTTTCCTGATCGGTTCCGTTTTGTAAAAACTGACGTTTTCGCTTCTTCTTTTCCACGGTTTTCATTCTGCTATATAAAATCCCTTCAGTTGTTTTATATACTTTATTATTGTACCTGATTTTCATCAACATTTCAATATCAGAGAGTCAAATAAATAGCCCCGGATCTGATTTCCGGGGGACGCCCCATTTAACTGAGTCTGGCGCCCATATTCCTTTGTTTTATCGTTGTTTTACATGAAGAAAAAAAAGAAAGGACGCTCCAAAAGGAGCGTCCTTATGCTTTGTCTTACCAGCGTCGTCCGCACTGACTGCACTCATAGTGCTTGTGGTTGGGCATCGGAACTTCGTAGGGGTGGTCGTAGTCCCACCATACGCCGTCGTCGTAGAATGCAACGGCGAGATAGCTGTAGCCAGCGCAACCATTGAAAAAGTCGGTACTGTCGATATGGTCACCTACGGCATTGCCGTTCCGTCCGCCGTCCCAGCCACAGGTGTTGCATTTGTAGTGGTAATGATAATAGCCGATGTCTTCTGTATCTTTTGTGGAATCCCAGATGACTTTGCCTGTATGGGTATCACAGTTGGGGCATACATCGATGCTGTCATTAGTCTCCATGATAACAGGTCTGTGACAGGTATCGCAAAAAAACCAGTGTGTAAATATGCCAGTGGCGGCATCCCAGTGACTGTAAATTAAGTCCATGACCGAACCGCAATCTTTGCAGATGAGAATGTCAACATCAGGTTCTGGTAATGGATCGACCGTGTAAGGAATGTCGTTAATTTCTTCATAATAACCGCAGATCAAACAGCGTCCAGACACGGTGATGGTGTGCTTTTCAGTATCTTCATCTTGTATGCCTGTATTTATACCATAATTTCCTTTCTCTATATCTATACTCTGAACCCACCGACAATCAGGTGAAGTTGATGCGTGTCTGTCGCTGAGTATTATTTCAGCAGCTAACATAGGCACACCGCTATATTTCAGTACCTGATCCAGAAGGGACGGCTCTCCTGTCTCTTCTGGATCTTCTGTCACGACAGGGGCGTCTGTAGGCGCAGGAGCACCGGTCTCTGCTGGTCCTGTAGACGGATTCGTGTTCTCCACGTCAAAGTGATCGATCAGTTTTACGACGTACTTCAAAATCATCAGTGCATCGTCGGCTGTGACCTCGCTGTCGCCGTCCACGTCCATGATGCGTGTCATCGCATCATCAGGTGTAAAGAGTTTCACCACGGCTTTCAGGACGTTCAGTGCATCGGTAGAGGTGATCTCCCTGTTCTTGTCTGTGTCGCCACAGAGGATACCCTGTGTCTTCAAAGCGTCTTTGGCATAGATGCCAGTACAGCCTGTCACAGCAAGGAATGTGGACAGGGCAAGCGCCGTGACTTTCTTAGTGATGGCAGGAATATGTTTCTTCATGATATTGCCATTCCTTTTCTTGTTTTTCGTTTACTTTCCCACATCAATGGTAATGATATTCATCTTGTACGCATAACTGTAATTGATGATCTTTGCGACTTTCTGCGCCATAAGTACCCCTATTTTGGAATAATCCTCCGGATCATACGTAAAATCCAGTGGATTATATGAGCCGGAAATATTCCGAATGATCATGCGGAAGAACCCGTCGTCGGAAAACAGCTTGATATCCATCAGTTCCCTGTTTTCATTTATTTTTTCCTTTGTGATAAGCGAATGTGAAATAAAATCTGCCGCCAGTTCTTCCATACAGAGCGCGCACATATACGCGGTGCGCGGCGCAGCTCCATTGTCGTTCAAGAAACGCTGGATATCCTCCGAAAGACCGCTGATATCCGTATTGCTGCATCGAATGGTGATATCCTTCATGGGCACATTGTCCCGAATGTCTCCGTCAAGAAACAGGATATCGTCTATAGATGGCCTGAGGGTGCGCTTGCGTAAAAGGAACACCGGGATCATTAAAAGGAAAAAGATCATCTCGCAGCTTCCGTACGCCAGCCACGTTCCCGTATAACCCATTGTCTTCGTTAAGAAAAAGATCGTAATCGGCATCACTACGGAATCCGGGATCGCCGAAAACGCAAGGGACATAAGCGGCCTGTCCATAGCCTGATAAAAACCGCCCATCATATATACCGTAATGACCGCGGGGGTAAAGGCCATGAGAATATAAACGCCCAAACGGATAATACTCTCCATTCCTTCCGCTTCACTTCCGTGCATATAGATCTGAATGATCAGCGGCAGCGCCGCCTCTCTGGCGCCGCATACGCGCACGATCCACGGTGCAAAGATCATGGATATGATCAAAAGAAGACCGCACAGAACAGCGGCCTCTATCATACCCAGTGAATAGATCCTTCCCAGTTCGTTCTTTTGCCCTTTTCCCAGCGCAACGCTGAGACTGATCTACACGCCTGCCGAAATCGCGTTCATTACCGCAGCGGCGGTTATCGTCACCGGCGCTACAACTCCAATGGCCGCAATATACAGCGGCGAAAAAAAAAGCCGGCAAGCATGGCGTCTGTCATATTCAGAATGTTTACCGCAAACACTGACAAAAAACATGCGGGAAAAGTGCATATAAAGCCAAAAAACCTCGATCTCTCAAGGTTTTTCCGACATTCTGTTCATTTGTTCCGAACACGGGCGCCGCCCGTATCCGGCTCTCCATAAAATATGGAGTTGAGGGGAATCGAACCCCTGTCCGAAAGTCCTTCCGCAATAGCTTCTCCCATCACAGTCATTATTTTCACATTCCCTCCGTCCGCCGCCTAATGACAGGCTGCAGGCTTCAGTAGCTTCATCAGTCTTCTGCTTCCGCAAAGCTTAGGAAACAGAGTGCCCCGCGTAGTCGATGCCGGCTTCCCGAACCGCAGGAAATCCGGGGCCGACAGCTGCACTTAGGCAGCGTATGCTAAATTATCTTCAGCGTTTATATTTAATTTGCGGATTGTTGATGCGGCCCCGCACCGCAGATGGCTTCTATCGTTTCACGACCCCCGTCGAAACCAGTACAACCCCATGAGGATTTCCGGTTTGAAAGGAAATCTGCTTGTATCTATTATATGAGGCATAGGCCTCTGATGTCAAGGCAAACCTCTTTGTGAATATGATCCCCTAAATTGCAAAAGTAAATTCTACTGGTTCTTTGCCTGGTAGAAATTACCTCTGCACAGGTAGCATTTACTCCTGC
>CANQNE010000003.1 GCA_947625135.1 uncultured Lachnospiraceae bacterium
TAAGGCAGATCTGTATGATAGGGAAGGGGCTTCGGCCTCTTCTTTTTATTTTTGCCAATGAAAATTATACTCTAAGGGCAGGTTGCATGATGGCTTTTCCATGATTTTTCAGTGAAGTTTTGTGGATAACATTGACAAATATGGGTGATAAAATTATAATAATCCAAAATGTAAAAAAGAGACGGAGGGTATTATGAATTTTATGAATCGCCTTGAGCGAAAGTTCGGAAAATATGCGATTTCTAATCTGTCCTTGTATATCATTATATGCTATGTGATCGGATACGTCCTTATGATCGTGAATCCGCAGCTCCAGTTATGGCTGCAGTTCAGTCCCTATTATATCGTCAGGGGACAGGTGTGGAGACTGGTGACATGGCTGCTGATGCCTCCGTCCTCCCTGAATCTGTTTACGATTATCATGTTGCTGTTTTATTACAGCATTGGCACCAGTCTGGAGCGGACTATGGGGGCATTCCGGTATAATGTTTTCATTTTCGGAGGGGTGATTCTGACAGAGATCGGTATGCTGGCGATGTACGGCATCGGTATCCTCCTTGGGGCGGATAAGGCGATGATCGCCCAGCAGTCCTCAAAGGCTACTACCTATTATCTGTGCCTCTCCATGTTTCTGGCTTATTCGTTGTTTTATCCCGATATGCAGGTGCTGCTGTATTTTGTGATCCCTGTAAAAGTGCGCTGGATCGCCATTCTGGATGTGATCCTGATCGCCTATGAATTTGTGATGTCCGAGATAGGAAACCGGGTAGTGATCGGCATGGCCATATTGAATCTGATTTTGTTCTTTGCCACCTCCCGCAGGTTCCATCATTTGTCACCGGGTGAGATCAAGCGGCGAAGCGCCTATAAGAAACAGGTGGAACGGCCCAAAAAGGCCATTACCAGACATAAATGCGCAGTGTGCGGCAGGACAGAGCAGGACGGAGACGATCTGGTATTCCGGTTCTGCTCCAGATGTAACGGAAATTATGAATACTGTCAGGATCATATTTTTACCCACACCCATATACAGTAGATCATGCTCATTAAACTGCTGATGCGCAATAAGGCACACAAAATGGAAAGACAGAATAAAGGAGTCAGAAAATGCAAAAGAAACCGTTTGTAACCAACCAACAGCTAAAGGAGATCGTAAAAAAGTACCCCACGCCTTTTCACCTTTATGATGAAAAGGGCATCCGGGAGAACGTAAGGGCACTGCAGAAGGCGTTCTCGTGGAACAGGGGATTTAAGGAATATTTCGCGGTGAAGGCCACGCCGAATCCTTACATCATACAAATCCTTCACGAAATGGGCTGCGGATGCGACTGCTCTTCCCTGACGGAGCTGATGATGTCGGACGCGCTGGGGATCAATGGAGAAGAGATCATGTTTTCCTCCAACGCCACTCCCGCAAAGGAATATGTATTTGCAAATAAGATTGGCGCCGTTATCAATCTGGATGACATTACGCATATTGAATTTCTGGAAAAGCTGGTAGGGATTCCCGAGACGATCAGCTGCCGGTACAATCCCGGCGGCCTGTTCAAGATCAGCAATGATATTATGGACAACCCCGGTGACGCCAAATACGGCTTTACTACAGAACAGCTTTTTGAAGGGTATCGGATCCTGAAAGAAAAGGGGGCAAAGCGCTTTGGGCTTCATGCCTTTCTGGCCAGCAATACCGTTACCAATGATTACTATCCGATCCTTGCCCGCACGTTGTTTGAAACCGCGGTGCAGATTAAGGAGAAGTGCGGCGTATCTTTGAGCTTTATCAATCTGTCCGGCGGCATCGGCATCCCTTACCGCCCGGATCAGGAGCCCAATGATATTGAGGCCATCGGAGAAGGCGTACGGAAGGTTTATGAGGAAGTGCTGGTACCTGCGGGACTGGGCGACGTGGCTATTTACACGGAGCTGGGACGGTTTATGCTGGGGCCTTATGGCTGCCTTGTAACGACCGCTATTCATGAGAAGCACATTCATAAGGAATATATCGGCTGTGACGCCTGTGCGGTGAACCTGATGCGTCCCGCCATGTACGGGGCTTATCACCATATCACGGTGATGGGCAAGGAAGATCAGCCCTGCGATCATAAGTATGACATCACCGGTTCTCTCTGCGAGAACAACGATAAATTCGCGATCGACAGAATGTTGCCGAAGATTGATATAGGAGACCTGCTGGTGATCCATGATACCGGCGCCCACGGATTTTCCATGGGTTATAACTACAATGGAAAATTGCGGAGCGCGGAAGTGCTTTTGAAGGAGGACGGCACTACACAACTGATTCGCCGGGCGGAGACGCCGAAGGATTATTTTGCCACCTTTGACTGTTTTCCTATTTTGAAGGATATGAAATATGAAGAGGCGGAAAACTGCGGGAAGACTGCAGAGGAGTGTGGCGGAAAAAAGAATTGACAGTTGCGGGGAATGAAAATTTTTAAAAAGGATGGAAGGGTAAATGAAGAAGAAAATAGTATCAGTTTTATTGTCAGCAGTTATGGCAGTCTCAGCAGTAATGATACCTCAAAACAGCTGCAATATTACTTACGCGGAAGAAATGTCAGAAGTTGAAAATTCAGATCATTGGATGTCAGAAAAGAAGCCTTATCAATATACGGATGTAACCGAGTATTTAGCCGGTCAGGAAAAGTATTTTGCCATTGGCGGGACAAGTTACGATGAAGGTTATGTTTTTTATCTGTGGAATGCAGCCAGAACATCACAGGTGCTGTATAATTTAAAGGGAGAGTATGACAATTTCTCTTTTAATGTGGGCCATGTTGACAATACATCAATGTATACGGCAGACTTAAAAATATATTTGGATGGAGAATTGACGGAAACCATTCATCTGACTCCATCGGATATATCAAAACGGGTATCCATAGATGTGAGCGGTGTAAAACAGTTAAAGATCAAGATGACAAGCGAAGAAGAATTAAATCACTATGATATTACGTATGGGGTGTACAATGGAAGTTTTATCAAAAACACTTATGTAGCGGAAGAAATACCCCTTTCTAATATTGTTGGAAACAAAGAACCGTATCAAACGGATGGAGAAAATACAGGGGTTGTTCGTTCAAAAGATAAGGAAAGTTTCTTTATGGCAGGCGATGAGTATACAGATTGTATGAAGATGTATTTGTGGAATCCTGCCCGATCATCCAGGGTGTATTTTAATTTTGGCGGAGACTATGAGTCTGTGACGTTTTTGTTTGGACACATAGATAATACGACAAGGGTACCGGCGACATTGAGCATAGAGCTTGATGGGGAGACGGTTCAAACGATAACGAGAGAGGCGGATGATCTGCCAACGCCTGTTACGGTACCGCTGGAAGGTGTTCACCAGATGGTATTATCCTTAAGCAGCGATGTAGCGTTGAATAATTATGACATATACTATGGGCTGGGCGCGATTCAATTAAAGAGTCTGGGCTTTGTGAAGGGAGTCACATTGGATCAGGAGAATGTGACGCTGGCGAAAGAAAATCCCTCTTTTAAGTTACATGCAACGATCATTCCGAATGACGCAAATAATAAAAATATTATCTGGTCCAGTGATAATGAGGCAGTTGCAAAAGTGGATGAAAACGGACTTGTGACGGCAGTGTCAAAGGGAACCGCTGTTATTACCGCTACAACGGAAGAAGGGGAATACAAAGCGGCATGTACTGTGACGGTAGATATGAGTGTCCTTGGTGATATAGATGAAAACGGGAGTATAGATTCTTCAGACGCCCTCATGGTACTGAAATTTATGGTAAAACTGCAGACGCCCACAGAAGCACAGAAGGAAGCTGCAGATGTGGACCATAACGGCAATCTGGATTCTGCAGATTCTCTGCTGATCCTGAAATATATGGTAAAACTGATCGAGAGCTTCTGATTCCTGTTATAGGGAGAGACTGAGGCTGACATGGCGTGTCAGGCAGAGGGACATGATCCCGGACTGCAAAGGAATGAAGCGGAAAAAAGAATTGACAATTTCTGTGTATGATGGTATGATTAACAACGTTGATTGAGCTGAATCAACGTTGCTTTGCCGGCGTGTCGGAATGGCAGACGAGGCAGACTCAAAATCTGTTGTGGGCAACCACGTGCGGGTTCAAGTCCCGCTGCCGGCAGTTTTTAAAAACGCTAGAAACCCTGTAAAATCAAGGACTCTAGCGTTTTTTGTTTTCTTAAAAGAGGGGTTACTTTTTTAAAATACATGAAAGGAAGAAATTAAGTGCCAATAAGCGTTATCTGAATTTGGTATAAATTGGCACGTTCATATAATGGAAAAGGCGGAGTTGTGGCTCCGCCTTAATTTTAAAAACTTGTATAGAATATGAATGGAAGGTTCGCTTAACATTTGCTATCATTCATACGACTGATGCTCCGCCAGCCAGCGCATACCCAGATAAGCATAGACGGCGCTGCCAACATACAGGACGGAATCATCGTATATCACTTTTGGATGATGCTGACTATATTTATAGCCTTCTGCAGAATTTCCGGCTGCCAGAAACATGCTGACCGTGGGGACCTCATGGCTGACAAAAGCAAAGTCTTCGCTGCCGCCGCCGGCCTTTCCGCCGGACACCACAGACAGATCCAAAGCGCCCTCGCCAAGCAGATCTTTTACATAATCCATGGCATTTGAAGAAAGCGCGGAATCGATCATCATGCAGGGACAGTAATCATAAAATTCCACTGCCGTCTCGCATCGGTACGCGGCGCCGATCCCTGTAGAGATTTCGGAAATACGTTTTTTGATCAGTTCGCCGGTTTTATTATCCGGGTCAGTAGTGCGGATCGTTCCCCACATTTCCGCAGTATCCGGAATAACATTGGATGTTTTTCCCGCCTCAAAATGGCAGGTGGTAAATACGCCGAAATCATTGCCGTCCAGTTCGCGGCTGTTGATTTCCTGCAGTCCCAGATGTATATGGGCAGCGGCGGTAATCGGATCGATCGCGGTATGGGGTGTGGAGCCGTGCCCGCCTTTTCCTTTTACGATAATATGGTACTGCTCGCAGGAAGCCATGGTGATGCCTCCGCCCGGTATCAGTACAAATCCGGATGGAATGGGCATGCCGGCCAGCACATGGAGCATCATGGCGGCGTCAACATGAGGGTCTTCCAAAAGGCCGGAACGGATCATATCGGGAGAGCCCTGAAAGATTTCTTCGGCCGGCTGAAACTCCAGCTTGATGGTGCCTTCGATTTCGTCTTCATACTTTTTTAACAGGCGGGCGGCGCCAAGCAGCATAGCCGTGTGCATATCATGGCCGCATCCGTGCATTTTGCCGTCGGTCTGGCTGCGGTATTCCACATCCGCCTCCTCCTGAAGGGGAAGCGCGTCCATATCGGCGCGAAGCAGGATGGTTTTGCCGGGCTTTTTTCCTCCTGCGAGAACGATCAGTCCCGCCTTGCCCAGTTCTTTCGGCTCATAGCCCATTTCCGTCAGCTTTTCTTTTACCAGCGCTTTGGTATAGGTCAGATCAAAACCTGTTTCAGGATGCCGGTGCAGATCCCGGCGGATATGCTGCAGATCTGGCTGGAGTGCCTTGGCCTCTTCTAATAATGTTGTTGTGTTCATAGATACCTCCGTTCCGGACAGCTGTCCTGATTATTAAAAACAGCGTTCTTTACGCTTTTTCTTACAATTTTCAAGAAGACCGCAGTGATAACATACTTCATTTTCCAGCACATTGCTGCCGAAATAATCGAGAATGTTTTTGACTGTGACTTCTGCGATATTGGAAAGAGCCTCCTCTGTGAGAAATGCCTGATGGGAGGTGACGATCACATTGGGCATGGTGATGAGCCGGGCAAGCGTGTCGTCGTTTACAATATGTCCGGAAAAATCTTCAAAAAACAGATCAGATTCTTCTTCATAAACGTCCAGACAGGCTGCGCCGATCTTCCGTTCTTTGATGCCGTTCAGAAGATCCTCTGAATTGATCAGCGCGCCCCGGGAAGTATTGATGATGATCACGCCTTTTTTCATTCGGGCAATGCTCTCCTGATCGATCATGTGGGCGGTCTCGGACGTCAGGGGACAATGAAGAGAAATGATATCGCTTTCCCGGAACAGTTCGTCCAGCTCTGTGTAGCGCACATGGTCCATGGGGGCGGGATATTTGTCGTAAGCGAGGATGTTCATGCCGAAACCCTTGCAGATATCAATAAAAGCCTTGCCGATCTTTCCCGTACCGATCACACCTACTGTCTTGCCGTACAGGTCAAAGCCGGTAAGGCCGTTTAAGCTGAAATTAAAATCCTTTGTGCGGTTATAGGCTTTGTGAATACGGCGAACGGAACAGAGCAGCAGCGCCATGGCATGCTCTGCAACGGCATAGGGAGAATATGCGGGGACTCTGGCCACATGGATTTTCCCGTATGCGGCGGCCAGATCTACATTGTTATAGCCTGCGCAGCGCAGCGCGATCAGCTTTATGCCAAAAGCATGGAGCTTTTCAATGACGGCGGAATTCAAGTCGTCGTTGACAAAGACGCAGACAACGTCAGAATTTTTTGCCAGCTCAACAGTATCCTCGCACAGTTTGGTTTCGTAAAATTTGAATTCCAGTCCGTCTCTGCCGTCATATTTTGTAAAAGCCGCCCTGTCATAGTCCTTCGTATCAAAAAATGTGATTTTCATATCCTTCTCCATATTCATAGTTTTTATGAATTATTTTTCCCACATTTATATAAAAAAGTCACGATGGTGCATACAGGTATAATATAACACAGATTTTTTTCAAGCGCCACCGTTCGGAAGGACATCTTCTCAAAAAAGTTTTGCCGTGGATTTGTAAAGCGGAAAGAAAAATCCCGTTTACTGATCCGCCACCAGATTGTTTACCCATTTCCTGCTCTTGAGCAGCCGGAAGCCGATCACGGATTTAATGAGGTTTACCCCCTCCACCAAAATAAACATTTCCACTACCGGCAGGGAGGTGAAGCGGGAGAGAAGAAAGGCCAGGGGGATATTGATGGCCCAGAGCATTCCGCAGTCAAACAAAAAGGTGATCTGGGTCTTTCCGCCTGAGCGCAGGGTAAAATAGCTTGCATTGATAAAAGCGTTTAAGGGCATCATAACTGCAGATACAATGAGAAGGTTGACCGCCAGATGCTTCACCGTGTCTGTGGTATTGTAGATCTGTGGGATCAGCGGAGCCAGCGCCGCCATAACGGCGCCTACTACAGCGCTGAGCGCCACGGAAAAAGCGATCAGTTTTGTATTTTCGTCCACTGCCTGCTCCAGCTTTCCAGCGCCCAGCAGCTGGCCGATCATAATGGAAACGGTGGTACCCATCGCAAAAAAGGCGCAGAAAAATAAATTGGACACAGTGGAGGAAATATTGATGGCGGAGACGACCTCCAGACCCCGCACAGAATAGCACTGGTTCAGGGTGGTGGTGCCTGCGGCCCAAAGCACTTCATTGGCAAGCAGAGGCGTTCCTGTGATGATCACCTGTTTTACAAGCTGCAGGGGCACCCGGGGCGAGCGGTAGATCTCCGTGACAAAGGGATTCCGCGCCCGGTGAATGTGGGTCCAGCATATTACGATGATACATTCCGCAAAGCGTGCGATTACCGTGGCGATCGCCGCGCCGGTAACGCCCATGGCAGGAAAACCGAACTTGCCGAAGATCAACAGATAGTTAAACAGCAGGTTGACAAACACTGCGGCAATGCCGGCCTTCATGGGCAGCATGGTTTCTCCCGTCTCACGCAATGTACTGGAATAAACCTGTGAAAGGGCAAAAGGAATCGTCTGGATAAGCATAACGTGCAGATAGCTCATGCCGTAGTTTAACGTGGCTTTCAGATCCAGACGCTCCTGCCCCTCATGAAGGAACAGGGAGATCAGCCCCTCGCCTTTGATCAGGAACAGCGCTCCAAAGACAGCGATGGAAAAAGCGGAAATATAGAGCTTGACGCGGAAGGTGTCCCGCAGGCCCTCCTGATCCTTTTTTCCGTAAAACTGTGCGGTGAAAATGCCGGCGCCTGACAGGCCGCCGAATATACACAGGTTAAATACAAAAATCAGCTGGTTGACGATGGCCACGCCGGACATAGGCTCTGTGCCCACCTGCCCTACCATGATGTTGTCCAGAAGGCTGACAAAATTTGTGATGACGTTTTGTATCAGTATAGGGGTCATTACGGTAAAAAGCCGCCGGTAAAAAGCACGGTCCCCGATCCATTTTTTCATTGCTGTCTCCGTTCCGGAGCGTCTGAGAGAAGCTCCCTTCGCTCTGTTTTTCATTTTTCACAAGCTTTAAGCAGAAAATGTTTTACTATTTTAACTGATAATACAGTGGAATGCAAGACTTACTTATGAGGAAACAACAGATTGAATATGTTTTATCAATACAGTTTTTCAGATATGACTTGCAAAATTTTCGTGATGGGTATAATATAATATGGAAAAAATTTCTTGTTTTTTAACACAGAAGGAGGATTAAAATGGCAACTGCAAAAAAACCTACCGCAGCAATGAAGCCTGCCGCAAAGGCAGAGGAGAAAAAGGCTGTGGCTGTAAAGACAACGGCAGCGAAGACAGCGGTGGAAACAGTTGAGAAACATACTGCGGCAAAGGCAACAGAGGAGACGGCAGCGAAGGCGGCAGTAAAGGCGGCTCCCGCAAAGGAGACAAAGCCTGCAGAGAAGAAGGCGGCTCCCGCAAAGGAGACAAAGCCTGCAGAGAAGAAGGCGGCCCTCGCAAAGGAGACAAAGCCCGCAGAGAAGAAGGCGGCCCCTGCAAAGGAGACAAAGCCTGCAGCAAAGAAAGCGGCTCCCGCAAAAGAGGAGAAAAAGGCAGCCCCTGCAAAGGCGGAGAAGAAATCCGCTGCGAAAAAGCCTGCGGCGAAGAAAGCTGCATCCAGGAAGACGGTGACACAGATTTATGTACAGTATCTTGGCAGAGAGTTTGAGCAGCAGGAGATCGTTGACCGTATTGTAGCGAAGTATGTAAGTGAGACCGGCAACAAAAAATCAGACATTAAGACGCTGGATGTTTATATCAAGCCGGAAGACAACGCTGCATACTATGTGATCAACGGACAGGGCGACAGCATCAGCCTGTAAGGCGTGGGGGAATTTCGTCGAATTCATTTCCGAACATGCTTATCAGACAGCTGTTTTATGTTGTTGTGATCGCTTATCCGAAGATGGATGCGCATGTGGAGCAACGCCAAAATGCGACATGGTAACAAAGGATTCATGCCTTCATACAATAACACTAGAACCTTCGGTTGAAAGGAGTGTTTTTGCATGGAGGCATTTTTATGCCCTTCACTGGTACAATTTCAAGAGGTCAATTTCGCGTATCATTCTATGGACGGCGAAACACCGGTCTTGTCAAATATATCTTTTTCGGTGAGAGAAGGAGAATTTTTGTCCATGGTGGGGCCAAGCGGCTGCGGAAAATCTACCATTCTTTCTCTGATCGCAGGACTGTTAGAGCCGGAAACAGGCTCTATTTTTTTTCCGAAACAGGAGAAAACCGGCGTGCAGGCAAATATCGGCTATATGCTGCAGCGGGACCATCTTTTTGAGTGGCGGTCCGTGCTGCGGAATGTGACGCTGGGACTGGAAATCCGCAAACAGAAAACAAAGGAAAATGTAAGGAAAGCAGAAGTGCTTTTGGAAAAATATGGTTTGGAAAAATTTATGGATGCAAAGCCCTCACAGCTGTCCGGCGGGATGCGGCAGCGTGCGGCGCTGATCCGGACACTGGCGTTGAATCCGGAATTGCTGCTGCTAGACGAGCCCTTTTCCGCGCTGGATTATCAGACCAGATTGTCGGTGGGAGACGACATCGGCACGATTATCCGGAAGGAAAAGAAAACGGCGGTACTTGTGACCCACGATCTGGCGGAGGCCATCAGTCTTGGAACAAGGGTGCTTGTTATGTCAAAGCGTCCCACGCACATTCTCTGTGACCTGCCGTTGGACTTTGATCCTGAGATGACGCCGCTGGAAAAAAGAAATACCGGGCAGTTCCAGCAGTATTTTCAGCAGATATGGAAGGAGTTGAAAAGGGATGAAACGTAACAGTGCGCTGTCTGTCCAGCAGCAGTATGTGCGCAGACAGAAAATCAGGCACAGGCTGATCATCCTGTTCAGAGTGGTCAGTCTGTTTGCGTTTTTGGGGATCTGGGAATGGACCAGCCGGACAGATGTGATCAACGCGTTTATCTTCAGCAGCCCCTCGGAGATCGGACGGTGTATTTTGGATATGGCAAAGGATCAGACCCTTTTCCGGCATGTGGGGATCACACTGGGAGAAACCTTGCTGAGCTTTACGCTGTCCATTGTGATCGGCGTATTGGCGGCGGTGCTGCTGTGGATATCCAAAAGCGCGGCAAAGATCATCGAACCTTATCTGGTGGTGCTGAACAGCCTGCCCAAATCCGCGCTGGCTCCGCTGCTCATCGTCTGGCTGGGCGCCAATGTGAGAACCATTGTGGTAGTAGGGGTGTCGCTGGCAGTGTTTGGCACCATCCTGAACCTGTATACGGGATTTCAGGAGGTGGATGCGGAACAGATCAAACTGATCTATACACTTGGAGGCAAAAAGCGGCACGTGCTGTCAAAGGTGATCGTGCCAAGCACCGTCCCCATGCTGGTGAGCATCATGAAGGTGAACATCGGCCTTTCGCTGGTGGGCGTGGTGATCGGAGAATTTCTTGCGGCGGATGAAGGGCTGGGTTATCTGATCATTTACGGTAGTCAGGTGTTCCAACTGAGGCTGGTGATGACCGGCATCATTGTGCTGTGTATGATCGCCCTGCTGCTGTATCAGGTGATCGCAGTGCTGGAAAAAAGGATCAGTCGATAAAAAAAGAAAAAATCTATTGATATTTTGGCGGATATGTGTTAATATCTGTTTCTGGAGCTGCCGCAAATGTGTCTGCGGCAGCCGATGCTGGAATAGCTCAGCTGGTAGAGCGACGCACTCGTAATGCGTAGGTCGTGGGTTCAAGTCCCATTTCCAGCTTTATGAAAATCGCTGAAGACCTTGTCAATATGTGGGCTTCAGCGATTTTTTTAAAAAACTGTGAATTGAGGAGAAGGAAAATGAAATACGATTATCTGATCGTCGGGGCCGGCCTGTATGGGGCAGTATTTGCACACGAAGCAAAGAAGGCCGGCAAGTCGGTTCTTGTGGTTGACAGGCGTTCTCACATTGCCGGCAACGTGTATACGGAAAAAACAGAAGGCATTAACGTACACAAATATGGGGCACATATTTTTCATACAAATCTTAAGCGCGTGTGGGATTACATCACACAGTTTGCGGAGTTTAACCGGTTTACGAACAGCCCGGTGGCAAACTACAAAGGCGAGCTGTATTCCATGCCCTTTAACATGTATACCTTTAACAAGATGTGGGGCGTGGTGACTCCGGCGGAAGCGGCGGCAAAGATAGAGGAACAGAGAAAAGAGATCAAAGGAGAGCCCTGCAATCTGGAAGAGCAGGCAATCTCCCTGGTGGGCCGGGATATTTATGAGAAGCTGGTGAAAGGCTATACGGAAAAACAGTGGGGCCGTGAATGCAGGGACCTTCCGGCTTTTATCATCAAACGGCTTCCGGTGCGGCTCACCTTTGACAATAATTATTTTAATGCGCTGTATCAGGGGATCCCCATAGGCGGTTATACCAAAATGATAGCCAATATGCTGAACGGCGTTGAGGTCCGGCTGAATACAGATTATCTGCTTCATAAGGACGAACTGGACGCGCTGGCAGAAAAGGTGGTTTATACCGGATCCATTGACGGGTACTTCGGTTACCGTCTTGGCCATTTGGAATACCGGTCTGTGCGTTTTGAGACGGAAGTTCTGGATATACCCAATTTTCAGGGAAATGCCGCGGTGAATTATACGGATCGGGAAACGCCGTGGACGCGGATCATTGAACATAAATGGTTTGAGTTTGGCAGGGATGAAAACGGAGCGGAGCTGCCAAAGACAGTGATCAGCCGTGAGTACAGCTCTGAGTGGAAGCCGGGGGACGAGCCGTACTATCCGGTAAATGATGAGAAGAATGAAAAACGGTATGAGCAGTATAAAGCCTTGGCTGAAAAGGAAAAACAGGTGATCTTTGGCGGCCGGCTGGGCGAATACAAATATTACGATATGGATCAGGTGATCGAGGCATCGCTGAATATGTGCGAAAAAGAACTCCGTTAGAGGGAAAAGAGAAAGAGTCATGGAGAAACGTAATTTTCAAAGAGAACTGGATCAGATCATAGAGGAAAACCAGCGGGAAGGAAAAACGCCTGTGCTGCTCCTTCACAGCTGCTGTGCGCCCTGCAGCAGTTATTGTCTGGAATATCTGTCCCGTTTTTTTTCGATCACGCTGTTTTATTACAATCCCAATATCACGGAAAAAGAGGAGTACAGGCATCGGGTGGAGGAACAGATGCGTTTGATCCGGGAGATGCCTGTGGACAATCCCATTACATTTATGGAGGGCCGCTATGAGCCGGACAGATTTTTTGAGGCGGCAAAAGGACTTGAGGACGAGCCGGAAGGGGGGAAACGGTGCGAGGAATGTTTTCGGCTCCGGTTGGAGGAAGCGGCTGTGAAAGCGGTGGAAATAGGGGCGGATTATTTCACCACCACCTTATCCATCAGCCCCCTGAAGAATACGCCCCTTCTGAACGCCATCGGCGAAGAACTGGCGCAGCGGTACGGGGTTTCCTATCTGCCCTCTGATTTCAAGAAGAAAGACGGCTATAAGCGCTCTGTGGAGCTTTCCGGGGAATATGGCCTGTACCGTCAGAATTATTGCGGATGCGTGTATTCCAAAAGGGAGGCCAAAGAACGGAAATCAAAAGGCACGGTTGTGCGGGAATTGAAAATGTGATACAATCAGAAAAGAAGCAGGGAGGCGGCATACTATGGCACAGTTGTGGGGAGGTCGTTTTACAAAAGAAACGGACCGGCTTGTTTATAATTTTAACGCATCCATCGGTTTTGACAGGCGGATGTATGCCCAGGATATCAGGGGCAGCAAGGCTCATGTGGATATGCTGGCAAAGCAGAAGATCCTGACCGAAGCGGAGCGGGATGCCATCACGGCAGGACTGGATGGGATTTTGGCGGATGTGGAGAGCGGCAGCCTGGAGATCACGGAGGAATATGAGGATATCCACAGCTTTGTGGAGGCAAACCTCATTGACCGTATCGGTGATGTGGGCAAGAAGCTGCACACCGGCCGGAGCAGGAACGATCAGGTGGCGCTGGACATGAAGCTGTACACCCGGGATGAGATCGATGAACTGCAGGGGCTGCTGAAAGCGCTGCTGCATGTTCTGCACGATTTGATGAAGGTGCATACGGAGACGGTGATGCCCGGCTTTACCCATCTGCAGAAGGCGCAGCCCATCACCCTTGCCCATCATCTGGGCGCATATTTTGAAATGTTCCGGCGGGATTATCTGCGGCTTAGGGACATCCGGCGCCGTATGAATGAGTGCCCGCTGGGAGCGGGAGCGCTGGCAGGCACCACCTATCCTCTTGACCGGGAATATACGGCGGCGCTGCTGGGATTTGACAGGGCCACCGCGAACAGTATGGACAGTGTCTCCGACAGGGATTACCTGATCGAGCTTTTATCCGCCATGTCCACAGTGATGATGCACTTAAGCCGGTTTTCCGAAGAGATCATAATCTGGAACACCAATGAATACCGGTTCGTGGAGCTGGACGACGCCTACAGCACCGGCAGCAGCATTATGCCTCAGAAGAAAAATCCCGATATTGCGGAGCTGGTGCGGGGAAAGACCGGGCGGGTCTACGGAGCGCTTATGGCGCTGCTGACTGCCATGAAGGGACTTCCCCTTGCTTACAATAAAGACATGCAGGAGGATAAAGAACTGGTATATGACGCCATTGACACCACGAAGGGCTGTATCACCCTGTTCACGGGCATGTTGAACACTATGACCTTTCAAAAGGATGTGATGGAGGCCAGCGCAAAGGGCGGTTTTACCAATGCCACGGACGCGGCGGATTACCTTGTGAAAAAAGGAGTTCCCTTCCGGGATGCCCATGGGATCGTGGGCGCGCTGGTGCTGTATTGTATCGAAAAAAATATTTCGCTGGATCAGATGACGCTGGAGGAATACAAGGCCATCAGTCCGGTGTTTGAACAGGATGTGTATGAGGCGATTGCCATGAAGACCTGCGTGGAAAAGCGCCTCACCAAGGGGGCGCCGGGAGCGGAGGCGATGAAGGCGGCCATTGAGGAAAATGCCCGCTGGCTTTCCGAAATAGAAGGGCAGCAGTAATATTGTCACAAAGGGGCGGAAAATTCAAAATAGAATCTGTATAAATTACTGATTGATTTTTTGCAAAAAATAGGATAGTATTATGCAGGAAAAACAAATGTGCGCCGTAGAAAGACGGAATAAAAACAAAGACGAAATAAAAACGGTGTAAGAAAATAAAAGAGACAGGATGGAGAGTTAGGATGGAACAGAAGTTAAAAGTAGGCGTTCTTGGCGCCACAGGTATGGTAGGACAGAGATTTATCTCTCTTCTTGAAAATCACCCATGGTTTGAGGTAGTATGCGTGGCGGCAAGTCCCCGTTCCGCAGGGAAGACTTATGAGGAGGCGGTAAGCGGCCGCTGGAAAATGGAAAAGCCCATGCCGGAGGCAGTGAAAGATCTGGTGATCATGAATGTCAACGAGGTGGAAGCGGTGGCTTCCTGCGTGGACTTTGTATTTAGCGCGGTAGATATGACAAAGGAAGAGATCCGGGCCATTGAGGATGCGTATGCCAAGACGGAGACACCGGTTGTCTCCAATAACAGCGCCCATCGCTGGACGCCGGATGTACCCATGGTAGTGCCCGAGATCAACCCCGAGCATTTTGAGGTCATCCAATATCAGCGGAAGCGTCTCGGAACCAGACGGGGCTTTGTTGCAGTGAAGCCCAACTGCTCCATCCAGAGTTATGCGCCTGCCCTTCATGCGCTGAAAGAATTTGGCCCCAAGGTGGTGGTGGCCACTACCTATCAGGCGATTTCCGGCGCTGGCAAGACCTTCCAGGACTGGCCGGAGATGCTTGACAATATCATTCCCTTTATCGGTGGGGAAGAAGAAAAGAGCGAGCAGGAGCCTTTGCGTCTCTGGGGCAAGGTGGAGGACGGCGTGATCAAGAAGGCGGAAAGTCCCATCATCACTACCCAGTGTATTCGCGTGCCTGTTCAGGACGGGCATACCGCGGCAGTGTTTGTATCTTTTGAGAAGAAGCCTACAAAGGAAGAGATCATTGACAGGTGGAACAATTATAAAGGACTTCCCCAGGAACTGGATCTTCCCAGTGCGCCGAAGCAGTTTATCCGCTATATGGAGGAAGAAAACCGTCCTCAGGCCCAGATCGACAGAGATTTTGAAAACGGCATGGGAATCTCCATGGGACGGCTCCGGGAAGATACCGTATATGATTATAAGTTTGTGGGATTGAGCCACAATACCGTGCGGGGCGCGGCAGGAGGCGCCATCCTTTGCGCGGAGCTGCTCACCGCACAGGGTTATATTGAGAAAAAATAATAAAGATTAGGGGGTTTTGGGATGAGTATTACAGTGTCCACATTCGGAAACATGAAGGACGGCAATGAGGCAAAACTATATGTGCTGAAAAATGCTGCGGGCATGACGGCCGCAGTCAGCGATCTGGGAGCAGTGCTTGTCAGCCTGTATGTGAAGGACAGGCAGGGACAGTTCCGGGATGTGGTGCTTGGCTTTGACGATGTGGAAAGCTATGAGGAGAAAAACGACACATTCTACGGTGCCACCATTGGCCGCTGCGGAAACCGGATCGGCAAGGCCCAGTGTCAGATCAGCGGAAAAACCTATACCTTTGACAAAAATGACGGCAATAACAACCTGCACGGCGGATTCCACGGTTATCAGACCCGCCTCTGGCAGGTGAAAGACAAAAAAGACGACGATACGCCTTTCATCACCTTTGAACTGCACAGCCCTGATATGGATCAGGGATTTCCCGGCAATGCGGATATTCGGGTGACTTACGCCCTGACTGCAGACAACAGTCTGGAGATCTCCTATGACGCGGTGGCGGATGCGGATACCATCTTTAACATGACAAATCACAGCTATTTCAATCTGAACGGGCATGATTCCGGCACCATTCTTTCCCAGGAGGTAAAGATCAACGGGGATGCGTTTACATGGGCCGATGAGGAGAGTATTCCCACAGGAGAGCTGACGCCGGTAGCGGGCACGCCCATGGATTTCAGAGAATATCATGCCATTGGGGAGCGGATTGAGGCGGATTATACCGCTTTGAAGTTCGGACAGGGTTATGATCACAATTACTGTGTCAACGACAGCGGGAAGGAAAAAATCGTTGCATCCATGCGGTCCGGAGAATCCGGCATCGTCATGGAAGTGCGCTCTGATCTGCCGGGTATGCAGCTGTACACGGGAAACTTTATCAAGGGCGATCAGAACGGCAAGGGCGGATGCGCTTATCCGAGAAGGAGCGGCTCCTGCTTTGAGACGCAGTATTATCCGGACGCGCCCAATCATCCTGAATTTGCCCAGCCTGTATTTGCGGCAGGTACCCATTATCAGACAAAGACGGTATATCATTTTGAAGTAGAATAAAAAGATCAGAAAAGGCTGCTGCAAAACAGCGTCATGGATTTGACCGGGCTTGGACGCAGTCCTGCCCGGAAAAGTCAGGACGAGATTTTGCAGCGGCCTTTTTCATCGTGAGAATATGGCAAAATATTTATATATCGCGGAAAAGCCCAGCGTTGCGGCGGAGTTTGCGAAGGCACTAAAACTGAATACCAGAAGGCATAACGGCTATGTGGAGTCGGAAGAGGCGGTGTTTACATGGTGCGTGGGGCATCTGGTGACGATGAGCTACCCGGACCGGTATGATCCGCGGTTAAAGCGCTGGAGTCTGGATACCCTGCCCTTTATCCCGGATCAGTTTCTCTATGAGATTATCCCCTCCGTCAGCAAGCAGTTTGAGATCGTCAAAGAACTTCTGCACCGGGCGGATATCAGCCGGATCTATGTATGCACCGACTCCGGACGGGAAGGAGAATATATATACCGGCTTGTGGAACAGATGGCAGGCGTTTCCGGAAAGGAGCGGCGGCGTGTCTGGATCGATTCCCAGACGGAAGAGGAGATCCTCCGGGGGATCCAAAACGCGAAGGATCTGTCGGAATACGATCATTTGAGTGATTCCGCTTATCTGCGGGCAAAGGAAGACTACCTGATGGGCATCAATTTTTCCAGGCTGCTCACCCTGAAATACGGCAATACCCTTTCTGCTTATCTGCGGAAGGATCGCACCGTCATTTCGGTGGGGCGTGTGATGACCTGCGTCCTCGGCATGGTAGTGCGCCGGGAGCGGGAGATCCGCGCTTTTGTAAAGACGCCCTTTTACCGTGTGCTGGCACAGATTTCTCTGGGAGAAGGGACCATGGAGGGTGAGTGGCGGGCCGTGGAAGGAAGCAATTATTTTGGACAGCCGATCCTGTTTAAGGATAACGGGTTTCTGAAAAAGGAGGACGGGGAGGCATTTATCAGCCGGCTCTCCATTCCGGAACCGATAACCGTCACGGTGGAGAAGGCAGAGCGCAGGCAGGAAAAGAAAAATCCCCCGCTTTTATACAATCTGGCGGAACTGCAGAATGATTGCTCCCGGATGTTCAAGATCAGTCCCGACGAAACGCTCCGTATCATACAGGAGCTGTATGAGAAGAAACTGGTTACGTATCCCAGAACCGATGCCAGAGTGCTGTCGGAGGCGGTGGCAAAGGTGATCGACAGAAATTTAAAGGGGCTGCGAAGATACGGGCCGGCCGCGCCCTTCGCGGAAGAGATCCTTCAGAAAAAACGGTATGAGGGACTTGTAAAGAGCCGGTATGTAAACGATCGCGCCATCACGGATCACTATGCCATTATCCCAACGGGACAGGGGCTTTCGGCGCTGGATTCATTGAACCGGATCTCCCGGCAGGTGTATCAGGTGATCACTGGGCGTTTCCTGTCTGTTTTTTACCCGCCGGCAGTGTACAAAAAGGTTTCGGTGGTGACAAAGCGCAAAGGAGAGACACTGCCGAAAGAAGAATATTTCTTTTCGTCGGTGAGAGTGCTGTCTGATCCCGGCTATCTGCAGGTGGCAAATCAATTCTATGGAAAAGGAAAGCAGGCGGAGTCTTCGGAGGAGAACGGAGAGACGAAGGAAGCGCAGGCAGGGGAGCAGGATGAAGCGTTTCTGAAACGGCTGTCCGGGCTGAAAAAGGGAATGACGTTGCCGGTGAACGCCTTTTCTCTCAAAGAAGGGGAGACCACGCCGCCAAAGCGTTACAATTCCGGCACGATGATTCTTGCGATGGAAAATGCGGGACAGCTCATCGAGGATGAGGAGCTGCGCGCCCAGATCAAGGGCAGCGGCATCGGTACCAGCGCTACCAGAGCAGAGATCTTAAAGAAGCTGATCAACAATCAGTATATGGCGCTGAACAAGCGCAGCCAGATCATCACGCCCACCCAGCTGGGAGAAATGATCTATGATGTGGTGAACTGCTCCATCCGCTCACTGCTGAATCCGGAGCTGACGGCAAGCTGGGAAAAGGGGCTGCAGTATGTGGCCAATGGAGAGATCACGTCAGAAGAATATATGGAAAAGCTCCGGGCCTTTATCTGCTCCCGGACCGGCGCGGTAATGAATCTGAACAACCAGGGGGTTCTGCGGCAGTTTTTTGATGCCGCCAGCGTATACTATAAAAAATAAACTGCGGCGGCGGACATGCCAATGGGGCGGCTTCCGTTTCCGCTTCCGAAAAGAGGAGGAACAGTATGCAGACTGCAATTTCACAGCTTTATGATCTGGAACAGACGATGGCAAAGGCATATCTGGAACAATTTACGTATCCATGGCAAGCGCTGCCGGGAATCGGCGCCTTTATCCTTAAGCTTGGGAAACAACTGGATCCGGAAGAATATGAACAGAGGGAAGAGACAGTATGGATCGCAAAATCTGCTTCTGTGGCGGATTCCGCGTCTGTACAGGGTCCCTGTATCATCGGGAGGGAAACACAGGTTCGTCACTGTGCCTTCATCAGAGGGAATGTCATCGTGGGAGAGGGCGCTGTGGTAGGCAATTCCACGGAGCTGAAGAACGTGATCCTGTTCAACGGGGTGCAGGTGCCTCACTACAATTATGTGGGGGATTCCATTTTGGGTTACAAAGCCCACATGGGCGCAGGCGCCATCACGTCCAATGTAAAATCGGACAAAACCCTTGTGGTGATCAGAAACGGCAAAGAGCAGATAGAAACCGGACTGAAAAAAGTAGGGGCAATGCTGGGCGATTTTGTGGAGGTAGGCTGCAACAGTGTGTTGAATCCCGGCACGGTGATCGGCCGGTATTCCAACGTCTATCCAACCTCAATGGTACGGGGCGTAGTGCCGGAGTCGTCCATCTTTAAAAATACAGGAGAGATCGTTGCGAAAAGGCAATAATACCGGAGGTGGGAAAATTGGACAAACAGGAAATACTGGGAAAGATCGATCACACCCAGCTGAAAGCAGTATGTACATGGGATGACATCAAAAAGCTGTGTGAGGAAGCTGTAGCCTGCGGTACGGCATCTGTGTGTATTCCGCCGGCTTATGTAAAGCAGGTGGCGGAGGAATACGGGGAAACGCTGAATATCTGTACAGTGATCGGATTCCCCCTCGGATATCAGACCACGGAGACAAAGATATTTGAGGCGAAGGACGCCATTGCCAAAGGCGCCCATGAGATCGACATGGTGATCCACATCGGCGCGGTAAAGAGCGGAAACTATGAGGAAGTGCTGCGGGAGATCAAAGCGATGAAGCAGGCCGTGGGTTCTCATATTCTGAAAGTGATCGTGGAGACCTGTTATCTCACGAAAGAGGAGAAGATCCGGCTTTGCGGGATCGTTACAGAAGCGGGGGCGGATTATATCAAGACCTCTACAGGATTTGGAACCGGAGGGGCAACCATGGAGGATGTGCTGCTGTTTCGGGAACACGTGGGCCCGGAGGTAAAAATAAAGGCGGCGGGCGGCGTCAAGACGCTGTCAGATCTGGAAGCCTTTATCGGCGCGGGCTGCAGCCGTATCGGAACCAGCTCCGGCGTAGCCATTGTGACCGGCGGACAACGTCCCTTTTCGGGATGAGCATCTGACGACCAGACTGCCGGAGAAAGGATGATCAAAGATGATCGAAATACATGTACAGGAATTGCTGGAAAAGGCAAAAGAGGCAAGAAGCCGCGCCTATGCGCCTTACAGCCGCTTTGCGGTGGGGGCGGCGCTGCTTACCGCAGACGGGGAGATCTATACCGGCTGTAATATTGAAAACAGCAGTTACGGCGCCACAAACTGCGCGGAGCGCACTGCGTTTTATAAAGCGGTGTCCGAGGGCAAAAAGGAGTTTTATGCCATTGCCATTGCCGCGGA
Source organism: uncultured Lachnospiraceae bacterium (assembly GCA_947625135.1). Taxonomy (GTDB): domain Bacteria; phylum Bacillota; class Clostridia; order Lachnospirales; family Lachnospiraceae; genus CANQUC01. Next base: position 20,521 of record CANQNE010000003.1, read on the forward strand.
TAAGCCGCTGACGCTGCCCTGCGGGATATGCCTTCAGGTGATGGCAGAATTCTGCGATCCCGCGTCCTTTGTGATTTTTTTGGCGGGAGAGGGAACCCATTACGGCCAGTACGCGCTGAAGTCTCTGCTCCCCAAAGGCTTTTCTTTGGAACAAACGATTGACTTTTAAGGAAAGAAATGCCATAATATATTCAGTGTTTGTGAATTTCATCTTAATTTTATTTAGGAAGAATTTTCAAAATAAGAATACTAAAAGGAGGACATCACATGTCAACAAAAGCGTATTATCCCATCAGTGAGATCGGCGCTGGAAAACCCGGATTTTCCAAGACCCGTTCCATCATTGAAGGAGCTTTCTACGGAAACAATGTTGTAAAGGTAAATACTCTGAAAGAAGCTTATGAGATGGCTAAAAATTCACCGGGAACCATTGTGACAGATATGCCTGTTTACCGGGGTGAGGAATTTGGCCTGGAAGCAGATGCAAAGGTACTGCTGTTTAACGACGGCGCGGTGACGGGACGCTATGCGGCTGCGCGCCGGATCAAAGGCGAGCCCGGTGTAGACGAGGCCAAGCTTGACAAAGTGGTTATGGACGCCATTTATAAAACCCGCTGGAAAACACTTTATCACGCAGAGGTATTTGTAGGTCTGGATCCTGAGTTTATGGTGAAGGCGCATCTTCTGATCCCGGAAGGGGAAGAGAACCTGCTGTACAACTGGATGCTGAACTTCCAGTATATGTCCGACGAGTATGTGAAGATGTACAAGAATTCCAAGCCGGTGGGCGACGGAAAAGAGCCGGATATCTATATCTTCTCAGATCCTCAGTGGACGCCGGAAGTAAGTCCCGACGTGGACTACAGCTGTCTCAGTGATCCTCTGACACTTTGCTATTTTGATACCAACGAAAACTGTGCCGCAATTCTGGGCATGAAGTATTTCGGCGAGCATAAGAAGGGCACACTGACAATGGCATGGGCGCTGGCAAACAGAAACGGCTATGCTTCCTGCCACGGCGGACAGAAGGAATACCTGCTGGCCGACGGCAGCAAGTATGTGGCATCCGTATATGGTCTGTCAGGCTCCGGCAAGTCTACCCTGACCCATGCAAAGCACGGCGGCAAATACGAGATCAAGGTACTTCATGACGATGCTTTTATCATCAATACAGACACCTGCGCATCCATTGCGCTGGAGCCCACTTACTTTGATAAGACTGCGGATTATCCCACAGGCTGTCCGGACAACAAGTATCTGCTGACCGCTCAGAACTGCTCCGCAACGATGGATGAGAACGGCAAGATCCAGCTGGTTACCGAGGATATCCGTAACGGAAACGGACGTGCCATCAAGTCCAAGCTGTGGTCCCCGAACCGGGTGGATAAGATCGACGCTCCCGTAAACGCCATCTTCTGGATCATGAAGGATCCCACGATCCCGCCTATTGTGAAGCTGAAAGGCGCCGCCCTTGCATCCGTTATGGGCGCAACGCTGGCAACCAAGACTTCCACGGCAGAGCGTGTGGCGGCAGGCACCGATATGAACGCGATCCGTATCGTGCCCTATGCAAATCCCTTCAGGACCTATCCGCTTGTAAATGATTATGAGAAGTTCAAAAAGCTGGTAGAAGAGAAGAATGTTGCATGCTACATTGTAAACACCGGCGATTTTATGGGCAAGAAGGTGCAGAAGGAAGATACGCTGGGTATTCTGGAGACCATTGTAGAGGGCAAGGCTGTCTTTGAAAAATGGGGCAATTTCAGCGATATCGAGATCATGAACGACTGGTCAGGAAAGACCGGCGATTTCACACCGGATATGAACGATGCAGATTACCGGGCACAGCTGAAGTCCGCAATGGAAACCCGTGTCAATGCGGTGAAGGGCTTTGCAGAGAAGAAGGCCGGTTACGACAAGCTCCCCGACGAGGCGCTGGCTGCTCTGGAAAAGGTAGTAAGCGAAGTGTAAGAAACGGGGCATTTATAAAAATTTCCATTGTATTTTTATAGTGCATTGCATATAATAAAATTGTAAGCCTGAGATGTGCGACAACCTTGCTATTTTGAACCTACATCACTTTTGACGGGATTCCTATATCTCCGAGAAGATGTCAGGCCGTCGCAGAACGGAAGGCAGAGGCTCGGATGCGGTTACCCACCTAGCATTGCTAGGAGTCAAAAAGCAAGGTCGGCATTTTGGGTTTTCAAATAGACAGGACAGCGGGAGCTGTCCTGTTTTTTCTTCCGTTCTATCAGCAGCGCTCCCTGCATATCCTAAATGGAAAAGAATGTGTTGGGAGAAGGCATGGAAAAGAAAGACAAGTTTATCATTGCCGCGCTGCTGGGTTTTTTGTTTCTCCTCACGGCGGCGGGCATGTTTCTTGTGCATTTTCAGGGGAAAGAAAGATCGGAACAAAAAGACGGCGGAAAGGAGCGGTACGCCGTAGATCATATCCGGGTGGTGATCTCCACCTCTGATTTTTCCGGAATCTTTCATGAGGAAGTGGTTTTGACGGCCCTAGAGGATCTGACCCTTGTATGGGGAGAGGAAGATCAGGAAGTGAAAAAAGGGGAGCAGTGGACTGCTTCCGCATTTTTTGCCGCGCACGGCGACACCGCTCTGTGCAGGTTCATACCGGAAAGCGGCGCCGGCGTTGTCCTGCAGTCCGTGACGAGGGGGTACGGACAGCCGGCTTATGAGGGCTGTATAGAAATCAGAAAAACCTCCCAGGGCTTTGTGATCGTCAATGAGCTTCCCATGGAAACTTATCTTCGCTATGTGGTGCCCAGTGAAATGCCGGCTTCTTACGGACAGGAGCCGCTGAAGGCACAGGCGATCTGCGCCAGAAACTTTGCTTACCGCCACTGCCAGAGCCCTTCTTACATAGAGTTTGACGCGGATCTGGACGACAGCATCCGCTATCAGGTATATAACAACAGCCCCGCCAATGCGGAGGCGGATCAGGCCATCGCGGCCACGGCGGGACAGCTTTTGATGTATCAGAACAGCATTGTGGACGCTTATTATTACTCTACCTCCTGGGGATTTACCACAGATCTGTCGCTGTGGGGATCAGAAGTACAGCCTTATTATCAGAGCCATTGGCAGGGAGAGGGCGCCCGCAGTCTGGATCTGGCCAATGAGGAGGTGTTCCGGAAAACACTGGCGGAGGAGACAGGCGCCTATGAAAGCGGCGAGCCATGGTACCGGTGGAGCACCACCATCTCCAAAGAACGGATCCTGGAAAATTTAAAGGAAATCCCAATGGTAGATCTGGAAGGACTTACGGACATTCTGATCATTTCCCGCAGGACGGGAGGCAGCGTCAGCCAGCTGGCGCTGATGGGCAACGGAAAGACAGTGACGCTGACCCGTGAAAGCGAGATCCGTGCCGCGCTGCTGCCAAAATATGAACAGGTACTGCGCAACGACGGTTCTGTGATGGACGGATATGAAAAGCTGCCCAGCTCCTTTTTTACCATTGACAAAAATTTTAAAAACGGGGAACTGGTATCTGTAACAGTAAAAGGCGGCGGATGCGGACACGGTATCGGCATGTCCCAGAACTGTGCAAAAGCGCTGGGAAATCAGGGAAAAACCTACCAGGAGATCCTGCAGTATTTTTATCCCGGCACAAGGGTGGCAGAACCGGCTGTCTGAGACGCCGGGGAGGGCCGCTCAAATGCCCCGGATCCTTTCGCTGCTTTCCGGTTCTATCCCTCCTGTTTTGCGGGGAAGATGCAACTTCCGGAAAATTTTGTTGAAAAGTGCCCTGTATTATACTATAATTTAAGGAAATGAAAACGGGCATCTGAAGAGAAGAGGCGGCAGTGTGGAATACGGGGAAGCGCGCAGTTATATGAAGGAAATGGAACGGTACGGAAGCAGGCCGGGACTTGATACCATCCGGGAGCTTCTGCGCCGGCTGGGAAATCCCCAGAATGATTACCCGGTAGTTCAGATTGCCGGAACAAACGGAAAAGGCTCTGTGGGAGCGTTTCTGGCGGCCATACTCAGAGAGGCCCACATTCCGGCGGGCCGTTTTTTTTCTCCGGCGGTATTTGAAGAGCGGGAGACCATCTCCTTTGCGGGTGACATGATCTCAGAGGAGGAGTATGCTGCCTGCCTGACGCAGGTGGCGGCAGCGTCAAAGCAGATGCAGGAGGAGGGCGCGGGGCTTCCGACGGTATTTGAGACGGAAACTGCGCTGGCGTTTTTATATTTTTCCCAAAAGGTAAAAGCGCTTTCCAAAGAAAAGCGCGCCCGGTGTGCGGACGCTGCTTCTTCTAAGGACGTCATTGTGCTGACGGAAGCGGGAATGGGCGGCAGGCTGGATGCCACCAATGTGACGGAAGGCACAGTGCTTTCCCTGATTACCTCCATTTCCATGGATCATACTTCATTTCTCGGGAATACGCTGGCTGAGATCGCGGCTCACAAGGCGGGCATTATCAGGCCCGGCGGGCTGGCGGTGACTGTGGAACAGCAGCGGGAGGCGGGACAGGTGCTGGAGGATTTCTGCAGGAAGGAGAATGTAAAGCTGCTTGTGGCAGATCCGCAGCTCCTTCCGGATGTGCCGTTGGGTTTAACGGGAGTATTTCAGCGGGAAAATGCGGCGCTTGCCTATTGCGGCGCCCGATGTCTGCGGGAGCTGGGCTATGAGATCTCACAGGAGGCCATGGAACGGGGACTTGCAAACGCTGTATGGAGAGGCCGTATGGAAAAGCTGGGAAGCCGTCCCGATGTATGGATAGACGGCGCCCACAATCCTGATGCGGTGCGCAGGCTGCGGGAAGCTCTGCTTGCGCAGTATGGCAGTCTCAGGCTCCATGCCGTCATGGGCGTGTTCCGGGACAAGGAGCCGGAGGCGATGTGCGCCCTGATGTCAGATCTGTTTGAGAAAGTATATACGGTGACGCCGCCGGGGCCGAGAGGGCTGCCGGCAAAGGAATTGGAAAAGATCGCCCGGAAATATTGCAGGAACACCGTTTCCTGCGGCACTGTCCGTGAGGCGGTAGAAAGCGCCGTTGACGCCGCCGGGCCAGAGGGCGTGACGCTGATTTTCGGCTCCCTGTCTTATCTGGGACAGGCTGTCGCGGCTTATCAGAATAGAAAAGTGAAGGGCACAGACAGGACGCTTGCCGACTGACGGCTGGCTTTGTCGTGCTTTTGAAATGGGGATTACGATGATCGATCAGGAAAAAATCAGGCAGGCGGTATCTTTGTTTCTGGAAGGTATCGGTGAAGACACAGAAAGAGAGGGACTGGCGGAGACGCCGGACAGGGTCGCCAGAATGTGTACGGAGATTTTCAGCGGCATGGAAGAGGATCCGGGACAGCATCTGGAAAAGCGCTTCCATGGAACGGAAAGCGATATGGTGATCCAGCGGGATATTATTTTTTATTCCGTTTGCGAGCATCACCTCCTTCCGTTTTTCGGGAAGGCGCATATTGCTTACATTCCCAACGGAGAGGTAGTAGGGCTCAGCAAGCTGGCAAGAACGGTGGAAGTATTTGCGAGACGTCCCCAGCTTCAGGAGCGGCTGACAGCCCAGATCGCCGATGCCATTATGGAGCATCTTGCGCCGAAGGGCGTAATGGTGATGCTGGAGGCGGAGCATACCTGCATATCCATGCGGGGCGTAAAAAAAGCGGGTACGCAGACCGTCACATGTACAAAACGGGGCGTCTTTCTGGAAGATCCCGCATTGAGCGGCGCCTTTCTCGATATGCTGGGCAAACGCTGACTGCAGGGCGGATCAGCCAGAAGGAGGACGTCTTTGAAGATTGGAAACAGAGAGTTTGATCTGAAGAACCATACGTATATTATGGGGATTTTGAATGTGACGCCGGATTCATTTTCTGACGGGGGAAACTGGCAGGATATGGACGGGGCTTTGCGCCGGGCACAGGAGATGCTTTCAGAGGGCGCGGATGTCATTGATGTGGGAGGCGAGTCCACGCGTCCGGGATATACGCCTGTCAGCTGTGAAGAAGAGATCAGGCGTACCGTGCCGCTGATTCAAAGACTCAAAAAGGAACTGGCCCCGTTGATTTCCATTGACACCTGCAAGCCGGAAGTGGCGAGGGCCGCACTGGATGCCGGCGCAGATATGATCAATGATATATGGGGGTTCCGGCATGATCCCAAAATGGCGAAGCTGGCGGCGAAACGGCATGTTCCATGCTGTCTGATGCACAATCGGGAAAAACCCGAATACGAAGATCTCATGGAAGGCGTATTGTCGGATCTGAGAGAATCTTTGAAAATTGCCGCGGCGGCGGGTGTAAAAACAGAACAGATTTTGCTGGATCCGGGGATCGGATTTGGAAAAAACTATGAGATGAATCTGGAAGTGCTGCGAAAGCTGGATCGGATCAGTGAACTGGGGTTCCCTGTTTTGCTGGGAACGTCCCGGAAATCCGTGATCGGGCTGACGCTGGGCGTCCCGGTAGGGGAACGTCTGGAAGGCACCATCGCCACCACTGTATACGGGGTCATGAAGGGCTGCGGCTTTGTGCGTGTTCACGATGTACAGGCAAATAAGCGGGCTGTGGAAATGACGGAGGCAATTCTGCACGGACCGGGAAACCGGCTTTGAGCCTGAGGAGGCATGAGCATAAAAGTGGAGGTACTGGGGATGGAAAAACTGGATAAGATCGAGATCAGGGATTTACAGATTTTTGCAAATCACGGGGTATTTGAGGAGGAAACGGCGCTGGGCCAGAAATTCCTGGTTTCCGCTACGCTGTATGCCAGCACCCGGAAAGCCGGAGAGACGGACAACCTGATCGATACCATTCATTATGGCCAGATCTGTCATGTGATCAGAGAATTTCTCATCAGAAATACATTTCAGCTGATCGAGGCGGCGGCGGAGCAGCTGGCCAAACATCTGTTGGTGGAGACGCCAAGGCTGGAAGCGGTGGATCTGGAGATCAAGAAGCCATGGGCGCCGATCGGCCTTCCGTTGGAGTATGTTTCTGTTCAGATCAGCAGGGGCTGGCACACCGCCTATATTTCCCTTGGCTCCAATATGGGAGACAAGCGGATGTATCTGGAGGATGCGGTGGCTACGCTGGAGGGCGATCGGTGCTGTCAGGTTTTGCAGGTGACGGACTGGATGGAGACAGAGCCCTACGGCGGTGTGGAGCAGGATAATTTCCTCAACGGCTGTATGGAGCTGCGGACGATCTATTCTCCGAAAAAGCTGCTGGAAACGCTGCAGGCCATTGAGAGTCAGGCCGGCCGGGAGCGGAAGATCCACTGGGGTCCCAGGACGCTGGATCTGGATATCCTTCTCTATGACGATGTGATCATTGATACAAAGGAACTGACCGTTCCTCATATAGACATGCACAACCGGGAGTTTGTGCTGGCGCCTATGGCCCAGCTTGCGCCATGGCGGCGGCATCCCCTTTTTCATAAGACAATGAAAGAGCTGTATGAAGAACTGAAGCAGAATGAAAAGAGGACAGTATGAAAGAATTAGATACTATCAGACAGGAACTGGATCTGATCGACGAGGAAATTTTAAAATTGTTTGAGCAGCGTATGGAGCTGTGTGCGGATGTGGCAAAATACAAGATCGCCAACGGCAGGAAGGTCATGGATAAAAAACGGGAGGAGGCCAAGCTGGCGGTGCTGATGGCGAAAGCCTCCAATGACTTTAACCGGCACGGCGTGGAGGATCTGTTCCGCCAGATCATGGCAATGAGCCGTAAACTGCAGTACCAGCTGCTGGCAAAGGAGGGCGTTACCGGACGGCTTCCTTTTGTGGCGGTGGACCACATTCAGCGGGATAATGTCCGTGTGGTTTTTCAGGGGGTAGACGGGGCGTACAGTCAGAAAGCCATGAAAAAATATTTCGGGGAGCAGGTGCGTTCTTTTCATGTAGACACATGGGAGGACGCCATGGTGGCGATTCATGAGGGCACTGCCGATTATGCGGTTCTGCCCATTGAAAACAGCACTGCCGGAATTGTTTCGGACATTTATGACCTGCTGGCGGAATTTGAAAATTATATCGTGGGAGAGCAGATCATTTCTGTCAACCATGTGCTGCTTGGCACAAAGGATAGCAGCCTGCAGACGATACGGACCGTGTATTCCCATCAGCAGGGGCTTTTGCAGTCTACCCGGTTTTTGGAGACCCACCCGGAATGGGAGCAGGTGGCAGTGGACAACACGGCTACCGCGGCCAAAAAGGTTTTAGAGGACGGGGATCCCACCCAGGCTGCCATTGCCGGCGCCCAGACGGCGGAAGTCTATGGGCTGAAGGTGTTGGCTTCGCCCATTGTGAAGAACAGCAATTTTACCCGGTTTATTATCGTCACCAATCAGAAGATGTTCCAGAAGGATGCCAAAAAAGTCAGCATCTGTTTTGAATCTCCCCATGAGAGCGGAAGTCTTTATAATATTTTGTCCCACTTTATTTACAATGGCCTGAACATGACAAAGATCGAATCCCGCCCCATTGAGGAAAAAAGCTGGGAATATCGGTTTTTTGTGGATTTTGACGGCAATCTCAATGACGACGGCGTAAAGAACGCCATTCGGGGTATTGAGGCGGAGGCCATCAATCTGAGAATTTTAGGAAATTACTAGGAGAGGAAGATATGATACAGGTAAATCGTTTATTGCTTTATCGAAATTTCCATCATCAGAAATTATTTGACGATATGTGCTTTCTCATCAATCATTATGACGACGCCGGACAGGACAATGAGCAGATCATTTCCATGCTCTATGCCAGCGTGAACCAGCTGATTGAACTGACGGCAGCCCACGGATTTCAGGGAAACGTATGGCACAGCTTTCTTACCTATCTGCTGGCGAACAACGAAAATGCCTTCAGCACTGCCTGCGAGATTGTAGGCGAGATCGATGGCAGCATCAACATTGCGGCGGATCACGACTTTGCGATCTTTAAGGAACTCTTCGAGTTCGATCTGGGGAAGCTGGAGCGGACGCTGGGAACGGACTGCATGGGGATGCTATCTGATTTTCGCAATGTGACCTCGGAGCGCAAGCTCTTTAACAAGCGGATCCGGGACCGGATCGACCATCTGGCCGTACAGCTGGCGCAGGCGGAAACGGTGGAAGATTTTCACCGTGACGTGGTGCATTTTTATAAGGATTTCGGCGTTGGAAAATTCGGCCTCCACAAAGCCTTCGGCGTACAGAAGGAAAAGGGGAACATCCGGATCACGCCCATCACCAATGTGAGCCATATTCATTTTCAGGATCTGGTTGGTTACGAGCTGCAGAAGAAAAAGCTGCGGGATAATACGGAAGCATTTGTGTCCGACCATCCCGCCAACAACTGTCTGCTGTTCGGGGATGCGGGGACCGGAAAATCCAGCAGTGTGAAGGCGCTGCTCAACGAGTATTATGACAGAGGGTTGCGGATGATCGAGGTCTATAAGCATCAGTTTGAGGATTTGCCGAAGATCATTGCGCAGTTAAAGAACCGCAATTATAAGTTTATCATTTATATGGATGATCTTTCTTTTGAGGAATTTGAGATCGAATACAAATATCTGAAGGCCGTTATCGAGGGCGGGCTGGAAAAGAAGCCGGACAACGTGTTGATTTACGCCACCTCCAACAGACGGCATCTGATCAGTGAAAAATACAGTGACAAGGAAGGCAGGAGAGATGCCCTGCACCCTTCCGACACAGTACAGGAAAAGCTTTCTCTGGCGGCCCGATTCGGGGTGACGATTTTCTTTGTATCGCCAAATAAGCAGGAGTTCCAGAATATTGTGAAGGCGCTGGCAAAGCGGCAGCATGTGCGGATGACGGAGGAAGAGCTTGAGGCGGAAGCAAACAAGTGGGAGTTAAGCCACGGCGGGCTGTCCGGAAGGACGGCGCGGCAGTTTATCGACTACCTGCTTGGGCAGCAGGCCGGAAAACGCTCATAAGACGGGAAGCGGGAAAATACAGCACGCAAAAAGAGGATGTTTTCCCTGAGAAAACATCCTCTTTGTCTTTTAAGGTTCATTAAGCGCGTTCTACCTTACCTGAACGCAGGCAGGAAGTACAAACGTACATTCTCTTAGCGGCGCCGTTTACTTTTACGCGGACGGATTTTACGTTTGCTTTCCAAATTTTGTTGGAACGTCTATGTGAATGGCTCACAGCGTTACCAAAATGAGCGCTCTTGTCACAAATTGCACATCTGGCCATGGTTGCACCTCCCAAATTCAATCTTCAGTCCGAAACTGTTGCTTTCGTCATTGATCTTTTACTCACAACGGTAGTATTTTAGCAGAAAAAGAGCGGCAATGCAAGTAAAATATGAAAAAATCATAAAAATTATGGCAAATGATAAAAAGTCTTTCTTTTTTGGAAGAAAGAGGTTATAATAACTCTGAATAGAAAACTGTAGACCTATGGAGGTAAGATTATGAAAGGAAATTTTAGTACCGACTTGGGTGAAATCTATATTAATCCGAAGGTAATTGCCACTTATGCCGGCAGCGTTGCGGTAGAATGTTTTGGCATAGTAGGCATGGCGTGGGTAAATGTAGCCGACGGCGTTGTCAAGCTTTTGCGTCGGGATTCATGGACAAAGGGCATCAACGTGGAAGTAAAGGACAACCAGTTGTTCCTTGATTTTCATGTGATCGTATCTTACGGGGTGAATATTCCCACAGTGACAGACAATCTCATCAACAGCGTGAAATACAAGATGCAGGCTTTTACGGGAATGGAGATCGGAAGCATCAATATATACGTAGAAGGCGTTCGCGTCATTGATTAACAAGGAGGATACGATTGTGGCTATAAATACGATCAATGCAGAAACATTATCCAAAATGTTTTTGGCAGGTGCTGCAAATCTTGATGCAAAAAAAGAATGGATTAACGATTTGAATGTATTTCCCGTGCCGGACGGGGATACGGGCACAAATATGACACTGACGATCATGTCGGCGGCAAAGGAAGTGTCCGCATTGTCCAGCGTGACCTTAAAGACACTGGCCAAGGCCATTTCCACAGGCTCCTTGCGGGGCGCCAGAGGAAACTCCGGCGTAATCCTGTCTCAGCTTTTCAGAGGCTTTACAAAGGTGATCGCCAATTGCGACCAGCTTACCTGCGGCGTTTTGGCCATTGCGGCGGAAAAGGCAGTGGAGACTGCTTACAAGGCGGTCATGAAGCCGAAGGAGGGTACCATCCTTACCGTGGCAAGGGGCATAGCGGAAAAGGCTGCGGAGCTTGCCGAGTGTGATGATATCGCAGTGTTTATGGAGCAGTTGATCGCCCACGGCGACCAGGTGCTGGAGCGGACGCCGGAGATGCTTCCCGTGCTGAAGGAGGCGGGCGTGGTCGATTCCGGCGGTCAGGGCCTGATGCAGGTGATAAAGGGCGCTTACGACGGGCTCATGGGACGGGAGATCAGTCTTTCCATCCAGCCGGAGGGAAGCGCGCTCCGGGCTGCCAGACCTAAGGACACCCAGACGCCGGCGGACATCAAGTTTGGCTACTGTACAGAGTTTATTATCATGCTGGAGCGGGAGTTTACCGAGTCAGAAGAGAGAAAATTCAAGGCCTATCTGGAATCTATCGGTGATTCCATTGTATGCGTGGCTATGGATGACATCGTGAAAGTGCATGTGCATACGAACGAGCCGGGCAACGCCATTCAGAAGGGCCTGAGTTACGGGCAGCTGACGTCCATGAAGATCGACAATATGCGGGAAGAGCATCAGGAGAAGCTGTTTAAGGATTCCATGAAAGCGGAGGAAGCGGCGGCCCGTGTGTCTGCGGAGGAGAGCGAAGCACCCAAGGAACACAAACAGTACGGCTTTATTGCTGTTTCCATCGGTGATGGCCTGAATGAGATCTTTAAAGGACTGGGGGTAGACTACCTGATCGAGGGTGGCCAGACTATGAATCCCAGTACGGAGGATATGCTGACGGCCATTGAAAATGTAGATGCGGACACCATCTTTATCCTTCCAAACAACAAGAATATCATCCTTGCCGCCAATCAGGCGAGAGATCTGGTGGAGGATAAACAGATCATCGTAGTGGAGACAAAAACGGTTCCCCAGGGAATCGCCGCGCTCATCGCTTTTTCGGCAGATGTGGATTCGGAGCAGAATGTGGCGAATATGAAGGATGAGGTAGCGGAGGTAAAGACCGGCCAGATTACCTATGCCGTGCGCGATACCAATGTAGACGGCTTTGATATCAAGAAAGAGGATATTATGGGTATCGGCGATAGCGGGATTCTTGCGGTAGGACAGGACATTGCAGAGACGACGATGGAAGTGCTGAAGAAAATGGCAGACGAAGATACGGGACTGATCAGCATCTTTTATGGTGAGGAAGTATCGGCAGAAAGTGCGGAGGAATTTTCCGCTGCGGTAGAGGAAAACTTCCCTGACTGTGATATTGAACTGCAGTACGGGGGGCAGCCCATATATTACTATATTGTTTCCGTGGAATAGTTGAAATGAGAAAGAGCTGTCGCAGATAAGTGACAGCTCTTTTTTAAAGGATTTGAGAGCAATGGAAATAACGGCGTCAATACAGCAGTTAAAAGGTGTGGGAGAGAAGACGGCTCAGCGTTTTCAGGGACTGAATATTGCTTCTGTGGAGGATCTGCTCCGGTATTTTCCACGGGATTATCTTTCATACGATCCCCCTGTTGCCATAAAGGCCCTTGAGGAAGCGGAGGGAATGATCACTGTTGCCGGGCATATACAGAGCCGGCCCGCGGTGCGGTACGGGAACCGTATGAAGATCACCACGGTTATGATCAGGGATCAGGACGGCGCACTCCAGCTGCTGTGGTTCAATATGCCTTTTCTGGCAAATTCTCTGCGGCCCGGCAGTTATTATCTGTTTCGGGGACGGATACAGATTAAGGGCTCCCGGCTCTGCATGGTACAGCCGGAGATCTATACTCCGGCGGCATACGAGGAAAAAATGCACGGCCTGCAGCCCATGTATGCACTGACAAAGGGCATTACCAATCATCTGATCACAAAGACGGTAAAGCAGGCTTTCGCGTCGGTGGAGAGGCTGCCGGAGAGGCTGCCGGAACAGATCTGCGGGCGCTATGGGCTGATGGGGACGGCGGAGGCGCTCCGGATCATTCATTTTCCCCAAAACGCGGAAGAACTGAAGCAGGCGAGAAGGAGGCTTGTGTTCGAGGAATTTTTCTTTTTTCTTCTTGCCATGGAGGCACATAAGCAGGCGCTGGATCAGGCAGAAAACGGGTTTGTGATGAAGCCGGATCAAAATATACAGCGCTTTGTGGAAGCCCTTCCTTATGAGCTGACGGAGGACCAGAAAAAAGCGTGGCAGGATATGCAGCGGGATTTTGCGGGAAAGCGCTGTATGCACAGGATGCTGCAGGGAGATGTGGGATCCGGAAAGACCATTCTGGCGGTGCTGGGCTGCTTTACGGCGGCGGCAAACGGATTCCAGAGCGTCATTATGGCGCCCACCGAGGTGCTGGCAAAGCAGCATTATGATTCTGTTATGGGGATGCTGGAGGCAAATCAGCTGCCTTATCGGGCAGGTCTTTTGACCGGTTCGCTGCCGGCTGCACAGAAAAGAAGAATACAGGAGCGGATCGCCCTGGGATTGATCGATATTGTTGTGGGCACCCACGCACTGATACAGGATCAGGTAAATTACCAGGATCTGGCGTTTGTGGTGACAGATGAGCAGCACCGATTCGGAGTGAAGCAGCGGGAAGCCCTCTCCCAAAAAGGGAGCTCTCCCCATGTGCTGGTGATGAGCGCCACGCCGATCCCCCGTACGCTTGCGCTGCTCCTGTATGGGGATCTGGATATTTCAGTTCTGCGGCAGATGCCCAAAGACAGGCTTCCTGTTCAGAACTGCGTGATCGGTCAGGATAAGCGGAATACGGCTTACCGGTTTATTATGAAAGAGATCATGGCAGGACATCAGGCGTATGTGATCTGCCCTATGGTGGAGGAGAGCGAACTGCTGGAAGGAGAAAATGTTATCGATTATGCCGGACGGCTCCGAGAAGTATTTCCGGAAAATGTCAGTATCGGTATTCTGCACGGGCGAATGAAGCCCGCAATGAAAAATCAGATCATGGAGCGGTTTTCCGCAGGAGATCTGGATATCCTTGTATCTACCACCGTGATCGAGGTTGGGATCGACGTGCCCAACGCAACGGTGATGATGATCGAAACCGCGGACCGATTTGGCCTTTCTCAGCTTCACCAGCTCCGGGGCCGCGTGGGGAGGGGGAAACAGGCCTCCTATTGTATTTTCGTGAGCGGCAGCAGGAAGCAGCAGACCAGAGAGCGACTGGATATCCTGAACCACACCAACGACGGATTTGAGATCGCGGAAAAAGATCTGGAGCTGCGGGGGCCCGGAGAACTGTTCGGCATCAGGCAGAGCGGCGCGTTGGAATTTCGCATCGGGGATATCATCGGCGACTCCGGCATACTTTATGAAGCAAAAAAAGCGGTGGAAGAGGTACTGCAGTTAGATCCCGGACTGGAAACATCAGAAAACCGGTGTATAAAAAATTTTTTGCAACATCTGGACGAAAACTGGAATTTATAGCGTATATCTGATATACTAATAAGAGGTTGTCAAATTCAATTTGTTAAGGAGAAGTGCAATGCCTGAACAGAAAATTACGAAAAACGGACAGATCGTGGAAGCCACCAGCGAGCAGATCCAGCAGCGCAGAAAAGCGCTGATGGAAAAGAAACGCAAAAAAAGAAAGCAGATAAAAGTACTGATCATTCTATTTATTGTGGTCATCGTGGCAGGCGTGGCGGGAATCACAGTGGGAAAGGTTCTCTACGACAGAAATAATAAGGCGAAAAATGACGGGCAGGATCAGGCGCAGGAGAGCCAGGCTACCCAACAACCGGATGAAAAAGAACTATACCGCCAGCAGTCCATCGCTCAGGCGGAGAACCTTGCGGCGGGGTACGACTACGACGGCGCCATCGCGCTTTTACAGACGGTGGATAATTATGAAAATGATACAAAGATCAGCGGATTGATCTCAAAATATAATAACATCAAGGGAACGCTCGTGGAATATGACATCTCAAACGTAACCCATATTTTCTTCCATACGCTGATCAACAACTGTGATAAGGTGTTTGACGGGGATTATAAGGAAAGCGATTATAATCAGGTTATGACTACGGTGGAAGAGTTCAACGCCATTATGCAGTCTATGTACGAAAGGGGATATGTGTTGGTCAGCCTCCGTGATATGGCGGGTTATGTGACCCACGAGGACGGCACGGTGACATGGGAAAAGGGCTCTATTATGCTGCCGGAAGGCAAAAAGGCATTTGTGATCTCTGAGGATGATGTGAGTTATTATGAATATATGGAGGGGGACGGCTATCCCAGCTGTCTGTGCATCGGCGAGGACGGCAACATCACCAACAAGCTGATCAACGACGATGGCTCTGTCACGTACGGCTCCTTTGACATGGTACCGCTTTTGGAGGATTTTATCAGGGCGCATCCTGATTTTTCCTACAAGGGCGCAAGGGGATATATTGCGCTCACCGGTTATGACGGCGTGCTGGGCTACCGTACCGCGGACAAGTATAAGGAATCTCTTGGAGAAGAAGAGTGGGCAAATCAGGTGGAAGAGGCCAAGAAGGTGGCAAACCGGCTGCTGGAGCAGGGCTGGGAATTTGCCAGCCACAGCTGGGGACACCGCTATTACGGCCAGATCTCCCAGTCCCAGCTGCAGGAAGACGCTCAGAAATGGGAGGCGCAGGTGCGTCCCATACTGGAAAACAACGGCACCTATAAGGTAGATACCATTATCTTTGCCTTCGGCGATGATATCGGCTCATGGACGCCCTATACGACAGATAACGAGCGGTTCAATTATCTCACCTCTCTGGGCTTTCATTATTACTGTAATGTGGACAGCAGTCCGGCATGGGTGCAGTTTAACAAGGATCTGCAGTATCTGCGCCAGGGACGGCGGAATCTGGACGGCCAGCGCATGTACTACGATATGATCGACGACAGCGTGGATCACTTGTCCGATCTCTTTGATGTGAATCAGGTGTTTGATAAGAGAAGGCCGACACCTGTGCCGAAGTAAAACCCAAGGGGCACAGGCGGCCGCGGCAAAAGAAGCCTTTCGGGCCGTACACGTTCACTTTGCCACGTAAACAACATTTCCTGAGAAAATCACAGCAGGATCTGATCTTCAGAAAGCCCTTTATCGCGGAGATCATGTTGAAACGGATCGGAAGGGTGCTGACCCTTTTCCGTCTGCAGCACCATCTGCAGACAGAAGTGGAAAAAGCAGACCCGCACTGCAGAGGAGCGGCGGAAAAAGAGCTGCTCAGCAGGAAAAGGACAACCACGATCAAAAAGGCTACGCCGGACATGCCTGCGAAGATGGCGGAGGAATTGACGACTGCCGCCATGCGCATCGTCTGCCGGTTGGGCTTTTCGGCCAGCAGGAATGCCGGGAAGATGTAAAAGTCGGGATCTGTATAGCGGACAATGGCGGTGACGGTCCTGTCGTCCTGGCTTGCGGCTACCATCACATTCGACGTGGGTGAACCGAGAATGCTGTCGCAGGAAAAATACTGCCCGGAGTAAAGAGGGCTTTTCCCCAATGAAAGCCGGGCATCGCCAATGCTGAAGGAGAGAGAAAGGGAATAATTCTCCTCGCTGCCGTCGGTAAAGACGGAAAACAGAGATGCCAGCCCAAGAAAGGCCGCCAGCAGAACGGCAATAAATAAGAACAATCAGTTTTTTCGCATAAGATCACCTGAGAATCAGAATAAAAAGAAGGTCACTGACGGAAAGTACAGCCGGTCTGTTCGTCCATGGACTCTATGATCGCCAGGGATTCCAGCCGGATTCCCATATCACGGATCATCTTTCCACCGGGCTGAAAGCCCTTTTCAATGACGATACCGGCTCCTGCCAGTGTGGCGCCTGCCGCTTCTACCAGCTTTGACAAGCCGATCAGCGCCTGGCCGTTGGCAAGAAAATCGTCAATGATCAGGATTTTGTCTTCCTTGTTTAAAAACTGTTGGGAGACGATGATATCATAGGTTCTCCCATGGGTGAAAGATTCTACTTTGGCGGTGTAGACTTCCCCGGCAATATTTTTGGTCTGGTTTTTTTTGGCAAATACCACAGGCACGTTAAAATAGCGGGCCGCAATACAGGCAATGCCGATGCCGGAAGCCTCGATAGTCAGGATTTTTGTAATCTCGGCGTCCGCAAAACGCCGTTTGAATTCCTTGCCGATTTCTTCCAGAAACTGAATATCCATCTGGTGGTTCAGAAAGCTGTCCACCTTCAGTACATTCCCCTCTTTAATGATGCCGTCTTTTCGGATCCGTTCTTTTAAAAGCTCCATACATATCCATCCCCTGTCCCAGAATTTGACTGATTTTTTATTATCTTAATATAAAAAAGACAGGTTTGCAAGAAAAAACGATTTTTACGGGGAAATCCCGAGAGAAATGTCAGGAAAACATCCATTTGTTTTTTAAATATTCTTGTGGAATAATACCGGCTTTGCTATAATAAGACTGTCATTTCCTGATCCTTTTCACAGATGCTGGCAGCGGACAGGGAAGAATTTTATGGAGGACAGACAAGCGGTTGAAATGGGCGAAAGAGTTTGAAAAAACTGTGACCTTTGCCTGAGATTCACAAAGTAAACATATTTCTCTGATAGGATAACGCCAAAGCAGGCAGATCGTGACTGCATAGTGTTACAGGAGGGAATTGCGCTATGGAAAATATTAAGATTTTGGTAGTGGATGACGAGAGCAGGATGCGTAAGCTGGTCAAGGATTTTCTCGTCAAACAGAATTATGATGTGCTGGAGGCCGGAGACGGCGAGGAAGCGCTGGATATTTTTTATCAGAATAAAGGGATCGCATTGATTATTCTGGATGTGATGATGCCAAAGCTGGACGGCTGGGAAGTGTGCAAAGAGATCCGTTCTTACAGTGACGTGCCCATCATCATGCTCACCGCCAAGGGAGATGAGCGGGATGAACTGCTGGGGTTTGAGCTGGGGGTTGACGAATATATTTCAAAGCCCTTCAGTCCAAAGATCCTTGTTGCAAGAGTAGAGGCCATTCTGCGCCGCAGCAATGTGATCGGCGCTGACGCGGTAATTTCCGTGGGCGGCATCGAGATCGACAAGGCGGCTCATCAGGTGACCATTGACGGCCGCCCCATCGAACTGAGCTTCAAAGAGTTTGAACTGCTCACTTATTTTGTGGAGAATAAGGGGATCGCCCTTTCCCGTGAAAAGATACTGAACAATGTGTGGAATTATGATTATTTCGGCGACGCCCGGACCATTGACACCCATGTGAAAAAGCTGCGGAGCAAAATGGGGGATAAGGGAGACTATATCCATACGATCTGGGGTATGGGTTACAAGTTTGAGGTGTAAATAGCATGCTTCGTTCAACGAAAAGGCAGATCGCGTTCGTTACCTTTGCCCTGACGCTCTGCACCTTGTTTCTATGCTGGGGCATCAACAATATCTTTCTGGAGCGGGTTTATTATAGTCAGAAAAAAAATGCGCTCATGGGCGTTTTTTCTGCTATAGACAGCATGGAGACGGCTGCGGATGTCTATACGGAAAATTTCCAGCTGCAGATGGAAGAATTCAGCGACAATTACAACATGTCTATCATGATTATGGATTCTTCCCTGCAGGTACTGTATTCGTCTACAAATCCGGATGACAAGACGCTGTTCACGCCGCTGTTCACTTATATTTACGGGGATTCGTCGGATGTAAACAACAATTATACCACATTGATCGAGCAGACGCCCTATTATAAGCTGAGCAATACCAGGGACGCCAGATTCAATACTGATTATATGGAAATGGTGGGGGTTCTTGACAACGGATGCTTCTTTGTGGCCCGGACGGCCCTGGAGAGCGTGCGGGAAAACGTGGCGGTGTCCAACCGTTTTCTGGGATATGTGGCGATCACCGTTATGCTCTTTGCCACCATTTGTATCTGGTATGTTTCCGAGCGCATTACCCGGCCGCTGCAAAGGCTGATCCATATTTCCGACCAGATGGCGAAGCTGAATTTTGACGTGAAGTATGAAGGCGGCAGTTCGGAAGAGATCGATGCGCTGGGCGAGCATATCAATGAGATGTCTTATAAGCTGGAGGAAACCATTTCGGATCTGAAAACCGCCAACAACGAGCTGAAGCGGGATATCGAGCAGAAGATCCAGATCGATGAGATGAGAAAGGATTTTCTCTCCAATGTGTCCCATGAACTGAAAACACCCATCGCGCTGATCCAGGGATATGCGGAGGGGCTGCAGGAATGTATCAATGACAATCAGGAGAGCCGGGAGTTTTACTGCGAAGTCATCATTGACGAGGCCAGAAAGATGAACGGCATGGTACAGAAGCTGCTCACCCTCAATCAGATCGAATTTGGGAATGATTCCATCATCATGGAACGGTTTGATATTACGGCGCTTGTGAACAATATTATCAATTCTATGCAGCTTCTGGCTGATCAGAAGTCTGTGAAGATCACCTGCAATGCGAAGCATCCCATATATGTGTGGTCTGACGAATACAAGATCGAAGAAGTATTCACCAATTATATGAGCAATGCCCTGAACCACGTGGAAAATGAGAACAGGATCGATGTGCGGATTCTGCAGCAGGAAAAGGAAGTAACGGTGTCTGTTTTTAATACGGGGAAACCGATTCCGGAAGAGGATATCGACAAGATCTGGATCCGGTTCTACAAGGTGGATAAAGCACGCACCAGAGAGTACGGGGGAAGCGGTATCGGTCTTTCTATAGTAAAGGCGATTATGAATTCCCTGAACCAGAAGTGCGGTGTGGTCAATTATGAGAACGGGGTAGGATTCTGGTTTACGCTGGAGGGCGATACCAAATACGAAAAGAACTGAACATGGATAGGAGATTAGCGAAACAGGGGGCCGAAAAGCCTGATCGATTCAACGGATATCAGACTTTCACGGCCCCCTTCTAAAATGACAAAATTGAAATTGCAGCGCGACGGGTCGTCACAGCGCGATCCATGGTCACAGAGTGACAATTGACTGAAAATCGTCGTTTATCACTACATATACAGCGGAATCTTCGGGTTTTACATAAAGCCGGAGCGTTTTGATCTCGCTGATCTTATGTCCGGCTTTTGTCCAGGATGCCTTTGCCATCTTGATCAGATCCTTTTCGCTTATCTGCTTGTCTGCATATTCCACATATACATTTGCCTTCATTTTTCTCTCCATTCTGCACTGTGTTATGATCGCTGAGTCTGTGACGGCAGTGCATCGGCACAGCCAGCGGCGCCGGACAAAAAAGATGCTGAAAATTCCGACAAATAAAATATAGTACAACTTTGGGGAAAATGCAAACATTTTTTGGAATTCTATGTAAAATGTAGAAAAATTATGCTAAAATAATAGGCGTGCGAAGCATACTTACGAGAAAGTGCGCCAAGAGCATAAACCGAAATTCAGGATTTTGGTTTCAATGGGACAGGAAAAGGAAGGACAACATGATTGCGATTATTGATTACGATGCGGGAAATCTGAAAAGTGTAGAAAAGGCGCTGGCTTATCTGGGAGAGAGATCGCTGATCACAAGGGATCGCAGGCAGATCCTGCAGGCGGATAAAGTGATCCTGCCGGGGGTTGGCTCCTTTGGAGCCGCCATGAAACAGCTGAGAGATTACGGACTGGATGAAGTGATCCGGGAAACGGTAAAACAGAAAACGCCTCTTCTGGGGATCTGTCTCGGACTGCAGCTTTTATTTGAATCCAGCGAGGAAAGCCCCGGCGTTGCCGGCCTGGGAATTTTGCAGGGGGAGATCCTTCGTATTCCGGAGGGAGAGGGGCTCAAGGTTCCCCATATCGGATGGAATTCACTGGAGCTGCGGAATGAGGGAAGGCTGTTTGCCTCTCTGGAGGAGACGCCTTATGTTTATTTCGTACATTCTTATTACCTGAAGGCAAAGGATCCGTCCATTGTGAAGGCCGTGGCAGAATACGGCGTTGCCATCCACGCATCCGTGGAGCAGGATAACGTGTTTGCCTGTCAGTTTCACCCGGAAAAGAGCGGAGAGACGGGTCTGATGATATTAAAAAATTTCGCGGCATTATAAGGTGCCTTTTGCATGGAGGAAAAGATGTTTACAAAACGAATTATTCCCTGTCTGGATGTACATAACGGACGGGTAGTCAAAGGCGTGAATTTTGTAAATCTCCGGGATGCCGGAGATCCTGTGGAGATTGCCGCGGCGTATGACAAGGCCGGGGCGGACGAGGTGGTATTTTTGGATATCACCGCATCCAGCGACTCCCGGAATACGGTAGTGGATATGGTACGCAGGGTGGCGGAAAAGGTTTTTATTCCCTTTACTGTAGGCGGCGGCATCCGCACGGTGGAGGATTTCAGAGCCATTTTGCGGGAGGGGGCGGATAAGATCTCGGTAAACAGCGCCGCCATTCGGAATCCGGCGCTGATCTCTCAGGCGGCGGACAAGTTCGGGAGCCAGTGCGTAGTGGTAGCCATTGACGCCAAACGATGCAGGGAGCGGAAGGGCTGGAATATTTACCTGAACGGCGGAAGAGTGGATACCGGCATAGACGCCGTGGAATGGGCGATGAAAGCCGAGACTCTCGGCGCCGGGGAGATCCTGCTCACCAGCATGGACTGTGACGGGACGAAGAACGGCTATGATATGGAGCTGACAAAATGTATTGCGGACAATGTGTCTATACCGGTGATCGCCTCCGGGGGCGCCGGCAAAAAAGAGCATTTTTATGACGTACTCACATCCGGCGGCGCAGACGCGGCGCTGGCGGCTTCTTTGTTTCATTACAAGGAGCTTGAGATCAGGGATCTGAAGCAATATTTGCGTGACCGCAATGTGTCTGTGCGGATCTGAAAATAGAAGTTTGTTTTTCATGATCTGACTGCGGGAGCCTAAAAGGAAACATGCCGCGGCAGGACGGCCGCGGAAGAGAAAGGAGAGATGGCGATGCCGCCGATTTCAAACGACTGGCTGGAGGTACTCAGGCCGGAATTTGCAAAGCCTTATTATCGAACCCTTCATCAAAAGGTAGTGTCTGAATATCAAACGAAGATCATATATCCTCCCGGAGATGATCTTTTCAACGCCTTTCATCTGACTCCGCTGAGTAAGGTGAAGGTGGTCATATTGGGACAGGATCCTTATCATGAACCGGGACAGGCCCATGGACTTTGCTTTTCTGTCAGGAAAGGGGTGAAGATCCCGCCGTCTCTGGTAAATATTTATAAGGAGCTGTATGACGATCTGGGATGTAAGATACCCAATAACGGCTATTTGATAAAGTGGGCTGAACAGGGTGTGCTGCTGCTGAATACCGTACTCACTGTGCGCGCCCATCAGGCTTTTTCTCACAGAGGCATCGGCTGGGAGGAGTTCACCGATGCGGCAATCCGTGCGGTGAATCAGGTTGACAGGCCGGTGGTCTATCTGCTCTGGGGAAACCCCGCCCAGCGGAAAGCAGCCATGCTGAATAATCCGAAGCACCTGATTTTAAAGGCGCCCCATCCCAGCCCGCTGTCTGCCAGCCGGGGATTTTTCGGATGCAGGCATTTCAGCAAAGCAAATGAATTTCTTCAGGCAAATGGGGAGACCCCCATCGACTGGCAGATCGAAGATCTGTAGTTTTGCCGTGCCAGACCCCTTTTTCCATAAATATGGATGGAAACAAGTTCGCATTGACTCTGTTTTTTCTGTTGTGTATGCTTGAGATAGAGAAACCCGCCGGAGTAAAAAACGGATCGGGCAGAATGTGAGCAAGACCTGAAATACAGTAAGAGGAGAGGGGTTCGGAATGAACGAAAAGACAATGTTTCAGCAGGATCAGGAAGCAGCGGAGGAAAACCGCAGGCGGCTGGAAAAGGGGAAAAGGCTGTTGTGTGTGATCGTTGCCGTCAGCCTCCTGTTGTCGCTGTTCTCTGCTGTTTTCCATACACAGTTTACCGGCATTTTGCTGCAGCTTGTGCTTGCGTTTTTTATTTTCAGAGGAAGCGCCGCAGTAAAAGGCTTTTATCTTTTGTTTGTCGTACTCAGTGTTGTATCCGGGTTTCTCTGCTTTGTCCGGCAGAATGTACAGGCAATGTTTGCGCTGCCCGCGGCGGCGCCTGCTTTCAGGTGCCTGTTGATCGGGGCAGGCGTGTTCACCATTGCATGGGGCGTCTTCTCGATGTTTGCCATGGAAAAGAGCAGAAACCTTGCGGGCTATTTGGAATATCAGAAAATGCAAAGATAAAAAGAAGGCATCCCAAAAGTCGGTTGAGACTTTCGGGATGCCCTTTTTGTTATTTCAGCCTGGAATAAGATGCCTGATAAGCAGCGCTTATTTGCCTTCGCCTCCGTAGAGGGTGATCAGCTTATTCAGGTATTCGTAACGCTCTTTTGCAAATGCCTCAGACTGATCGAACAGCTTTTCAGCTCTTTCAGGATTGAAGCGTGCCAGTGCGTTGTAACGAACCTCGCCATTTAAGAATTCCTTGTAGTCTGCGGTAGGAGCCTTGCTGTCCAGTGTGAACGCAGGCTTGCCTTCTTTGGCAAGGAGAGGATTGTAACGGAAGTTGTGCCAGTAACCGGCAGCTACCGCGTTTTTCTCCTCTGTCTGTGCCTTGGACATACCAACCTTGATGCCGTGGTTGATACAAGGAGCATAGCAGATGACGATAGAAGGTCCGGGATAAGCCTCAGCCTCTGTGATCGCCTTAACGGTCTGATTGTAATCAGCGCCCATGGCAACCTGTGCAACATATACATAACCATAGCTCATAGCAATGGAAGCAAGGTCTTTCTTTTTCACTTCCTTACCTGCAGCAGCAAACTGTGCGGTGGCGCCTACAGGAGTCGCTTTGGAGGACTGACCGCCTGTATTGGAGTAAACTTCGGTATCAAATACCAGAATATTTACATCCTGGCCGCTGGCCAGTACATGGTCAACACCGCCGAAGCCGATATCGTAAGCCCAGCCGTCACCGCCGAAGATCCACTGAGATTTCTTTGCAAGGAAGTCTTTGTCCTTCAGGATCTCCCTGGCGTCGTCGCAGCCGCATGCCTCAAGAGCGGCAACCAGCTTTTCTGTGGCAGCGCCGTTGGTAGCGCCGCAGCTGAAGGTATCCATATAATCAGCGATCGCGGATTTCACGTCTTCCTTATCCGTCTTCTCAGAGAGCGCGTTCAGTTTGGACTTCAGGCTGTCCCGGAGCGCCCGCTGGGCAAGGAACATACCATAACCAAACTCCGCAGCATCCTCAAACAAAGAGTTTGACCATGCGGGTCCTTTGCCCTCGGGAGTGGTCGTATAAGGAGTAGAAGGTGATGAGTTTGCCCAGATCGAAGAACATCCGGTTGCGTTTGCAATGTACATTCTGTCGCCGAACAGCTGCGTTACCAGTTTGGCATAAGGAGTCTCGCCGCAGCCGGCACATGCACCGGAGAACTCAAGAAGGGGCTGCTTGAACTGGCTGCCCTTCACGGTGCCTTCCTTGAATTTTTCCAGAACCTCGGGTTTCTTGGGAAGGGACTGACCGTAAGCGAAAACTTCCTGCTCGTCCCGATTCTCTTCCAGACTCTCCATAACAAGAGCCTTTTCACCCTTTTTGCCGGGACATACGTTCGCGCAGGAACCGCATCCGGTACAATCCAGTGCGGAAACAGTCATGGCGAATTTCATGCCGGGCATACCGGTCATATCTGCCATCTTCATGCCTTCGGGAGCGTTGGCCGCTTCCTCTGCAGTCAATGCTACAGGACGCACAACAGCATGAGGACATACATAAGAACAGAAGTTACACTGAATACAGTTCTCAGGCTTCCAATTGGGAACATCCACCGCGATGCCGCGCTTCTCATAAGCGGAAGTACCGGAAGGAGTGGTGCCGTCCGCGTAATCTGCAAATGCAGATACGGGAAGCTGATTGCCCTGCTGTGCGTTGATGGGGATCTGGATGTTCTTTACGAATTTAGCGGCGTCGCTGTCGCCCTCAACCGTAACAGCCAGAGATTCCTCTGCTGCGTTTTTCCAGCTTTCGGGAACCTGAATTTCCACAACGTCTGTTGCGCCCCGGTCGATGGCGTCATAGTTCATCTGTACGATCTTATCGCCTTTTCTTCCGTAGGTCGCCTTGGCAGCAGCCTTCATCAGCTCGATAGCCTTGTCTGAAGGGATGATGTCGGCCAGCTTGAAGAATGCAGACTGGAGAACGGTGTTGATACGTCCGCCCAGACCGATCTCCTTGCCGATCTTGATGCCGTCGATGGTGTAAAGCTTGATATTGTGGTCAGCAATGTATTTTTTCATCTGACCGGGAAGGTGAGTCTCAAGACCCTCCAGATCCCAAGGGCAGTTCAGCAGGAAAGTACCGCCGTCAACCAGCTCCTGCACCATGTTGTATTTACGTACATAAGCGGGATTGTGGCAAGCCACGAAGTTAGCCCGGGTGATCAGGTAGGTGGAACGGATGGGATCCTTTCCGAAGCGGAGGTGAGACATGGTGACACCGCCGGATTTCTTGGAATCGTAATCAAAATATGCCTGGGCATACATATCGGTGTTATCGCCGATGATCTTGATGGAGTTCTTGTTGGCGCCCACAGTACCGTCAGCGCCCAGACCCCAGAATTTGCAGTTGATGGTGGAAGCGGGTGTGGTCACCACGTTTTCGCCTACAGGAAGAGAAAGGTTTGTCACATCATCCTCGATACCGATGGTGAACATCTTCTTCTCATGATTGTTGTAGATAGCAATGATCTGCGCAGGTGTGGTGTCCTTGCATGCCAGACCATAACGGCAGGAGAATACGGGAACGGAATCCAGTTTGGAACCCTTCAGTGCCGCAACAACATCTAAGTACAGAGGCTCGCCCAGAGCGCCGGGCTCTTTGGTCCTGTCAAGAACCGTAACCTGCTTCACGGAGTCGGGGATGGCGTCTACCAGAGCCTGTCCGCAGAAAGGTCTGTAGAGACGAACTTTTATAACGCCGACTTTGGCGCCGGAAGCAAGCATATAGTCGATGGTCTCATCGATGGTCTCACATACGGAACCCATGGCGACGATCACATGCTCCGCATCGGGAGCGCCGTAGTAGTTGAACAGTTTGTAATCGGTGCCGATTTTGGCGTTTACTTTATCCATGTATTCCTGAACGATTCCGGGAAGGGCGTCATAGTAAGGGTTGCAAGCCTCACGTGCCTGGAAGAATACGTCAGGGTTCTGAGCGGAACCGCGCTCAACGGGATGGTTGGGATTCAGCGCATTGCGGCGGAATTCGTCGATGGCGTCCATGTCCACCAGATCCTTCAGATCCTCATAGTCCCATGTCTCGATCTTCTGGATCTCATGGGAGGTTCTGAAACCGTCAAAGAAATTGATGAAAGGAAGTTTACCCTTGATCGCTGCGCAGTGTGCAACGGCGGTCAGATCCATAACCTCCTGTACGCTGCCCTCACAGAGCATTGCAACGCCTGTCTGACGGCATGCCAGTACATCGGAGTGATCTCCGAAGATGGACAATGCGTGACTGGCGATCGTCCGGGCAGATACGTTGAATACGCCGGGAAGCAGTTCGCCGGCGATCTTGTAAAGGTTGGGGATCATCAGCAGCAGACCCTGAGAAGCCGTAAAGGTAGTTGTCAGCGCACCTGCGGACAAAGAACCGTGTACGGTACCGGCGGCGCCGGCTTCAGATTGCATTTCTGTAATCTGCACAGTCTGGCCAAAGATGTTTTTCCTTCCCTGCGTTGCCCATTCGTCTGCGGCCTCAGCCATGACAGATGAAGGGGTAATCGGATAGATGGCGGCAACGTCTGTGTACGCATAGGACACATGAGCGGCTGCGTGATTACCATCCATGGTTTTCATTTTTCTTGCCATTGTAGTAGTTTCCTCCTTGTAAAATAGTAGGTAAGATAACGGAAATAAAATTTCATATTTCCCTGACATATATAATAAGATTTTGTGGTAAAAAGGTCAAGAGCAAATACGGCAAAAAAAGTAAAATATAATAAGAAAAAACAGGATTTCTCAACAGCTATCGACAAAAAATACACAAACCCGGGAGATAAATATTACCGGGTTGTTAAAAAAACTTGAAAAAAGTGTAAAACTATTGTATACTTAAAAAAATTTACCAAAAAAGTTGGAGTGAAAACTACTGTTTCAGCCTGTTTTTTCGCAGAAATAAACAAATTATTGAAGCAAATGAGGAGTTACTGAAATGAGGAGTTACTGTTATGAATAGACAGGATATGCCAAGACGTAGCCAGTTTTCCTCTGAGGAAGCCTACCAGCGTGCCAGAAGACGCAGGATTATCGAACTTCGCAGACGAAAAAGAAGACTGAGAAAGATTGTAAAAACAGCGATCATCGCCGGTATGTTCTGCATGGCGGCGCTGGTGGTCCTGGGGATCGGATTTGCTGTGAAGGCGATCTTTACCGGATTGGGATCGCGAAGCGTCAGTGAGACTGTGCTGGCGGAGCGATATGAGGCGATGCCCGATATCTCCACCATTTCCATGGAGGATGAACCGACGCCTACGCTGGATCTGTATGTCTGTCTGGATCCGGGACATGGGGGCTATGATCCCGGGACAAGCAGTGCGGACGGAAAGAGAAATGAGAAAGATGATGTGCTGAGACTGGCGCTGGCTGTGCGGGAAGAACTGCAGGCGTTAGGCGCACAGGTGCTGATGACAAGAGAAGACGATACCTTTTATAAGTTGTCTGACAGAGGCTATATTGCCAACAATGCAAAGGTGGATTATTTTGTGTCCATTCACCGGAATGCGGTGGATGCTAACGAGGATGCAACGCCAAACGGCATAGAAATCTATGTGCCCACAAAGGCCCGCAGCAATCCGGACGGCTCTTATGAGCTGGGTGAAAACATTATGGCCGGACTGGAAAAAGCCGGTATTTCAGAAAACAGAGGCGTGCGGTACGGCTCTCAGGGATCTGAAAACTCCGATTATCAGGTGAACAGGGATACGGAGATGCCCAGCTGCCTGATCGAATTGGGCTTTATGACCAGCGACAAAGACAACCAGCTGCTGGATGAGAATCTGCAGAGTTACGCCAAGGAGATTGCCAGGGCCATTGTCAAGACTTCCCAGAAAGGGGAGGAGACTGAACCTCCCAAGGGAATGACGCTGGAGAATGAAAAGATTCAGGATGTGAATTCTCTGAGCAGCGAGGAGATCGTCTGGGCTCCCGGCACGGAGACGGACGAAAATAACCGGCCCACAGGCGCTTTGGATTTTCAGGAAAAATACGGCGCATATCAGGCTCAGTTTATTATGCCGGATCAGGAAAAAGAGATCTACCTGACCTTTGACGAAGGCTATGAAGCCGGTTATACGGGGCAGATCCTGGATATTTTGAAGGAGAACGGGATTTCGGCTGTCTTTTTCGTGACGCTTCCCTTTGTGAAGAGCAATCAGGAGCTGGTGCAGCGGATGATTGACGAGGGACATATCATTGGCAACCACAGCGCAAACAATGACCAGAAGGGGATCATCACCGCCAGCCTGGAGGAGCAGCGGACAGAGATCAACGATCTTCACGATTATATGCTGAGCCATTTCAACTATCAGATGTGTCTGTTCCGCTATCCCAACGGGAAATTTACACAGCAGTCTCTTGCAATGGTGAACAACCTGAATTATCAGAGTGTGTTCTGGAGCTTTTCTTATAAGGACTATGATATGGCGAAGCAGCCGAAGGAGAAGGATTCCTTAAAAATTCTTGAAAAATGTCTCCACGGCGGCGCTATTTATCTGCTCAGCGCCCGTTCCCGGACAAATGCGGAGATCCTCAGCGATTTTATCAGTGACGCACAGAAGCAGGGCTACACTTTTGAACCCTACTCCGTGAAGTCAGCCTCTGATCAGAGCAAGGACGCGGCCTCTTCGGAGCAGCCCGATGAAGGACAGAATGAGGACGGCGGCAGTCAGGATGAAACAGACGGTTCCGGCTCATCAGATCAGTAAAAATCCATAGTCAGATACATAAAACTGCCCTGCAGTCTTTTTGGCCTTTCAAAAAGGCGGAAAAGAACCGGGGCAGTTTTTGATTTCCTTTTGAAATGCCGTTGAATTTTATTCAAGATTTTGGTAAAATAAAAACAATGATTATTAATATCATTGTAAAGCAGGAAAAAGAGGAGGGACGCTTATGTTGGAAAAAATCGATCTTTCCAAAAAAATGGAAAAAGAACTGTATAAACAGCGAAGCGACGAGCTTGGACTTCGCCTTGGAAGGCTGCAGAGAGCGTGCAAGGAACAGGGAATCCCGGTGATGATCGTCGTGGAGGGATTAAGCGCCGCGGGAAAGGGTACACTGATAAATGAGCTGATCGAGCCGCTGGATCCGAGAGGGTTTACGGTTTACGCTGTAAAAGACCCCACGGAGGAGGAGCGGCATTATCCTTTTCTGTGGCGGTTCTGGAATATGCTCCCTCCCAAAGGGCGGATCAATATTTACGACAGCAGCTGGTACCGCCGGGTCAGCGCCAATTATTTTGACGGCAGCACCAGCGAGAAGCAGCTGACGGACGCTTATGATGAGATCAAGAATTTTGAGAAGCAGCTGACGGATGATGGCATGGTGCTGATCAAGCTGTTCTGCCATATCTCCAGGGATGAGCAGAAGAAACGGATGAAGAAGCTGCTGGACAACAAGGAGACTGCATGGCGGGTAACAGACGCGGATCTGAAGCGCAATAAGAAGTATGACGAATATATTGAGATCTGCGAGGAAATGCTGCGCCGTACAGATTCTGCCTATGCGCCGTGGGAAGTTGTAGAGGCCATGGACAGAAGATTTGCTACGGTAAAGATTTTGTCTATCGTGGCAGGCGTGCTGGAGCAGGAACTGGAGAAGCGCAAACACAAAAAACCGCCTGTGATCGACAGCAGGCTGAACAAGGATAAGGAAATGACTTCCTCCTCACTGAACAAGGTTGATTTGTCAAACACACTGACAAGAGAGGAATATGTGAAGCAGAAAAAGGAACTGCAGAATCGGCTGTCGCTGCTGCACAGTGAGCTGTACCGGAGAAGAATACCGGTAGTGCTGGGCTTTGAGGGCTGGGACGCAGGTGGAAAGGGCGG
Organism: uncultured Lachnospiraceae bacterium; assembly: GCA_947625135.1. Classification (GTDB taxonomy): domain Bacteria; phylum Bacillota; class Clostridia; order Lachnospirales; family Lachnospiraceae; genus CANQUC01. The sequence continues at coordinate 50,710 of CANQNE010000003.1, forward strand.
CGCCATCAAACGGCTGACTCAGGCGCTGGACCCGAGAGGATATGCCGTGCATCCCACCGCATCCCCCAACGATATCGAGAAAGCCCACCACTATCTGTGGCGTTTCTGGACCAATATGCCGAAGGCAGGTCATGTGGCCATCTTTGACCGGACATGGTACGGACGGGTGATGGTAGAGCGGATAGAGGGCTTCTGCTCCGCAGATGAATGGAGCAGGGCTTATACGGAGATCAACGATATGGAGAGGCATCTGGCAAACTTCGGCGCCATTGTGATCAAGTTCTGGATGCAGATCGACAAGGATGAACAGGAACGGCGCTTCAAGGAGCGGCAGGCCAATCCGGACAAGAACTGGAAGATCACTGACGAGGACTGGCGCAACCGGGAAAAATGGGACGCTTATGAGATCGCGGTGGACGAAATGCTGATCCGTACCTCTACCACCTATGCGCCGTGGGTGATCGTGGAGGGCAATGACAAATATTATGCGCGGATCAAAGTGCTGCGGACGGTGGTGGAGGCCATTGAAGCGCGGCTGAAAAAACTGGATCAGCAAGGTGACTGACATGAAATGGTATTCTGATTTGTATGTGGGGGAAACGATTGCCGGGAGACACAAAAAGATCATACGGAAGATCAAGCACAATGGAAGGGCAGGCAATATTTTTCTGGTAGCCCTCCCGGCAAATCCCGCAAATCTGCTGGATATCATTCCCGTTCGGTTTTCGGGACATTATGAGGATATTCACGTGATAGGTCTGGCGAAGGGCAAGAGAGAGGCATGCCATGTGGCTGCCAGTATCATCGACGAGGTGTACCGGCGCAGCGGTGATTTTGACATCAGGGGTTATCTGCGCAGCAGGGAAGAGCAAAAGGAACAGGAAGTGTGAGATGCTACATATATTGTTTCTCATTTTAAAAATAATAGGAATCCTGCTTTTGTGCCTGCTGGGGCTGCTGATCCTGCTGGTTTTGGCTGTGTTGTTCGTGCCGGTGCGGTATCATGCGGAGGGAGAAAGCAGAACGGCTTCGCCGGGCACATATATAAAAGGGACGGTTTCATGGCTTCTGCATCTGGTACATTTTTCCGCGGTTTACCAAAATGGAGAGACAAGCCTCCGGGTCCGGCTGCTGGGGATCCCCCTGTGGAAAAACGGGGCGGAGAAATCCCCCGGCCATTCCCGAAAGAGCAGGAAGGAGAAACCGAGCGAACCTTCCCCCAAAGACGAGGATCAGGACGCTCAGGAGCAGGCGGAGGCGGATCGGCAGGCTTTGGATGAACCGGTTACGACAGAGACGGAGCTTTCCTGCCCACAACAGCAGGAAGAAGCAGGCGAAGAAAAAGAACAGTGGGCTTCTCCCGGCCTATGGAGCAGGATCCGGGAGAAAGGAAAAGCGTTTTTTGCGGGTATTTCTCAGCTGCGCAGCCGGATCTCCCAGATCAGAGAGAAGCTCAGCCGCACTTGGAAGCGGATTTTGCAATACCGGGACTGGATCGGGACGGAGTCCGCAAAGCAGGCGCTGTTTCATTGCGGACGGGAGCTGAGGGATTTTCTTAAGCATATCAGGCCGCGAAAATGCAGGGTGTCTCTGCGGTTCGGCACAGGCGACCCCGCATCCACGGGACAGATCCTGGGCGCGGTGGCGCTGTTTTATCCCGCCACCAAAGGGCAGCTTCGCATAGACCCTGATTTTCAGGAAAAAATATTGGAGGGCAGCTTCAAACTGTCCGGCAGAATGTTTTCCTGCAAGCTGGCGGCGGCCTGCTGGAGACTTTTCCGGGATCGGCAGATCAGGACTGCTTACGGGCAATGGAAACAGCAATAGACAGTCAGAAATAACAATGACTGACAATGATAAAAATCAAGTCCGCGAAAAGCGGCAGAAAGAGGTAAGGCTATGGCCAGGGAAAATAATTTTTCAGATACCATGCAGGCGCTGCTGAAGGGAATGGATCAATACATCACCACAAAGACGGTGGTAGGCGATGTGATTCATGTAAACGATACCATCATCCTGCCGCTGGTTGACGTTTCCTTTGGTGTGGGCGCAGGCGCCTTCTCCGGAGAGAAAAAGGACAACGGAGGCGGCGGACTGGGCGGAAAGATGAGCCCCTGCGCGCTTTTGGTGATTCAGAACGGGACCACAAAGCTCGTCAACATCAAGAATCAGGACGGACTCACGAAGATTCTGGATATGGTTCCTGATTTTGTCAATAAGTTCTATGACGGAAAGAAAGGCTCAGACGTCAATGTGGATATTGATGATCTGATCTTTGAGGAAGAGGAAACCGATAAAGAAGAAAAATGATTCAGCTGCGGCAGTTAAAACAGATCGAAGAGGCAGGCAGGGGTAGCATATCCTGCGATCGGCTGCATATATTGATGATATGAGCAGAAAATCGCGGGGGAATCAGGATGAAGCGGGTAATTGGATTTGCGTGCATTTGCGGGGGATGCGGCATGGTCATTGTGCTGTTTCTGCCCAATACATTCGTGAGTATTCTGATCATACTGGTTCTGCTGCTTCTGGGATACAATCTGTTTTGCTGCTGAATCTGATGTGAGATACAAAAGGACATGATCTTTAAGGAGTACCGACTATGAAAAAATGTTGTTCGCTGATTTTGACGGTTGTCCTGCTGATTACGGCGTTTCCCGTCAGGCTGCAGGCTTCTGTGCTGCCCATGATGGAAAAGCGGGTTCCGCTGATTCAGGAAGGGAGATTTCCTCTGTCAGAACAGGCCGCGGCGCCTGCCGGCATTACCGCGGAATATGCGGAGGGGATTGACGGGGAAGCAGTCAAAGCGGCGATCTATGACGCGCTGGAGCATCTGGAAAAAAGCCTGAATCTTTCGGAATACCGGATCAGCATGGAAAAGTGGTATGACTATTATGCGGAAGTCGTCAACGAAAATCCAAAGTTTTTTTACGCTGACAGCAGCTGCGGGTGTTCTTATGAACCCAATACCGGCTATGTGAAAAACCTGTATTTTGAATATACGATGGAGCCGGATGAGATCATCACCGCAAGGGCATTTTTTGAAAAGGAGATATCCGCGATCCTAAGCGGGATCGAAACATCATGGAGCGATATGGAAAAGGTGCTGTACCTGCATGATTATCTGACCCAGAATTATGAGTATGACACCTCTTACAGTATCTATGACGCCTACAATTTTCTCCATAGCCGGAAAGGCGTTTGCCAGGCCTATATGCTGGTCTTTACGGAGCTGATGAAGCGGCTTGGGATCCCGGTGAAGCCGGTGGAAAGCGTTCCCATGCACCATATATGGAATATGGTGCAGCTGAATGGTAACTGGTATCATGTTGACGTGACGTTTGACGATCCGGTGGAAGACAGGTACAGCCTTGCCAGTCATGAAAATCTGCTCAGGAGTGATAAAGGGATCGCTGAGAGCGGGCATGTGGGTTTTGTGCCGGAGGGAGTCTGCACCGATACGACGTATGATCAGTATTTCTGGCGGACAACCTATTCGCCGTTCCAGTATGCGGATGGCTTGTGGTATTATACCCGCTATGAGGGCGGCGGACAGTTTTGCAGTTACGATTTTGATTCCGGGGCAGGCACACGCATCTGCGAGCTGGGAAGCTGGGCCGCCGGAAACGGATTTTATATATTGGGCGCGTATGCGGGACTGGATCAGTATGGCGGGAAGATTTATTTTCAGAATCCGCTTTCCATATATACATACGATCCCGAAAACGGGGAAATGGAAAGTCTGTTGAATGTGGACGGCGGCGAAAAGCAGATCTTCGGTATGCGGATCGAGGATGACATACTGTATTACCGAACGGCGGAGAGTGTTGTGGGAGAAGGAACGATCTGTACTTATCAGCTGGAGCCTCTGCCCGCTGCTTCAGAGACGCCTTCCCCGGAACCTTCTGTAACGCTTTCTCCGGAACCCTCTATGACGCCTTCTCTGGAACCCTCTGCGACGCCGGGCGTTTCAGAGACACCTTCCCCGGAACCGTCGGTGTTTTATCTTGAAAAACCGAAGGACGATGAGGAGGCATGGCTCGGCCTGTCCTTAGAGGGCAACAGGCTGTATATAGAAATCACAGGAGAGACGCCGTTTTGGGTGACCCAGGGAAGCGTACAATTTGATCCGGAAACAACAAAGGTACTGGGCTCCGGCATTGCGCCGGAATTTAAGAAGGCGCTGGATGAGCAGGGGATGATGGGCTTCCCGGTATGCAATACAGACGAGAATGCCATGCGGTTTGCGGGGGCGTTTCTTGCGTCGTCGGATTATGAAACCGGTGTACAATATACGGGACGTGCTTTTTACTATGATCTGGCGTTTTCTTCCCTGCCGGTTCAGCTGGAGCTTTTTGACAGAACGGGGAGTCAGTCTCTGACAGTGTATGTGAATAGCAGCGGCACGCTTACCAGAGAACCGGACGAGCCGGCGGAGCCTTATGTGTATGGAGATGTGGATCTGAACCGGGATGTTGCGGCAGAAGATGCGCTTCTCATTCTGCAGTACGTGGTGAAGCTCAGACAGGCGGATGCGCTTCGGCAGATTCTTGCCGACATTGACCGGGATGGGACTGTGAGCGCCATGGACGCGCTGATGACACTGCAGGTTGTAGTAAAGCTGAAAACCTCCGAACTCTATATTCCATGATAAAAAAGCTGCCGCGGGAGGTTTTCCTGCCGCGGCTTTTTATCTTACGATGCCGCGTCTGCCGGAAGCTGTTTCAAAAAAACAGGAAAACGGCTTGAAGGTACAAAAGGAAAACAGTAGAATAAAAAAGACAATCGAAAGGAAAAGGGGATCTGCCATGAAAATGACTACCTTTGCCGCCATTGATATCGGCGCTTATGAAATCGTCATGAAAATCTTTGAGATTTCCGCCAAAAACGGAATGAAGGAAATTGACTGCATCCGTCAGCGGACAGAACTGGGAGCGGATACATACGCTTTTGGATATATCAGTTATGACAAGATCGAGAGCTTATGCCGGATCCTTACGGAATTTCGGACGATCATGGAGGGGTACCGGGTGGATGTGTACCGGGCCTGCGGCAAAAGCGCCCTCAGAGAAACTTCCAACATTTTGTTGATACTGGAGCAGATCAAGAGCAAGACCGGGCTGCACGTGGATATTCTCAGCAACTCGGAACACCGCTTTATCAAATATAAATCCATCGCCTTTCAGGAGACGGAATTTCTGAAGATGATCGAAAAGCCCACCGCCATTGCGGATGTGGGGGAGGGCAGCCTGCAGATATCCCTGTTCAACAAGGAATGTCTTGTGACTACCCAGAATATCCGCATGGGCACCATGCGCCTGCGGGAGAAGCTGTCCGGCATGGAGGAAAAGACCTCGGATCTGTCCGGCATGGCGGAGGAGCTTATGAGCAGCGAGTTATTCAACTTCCGCAAGCTGTTTTTAAAGGATAAGGAGATCAAAAATCTGATCGTTCTGGGCAGTTTTCTTCCAAAGATCATAAAAAAAGCAAATAACGGCGAGCCGTCTTTCTATCTGTCAAAGGATGCGCTGATGGCGGAGCTGGAGAGCTATAGAAGAAAAGACCCGGAATCGATCGCGGAGGAGCTGGAGATTTCCCCGGATGTGTCTGAGCTGCTGAATCAGTCCATCGCCGTTTACCGGTCGCTGATCGGGGGAATGGATGTGGAGGAAATCTGGGCGCCGTCCTTGTCCCTGTGTGAGGGATTGGCTTATGAGTATGCGGAGCAGAACCATTATCTGAAAAATCCCCACAATTTTGAAAACGACATTCTGGCGGCAGGCAAAAACATTGCGAAACGTTATATGTGCAATACGAAGCATGCGGAAGTTGTGGAAAACTTTGCCATGATCTTGTTTGACGGGCTGAAGGGCGTGCACGATATGGGGAAACGGGAGCGGCTTCTGTTACGGCTGGCCGCCCAGCTTCACAGCTGCGGCAAATATATCAGTATGTCCTACAGCGCGGAATGTACTTACAATATTATCGCCTCCACAGAGATCATCGGCCTGTCTCATACCGAGCGGGAGATCGTGGCCAATGTGGCAAAATACAATACCATGGAATTCCCTGATTACAAGGAATTGGCTGCCAATCTCCAGAGCGCGGATTATCTGACGGTAGCCAAGCTGACGGCGATTCTGCGGATCGCCAATGAAATGGACAAGGGACACCGCCAGAAGTTCAAGTCCGTGAAGACCGTGCTGAAAAAGGATGTGCTTACCGTTACCATCAATTCCGCCCAGAACATGACGCTGGAGATCGGTATGATGGACGATAAAAGAAAATTCTTTGAGAATGTGTTCGGTGTGAAACTTTTGATCAAGCAGAAAATCAAGCAATAGGAAAGAGGAAAAGCGATGGAAGAATATAAAGGTCTTTTGTCACCGGAATATTATTACAACAGAGAATTAAGCTGGCTTTTGTTTAATGACCGTATTTTAAACGAAGCCAGAGACAGAACCATTCCCCTGTTTGAGCGGCTGAAATTTTTGAGCATCACTGCCTCGAATCTGGATGAATTTTTTATGATCCGGGTGGCGTCTCTGAAGGATATGGTAAATGTAAAATACAACAAACCGGACATTGCCGGTATGCGTCCCCAGGAGCAGCTGGCGGCGATCAACGAGAAAGCAAAGGAAATGGTGACGGCCCAGTACAATACCTATAACCGGTCATTGCTTCCGGCGCTGCGGGCAGCGGGGCTGAATGTGGTCACCTCCCACAAAAATCTGACGAAGGAACAGAAGCACTTTGTAGATCAGTATTTTTTGGAGGTGGTGTACCCGGTCCTGACGCCCATGGCAGTGGATTCTTCCCGCCCGTTCCCTCTGATCCGCAACAAGTCCCTGAATATCGGCGCCGTGATCACAAAGGATAAGGAAACGCAGATGGCAACAGTACAGGTGCCAAGCGTGCTGGAACGTATCGTGGAAATCCCCGGCGAGAAAAACGTGGTCACCGTGATTCTGCTGGAGGAGATCATCATGCGCAATATCCAGCAGCTGTTTTTGAATTATAAGATCGAATGTGCCTATCCATACAGGATCATGCGCAATGCAGATCTGACTATAGATGAGGACGAGGCGGCGGATCTGCTGAAGGAGATCCAGAAGCAGATCAAAAAACGCCAGTGGGGAGAAGTGATCCGCCTTGAGGTGGCTGAGGATATGGACAAGCGGATGCTGAAGTGGCTGCGCCGGGAGCTGTCCGTCCGGGAGGAGGATATTTTCAGGATCAGCGGGCCGCTGGATCTGACATTTCTGATGAAGATGTACGGACTGCCCGGCTTTGAGGAATTAAAGGCGGAGAAGAATAAGCCCGCCCCGGTGCCGGAAATGCAGGGAGAAGGGGATATCTTTTCCAAGATCCGCAAACAGGATATCCTGCTTCATCATCCCTATCAGTCCTTTGACCCGGTGGTGGATTTTGTGCGGGAGGCGGCGCGAGACGCACAGGTGATGGCTATTAAGCAGACGCTATATCGGGTCAGCGGGAATTCGCCTATTATCGCCGCCCTTGCCCTTGCCGCGGAAAACGGCAAGCAGGTGACGGTTCTGGTGGAGTTAAAGGCCCGTTTCGACGAGGAAAACAATATCGTCTGGGCGAAGATGCTGGAAAAAGCCGGCTGCCATGTGATCTATGGGCTGGTGGGACTGAAGACCCACAGCAAGATCACCCTTGTGGTGCGCAGGGAAGAGGACGGCATCCGCCGTTATGTCCATCTTGGTACAGGCAATTACAATGATTCTACAGCGAAGCTGTATACGGATATGGGGCTGCTTACCTGCAGCGAAGCCATTGGCGAGGATGCAACGGCCGTATTTAACATGATCAGCGGGTATTCCGAGCCGCCCAGCTGGAATAAGCTGTATCTGGCGCCGCTGTGGCTGCGTGAGCGGTTCGTGAAGCTGATCCGAAGAGAGGCCAAAAACGCCAAGGAGGGCAAGGAAGCAAAGATCATCGCGAAGATGAATTCCCTCTGCGACAGAGAGATCATCTCGGAGCTTTACGCGGCGTCTGCGGCGGGCGTGAAGATCGAGCTGATCGTCCGGGGAATATGCTGCTTAAAGGTCGGGATTCCCGGCGTCAGCGACAATATCTCCGTGCGTTCTATCGTGGGGAATTTTCTGGAGCACAGCCGTATTTTTTATTTTGAAAACGGGGGCGCGCCAAAGGTTTATATGGGAAGTGCCGACTGGATGCCCCGGAATCTGGATAAGCGGGTGGAGATCCTGTTCCCAGTGGAGGACAAGCGTCTGAAAAACGAAGTGATCCATATACTGGATATTTTGCTGGCGGATACGCTGAAGGCCCACATCCTGCAGCCGGACGGCAGCTACGCCAAGCAGGATCTGCGGGGAAAGACTCGCCTTTGCGCCCAGGAGTATTTTGTAAAAGAGGCACAGGAGCGTGTGCCGGCGGACAGGAACCCCATCAGGGACAGGGTGTTTGTGCCGGAGGAGCCTGTTGAACTGCAGTGAGAAAAACCGCCGCCCACAGGCGCTGCCGGGCATCTTTGGGGATGCTTTTGGGAGCAGGGATACGGGAGGAAATGGCACGGCGGGAAATGAAATGGGTGTTTGACATTTCCACGGCGGTAATGTATACTTGAAATAATGATAGTATTAAGTAAAAGAGGTGCTGTGCAGTGAAAAAATTTTTTGACGGGGATATTGAAAAATCACCAAGGATCCAGAAATTGTATGACGATCTGTTCGACCACATGCCTACCATCGAGGCGGACCGCGCGGAGATCGTGACCCGCGTGTATCAGGAGACAGAAAACGAGCCCATCATTACCAGAAGAGGAAAGGTGTTCAAGGCAATCTGTGAGGAGCTGCCCATTATTATCCGTCCTCTGGAGCTGATCGTTGGCTCCAATACACAGGTGGCCAGGGGCTGCCAGACTTTCCCGGAGTATTCCTTTGAATGGCTGGAGGCTGAATTTGACACGGTAGAACACAGATCGGCCGATCCTTTCTACATTTCAGAGGATACCAAGAAACGGCTCCATGAGGTTTACAAGTACTGGCCCGGCAAGACTACCAGTGATCTGGCAACTTCCTACATGGCGCCGGAAACGCTGATGGCGATCAAGCACAATATGTTTACTACCGGCAACTATTTCTATAACGGCATCGGCCACTTTACCGTTGATTACAGGAAGGTGCTGGAGATTGGCTTCGAGGGCATCAAAAAAGAAGCGGAAGAGGCAAAGAGCAAATTGCACGGGTACGATCCCGATTATGCGACCAGAAACGCATTTCTGGAGGCAGTCATTATGTGTTGCGACGCGGCGGGAGTATATGCGAACCGTTATGCCATGCTTGCCCTTGAAGAGGCGAAAAAATGCAGCGACGAGGAGCGCAGGAAGGAACTTCTGCAGATTGCCCAGAACTGTGCCCGGGTTCCGGCAAAGCCGGCTACCAGCTTTTATGAAGCCTGTCAATCTTTCTGGTTCGTGCAGATGCTGCTTCAGACGGAGTCCAGCGGACATTCCATTTCTCCGGGACGTTTCGATCAGTATATGTATCCTTATTACAAGGCGGATATGGAATCCGGCAAGATCACCAGAGAATTTGCACAGGAGCTTCTGGACTGTATCTGGATCAAGCTGAACGATCTGAACAAGTGCCGCGACGCGGCCAGCGCAGAGGGCTTCGCAGGCTACAGCCTGTTCCAGAACCTGATCGTGGGCGGTCAGGACAAAGAGGGATTGGATGTAACCAACGATCTGTCCTGCATGTGTATAGAAGCGTCCATGCACGTGCGGCTTCCTCAGCCGTCCTTGTCTATCCGTGTCTGGAACGGATCGCCTAACGCGCTGCTGATCAAGGCGGCAAAACTGACCAGGACCGGTATCGGACTTCCGGCTTATTACAATGACGAGGTGATCATTCCTTCCATGCTCAGCCGCGGCGTCACAATGGAGGATGCCAGAGATTATGGTATTATTGGCTGCGTGGAGCCTCAGGCGGGAGGCAAGACTGATGGATGGCATGACGCGGCGTTCTTTAATATGTGCCGTCCTGTGGAAATGGTATTTTCCAACGGGTATGAATTTGGCGACAAGGTGGGCCTGCAGACGGGAACCCTTGACAGCCTGAAGACATTCGATGATTTTTATACTGCTTACAAGCGCCAGATGGAATATTTTATTCAGCTGCTTGTGAATTCCGATAACAGTATCGATGTGGCCCACGGGGAACGCTGTCCCCTTCCTTTCCAGTCCAGTATGATTGCGGACTGTATCGGCAGAGGCAAGGCCCTCCAGCAGGGTGGCGCCATCTACAACTTTACCGGACCCCAGGGCTTTGGCATCGCCAACATGACCGATGCGCTGTATGCCATCAAGTCCCTTGTCTATGAGCAGAAAAAATATACGCTGCAGCAGTTTTCTGAGGCACTGCAGGATAATTTCGGGAAAGGGCTTTCCAAGGAGCGGGTGTCAAATCTGACGCTGCAGATTGTCAAAGGACTGGAAAAGGCCGGACATCAGGTGACGGATAAGGAGATCGAGCAGATCGCGCTTCAGGTGCGGGATGAAAGCGTGTCCCAGGAGAAGAAGGCGTTTTACGACAAGCTGCTGGAGGATATCAACGCACTGCCCAAATACGGCAACGACCTGCCGGAGATCGACCTGTTTGCCAGAGATGTGGCCTATACATATACGAAGCCTATGGAAAAATACAAAAATCCCAGAGGCGGCATGTATCAGGCGGGACTGTATCCGGTATCTGCCAATGTTCCACTGGGACAGCAGACCGGCGCTACCCCGGACGGACGTCTGGCCAACACACCTATTGCGGACGGCGTGGGACCGGTTTCCGGAAAAGATACGCTGGGTCCTACCGCTACGGCAAACTCCGTTGCGCGGCTGGATCACGGCATTGCTTCCAACGGTACCCTGTTCAATCAGAAGTTCCATCCTTCCGCTTTGAGCGGCATGGAGGGATTGCAGAAGTTTGTCGCACTGATCCGGGCCTATTTTGATCAGAAGGGCATGCACATGCAGTTCAATGTAGTGAGCAGAGAGACGCTGCTGGATGCGCAGCAGCATCCCGATCAGTACAAGGGACTGGTTGTCCGTGTAGCAGGGTACAGCGCACTGTTTACCACACTGTCAAAATCTCTGCAGGATGATATCATCAACCGGACCACACAGGGGTTCTAAGAGGTATATATGGAACATTATTTAAAGACCACAGGACGGATTTTTGACATACAAAAGTATTCTATCCATGACGGGCCTGGAATCCGGACAATTGTGTTTTTAAAGGGCTGCGCTTTCCGCTGCCGCTGGTGCTGCAATCCGGAATCCCAGCATTTTGAGCCGGAGACCATGATCCGGGACGGAAAGCCGAAGCTGTACGGCAAGGATGTGACGGTAGAAGAGGTTATGGAGGAGGTCATGAAGGATCTGCCCCATTACCGCCGCTCCGGCGGAGGAATGACCCTGTCCGGCGGTGAGACGCTGCTGCAGCCGGATTTTGCGTCTGCACTGTTGTTTGCCGCCAGGCAGGAGGGGATCAATACCGCCATTGAGTCCACCGGCTTTCAGAAGTTCGATATCATTAAAAATCAGATCCTTCCTTATCTGGATCTGTTTCTGATGGATATCAAGCATATTGACTGTGAGAAGCACAGAGCCTTTACCACCCAGCCAAATACGCTGGTGCTGGAAAACGCAAGAAAGATTGCACAGAGCGGACAGAAACTGATCATCCGTGTGCCTGTGATTCCGACTTTTAACGATACGGTGGAAGAGATCATGGATATTGCCCGTTTTGCGGCCTCCCTTCCGGGAGTGGAGCAGCTGCACCTGCTTCCCTATCACCGGCTCGGACAGGACAAGTATGCGGGGCTGAACCGGGAATATACGCTTCCGGATATCCTTCCCCCGGAGTATGAACACATGCACAGGCTGAGAAGGGCTGCTGCGGAGACGGGACTGTACGTGCAGATCGGCGGCTGATATGGGGGCAAAAGGCCCAAAAGAAAAGTAAGAAATAGAAAAGAGGACACAGATTATGTCAGGACATTCAAAATTTGCCAACATCAAGCATAAGAAAGAGAAAAATGACGCGGCAAAGGGAAAGGTTTTTACGATCATCGGGCGTGAGATCGCCGTTGCAGTAAAAGAGGGCGGCGCAGATCCCGCCAACAACAGCAAGCTGCGGGATGTGATCGCAAAGGCAAAGGCAAATAATATGCCCAACGATACGATAGACAGAGGCATCAAGAAGGCGGCGGGAGACGCCAATTCCGTAAATTATGAGCGGGTGACCTATGAGGGGTATGGCCCCAACGGGACGGCCATCATCGTGGATGCGCTCACGGACAACAAAAACAGGACTGCCGCAAATGTGAGAAACGCCTTTACAAAGGGGTACGGCAATGTGGGCACCCAGGGCTGCGTGTCATTTATGTTTGACCGGAAAGGGCAGATTATCATCGGCAAGGAAGAATATACAGGAGATGCGGACGAGCTGATGATGCTTGCGTTGGATGCGGGCGCTGAGGATTTTTCCGACGAGGAAGAGGACAGCTTTGAGATTATCACAGATCCTGACGATTTCAGTGATGTAAGACAGGCGCTGGAGGATGCGGGCATACCTATGGCCAATGCGGAAGTCACCATGATCCCTCAGACTTATGTGGATCTGACTGATGAGGAGGATATCAGAAAGATGAACCGCATTTTGGATCTTCTGGATGAAGATGATGATGTACAGGAAGTATATCATAACTGGAACGAATAGAAGCCCGCAGCTTTTATTTACGACAATTTTTGAAGTAATTGGCAGAGATTGTTTTTGTATGTGTGATAAGGGAACGGAAAGGGCCGGAAGTAAAAATACTACCAGCCCTTTTTTGCGCATAGATACAAAAGAAAGAAAAAATGAGGAAAAGGCATGATAAAAATCATTGAGCAGGTCAACAAAGCGGTGAATAACTTTGTATGGGGAATCCCCATGCTGATCTTGATGGTGGGAACCGGCATCTTGATGACCATTCTCACCAAAGGGTTCCAGCTGAGCCATATCGGATATTGGTTTAAACATACGCTGGGCAGTATTTTTACGGATAAGCATATTACAAAGCATACGGACAGGGAAGATAAATCCATTTCTCAGTTCCAGTCCCTTTGTACGGCCCTTGCGGCTACCATAGGCACAGGAAACATCGTGGGCGTGGCGACGGCGCTGATCTCCGGCGGACCCGGCGCGATTTTCTGGATGTGGATCGTTGCATTTTTCGGTATGATGACCAATTATTCCGAGAACGTGCTGGGCATATACTACCGCAGAAAGAATGAAAGCGGTGAATGGAGCGGCGGCGCCATGTATTACCTGCGGGACGGGCTGGGCGCCAAAAAGCACATGAAGCAGGCGGGCGCGATTCTGGCGACGCTGTTTTCCCTGTTTTGCCTTCTGGCCTCTTTCGGCATCGGCAATATGAGTCAGGTCAATTCCATTGCCGGCAATATGAATTCTGCATTTCATGTGCCACATTTTATTACCGGCATTGTGTTGATGCTCATTGCGGCACTGGTGATACTGGGCGGCATCAAGCGGATTGCTTCCGTAACGGAAAAACTGGTGCCTTTTATGGCGATTGCATACGTGGTGGGCGCATTGGTGATCTGCGGCGTGAATTACAGTAAGCTGGGGGCCGCTTTCATGGCGATCTTCAGGGGCGCGTTTCATTTAAAGGCAGTAGGAGGTGGATTTGTAGGCGCCGGCATCAAACTGGCCCTTACGTGGGGCATGAAGCGGGGCGTGTTCTCCAATGAGGCAGGTCTGGGATCTTCCGTTATGGTACATTCCAGCTCCAATGTCCGGGAACCTGTCCGCCAGGGTATGTGGGGTATTTTTGAAGTGTTTGCCGATACCATAGTGGTATGCACGCTGACAGCGCTTACGGTACTGTCCTCCGGCCTTGTGGATCTGAATACAGGAAAGGTGCTGAGCAGCGCGCCGGATTCCTCTCTGGTAGGCGAAGCCTTCCGCAGCGTGTTCGGAAGCTATGGCCCCATGTTCATTGCGGTTGCGCTGTTGTTGTTTGCTTTTTCCACAGTGCTGGGATGGAGCCATTACGGATCCAAAGCCATTGAATATCTGTTTGGTGAGAAGGCAACCAATATTTATAAAGTAATCTTCGTGATCTTTATATTCTGCGGCGCGACCATGAGCCTGGATCTGGCATGGGATCTGTCTGATACCTTCAACGGCCTGATGGCGATCCCCAACCTGATCGGTGTGATTACCCTGTCCCCTGTTGTATACCGGATTACGAAGAATTATGTGGACCGCAGGATCAAGGGCAAGACAGAAAAGCCCATGCTGTCGGCCTTCCCGGATATTCAGCGGATGCAGGAAAAGGGACTGGACGAGAGCGACTGATGATACAGAAAACAGATGATTTTTAAAGGATGATAACCGGCAATGGCCGTGATAACTGTCATAATCTGCCCTTCAACCGATTACACTGTTATATAGAACAGGAAGTTGGGGGCTGTATATGAAAGCAGTTATTTCGGCCATTTTGTCTTTTGTGATGATCGGCATGCTCTGCCTGGGCGATCCGGCGTATGTCCACGGCGCAGAGCTTGCAGAAGAGATTTCCGCGCCTGCGGCGGTGCTGATGGAGGCGTCCACAGGTACGGTGATCTGGGAGAAGGATGCGGACACAAAATATCATCCGGCAAGCGTTACCAAGATCATGACGCTGCTTTTGATCTTTGATGCCCTTGAAGAGGGGAAAATCCATCTGGAGGATACGGTGACAACCTCCGAGTACGCAGCCAGCATGGGCGGTTCCCAGGTGTTTCTGGAGCCCGGTGAGACCCAGACGGTAGACACCATGATCAAGTGTATTGCAGTGGCTTCAGCCAATGACGCCTGTGTAGCCATGGCGGAACATATATGCGGTACGGAATCAGAGTTTGTGAGCCGGATGAATGAGCGCGCCCAGGGACTTGGCATGGCCAACACACACTTTGAAAACTGCAACGGTCTGGATACGGATAACCACATGACTACCGCAAGGGATATTGCGCTGATGTCCCGGGAACTGATCACCAAATATCCGAAGATACATGAGTATTCCACAATATGGATGGAAAACATCACGCACACCACCGCAAAAGGAACAAGCGAATTCGGGCTTACAAACACCAACAAGCTGATCAAACAGTATGAGTATGCCACCGGCCTGAAAACTGGCAGTACCAGTCTGGCAAAATATTGTGTTTCCGCAACTGCTGAAAAGGACGGGGTGGAGCTGATCGCGGTAATTCTGGCAGCCCCGGATTACAAGGTGCGGTTTCGAGACGCCACGAAACTGTTGAATTATGGATTCAGTGTGGCAAGTGTATATGAGGACAAAAATGAGGAGGAGCTGGGAACGGTCCCTGTGGAACTGGGCGTGAAAGAAGAGATTCCGGTGAAATATGATTCTGCGTTTCATTATATGAGTCTGGACGGCACCAGCCTGGAGAATGTGGAAAAGATCATTGAGCTACCGGATTCCGTAAATGCGCCCATAAAGGAAAATGCAAAAGCAGGAAGGGCAGTGTACAAATTAAACGGACAGGAGATCGGAAGCGTGGATATTCTGTACTGCGAAGGGGTAGAAAAAGCAGGGTTTTCTCACTGCTTTTTGAAAACTTTAAAAATGTGCTTGAATATTTAGCAAAAAACACGCATAATAAACCATGGATTTTTAATATGCGACCTTTTGGAGCGAGCTTGAAATGATATGGATTCTGATTTCTCTGGCGGCGATCCTGTGCATAGCGGCCCTTGCAAGGAGCAGCTGGGAGAAGAAACATTTTGAGATTAATGAATATACCATACATGCGCCTTGCTTTGACAGGGATCATCCGGTCAGGGCAGTGGTGCTTGCGGATCTGCACAATCAGGTTTACGGTGACGGCAATGAAAGGCTGCTCCGCGCCATTGACGACATTTCTCCGGAAGCCGTTTTCATTGCGGGGGATTTTCCGGTGGCGATCCCGGGGAAGAGCACGGAGCCTGCGGCGGCGCTGATAGAGGCGCTGGCTGAAAAATATCCCATTTATTACGGCATGGGCAATCATGAGTACCGGATGCGGATCGATCCGGAACGATATGGCAATGTTTATCAGGACTATGACAGCCGTTTAAAAAGCTGCGGGGTGGAGATGCTCCACAATGAGCGGCGCAGGATCCGGCTGGGAGATGCAGAGGCGGATGTATACGGGCTGGAGATGGACCGGCGTTATTATAAGCGGTTCCGGCATACAAAAATGGAGGACGCCTATCTGCGTCAGACGCTGCCTGCGCCGCGGGAGGGCGTATTCCGTATCCTGCTGGCACATTCTCCCGATTATTTTGACGCCTATGCCGCATGGGGCGCGGATCTGACTCTTTCAGGACATCTCCACGGGGGAGTGGTGCGTTTGGCCGGGCGGGGACTGATTTCGGCCAACAGGGGATTTTTTCCCCGTTACAGCGGCGGGATGTATGAAAAAGGCAGCCATAAAATGATCGTGTCAAGAGGACTGGGCGCGCACACCATTCCGGTGCGGCTGTTCAACCGGCCGGAGCTGATTGTATTAACATTTACAGAATGAGGAAAGATTATGGCGATACCCGTAAAGCTGCAGGTCTTTGAGGGGCCTCTGGATCTGCTGCTGCATTTGATTGAAAAAAACAAGATCGATATTTATGACATTCCCATCGTAGAGATTACGGACCAGTATCTGGAATATATCCGGGAAATGCAGAGACAGGATCTGGACGTGGTCAGCGAGTTTTTGGTAATGGCGGCCACGCTCATCAGCATCAAGGCAAAGATGCTGCTCCCGCCGGAGGTCAATGAGGAGGGCGAGGAGGAAGATCCAAGGACGGAGCTGGTTCAGCAGCTGCTGGAATACAAGATGTATAAATACATGTCTTATGAGTTGAAGGACCGGCAGATCTATGCGGGAAAGGCCATGTACCGCCAGCCGGATCTGCCGGAGGAGGTAAGGGCATACAGAGAACCGGTGGATCTGGAACAGCTGACAAAGGATCTGGATCTGGAAAAGCTGTATCAGATCTTTCAGGATCTGCAGAGACGTCAGACAGATAAGATCGACCCTATCAGAAGCAAATTCGGCACCATCGAAAAGGAAGAAGTCAGTCTGGAAGAAAAGATGGATTATGTGCGCAGCTATGCGAAGAAAAACAAACGGTTTTCTTTCCGGAAGCTGCTGGAAAAGCAGAACAGCCGGTCAGATCTGATCGCGGCTTTTCTCTCCATACTGGAGTTGATGAAAACCGGGCAGATCCGGATCCAGCAGGAGGGGCTGTTTGATGATATCATCATTACCTCTGAGATTGCAGGGGAGGAGTAAAAACGCGTATGAATAACAAAAATTACGAAGCCTCCATTGAGGCGATCCTGTTTACCATGGGAGAGTCCGTACCTGTGGAAAAGATTGCGGCAGCGCTGGATCTGGGCATGGATGATACGAAAGTCATTATTGAGACGATGAAAAAGCAGTATGAGAGTTCCGACAGGGGGATCCGCCTGATCGAGCTGGAGGACAGCGTGCAGCTCTGCACAAAAGCGGATTATTATGAGGCGATCCTGCGGGTAGCTACCCAGCCCAAAAAGCACGTACTCACGGATGTAATGCTGGAAACCCTTGCCATCATCGCTTATAAGCAGCCGGTAACCCGTCTGGAGATCGAGAAGATCCGAGGGGTGAAAAGCGACCACGCAGTCAACAAGCTCTTAGAGTATGATCTGATCAAAGAGCTTGGCAGACTGGACGCGCCGGGCAGACCGATCCTGTTTGGCACCACGGAAGAGTTCCTGCGATGCTTCGGCGTACAGTCGGTGGACGAGCTGCCGGCCCTTTCCACGGAAAAGCTGGAGGAGTTCAAACAGGAAGCGGAAGAGGAAATGCAGCTGAAAGTGCAGGTCTAAATCGGACGTTTTTTCATATAGTTAAAGAAAGCCACCTTGATGAAGGTCTTACATGGGTCGACAAAAATTTCCTGCGCTGTTCACGATTACCCTTTTGTTCTTTAGTCTGATCCTCCAATGCCCGGCGTTTGCATCCCAAACGGAAGGGGAGCAGTTAAAGCTCTATGCCAAAGCCGCTGTTCTGATGGATGGAGACAGCGGCCGTGTGCTTTATGAAAAAAATGGCTCTGAGGAATTGCCTATGGCCAGCACCACCAAGATCATGACCTGCATCCTTGCACTGGAATCGGGACATCAGAAAGATGTGGTGACGGTCAGCAAAAAAGCCTCCGCTATGCCCAAGGTCCGCCTTGGTATGGTGGAAAACGAGCAGTTCCTTCTGGAGGATCTGCTTTATTCTCTGATGCTGGAATCCCACAATGACAGCGCCGCCGCCATTGCGGAACAGATCGGCGGTTCCGTGGAAGCATTTGCGGATATGATGAATCAGAAGGCGAGGGATATTGGCTGTTATCACACATTTTTTGTCACGCCAAACGGGCTTGACGCTTCAATCACAGACAGTAAGGGCACGATTCATGCCCATCACACCACAGCGGAGGATCTGGCAAGGATCATGCGTTACTGCATTATGGATTCTCCTAAATCCGAAGAGTTTCTCCGCATCACCCGAACCGATCACTATTCCTTTTCCAATCAGAAAGGAACAAGAAGCTTTTCCTGCCGCAATCATAATTCATTTCTGACCATGATGGAGGGCGCCCTTTCCGGAAAAACGGGCTTTACCGCAAAAGCAGGCTATTGTTACGTAGGAGCTTTGCAGAGGGATGAACGCATTTTTATCGTGGCGCTGCTTGCCTGCGGATGGCCGAACCATAAAACATACAAATGGTCCGATACCCGGCTGCTGATGAATTATGGGCTGGATCATTACAATTACAAAAATGTTTTCGAAAAGATCGCCCTGCAGCCTGTCCCGGTGGAAAAGGGAGTCCCGGAGGAGGACGGAACGGCGCCTGTTGTCCCGCTGAAAGCAGATTATGGAGGCGAGGAGGGGGAGATCGCCCTGCTTCTCAGAGAGAATGAACAGGTACAGATCGAGACGGATATCCCCGATGCCCTGAACGCGCCTGTAAAAAAGAACACGGCTGTGGGAAAAGTGCGGTATCTTCTGGATGGGAAAGTAATGCGGGAGTTCCCTATTGTGACGGCGTCAGAAAAAGAAGAACTGGACATGAGATGGAGTCTGGAACAGATCCTGAAGCAGTTCTGCGCCTGATAAAAAAATCTTGCTTCTTTTTGTCAATGGGAGTAAAATAAAAACAGCAGCTGAACAGCGCGATACAGAAGGAGGAAATGCCATGGCAAAAGAAAATCAGAAGCCAAATAAAGATGAAGAGATCGTCTGGAAAGACAGGAAGCATTTTATGTGGTTCCCTATTACGTTTACAAAATACTGTGTGCGCAGAGGCCGGGTATTTGTGGATCGGGGACTGATCAATTCCGTACAGGATCAGACACTTTTGTATCGCATCATTGATATTCAGCTGAGACGGAGCCTGTCTCAGAAGATTTTCGGAACCGGGACCATCGTGCTTGTGACAAAGGCGGATATGGAAAAGGAAATCCTTCTTGAAAGTATCAAAAATCCCAATCAGGTCTGTGATCTTCTGTCGGATATGATAGAGGAGATCCGTCATCAGAAAAATGTGGTGGGCAAAGAGTTTTATGGAACCATTGTCCCGCCGGGAGGAGGCCCGGGCATGATGCCGGATGAACCGGATTTTGATCATGATCCGGACGGAGATATGGATGATGACGATGGTGACGGCATCATATAGTCCTGTATATGATCAAATGTGATACATAAAATCAGATGGCAAATAACGGAAAAGGATCAGGAGAAGCAGAAAGGCTGAGGAAGCCCTGCTTCTCCTGTTTATTCATTGGAAAGGATCTGTGAGCGCCTGCTCCTGGCATTTATTGATCGGCTTCTTTTTTGACGATCTTAGGCGGCTGGTAAGCGTAAACCTCCTGATAGGATTCCAGCGCGCCGTCCCGTTTCAGGTCGGCGGGGATCAGGCCGGTACATTCGCAGTTGGAGCAGGAGTTGGTCAGATAATCGAAATCCTTGTCAAGGCCGTTGGGATCTGTCAACGGCGTAAAGGGTCTGTTCTGTTCTTCTTTCACGGCAATGAGCCTCCTTTGCATAAAATCTTTGCTTCTGTGTTATTATGCCTTTGTGAGGGAAAAAGTATGTCCGAAAAGCAGATTATTTTTGAAAACCTATTGCCTTTTCCTGTAAAAAAGCCTATACTAAAATCGGAGAAATTTGAAACTTTGATTCACCTGTGTGGATCGGACAAAAATAAATAATACGGAGGATCAACTATGAGTAGTACAACCAAAAGCTTGGCAGGCAGCCGCATTGACGCGCTGCTTGACGAGAACAGCTTTGTTGAGATCGGCGGGGCAGTGACTGCCAGAAGCACGGATTTCAACTTGCAGGATTCCCCAACTCCCTCTGACGGCGTCATCACAGGCTATGGGCTGATCGACGGTAATCTTGTATATGTGTATAGTCAGGATGCTGCCGTTCTGAACGGAACCATGGGCGAGATGCACGCGGAAAAGATCGTCAGGATCTATGATATGGCCATGAAGATGGGAGCGCCTGTGATTGGGATGATCGACTGTGCGGGGATCCGGCTTCAGGAAGCCTCGGACGCGCTGAACGGTTTCGGGCAGATTTATGCCAGAAAGGCGCTTGCATCCGGTGTGATTCCGCAGATCGATGTAATTTTCGGCACATGCGGCGGCGGCATGGCGGTTTCATCCGCGCTGTCGGACTTTACTTTCATGACCGATAAAGGGAAGCTGTTTGTGAACAGTCCCGATGCCGTGGACGGAAACAGAGCTGAAAAATGCGATACCGCAGGCGTTGATTTTCAGTCCAGAGAAAGCGGCATGGTAGATGTAGCCGGCAGTGAGCCGGAAGTAATTGCAAAAGTGCGTGAATTGATTTCCCTGCTTCCGGGCAATAATGAAGATGAGGCAGTGGCCCCGGGCTGTACAGACGACCTGAACCGGGCCTGCGCGGGGATCGCTTCCATTGCAGGGGACGCCGCACAGGCGCTGCGGCTGATCGGGGACGATTATAAATTTTTTGAGATCAAGGGCGAATACGGAAAGAACATGGTAACAGGCTTTTTGAGACTGAATGGGATGACCGTGGGCGCCGTGGCGAACAGAACCGTCCTGAGAGACGAGGCCGGAGAGACGCTGGAATCCTTTGAACCGGTGCTGACGATAAAAGGCTGCGAAAAGGCGGCGGATTTTGTAAACTTCTGTGATGCCTTTGGGATCCCGCTTCTGACACTGACCGGCGTAAAGGGGTTTGCTTCCAGCAAATGTGCGGAGCGAAAGCTGGCAAAGGCAGCGGCAAAGCTGACCTATGCTTTTGTGAACGCCAGCGTGCCGAAGGTGAATGTGGTGATCGGCGAAGCGGCAGGCAGCGCTTATCTGACGATGAATTCAAAATCACTGGGTGCTGATATGATGTACGCATGGGACAGCGCGAAGATTGAGACCATGGATGCGGAACTTGCCGCGAAGATTATCTATGCCAAGGAGATTCAGGCAAGCGAGCATAAAGCGGCGCTGATCAAAGAGAAGGCCGCGCAGTATGAAAAGACCCAGTCCGGCGTTGAGAACGCGGCCAGAAGAGGTTATGTAGATACGGTGATCGCGCCTGAGGACACAAGAAAGTATGTGATCGGCGCATTTGAGATGTTGTATACAAAGAGAGAGGATCGTCCGGCCAAAAAACATGGCGCGATTTCGTGAGGTGAATGCAATGAAAAATAAAATAATCGGATTGCTTCTTACCTGCGTGCTGGCGCTGGCAATGTGTATGCCTGTTTTTGGAGAAGAGATCACAGAATATGACGGCGTGGGCATTGAGAACTTCCAGACATTCTCAGAGGACTTCCATAAGAGCCTGCTGCTTTCAACGGAAGAAGAGCTGGAGAGTGCGGCAAAGGAATGTGAAGATACGCTGCCGGATCTGTCGCAGGGCTACAGAAATTTTAATTCTCTCAGGGATCAGCTTCAGGGAAGCGAGGCTACCGGCTCTGTTCTGGAAACCGTGGAGGAAGGACAGGGCGCCGTGGTACTGAAGACCACTTACAATGGTGAGAACGGTGAATATCTTCAGACGATCACACTGGATGAAGATCTGTCTGTTCTCGGGTTCAGCTATGAATCCACGGAGAAGGCCGACATGGGCCAGCTGATGGCAAAGGCGGGAATGAATACGCTGATCGGCATGGCGATCGTATTTCTGGTACTGATTCTCATCAGCTTTGTGATCTCCCTGCTGAAGTACCTTCCGGGATCCGGAGCCAGAAAAAAAGAACAGAAGAAGACAGAAGCTGTAAACGACGCGCCGGTACCGGCCGTGCCTGCAGCTGCTGCAAATATAACTGGGCCTGCGGCGCAGCCGACAGATGATACAGAGCTGATCGCAGTGATCAGCGCGGCGGTGGCAGCCGCTATGGGGACAACGACCACAGACGGCTTTGTGGTTCGTTCCATTAAGAAAAGAAAATGGTAACAGAAAAAGAATCGCATGCCGTCAACCGGCAGAATGGAGGAAAAAATGAAAAGCTATACAATTACAGTAAATGGAAATGTTTATGATGTGACCGTAGAAGAGAAAGGCGCCGGCAGCGCAGCACCTGCTCCCGCCGCGCCGGCAGCGGCACCTGCACCGGCAGCAGCGCCCGCAGCACCCGCACCCGCACCTGCGGCTGCAGGAAACGCAGGGGGGATCAAGGTGGAGGCCGCTACCCAGGGCAAGGTTGTGAAGATTGAAGCAAGCGTGGGTCAGGCAATCAAGAAGGGCGATCCGGTGGTGATCGTTGAAGCTATGAAGATGGAAATTCCGGTAGTGGCACCTGAGGACGGTACTGTTGCAAGCATTGATGTATCCGTGGGCGATATGGTCGTGGTCGGCGCAACACTGGCTACTCTGAACTAAGCTGTCATCCAAAATGTTTGCATAGGAGGTCTATTCATGGATTACATACTGGATACGTTAGGAAATCTGGTACATCAGACCGCATTTTTCAATTTGACATGGGGCAACTACCTGATGATTCTGGTAGCCTGTATATTTTTATATCTGGCCATCGTAAAGAAGTATGAGCCTCTGCTTCTGGTGCCCATTTCCTTTGGTATATTACTTGTTAATATTTTTCCCGACATCATGGCCAAGCCTGAAGATACCAGCAACGGTGTTGGCGGCTTGCTGCATTACTTCTATCTGATGGACGAATGGTCGATCCTGCCTTCTCTGATCTTTATGGGAGTAGGAGCCATGACGGACTTCGGTCCCCTGATCGCCAATCCCAAGAGCTTTCTGCTGGGCGCGGCGGCACAGTTCGGTATTTTTGCCGCTTATTTCGGCGCCATCTTCCTTGGTTTCGGCGATAAGGCTGCGGCAGCCATTTCCATCATCGGCGGCGCAGACGGCCCCACCTCTATTTTCATCGCGGGCAAACTGGGACAGACGTCGCTTTTAGGGCCCATTGCGGTGGCCGCATATTCTTATATGTCGTTGGTTCCCATTATCCAGCCTCCCATTATGAAGCTCCTGACAACGGAAAAGGAGCGGAAGATCAAAATGGAGCAGCTGCGGGAAGTTTCCAAGCTGGAGCGTATTTTGTTCCCCATTATCGTAACCATCGTGGTATGTATCTTGCTTCCCAACACCGCTCCCCTTGTGGGTATGCTGATGCTGGGTAATCTGTTTAAGGAGTGCGGCGTTGTCCGCCAGCTGACAGAGACCGCGTCCAATGCGCTGATGTATATTGTGGTGATCTTTCTGGGCACAAGCGTGGGCGCTACCACAAGTGCGGAAGCGTTCCTGAACAAAGAGACATTGTTCATCGTGTTACTTGGCCTGGTGGCGTTTGCCTTTGGTACTGCTGCCGGCGTGCTTTTTGGAAAGCTGATGTGCAAGCTGACCGGCGGCAAGGTAAATCCGCTGATCGGATCTGCAGGCGTATCTGCAGTACCTATGGCAGCCAGAGTTTCCCAGAAGGTGGGCGCGGAGGCAGATCCTACAAACTTCCTGCTGATGCACGCGATGGGACCTAACGTGGCCGGCGTGATCGGTACCGCTGTTGCTGCCGGCGTATTTATGGCAGTATTTGGAGTATAACAAGGGAGGAATATAGATTATGGCAGAGAAAAAACCAATTAAAATTACCGAAACCATATTGCGCGACGCCCATCAGTCTTTGATCGCTACCCGTATGACGACAGAGCAGATGCTGCCCATCGTGGAGAAGATGGACAAAGTGGGCTACCATTCTGTGGAATGTTGGGGCGGCGCAACCTTTGACGCATCCCTGCGTTTTTTGAAAGAAGATCCATGGGAACGTCTCCGGAAATTCCGGGACGGATTTAAGAATACAAAGCTGCAGATGCTGTTCCGCGGACAGAACATTCTGGGATATCGTCCCTACGCGGATGACGTGGTAGAGTATTTTGTACAGAAATCTGCGGCTAATGGAATCGATATCATCCGCATTTTTGACTGCCTCAACGACCTGAGAAATCTGCAGACGGCGGTGACGGCGGCCAATAAGGAGGGCGCTCACGCACAGGTGGCGCTGTCCTATACGCTGGGGGACGCCTACACCATCGACTACTGGAAGGACATTGCCAGACGTGTGGAAGAAATGGGCGCAAATTCTATCTGTATCAAGGATATGGCAGGCCTGCTCCTGCCCTATAAGGCAACCGAGCTGATTTCTGAACTGAAGAGCGTAACGTCTCTTCCTATCCAGCTTCATACCCATTATACATCCGGCGTGGCTTCCATGACTTATCTGAAAGCAGTGGAGGCAGGCGTTGACGTGATCGACACCGCGATATCGCCTTTTGCGCTGGGTACTTCCCAGCCGGCCACCGAGGTGATGGTAGAGACCTTTAAGGGCACAGAATATGACACCGGCTTTGATCAGAATCTGCTTGCAGAGATTGCGGACTATTTCCGGCCTATCCGTGACGAGGCGCTGGAAAGCGGGCTGCTCAATCCTAAAAACCTCGGCGTCAATATCAAGACGCTGTTGTATCAGGTTCCCGGCGGTATGCTGTCCAACCTGACTTCCCAGCTGAAGGAGCAGGGCGCGGAGGATAAATATTATGAGGTGCTGGAGGAAGTTCCCAGAGTACGCAAGGATCTGGGTGAGCCGCCTCTTGTCACACCTTCTTCCCAGATCGTGGGTACCCAGTCCGTATTCAACGTACTCATGGGTGAGCGCTACAAGATGGTGACAAAGGAGACAAAAGACATTCTGACCGGTCACTACGGCGCGACGGTGAAACCCTTTGATCCCGAGGTGCAGAAGAAATGTATCGGGGATGCCGAGGTCATCACCTGCCGTCCTGCGGATCTGCTGCAGCCGGAGCTGAAGACACTGGAAAGCGAGATGGAGCAGTATAAGGAGCAGGATGAAGATGTACTCAGCTATGCGCTGTTCCCGCAGGTGGCCACGGAATTTTTCAAATACCGGGAAGCACAGAAGACAAAAGTAGACGCCAAGTTTGCCGATACCGAAAACGGTGCGTATCCTGTATAATAGAACAGCAATAAGACATAAGAACTGAAAAGATAAGGGACTGCTGTAAAATGCCGCCGGCTCTGCCGACGATGGTTTTGCGGCGGTCCCATTTTTCATCATAGGAGTTGAAAAGCCGCTCTGTACGGGGTTGGACAGTTGAAAACAGGAAATAAAAAACAATAAAATTGGAACTGTTCTTTTAGGATGGGATAGTGTATAATACAACTGTCAAAGGAGTTCGTGAAATGTCAGCAGTAAAAATGGTAATGGGTTTTATCAACAAGATTAAAAATGATAAAGTGGGCGCTTTTGCCGCGCAAACTGCCTTTTTTACTATATTGTCGGCAGTTCCTTTTTTGATGCTCTTATTGTCCGCAGTCCAGTTTATCCCTGTCACCCAGAGCGTGCTGGAAGAGGGGATCACCAATTATATCCCCCAGGGACTGCAGCCGATTGTGGTGAGCATTGTACAGGAGATCTATTCCAGATCCCCGGCGCTGGTGTCCATTACGGCGGTGGTGACGATATGGATTTCCGCAAAAGGGATCCATGCGCTGACGGACGGGATGAATTCCGTCTACGAGATCGAAGAGAGCCGCCCCTGGATCTTACTGCGCCTGCGGGCTGCGTTCAGTACCCTGCTTTTTTTGGCGGCCATTGTAATCCTGATGCTGCTGGTGGTGTTCGGCACCCGTCTGGAAGCGTTTTTGTATGAGAATGCGCCTCTGCTGGGACAGGTGCTGGATATTTTTATGTCCAACCGTGTCCTGATCGTACTTACATTGCTGACACTGGTATTTGATATTTTTTATGTGGCACTTCCCAACCGCCGTGCGACACTGGTGAGCCAGCTTCCCGGCGCTCTGCTCTGCGCGGTATCGTGGATGCTGTTTTCTTTTGCATTTTCTATCTATGTGAATTATTTCAACGGGCTGTCTATGTACGGCAGCCTGACAACACTTGTGCTGATCATGATGTGGCTGTATTTTTGTATGTACTTTATGCTTGTGTGCGGCGCCATCAATTTTTATTTTAATTTTCTGTTCCGGAAGCTGCGCATCCGGATGCGGGAAAGGAGAAGAGAAAAGAAAAATCATGAGTGACAACAGGAGGGAGATCCTGATCGCAGGCGGCGGCGCGGCAGGCATGATGGCGGCATTGGCCGCAGCCGGACACGGAGCGGCGGTGACGCTGATCGAAAAGAACGAAAAGCTGGGGAAAAAGCTGTTTATCACCGGAAAAGGCCGGTGCAATGTGACCAATGCCGCAGATATGGACGAGGTGTTTCAAAATGTAGTCAGCAATCCCAGATTTTTATACAGCGCTTTTTCTTGTTTTGACAATCAGGCGCTGATGGCGCTGCTGGAAAGGCTGGGAGTCAGACTGAAGGTGGAACGGGGCAACAGGGTGTTCCCTGTGTCCGATCATTCTTCAGACATTATCCGGGCGCTGGAAAGAGAACTGAGACGTTTGGGCGTGAAGATCCTGCTTCAGAGGGAGGTGAACGCGCTTGTCACAGAGACACTGCCGGAGGACTCCGGCAGGAGGGTGACGGGGGTGCGCCTGCGGGACGGACAAGTCCTCCGGGGCGATGGGGTGATCCTGGCCTGCGGCGGGTTGTCCTACCCTTCCACAGGCTCAACCGGAGACGGATACCGGCTGGCGGCGGAAACCGGACATCAGATCAGGGACTGCGTACCCGCTCTGGTGCCGCTGGAGGTGCAGGAGACGGAGGCGGCCAGCCTGCAGGGACTGACGCTGAAAAACGTGTCGATATCTTTGCTGTCCGGAAAAAAATGCCTGTATCAGGGGTTCGGAGAGATGCTGTTCACCCATTTCGGCGTCAGCGGCCCGCTGATTTTAAGCGCCAGCAGTTATGCCAGCCGGATGCTTCCTCAGGAGCGGTTAAAGCTGATCATCGATCTGAAACCCGCGCTGACGGAGGAACAGCTGCATAAACGGATTCTGCGGGAGTTTTCTCAGGCAAGGAACAGGCAGCTCAAAAACGTGATCTCCTCCCTTTATCCGGGAAAGCTGCTTCCGGTGATCCTGTCCCGGAGCGGGGTGTCCCCGGAAAAGCAGGTCAATGAGGTCACAAAAGAGGAGCGGTCGCGGCTTGTGGAGGTTACAAAGAGATTCTCTTTTACCATCACGGGAACAAGAGGTTATCAGGAAGCGATCATCACACAGGGCGGGGTGTCCGTAAGACAGGTAGATCCCGCCACCATGGAATCAAAACTGGTAAAAAGTTTATATTTTGCCGGAGAAATGCTGGATCTGGATGCCCTGACCGGCGGTTATAACCTGCAGATCGCATGGTCCACCGCTTATCTTGCAGGCAGTTCTGCGGCATCGGAACGGAGGAAAGTATGAGTATCAGTATTGCGATAGACGGCCCCGCCGGAGCGGGCAAAAGCACCATTGCCAGAAAGCTGGCAGAGAAGCTGGGTTATATCTATGTGGATACAGGCGCGATGTATCGGGCTATGGGCTGCTATTTTTCCGGCCTTGGCGTGAAGAAGGAGGATGCCGAGGCGATGAGACGCCTCTGTGGACAGGCGGATATTGAAATTCGTTATGAACAGGGCGTTCAGCAGGTCATCCTGAACGGGGAAAATGTCAACGACCAGATACGCACAGAGGAAGCGGGCCTGATGGCCTCTGCCTGCGCCAAAATCAAAGAGGTGCGGGAAAAACTGGTAAATCTGCAGCGGGCATTGGCGGCAAAGGCCGATGTGGTGATGGACGGCAGGGATATCGGCACATACGTGCTGCCGGATGCGGATCTGAAAATTTACCTGACTGCTTCCGTGCAGGTCCGCGCCCAGCGCAGATACCGGGAACTGATGGAGAAGAAGGAGCCCTGCAGCCTTTCGGAGGTGGAGCAGGATATCATTGCAAGAGACGAGCAGGATATGAATCGGCAGATCTCGCCTCTTCGTCAGGCGAAGGATGCCGTTCTTCTGGATTCCTCCGATCTGACGGTGGAGCAGGTGCTGGAAAAAATGTGTCGACTGGCTGAGTCGGCCGGGGCTCGGATTTAAAGAAGGGATGATAGATTGAGAGAGGTAATTCTGGCAAAGACGGCCGGATTCTGCTTTGGTGTAGAGCAGGCTGTACAGACGGTATACCGGCAGGCGGAAGAAAAGGAGAAGTCCGGCGTACAGAAGGATATGCCGGTATATACTTACGGCCCCATTATCCACAACGATGAAGTGGTGGCGGATCTGCGAAAAAAGGGCGTAAAGATACTGGAGGAGGGATCGGCGCCGAAGGGGGAACAAAAGGGGTCTCCCGGCACGGTCGTCATCCGTTCCCATGGGATTTCCAAAGCGGAATATGAGGCACTTTCCAGTGCGGGATGGCACTGCGTGGACGCGACCTGCCCCTTTGTAAAAAAAATCCACAGGATCGTTTCAGAGGAGAGCAGAAAGGGCAGTTTTATCATCATCATCGGAAATGCCGACCATCCGGAGGTAAAAGGGATCCGGGGATGGGTGGAAACAGAAGCCGCAGTGATCGAAACCGAGGAAGAAGCAGAGAAATTTTTCCTGAAAAAGCCCATGGACATCTGCGTTGTGTCCCAGACGACATTTAACAACAACAAATTTAAAGATTTAGTTGAAATTCTTAAAAAAAAGGGGTACAATATTAAATGTGTGAAAACGATTTGTAACGCAACCGAAGAGCGACAGCGTGAGGCACGGCAGATTGCAAAAAAAGTAGAGGCTATGATTGTCATCGGAGGCAGGCATAGTTCCAATACGCAGAAGTTATACGAGATATGTAAACAGGAATGCAAAAACACCTATTACATTCAGACACTGCGCGATTTGGATGTTCAAAGTATGCAGGGCTACAACAGTATCGGTATCACCGCCGGGGCTTCAACCCCAAAGAAAATTATCGAGGAGGTTCAAAAGAATGTCAGAAATGAATTTTGAACAAATGCTGGAGGAATCGTTAAAGACGATTCATAACGGAGAAATCGTGGAGGGGACCGTAATTGGTGTAAAAGAAGATGAAATCATCTTGAATATAGGTTACAAAGCGGATGGTATTATCGCACGGAATGATTATACCAACGTACCGGACGCCGATCTGCGAGAGATTGTGCATGTAGGCGATACCATGGAGGCCAAGGTGCTGAAGGTCAATGACGGAGATGGACAGGTAGCGTTGTCCTACAAAGCGATCGCAGCCGAACGGGGCAATGAGAAGCTGGAAGCCGCTTTCAATGAAGGTACAGTGATCAAGGCGCCGGTGGTACAGGTGCTGAACGGCGGACTCAGCGCAGTGTTTGAGGAGTCCCGGATTTTTATTCCCGCAAGTCTGGTATCAGATACTTATGAAAAGGATCTGTCAAAATATGCCGGACAGGAGATCGAATTTAAGATCATAGAGTTCAACCCGAAGAAGAGAAGAGTCATCGGTGACAGAAAGCAGCTGATCATCGAACAGAAGGAAAAGATGGCACAGGAACTCCTTCAGCGGATCTCCGTGGGTGATGTAGTAGAGGGCGTTGTGAAAAATGTAACAGACTTTGGCGCTTTTGTAGATCTGGGCGGTCTGGACGGATTGTTACATATCTCTGAGATGTCTTGGGGCCGTGTGGAAAATCCGAAGAAGCTGTTTAAATCCGGGGAGACCCTCCGGGTATTTATCAAGGACATCAATGACAGGAGGATTGCGCTGAGCCTGAAGTTTGATGAGACCAATCCATGGATCAACGCAGAAGAAAAATATGCGGTTGGCAATGTCGTAAAAGGAAAGATCGCACGTATGACGGATTTCGGCGCCTTCGTGGAGCTTGAGCCCGGCGTGGACGCACTTCTTCATGTTTCCCAGATTTCCCGGGCGCATGTGGAGAAGCCCTCCGATGTGCTGAAGGTAGGACAGGAAGTAGAGGTAAAGATCATTGCGTTCAATGCTGAATCCAAAAAGATCAGCCTGAGCATGAAAGCGCTGGAGGCAGGGGCGGCTGAACCTGCTTTGGAGGCGGCTGCTGATACGGAGGAGACAGAAACAGTATATTCCGATACAGAGGAAACTGCAGAGGCTCCCGAGGCAGAGACGCCGGAAGCGGAAGTACCTGAGGCAGAAGCGCCTGAAGCAGAGGCGGAGGAAACCGCCGCAGAAGAAACAAGTGAAGAGACGCCGGAGAATTGATCCGGGCCGGGCGCAGGACAGCGAAGCGTCCGGATGTCGTGAGTAAATGAGATGAAAAAAAGATAGAATGGCAAAGATGCACATTCTATCTTTTTTCGCAATAATTCATGTCAGTCCATGTTAGCGCCTGAACAGCCACTGCAGGGTCTGGCCGGCGATCAGGAGGGCGTTGCGCTCATTAGAAAGAAGCTGCCGGCCGACAGATAGTTTCCTGCGGCATGTCTCCGGCGTGGCAGGCAGGGCATTGGAAGGCTTTGTGAGCCTGGCCAGTTTTTTATGGATGAGCAGCTGTTCATCAGGAAGATACATATAATTTTCATGGTCGGGCAGATATAGATAAATGCTGCCGTCTTTTATGGGAAAGAAAAGTGTAAGGGTTCTTTCCTCCAGCTGCAGCGATACCTGAGGGCAGACATAGCGGACGGCTTTTGGCACCGGGGCAGATAGCTGATATTGAAAGGTACACTGCCTGTCATCAGCGCTGCCCTTCAGAAAGCTGTAATTTCCGGAGACTGCGTCAGGATAGGCCAGCATGGCTGTACAGACGGTCATCCCCTCAACGTCTTCCCTGTTGTGCAGAAGAAGCGCGGAGAGAAGTTCCCTGTCCTGGTTTTTCTGGTACCGGCGGTAAACTGTGATCAGCTCTTTGCCGTTGTAGCAGTCGTCCCGGTACAGGCCGAGCCAGCGTTCCACATCCGCCTGCCTGAGCTGAGGGAGCGCAAGCAGCTTCCGGAGGGGTTTCAGTTCCCGGTAAAGATCTGTCATGGGCAGGGGCTGAAAAGCATCCGGCAGAAGATACGCCCGGCATTTCTGCCGCAGATAGGGAAGGTCGAAGGATGCGCCGTTGTAGGAGACAAGAAGCCGGCAATCCTTCACAACCGATAAAAACTGCTCCAGAATCGCAAATTCTTCAGAAGAGTTTTGGGCAAACCACTGACGGAGAATCCATTGCCCCTGTTCTTCACGGGCGCAGCCGATCAGGTAGAGATGAGAACGCTCCGGGGAAAGGCCGGTTGTCTCAATGTCGAAGAATAAGATTTTTTCGGGATTCTCAGACAGATATCGAATGTCAGGCGGATTTATGATGTATTCAGTTTTCAGCAAATGATTCATCGCCTTTCTTATGGTAATAACAGGTATATTGTAACATAATTTTTTCAGAAGGGAAGGAATTATATGAAAATAGCGACCTTTCATGGAGGAATCCATCCGGTCAACGACGGAAAAGCCCTTACAAAGGATAAGGAAATCCGCAGGATCGTGCCGGAAAAGGAAATGGCCTACCCGCTGATGCAGCACATCGGCGCGCCGGCAAAGCCCGTCGTAGGGAAAGGCGACCGGGTGCTGGCAGGACAGATGATCGCTGAGGCGGGCGGATTTGTGTCCGCGCCTATCTATGCCACCGTGTCCGGCACCGTGAAAGCGATTGAACCGCGAAGAATGGTTTCGGGGGCGATGGGAGACGCCATTGTCATTGAAAACGACGGTCTTCATGAAGAAGTAGAGTGGCCCCCTGAGCGAGACTGGAACAGCTGCTCCGGGGAAGAGATCGTGGAAGCTGTGAAGAAGGCGGGAATCGTCGGCATGGGCGGCGCAGGGTTCCCCACTCACGTGAAGCTCTCCCCAAAGGAGCCTGAGAAAATAGAGTATGTGATCGCCAACTGCGCGGAATGTGAACCTTATCTGACGTCGGATTACCGGCGGCTGATGGAGGAGCCGGAAAAAGTGGTGGACGGCCTGCGGATCATCCTGAAGCTGTTTCCCCACGCAAAAGGCGTTCTGGCAGTGGAAGACAATAAGATGGACTGTGCCGTGAAGCTGCGGCAGATCGTAGCAGGTGAGTCCAATATTTCTGTTCAGGTGCTGAGAACCAAATATCCTCAGGGTTCTGAACGGCAGCTGATTTATGCGGTGACGGGACGTGCCCTTTCCAGTACCCAGCTTCCAGCGGATCTTGGCTGTATTGTGCAGAATGTGGACACGCTGTACAGTATTCGCAGGGCGGTAGTGGAAGGAAGGCCGCTGATGCACCGGGTCATGACGGTGACGGGAGACGGCGCGCTGGATCCGGGAAACTTTCTGGTTCCCATCGGAACCGGCTATGAGGAACTGCTGGAAAAGGCAGGGGGATTCAGCGAGCATACGAAAAAGATCGTCTCCGGCGGTCCCATGATGGGCATTGCCTTGTTTGACCTGCACATGCCGGTGATGAAAACAAGCTCGGCGATCCTGTGTCTGACAAAGGATGAGGTGGCAAGATTTGAGCCGACCGCCTGTATCAGCTGCGGCAGATGCGTAGAAGGATGTCCGGAGAAACTGCTTCCGGCAAGGCTGTCCAGAGCGGCGCTCCACGGCGATAAAGCAGCCTTTGAAAAATTAAACGGAATGGAATGTGTGGAATGTGGATGCTGCAGTTATGTCTGTCCTGCCAGAAGGCATCTGACCCACACCATTAAATCCATGAAGAGAACGATTCTGGCAGAAAAAAGACAGCAGAAAGGATGAAAGAGACCATGAGCGAATTGTATCATGTTTCCGCCTCGCCGCATGACCGGGCGGGTGTGCGTACCACACATATTATGCAGATGGTAGTAGTCGCTTTGCTTCCTGCCGCTGCTTATGGAATTTTTCACTTTGGCTACAGGGCGGCCTTACATATTCTCATCACCATCGCCGCTTCTGTGATCACAGAATATTTATATGAATATTTTATGCACAAGCCCATTACGGTTACGGATTTCAGCGCCGTTGTGACGGGGCTTTTGCTGGGCATGAACCTGCCCGTTGCGGCGCCTTTGTGGATCGGCGCATTGGGCGCGGTCTTTGCCATTCTGGTTGTTAAGCAGCTCTTTGGCGGCCTTGGTCAGAACTTCATGAATCCGGCGCTGGCGGCAAGATGTTTTCTTGTGATCTCCTTTGCCGGTTATATGACGAATTTTACAACGGATACATATACCACGGCCACGCCGCTGGCTATGCTGAAAGCGGGAGAGTCCGTCGATACCTTTTCCATGATCACAGGCAACATTCCCGGCGCCATCGGCGAGACAAGCGCCATTGCCATACTGATCGGCGCGGCGTTTTTGATCCTGATGGGCGTGATTACGATCCGGATCCCCATCACTTATCTGGTGACCTTTCTCATTTTTATGGGACTGTTCGGAAAGGGAGGAATCGGACAGGGATTTGACGTTCATTTTCTGGCCGCCCATCTTGCAGGCGGCGGCCTGATGCTGGGCGCATGGTTTATGGCGACGGATTACGTGACTTCCCCTATTACCAAGGCCGGGCAGATCATTTACGGTGTGCTGCTCGGTATTCTCACCGGAATCTTCCGTGTGTTCGGCAGTTCCGCGGAGGGTGTTTCCTATGCCATTATTATCAGCAACCTGCTGGTGCCCCTGATCGAGCGGATCACTGTCCCTAAGCCTTTCGGAAAAGGAGGGGAACGTCGATGAAAGAAATCATAAAAAATACGGTGATTCTTACGGTGATCACCCTTATTTCAGGAGTTCTTCTGGGCTTTGTCCATCAGGTGACCGAAAGCCCTATTCAAGAACAGCAGCGGCTTCGTGAGGAGAAGGCCTGCGAGGCAGTGTTTGAAGAGGCGGAATCCTTTGATACCTCTTATGAGATGCCCGATGACGGCGTTGTTTCGGACTTTCCGGCGGATGTGATCGACAAAGTGATCCCGGCGCTGGATCAGGACGGAAAGGTGTTGGGCCATGTGCTGACGGTGACTTCCGGCGAAGGGTACGGCGGAGACATTCAGTTTATGATGGGTGTTTCCAATGACGGGGAGCTGACAGGACTGGAGATTTTATCTATCAGCGAGACCGCCGGGCTTGGCATGAAGGCCAGGGAGCCAGAGTTTTTGGATCAATTTGCCGGAAAAAAGGCGGAGAGCCTTACCTATACGAAATCCGGGGCAGCGGCGGACAATGAGATCGATGCCATCAGCGGCGCTACCATTACCACAAAGGCAATGACAAACGGCGTCAACGCGGGACTTGCTTATTTCCATGAACGGTTAAAAGAGGAGGGTGAATGATGAATCGGTGCGTAGAGCGTTTGTATAACGGTATCATAAAAGAAAACCCGACTTTTGTTCTTGTGCTGGGTATGTGTCCCACCCTTGCGGTGACGACCTCCGCCATCAACGGACTGGGCATGGGCCTTTCCACCACAGTGGTGCTGGTGATGTCCAATATGCTGATCTCCATGCTGAGGAATATCATTCCCGATAAGGTGCGTATTCCCGCTTACATCGTGGTGATCGCTTCTTTTGTGACGATTGTGGACTTTTTGCTGGAAGGCTTTATTCCTACACTGTATGACAGTCTCGGTCTGTATATCCCGCTGATTGTTGTAAACTGTATCATTCTGGGAAGAGCAGAGAGCTACGCCTCCAAAAACCCCGTACTGCCCTCTATCTTTGACGGACTGGGCATGGGCCTTGGCTTTTCTCTGGCGCTGACGGTGATCGGACTTGTGCGTGAACTGATCGGCTCAGGTAAGGTGTTCGGATTTGCCCTGCCCCAGATCTTTGAGCCGGTCACCATCTTTGTGCTGGCGCCGGGCGCGTTTTTCGTGCTGGCTGCGCTGACGGCGCTGCAGAACAAGATCAAAGCAAAGAAGGGCGATGACAGCAACAGCCCCTGTCTTGCTGCGGACTGCAGCGGATGCGGCAATCATAATTGCGGCGGGCGTCTCTTTACCATGACTTCCGGTCCGGAAACGGCCGGTGTCAAAGAAGACGCTGCCGGCAAAGAAAACGGGCAAAAGGAAAAGGAGGGAACCATAAATGGATAAATCGTTACTGATGATCGCCATCGGCTCCGCGCTTGTGAATAATGTCGTGCTGAGTCAGTTTCTCGGTCTTTGTCCTTTCCTTGGCGTGTCCAAAAACGTAAAGACTGCCGGAGGCATGGGCGCGGCGGTAATCTTTGTCATTACCATCGCTTCCGCAGTGACCAGTCTGGTTTATCAGGGAATTTTAGTTACCTTCGGTCTGGAATATCTGGACACGATCGTGTTCATTCTTGTGATCGCAGCCCTTGTACAGTTTGTGGAAATGGTGATCCGCAAGATCAGTCCGGGTCTGTACAATGCGCTGGGCGTATATCTGCCCCTGATCACCACCAACTGTGCCGTGCTGGGCGTGGCGCTGACCAACGTACAGAAATACGGGGAAGCATCTCTCGGCAGTTTCCTGCTGAGAGGCACCGTCAACGGATTTGCCACAGCAGTGGGATTTACCATCTCCATTGTGATTCTTGCGGGGCTCCGTGAAAAAATGGAATACAATGATGTGCCCAAGTCTTTTCAGGGCACGCCTATCGTGCTGATCACAGCCGGATTGATGGCCATTGCCTTTTTCGGCTTTTCAGGATTGATTTAGGAGGTGCTGAGTATGACCGGAATTATTGTAGCGGCGGCTGCCGTAGGCGGGACGGGACTCCTGATCGGTATTCTTCTCGGCGTCGCCGGTAAAAAATTTCAGATTGAAGTCAATGAAACAGAGCTTGCAGTGCGGGAATGTCTTCCCGGCAACAACTGCGGCGGCTGCGGATATCCGGGCTGCGACGGTCTGGCTGCTGCGATCGCCTCCGGAGAGGCGGAAGTGAACGCCTGTCCTGTAGGCGGAAGTGAAGCGGCAAACAAGATAGCGGCGATCATGGGTGTGGAAGCCGGCGAGACGGTAAAGATGACCGCCTTTGTAAAGTGCGCCGGAGACTGCGAGCATGCCGGCCGGGATTATGAATACATAGGAGAGAGAGACTGCAAGATGCTCTATTATGTGCCGGGCTTTGGGGCAAAGTCCTGTAGCTTCGGCTGTCTTGGATACGGCTCTTGCGTGAAGGTGTGCAGTGAGGGCGCGATCCGGATCGCAGACGGCATTGCGGTCGTGGATCCGGAAAAATGTATCGCCTGCGGAAAATGCGTAAAAGAGTGTCCGAACCATGTGATCACCCTTGTGCCTGCAAGCAGCAAAGTGCGGGTACGCTGCCATTCCGCGCAGCGGGGCAAGGACGTGATGAAGGTCTGTCAGGTTGGCTGTATCGGCTGTAAGAAATGTGAGCGAACCTGCAAATTCGGCGCCATCACCGTAAATGACAACCTGGCCCAGATCGACTATGACAAGTGCGTGGGCTGTGGATTATGCGCAAAGGAATGTCCGAGAGACTGTATTATTGTAAAGAAAAAAGATGCCGGAACAAAGACGGCTTCCTGATCCTGAGAGAAGATCACGGACTTAAGAGGCGTGAGGCGCCAAAAAAATAAAATGAAAGGTGGTAATCAAAGATGTATGATGTAGAAAAGGGGTATCAGGCTGCAAAGGAATATTTTGCCCAGTACGGAGTGGATGTAGACGAAGCGATCCGCATTGCGGACGCCACCCCCATCTCCATGCACTGCTGGCAGGGAGACGATGTGGGAGGATTTGAATACAGCGAGGACAAGGCGTTGAGCGGCGGCATCCAGACAACGGGAAACTATCCCGGAAAAGCCCGCACAGCCGACGAGCTTCGTCAGGATCTGGATGTAGCGATGAAATACATTCCAGGCGAGCTGAAGGTGAATCTCCATGCCAGCTATCAGGAGGCGGATTCCTTCGTAGACCGCAATGAGATCGAACCCCGTCATTTTGAAAAATGGGTGGATTGGGCCGTGAAGAAGAATATCGGGCTGGATTTTAACCCCACTTACTTTTCTCATCCGAAGAGCGAGCACGGCACTTTGTCCAGCGCGGATGAAGAGGTGCGGAAGTTCTGGATCGAGCATGGCATCCGCTGCCGCCGGATCGGGCAGTACTTTGCGGATAAGACAGGAAAGAAGTGTATCATCAATCACTGGACGCCTGATGGCGATAAGGAATTTCCCGTGGACACCATCGGTCCCCGCCTGCGGCTGAAAGACAGCTATGACCAGATCTTTAAAGCGACGGAGGATGTGACGGATGTTGTAGACGGGATTGAGTCAAAAGTGTTCGGCATCGGTCTGGAGAGTTATACGGCAGGTTCCCATGAGTTCTGCATGGGCTATGTGATGAAGGCCAACAAGGATCATATTATCATGACGCTGGATACCGGCCATTATCATCCCACGGAGATGGTTTCTGCAAAGCTGGCATCCATTTATACATTCAGCAACAATGTGCTGCTGCATGTGTCCCGTCCCGTTCGCTGGGATTCCGACCATGTTGTGAGCTATGACGAAGAGACAAAGGCGATCATGGAAGAACTGGTACGGCTGGGCAAGCTGGACAGCACTTATATCGCAACAGACTTCTTTGACGCATCCATCAATCGGATCGTGGCATGGTGTGTTGGTATGCGCAACACCAGAAAGGCCATTCTGGCGGCGCTGCTGCAGCCCAACGATTACATGAAGAAGCTGGAGGCAGAAGGAGATGTCAGCGCAAGACTGGCATTTAAAGAAGAATTCAAGTCGGCTCCCGTGGCGCTTGTATGGGATTATTACTGTGAGAAAAAGGGCGCCGGCAAAGGTTTGGAATGGCTGAAGGAAGTGCAGGCTTATGAGAAGGAAGTATTGAACAAGCGTATATAAAAGCCGTTCCGATATGGACAAATGAATAAATAAAAAACTGCTGAAATTACGCAAGACATGCCTGATGGCGCTGCTTTTTTTCAGCAGTTTTTTTTATTAGAAAAACGTAACAGAATTGTAAGGATTCAATTACAAAATATTGTTGTATAATTTTGTGATCTATGGTAAAATCCACAAAATGTAGTCAGCTGTTTTTGACTGCGTTTGTATGAGCCTATGGCTGATACAATTCAAGAAGAAAGGAGTTAAGAGTATGAATTTTATGAAAAGGCTGGCGGCATGCTTTCTGGCAGTTACCCTGATCCTGACGCAAAGCGCATGGGTATTTGCTGCTGAGAGCGGAGCCGGAAGTACTGCAAAAAGCGGTGAATCTGCAGACATCGGTCAGGTAAACGTACAGATAGGGCCCGCGCTCATTCTGGATAAAGCTGTGGATTTCACAGTATCTCTGACCGGTCAGAAGGATCAGAAGATCACGCTTTCTGCCGATAAGGACGATCAGAACAGCAAGACGGAAGCCCGTTTTGAAGGTCTGGCAAAGGGCAGCTACACACTGGATGTAAAAGCGCCCGGTTTTGCAGAATTTTCACAGCAGATCGATGTACAGGACAGAGTGTACACGGTGAATTTGCTGACCGGTTTTGTGGATGGTCTGGATTACGCAGACGAGATTCCCAATCCCGGTGTGCTTCTGATCGGTGATGTGAACGGCGATCAGAAGATCGACAACACAGATAAGAAAAAACTGATCGATGATATCGATGCCGGAAAATACTCCGACGATACGGATCTCAACGGAGACGGCAAAGTTGATCTTACCGATCTGGAGTATTTTGCAAAAGGTTATGAGGTTTCAAAGGAATATACGGTAGCCCATGTGGAGGAGAGTATTCCTGCCGCCCTTGTGGAGACGGTAGTTGCCGAGAACACAGAAATATTCGGTGATGTGGAAAAACTCCTGCAGAATGAGGAGCCGGTAATACTGGCGCCCAAGACCATCGTCAATGACGAAGGCGAAGCAGTGGCGGTAGAAATCTCCGACGACAATCCGGTTGCATTGGATTTCGTACTTCCCGAAGTGGTGATGGACGGTATCGTCATCGAGACGGACAATGACAATCCCATTGCCAAAGCGGCTGTGTCCGTTACATACATCAATCAGAACGGGGAAGAAGTGTCAGAACTGCATCAGATAGGAGAGACACAGTATCTGGCGGATGCTTCTACCGAGGGACAGGTGTATGTGACACAGGATGATCATGGAAATATTCAGATCCATCTTGGATCACAGGTGGCGGTAAAGAAGGTTTCCCTGTCTATTACAGGCATGCAGAAGAACAACAACCTTGCGGAGATCTCCAAGGTAGAGTTTGTCAATGGTATGGAGGACCGGATCCCGGAACCCCAGATGGACATTCCCCAGAATCTTACGCTGATTCCCGGGAGCAGGCAGTTTACGGTTGAATGGGATCACTGCGTCAATGTAACAGGCTATGAGGTTGTGATCTCTCAGGGTGATGTGATCGAAACCGCTTATGTAGGCGGAAACAGCCTTGAGGTGACGCGGTTTAACAATGACGAAGTGAAAAACTATACAGAATATACCGTGCAGGTGCAGTCAGTGAACGGCACATGGAAAAGCGGCTTCTGTGATGCAAAAACAGTCATTCCCAAGCCTAACGACAGACCGGATCCGCCCGATAATGTATCGGTTACGGGCGAATATCAGAGCCTTCATGTAACATGGAAGGATATGAAGGATACGCAGACTTACAATTTGTATTACAAAAAAGACGGTGCGAAGGAATATCAGAGGATTCCCGATATTGCCGGCACAAGTTATGATGTGAAGGATCTGGAGGACAATACGCTTTATTATGTGTACGTGACGGGCGTCAATGAGCTGGGCGAGAGCAATGCCTCCATTGAACACAACGCGCGCACCACGGATATGCAGCCTGCCAATATCACAAAGTATAATCTGATCAATACCGGTAAGCCCGGCAGCAAGGCGGATCATATCGACAATGTGACCAGAAGCGGCGGTTCCATGATCGACAGTTCCCTGGATAAAGAAGGGGAGAACACGGCATGGGGCGTTGTGGACAATACCCCTCATTCCTACTATTTCAAGCAGACATGGGATGACGGCGGATACAACGGCATGGGAAGCAAAGGTCTTACTTTTGAATTTGATCAGGAATATAAGATCGATACGATCGCTTTCCAGCAGGTAGAGCCCAGAGACACCGGATTTTTCTTTGCAAAGGCAAGATGCTGGGATGCCAGCGGCAAGGAGATCCTCAGCGAGTCCTTTATTACCATTCAGAGAGTCTATGACGATCAGAATCGGCTGTATTATTTGATGAAGCTGGATAAACCTGTCACTGCCAAGAAGATTCAGTTTGGTATTGCCAGATACGGCGCCATCGGCGACAGGATCCATATATCAGAAGTTTATTTCTATCATTTTGATACCATTCAGGAGGCCATTGACAATCTGTATTCCGACCCTATGCACACAGTGCTGCGGACGGATGTGACCATGGATGATATCAATGAACTCAGAAGAAAAGCTGAGGAGACACAGACAGTAGACGGAGTGGTTTATCCTCATCCCCAGAAGGATCTTCTGATGCAGGAGCTGCAGACGGCGGAAGACATTTATAATGACAAGGGTCTGATCCCTCCTGTGGAGATCCACAATTCCATCTCAACCAATGATCCGGACAGAGGATTCGATGGCCTCAACGCATGGCAGCCGCTGGGCGTTGTGGCGGCAGCCGGTGATGAGCTGAATATTTATGTCGGCCACAATTCTAAGCGGGTAGGAGAAAACGCGAACCTGCAGCTGGTTGCCACGCAGTATCACGCGGAATCCGGAGCCATGAGTTCCACCGTTACGACGCTGAAGGTGGGCAGGAATACCGTGTCGATCCCGAAGATATGGACATCGGCCAATGTGGAAACCGGCGGCGCGCTGTATATCCAGTACACTGGAAACAATGCGGCGGATCAGTATGCTGTCCGTGTCAGCGGCGGCGTGAAGGTTCCGATACTGGATCTGTATCAGGTGACAGATGAGCAGGATATGCTGGCTAAGGCAAAAACGTATATTGAAGAGTTAAAGACATATACGGATGCCATGAAAGAAACCCATGAAAAGGAGCATAAGGCATCTAAGAACAGCAATGTGAACGCGTACGAATACGATGAAAGAAATTGTATCCTGGGCGCTACGGATATTCTGCTGGATCAGATGCTGCTGTCTCTTCCCGCAAAGCAGGTTTTGACCGGCCTTGCAACGGAAACTACTACAGAAAAGCAGGCAAAGAAGCTGGTCACCTCCATGAAGGCAGTGGAGGAAATGATGACCCTTTTCTATCAGCATAAGGGACTGAACAGCAATGCGGAGAATGAAAAAGACCGTCCCACCAAGAGACATTTGAATATCCGTTATCAGCGGATGTTCTCCGGCGCGTTTATGTATGCTTCCGGCAATCATATCGGTATCGAGTGGCCGGAGACGGCAGGCATGATGGGCGGCGTTCCCATTCAGTCCGACAACGGAAAGTATACCAGCGGCAAGTATTTTGGCTGGGGTATTGCCCATGAGATCGGACACTGTATCAATCAGAAAAGCTATGCCGTTGCGGAGATCACCAACAACTACTTCTCCGTGCTGGCACAGGCGGAAGATTCTAACGGCAGCGTCCGTTTCGACTACGACAAGGTATATGACAAGGTGACGTCCGGTGCGAAGGGTACCGATCCCAATGTATTTACACAGCTTGGCATGTACTGGCAGCTCCATTTGGCCTATGACAACGGATATAATTACTCGGTATATGAAGAGTATGAGGATCAGCTTGACAACCTGTTCTTTGCCAGAGTAGATACCTATGCCAGAACGCCTTCCAGAGCGCCCAAGGCAACGGAGAACGGAGTGGAGCTGAAACTGGCGGGAGACAAGGATCAGGATCTGATGCGTCTTTGCTGTGCGGCGGCAGAAAAGAATATTCTGGAATTCTTTGAGCGCTGGGGCAAGACACCCGATGAGACGACCATCGCTTATGCGGAGCAGTTTGAAAAGGAAACAAGAGCGATTTATTATGTGAATGATGATTCCCGGGTGTATCGTCTGGAGCATGCGTCAAGAGGAAGCAGCCTCGCGGCAAATGGGACTACCGCTGCGGTCAGCGAGAATACTTCAGCGAAGATCAATCCTGCAAAATCCAATCAGGTGATCCTGAATATGGGCGCGACCGGGATCCCTCAGGATGACGTGCTTGGTTATGAGATTACCCGTGTGATGATTTCAGGCGGGGAAGAGGAGAGAGAAACAGTAGGATTTACGACAGGCAGCACCTATACTGACACGATCTCCACAGTGAATAACAGAGTGATCACCTATGAGGTTTCAGTGGTGGATAAGTTCCTCCATCGTTCTGCGGCAAAAGGGCTGGAATCTATCAAGATTGAGCATGACGGCAGCATGGATAAGACTTACTTTACTGCGGCTGCGAACAATCTGACGCTGGTAGAGACCCCCGCAAAGGGCGAGAGCAGCGAATATGAGCCCTGTGAGCCCAAGCCGGAAGATCCGATCACCCGGATACTGGACAACAATTTAGATACGGTTTATGAGGCGAAAGCGGCAGGCAATTCTGAAATCCTGATGGAATTTAACAAAGCACTTGTGATCTCAGGATTGAAATACACCATGGGTGAAGGAAGCCCCATTACAGATTATACCATTTCCGTAAGGGACGAAGACGGCGACTGGATCACCGCTTCGGAAGGCACCTTCAACATGAACGGCCAGAAGAGTGCGACGGTGTACTTCGCAAACGATGATGCGGAGTATGTAAGCACCTACAGGACCACGGCGGTAAAACTTTCCATCAACAATCAGGTAGGAAACACCATTACGATCGCAGAGCTGGACGTATTGGGTGTGACAGGGGATAATGTAGATTTCAGAGCTACTTCAGAGGGCACCAATGCCATCGGTACGCTGAAGACCGCCTACAAATACGGCGAGAAAGATACGGATGTGATCCCCGCCGGTTCCCTTATCTTCACAGGAAGTTACAAAGGAAATCCTGCTTATAATGTAGTGATCCTTTACGATCAGGATGGAAAGATCGTAGGCGGCGCTGACGCTGACGGAAACTTAAAGGCACAGCAGATCATCCTTGCCGACGTGCCTGAAAACGGTCCGATTCAGGATGTGGGCGATGGCACATGGATTTACTGGATCGATCCTGATGAGCTGGAGGGAACGAAGAATCTTCAGAAGGTTCGGGCAGAGCTTTACCGTGTAAACAATGCCACCACAAACGAAGGACAGCGAATGGTCAGCGATTCCCTCTTTAAGGATATGCCTGAGAAGCTGCCGGAAATTGAATTTACCGGAGGCGCACAGCTTACCGCAAGGAACGACTTCTCCGATCCGGTGATCACCACCGTGGAAAAGAAGGGCGCATTTAAGCTGGTTGCGGTGAGCAATGAAACGGAGAAACAGCACATTATCCT
This sequence comes from uncultured Lachnospiraceae bacterium, assembly GCA_947625135.1. Classification (GTDB taxonomy): domain Bacteria; phylum Bacillota; class Clostridia; order Lachnospirales; family Lachnospiraceae; genus CANQUC01. The sequence continues at coordinate 94,587 of CANQNE010000003.1, forward strand.
GAATGTGGAAAAAGAGCATGCAAAGGTTGCGTTTACTTTGACAAAGAGAGCCGCTTCTTATGCAAGATCCCTGCAGATCGGCTTCCGGTCAAAGAATACGGCTGACGCAAAGCTGGCATTTGCATTTCATGAGAAGCTGAACGCAAAGATTCAGGAATACCGCTATCATGAAGATACAGGTATTTTGAACGTATATGTGGCAGGCACCGCGCTCCTTCAGCAGTCGGATCTCTTCCATCTCGGAACAATTTCGGCAGAAGGCAAGGACGGCACGGTAGTGCCTGTAGAAGTGGTAGAAGGTTCCGTGAAGTCAGTAAACAGAACTGCAGTGGTGGGCCTGGATATGGTTTATCCTGCGGATGTGGATCTGACGATCGGCGATGTGCAGCCGTCGGCATCTCCTGCAGTATCAGAGACCCCTGCGGTATCAGAGACCCCTGCGGTATCAGAGACGCCTGCGGCATCAGAGACTCCCGCGGTATCTGAGACTCCTGCGGTATCAGAGACGCCTGCGGTGTCAGAGACCCCTGCAGTATCAGAGACCCCTGCGGTATCAGAGACTCCTGTGGTATCAGAGACGCCTGCAGTATCGGAGACCCCTGTGGTATCGGAGACTCCCGCGGTATCAGAGACTCCTGCAGTATCGGAGACTCCTGTGGTATCAGAGACGCCCGGCGCATCGGAAACGCCGGTACCCGGAACTTCAGAATCACCGGAACCTTCTTCAGCGCCTGAACCCAGCGTCGTACCTTCGCCGGGTATCGAGTATTATTATTATGGCGACGTGAATCTGGATGGTGAAGTGACGGCACAGGATGCCCTGATCATTCTGAATCATGTGGTAAAATTGAGTAAGATAGAAGACGAAAAGATTCTGGATCTTGCAAATGTTAATCACGATGGGGATATGAATGCAGATGACGCGTTGATGGTTCTGGAGATTTCCGTAAAGCTTTTGAAGATGGAAGTCAGTAAGATCGAGAAGACGATCAGTCTGTAAGTCCGCAGACAGGTCGTTGATATTCGTGGATCATGGGAAGCTGGTAAGCCCCGGTGAGCAGCATTTGATAAAGATGCGCACTGTGAATATCCAGTTCCCATAATCTGCGGGCTTCAGGGGATAAAACCTTCTGAGCCTGAGCAGGTTTTGAGATAAGAGAAAGAGATGCCGTTTCCTTGATTGCGGAAAGCAGAGGGGCGGCATCTTTTTTGCATCCAAGCATCCGAACATAGGGAGCTCCGTCCAGCGCCGCGGCAAGGGCGGAATCTTCCTTGCGGATATCCAGAAAAATGTGGAGAAGGGCCCGGTTAATGCGGGCCTGTGTCATATCCTTTGTCTTGCACAGGTTAGAAAAGCCGGTAAAGGTAGTGTAGCCGGGCAGCCGGTTCAGAATACGGTTGGACAGATCCTGGTTCACATCCAAAAAATCCGTCAGCGGACAGTTTTTGCCGGAAAGGGAAAGAAGACGGTAGTGGAGGGAAATGGACAGCAGATCTTCCTCTACAGGCAGAAAACGATCGTCCTCCGTAATGAGAGACTGCAGTGCGGAGGCGGGCATAAAGGGCTCAAGAGAAGCAAAAAGATCATGAAAGTCCGAAGTATTTTTGGATCGTACAGAAGGAGCCTCAAAAATAATCTTGCGAAGAGCTTCGGCGGAAGCATAGGGGGGAGTCAGCTCCCGGCTGTGATAGCCGTTATTCTTGCGCAGGAGGGGAATGGGACGGATAGAAGTATTTCTCTTTTGCAGCGCCTTCAAATATTCTACTGCCAGAATATTGTTAGGTGAGGCCAGGAGCTTTTCATAATCTCCGGCCTTTTGGGGAAAACAGTCCCTGAGCGCCATGATCCGCGCTGCGGGAAAACTGATTCCCTTAGCAATGTGGCTTTGCAGGAAGGACTGAAAGACGGGAGATTCTTCATTCAGCTTTTCGGCGGCATCCAGAAGCAGCGACAGGTTTTCCGTTTCACAGCCGAATACAATAGAGTCTATGATACCCAGACGGTGCAGGATGGAGACAGCGCCGTAAGCGAATCCCTCTGCGCTGGCGGAAGCATAAAGGACAGGAAGCTCCAGAACAAGATCCGCGCCGTTTTCCAGCGCAGCCCGTGTACGGCGATACTTGTCCGTGATCGCCGGGACGCCCCGCTGCACAAAGTCTCCACTCATGACGGCAACGCAGTAGTCAGCGCCGGAAAGCCGTCGGGCCTCCTGTAAAAAATAAGCATGTCCATTGTGAAAGGGATTGAACTCCGCAATAACGCCTGTGACCTTCATAAAACTCCATTCCGGAGCGTTTCCGGGACGGCGTGAATCGTTTTTCTTATGCCGTAAAAGGGATTTGAGACGCTCCGGCACAAATCCCCTATGTGAAGAATCTGTATTTCAGGTGATTTTTCACAGAAATCTCTTTGCTGTTATATGGCCACAGTATATCAGATTTTAGAGCCGGCTACAAGAAAAAGAAAAAATAGTGAAAAAATCGGGCAATAAAATACGATAATTATACAATTTA
>CANQNE010000004.1 GCA_947625135.1 uncultured Lachnospiraceae bacterium
AAAAGAAAAAAGAATCGGAAAAAAATGGAAAATCCGGCTTTGAACTGTTGACAGAGAATGATGATTTATTATATAATAATAGCAATTATAGATGCTTATGGGTAAAATTTTGGAGAGGGGAGGAATTCAAGATGAAGAAATACGAAGCGCCTGTTGTGATGGCGAACGAAGAAATGTCGGAAGGCGTATACGCTGCCAGCGGCACTGCGGAAAATACGATCGGATGCGACAGTATTTACATGCAGGGGGTTTATCAGGCGCCTGATTATTCTGACTGGGCAGGGGTAACCCGCAGCTACAAGGAGCAGTTTGGCTGCCTTGGCTGTCCGGCTTTCACAACGGATGCCTGTGGGTTGACAACGCACTATATAGAATCCGGCAACGCATCCAGCTATGATGTAGACAATGGCAAGAGAAAGCCATCCTGGGAAGCAAAGGGCTATGCGCCAAACGATCCCGTAACTGATTGGAATATGTAATGGGAAGTCGGCGCGAGAGCGCCATGGATGAGATGTTTATTGGAAGCGAAGGGCCGAACAGTTTCGGCCTGTACTAGAGTTTTGATTTGGGAGGAATTAAAATGAACAAGTATGAAGCCCCTGTTGTAGTTGTAAATGATGAACTGGCAGAAGGTGTTTACGCAGGCAGCGGCACCCAGAGTTCAACAGACTGCTGGACCGTGAATCCGGTGCCTGTTCAGGAATTGGATGGAAGCGGCAGTAAGGTATTTGAGATCCATTGTGCCCACAATATGGCTGCTGAGCACATTTCCAGTTCTACCACAGTTGTGCTTACATTCAGCAGCAACCTGGTAAGCGCGCGTTCAGAGTTTGACACGCAGGTGAGCGGCAACACGGTTACCATTACAAGAACGCTGCTTGCGGATGCGTATAAGTCCGGCGATAACATGACCTACAAGGTTTGGGTAAGTACCGGCGACGAGGTGACTACAAGAGCGCTCTCATGTACAGGCGCTACGATCACCTGTGTGCATGAGACCAACGTACAGGGTAAACTTGACTAATCGTCGCAGGGTTCAGTGGTATTGCTGAAGCCTGACGGTTCGGAATGATCAGACGGGTGCTGCAAAATTGGGAAAAAGAGAAAGTTCCCGTTTTGCAGCGCCCTTTTTGTGTATTTGGAGATGGCGTATTCATGAAAAAAAAGCTGAAATTTATCTTTTCCCGTATCCGGGCAGGCAGGCTGCAGGAGATGAGAAAACAGATCAGGTGGATTTACGGATATGCGAAACGGTACTGGCTTGCCATGATATTTTATACGGTTCTTGGAATGGTCAGCACCGTGATCGGTCTGGTCACCAGCCTGGTATCCAAGGATCTGGTGGATATCATTACCGGAAGGCAGACCGGGGAAGTGGTCAAAACCTTTGTGACGATGATCGTTCTGAATGTGGTCACTACGCTGCTGAGCATGCTTTCGGATTACGCGTCCACCTGGGTCAGTATGCGGGTGGATTCGGAGATCAAGGCAGATATTTTTGAAAAGATCCTGGTAACAGACTGGGAATCTCTCACCAACTATCATACGGGAGATCTGCTGACCAGATGGAGTTCTGACGCGTCCACCATCTCCAGCGGTGTGCTGAACTTTATCCCCAATACCATCATTTATCTGTTCCGGTTTATCAGTACCTTTGCTATGGTGGTCTATCACGACTGGACCTTTGCCCTGTTTGCCTTTCTGGGTATGCCGGTGAGCCTGCTGCTGTCCAAGACGCTGATGCGGCGGATGGTCAATAATAACAAACGCAGCGCGGCTATGGCGGCAAAAATGTCCGGGTTCAATCAGGAAGCGTTTTCCAATATCCAGACCATCAAGGCCTTTGACCTGATCCGTCTGTATATCGCCAATCTGAAACAGCTGCAGCAGGATTACATTCACATGAAGCTGGATTTTCAGAAAATGTCTATGGGAACTTCTCTGCTTTTGAACACCGTGGGCCTTGTGGTATCTTATCTTTCTTATGGCTGGGGAATTTACCGGGTCTGGAGCGGGGCTATCAGCTACGGTACCATGACCATGTTCTTAGGCCTGTCCGGCCAGCTTACCGGAACCCTTCACAATCTGACTTCGCTTGTGCCCGGGGTGATCGGGCTCACCACTTCTGCCGGACGTCTGATGGATATTGTAGAAATGCCCCGGGAGGACTACAGCAATGATGATCTGGTGCTGCAGTTCGCGGAGAAACACAGGGAAGAAGGGGTCAGCCTGCGGCTGGATCAGGTGAAATACGCCTACAAAACAGGCACCCTTGTATTTGACGGCGCGTCCATGAAAGCGGATCCTAACGAGGTGGTGGCGCTGGTAGGACCCTCAGGAGAGGGAAAGACCACCATGCTCCGCCTGCTGCTGTCGCTGATACCGGCGCAGGACGGCGTGGCGGCGGTGTGCAGCGGAAGGAAAGGGGAAACCTTTACCGATGAGATCCCGCTGGGGCCGTCTACCAGAAAGCTGTTTTCCTATGTGCCCCAGGGCAATACCATGTTTTCCGGAACCATTGCGGAAAACATGCGGAACGTAAAAGCGGACGCTTCCGATCAGGAGATCGAGGAAGTCTTGAAGATGGCCTGCGCATGGGAGTTTGTGGAAAAGCTCCCCGACGGGATCAACAGCGCCATCAAGGAGCGTGGCGGCGGTTTCTCCGAAGGGCAGGCCCAGCGGCTTTCCATTGCCAGGGCGCTTCTGCGCAGATCACCGGTGTTGCTTCTGGATGAGGCTACCTCGGCTCTGGACGTGGCAACCGAACGGAAGGTCCTGAAAAATATTATGCGGGACAGCTATCCCAGAACCTGTGTGGTGACTACCCACAGGCCTACCGTTTTAAATATCTGTAATCGGGTATACGCTATCCGGGACAGGAAATGCGTGCTGTTGAATGAGGACGAGATTGACAGGATGGTGCGGGATTTCTGATCCTGCAGCCAGAAGGAGAGGGACGAGAAGCAACATGGAACAGGAAATAAAAAAAGCGGAAAAAAGCAGGATCCAATGGTTAGATGTGCTGAAAGGGATTCTGATCCTCTGTGTGATCTTAAGCCATAGCTATCCGCCGGAACTTTACAGGCGGTTCTTCACGCCCTTTTTTCTGACGATGTTTTTCTTTGCCTCCGGCTATACCTTTTCCACAAAAAGCAGTCCTTCCGCTTTTTTGAAGAACAAGGCCCGGAGGCTTCTGGTTCCTTTTTTTGTACTGGGGTTCATACGGGTCGCCATGGCTTATGTCATGGGCGGCGGCAGTTTAAAGGGCAGAGTGATCGGGTTTCTCCTGCAGATCAGCTGCCGTGACGACGAACTGTGGTTTGTGTCCTGCCTGTTTGTAAGCTCTCTGTTGTTTTACGGGCTTGTAAAGGCGCGGGAGAAGGTCAGCGGGCCCTGGAAAGACGCCCTTTTGCTGGGCCTGTCTTTTGGTCTGCTGATACTGGGAGCGCTGGATATGTGCGTCTGGAAGGTGAACTGTGTCTGGCAGCTGGAGCTTGCCTGCGCAATGGTTTTTTATATGGCGCTTGGGTATCTGTATAGACAGTATGAAGAACCGATCCGAAAAAATGTAGAAAAGCCGGTGGTGATCCTGCTCCTTCTGGCGGTGTATGTGGCTCTGGTGTTGCTTTCACCGGGCGGGACGGACATTCATGCCCAGCGTTTTCCGGCGCCGATGTGCTTTTTTGTACTGTCGCTGGTAATCCTGCTGCCTGTGCTTTATGGGGCAAAGAGCCTTGCCGGGACCGGCCTGCGAAAGAGCCTGACTTTTCTGGGAGCCAATACGCTGTTCTATTATGCCTTTGCGGGCATCGTCCGCATTGCGTTTTATGGAGTCTGTCAGCGTGTGGGGATCGCCGATCAGTGGCTCCTGCCTGTCTGCTGTATGGTGTTGTCGGCGGTGCTTCTCGCGCTGCCTGCCTGGGCCGTAAAAAAATATGCGCCCTGGGCTGTGGGCGCATAAAAGCCTATATCAGACCGGAAAAGCCCCGGCCTGTCAGGAAGCGGGGCCCGGCTGGATATGATCCACCCACGCTTTGGCGGTTTTTGCCGCGGAGGGCTCCTTGTTGCAGCGCAGACGGCAGACAGCCGTGTGTGCGGCCAGCTCTTCGGAAAAAGCAAGATTGCGGTCAAACAGTTCTTCCGTCCAGGAAGGAGAGATCAGACGCTGCATGATCAGCAGCGTTTTTTCATCGGGAGATAGTTCTTCGCAGACATTGTCCACAGAACGTCCAAGGAGGATGATACCGCCCAAAAGATGGCTGTGGGGTTCGGAAATGCCGGAAGTGCCGCACCAGGGAGTGCCGTATATTTTGGGAACGCCCTTTTCCATGCCCAGCAGATTCAGGTCTCCGTTCAGGACAGGCACGCCGTAAAGCCGATTCCAGAGCTTTACATGGGTGGATTTGCCCATGCCGGAATGGCCGGCGAACAGCCATGCCCGTTCTTTGTACAGGATGGAAGCCGAATGTAGCGCAAACAGGCCGCGTTTTTGGGCCAAATACAGAAATGCCAGCCGGATGCCGTGAAACAGATCTGTTATCAGAGGCTCTGAAAAAGGCGGGCGGCAGTAAAAATCAATACGGCTGCCCTCCTTGGAAAGGTGGGCTTCAATGATCTGCCCGGCTTTGGGAAACAGGATTAGATATTCCCTGTCCAGATCACAGATAATCAGCTCTCTGTTCCGGAGAATCAGAGAGCCGTTTTTCGTTTTTCGGGGCGCTCCGATATGAACCTGTACGTTCAGATCCGTATGCTCCGTCAGATCTGTCCGATAGGGGAAAAAGTCTTTTGAGAATATGGGTTCCGGTCCGCAGAGGCTGAGGCGAATGCCTCCGATCTTCAGACAGCAGAAGCAGGGCTCATTGGCGGTCTCCGGAAGAGAATCGTCCAAAAGCATCCCGTAGGTGCGCAAAAGGTTGAGAAACCGCCGCATATCCTGTTCCAGCACCGTCCGGTCTTTTTGAAAATTCCGGTATCGGTGGGCAAGGTGATCCAGAAGCGTGTTCGGATCCTGCTCGTCCTGCAGCAGCGTCCAGATGTAAGCGCCGGTCTCATTGATCCGGATGCCCCGTTTCAGATCGGCAATATTCTGCCCATAGGGGAGCAGATAGTATATGCCGGTGATTTCTTTTAATAGATAATCCTGATTGGCTCTCATGAGTAATCCCCTCCAAATAGATAAAACCATTATAGCATTTTTTGGGGATGAATGCTACAATATTCTTATCAATAAGGGGCAGAAAACAAAACTGCCGGAAAACGGGAATGAAAATCTTATGGAAAAAGAAATGAAAGAAGCTTTCCCAATGGACGTGGAAAAGCTGTTGAGGGAAGGAAAGACTGTGCAGGTGGCGCCCAAAGGCTTCAGCATGTATCCTATGTTTGTGCCCGGCAGAGACCAGGCAGTGATCGCGCCCGCAGAGCCGGAAAGGCTGAAGCGGGGCGACGTGGCGCTTTACCGGCGGGATGGGGGGATTCTTGTACTCCACCGGATCTGCCGCCGCAAAAACGAACAGTTTTATTTTGTGGGGGACAATCAGACAGAGGTGGAGGGGCCCCTTCGGCCCGACCAGATACGGGGGATCCTGGTCTCATTTATCCGAAAGGAAAGGCAGATCTCTGTGAAGAATCCCGTATACAGGCTGGCGTCATGGATCTGGCTTGTCCTGCGCCCTGTCCGTCCTGTGATCCAGAAGCCTCTCGCATGGGGGAAAAAGCTCATAAAAAACAGGAGATCCTGACGGAGCGATATTGGAAAAATGCAGGCATTGCAAATGCCCGGAGAATTTGTTAGAATATGTCCATGCGCATTTTTAAGTATCTATTGTGAAGTACGGAACGGAGGAGAGCATTGAGTACAAAAATTCCCATCGAAATTTCTGCGAGACATGTACATCTTTCGCAGCACGATTTTGAATATTTATTCGGCGAGGGGGCCACACTCACGCCGGAAAAAGAACTGAGCCAGCCCGGGCAGTATCTTGCGAAGGAACGGATCACCATCCTCGGACCAAAAGGGAAGTTTGAGAATATTGCGGTTTTGGGGCCATGCCGGAATGAGACGCAGGTGGAGCTGGCCATTACGGACGCCAGAAAATTCGGCGTGAAGAGTGTGATCCGCCAGTCGGGAGACATTGAGGGCACGCCCGGCTGTACGCTGAGCGCAAACGGAAAGACGCTGGATATCCCCAGAGGAGTGATCGTGGCAAAGCGCCATATCCACATGACGCCCAGCGACGCCATCCGTCTCCATGTACAGGACAACGAGGAAGTGTTCGTCATTACGGAGAGCTATGAGCGGGCGCTGATCTATGCGGATGTGGTGGTGCGTGTACATAAGGATTATCGGCTTGCTATGCACGTGGATACAGATGAGGGCAACGCGTTTGCCAGCGACGCCAATCCTTACGGCGTGATCTTAAAGCTCTTTGATGGCAGCGCTTACAATCTGCACATGTGGGCGGAGGAATTGCTGGAGGGAATCCAGCGGTGACGCAGGCGGTGTTTTCCATAGACGGTTCTGAAGGAAAGGCGGACATACTATGAAATGGAAAAAATTTACCATTGAAACGACTACAGAGGCAGAGGATCTGGTCTGCGGTATGCTGTCGGAGCTTGGTGTCACCGGTATGGAGATCGAGGATAAACAGCCTATTACAGACGAAGAAAAGAAGCAGATGTTTATCGATATACTGCCGGAGCTTCCGGAGGATGACGGGATTGCCTTTGTCAGCTTTTATCTGGATGAGAAGGAGGACGAAGGGGCGCTTTTGCAGGAAGTGAAAGCCCGGCTTTCAGAAATGGCTGCTTATGTCCGGGTGGGCGCCTGCAGGATTTTTGCGTCCTCCACAGAGGACAAGGACTGGATCAATAACTGGAAAGCCTATTTCCATCCTTTTACAGTGGACGATATTCTGATCAAACCTGCATGGAGCGAGATGAACAAAGAGGAAATGCAGGCGTATCCGCTGGTGATCGAGATCGACCCCGGAACGGCGTTCGGTACGGGTATGCACGAGACTACCCAGCTTGTGCTGCGGCAGCTGCGCCGTTATGTGACGGCAGAGACAAAGATGCTGGATGTGGGCTGCGGAAGCGGTATTCTTGCCATTCTTGCCCTGAAGCTGGGCGCGGCATGGGTGACAGGGGTGGACATTGATCCGCTGGCGGTGGAGGCTGCCCGGGAAAATGTGAAAAAGAACGGAATTCCGGAAGGGCGCTTCCGGGCTTTTGTGGAAAATCTTCTGGAAGGCGGAGAGGCGGCAAAGCAGGCAGGCAGCGGCTGCTATGATATTGTGGCCGCCAATATTTTTGCGGACGTCATCATCCCGCTGTGCGGCGTGATCGGGCAATACATGAAGCCGAGCGGGCTTTTTGTCACCTCCGGTATTCTGGACACAAAAGAAGAAGCGGTGATCCGCGCCATGGAAGAAAATGGATTTTCTGTTGTGGAGGTTACCCGGCAGAAGGATTGGGTATCGGTGACGGGAAGGCTGTCACAGTGACATAAAGGCGGGGAAGAGAGTATGTATCATTTTTTTGCGGAACCCTCTCAGATCGGAAAAAGCGAGATCGTCATCATGGGCAGCGATGTGAACCACATCAAAAACGTGCTGCGCATGAAGGCGGGAGAAGAACTGGCGGTGTACGACGGCGCATACCGGGAGTACCGCTGCCGTATCGGAAGTTTTTCAGAAGAAGCGGTCATACTGGAAATTCTGGAGGAAACGGTGCAGCAGCAGGAGCTTGCCTCAAAGCTGTACCTGTTTCAGGGTCTGCCCAAAGGGGATAAGATGGAATTGATCGTTCAGAAGGCCGTGGAGCTGGGGGCTTACGAGATCATTCCTGTCAGTACAAAGCGTTCTGTAGTGAAGCTGGATGAAAAAAAGAAGGCGGCCAGGCAAAAACGCTGGCAGGCCATTGCGGAAAGCGCCGCCAAGCAGTCTGCCAGAGGCATGATCCCCAGGGTGGCGCCGGTGATGACGCTGCAGGAGGCTTTTGCTTACGCTGCCGGGTTTGACAAAAATCTGATCCCTTATGAGCTGGAACGGGATATGGCCGCCACGAAGCAGATTTTGGCCGGCCTGCAGGAAGGCATGTCCATCGGCGTCTTTATCGGCCCGGAGGGCGGCTTTGACGAGGAGGAGGTCGCGCAGGCCAAAGCCAGAGGCATTTCGCCCGTTACGCTTGGCAGGCGTATCCTGCGGACGGAGACGGCGGGACTTTGTATCTTGTCCTTGCTGATGTTTGCGTTGGAAAGGGAATGAAAAATGAGAACGGAAATCTATTTTGACAATTCGGCTACAACCCGCTGCTGCCCCGGCGCGGTGGAAAAGATGGAGCGCGTATTGACGGAGGATTATGGGAATCCTTCCTCCATGCACCATAAGGGCGTGGATGCGGAAGCATATATAAAAGAGACAAAGGAAATACTGGCCGGTATTCTGAAGGTGAAAGAGAAGGAAATCTGTTTTACCTCAGGCGGTACGGAATCCAACAATCTTGCCATTATCGGAACGGCCATGGCGAACCGGAGGGCGGGAAATCACATCATTACAAGCGCTATTGAGCATCCCTCCGTGTCCGGTCCAATGGAGTATCTGGCGGAGCAGGGATTTTCGGTGACTTATCTGTCGGTGGATCAGGCGGGGCTTGTTTCCGTGAAAGAGCTGGAAAAAGCCATGACAAAGGAAACGATCCTTGTATCGATCATGATGGTAAACAATGAGATCGGATCCCTGCAGCCTCTGGAACAGCTGGCGGCGGTGATCAAAAAGATCAATCCGGCCTGCCTGTTTCATGTGGATGCAGTGCAGGGATTCGGCAAATTTCGGTTTTTTCCCGGCCGGATGGGAATTGACCTGCTTTCTGCCAGCGGGCATAAAATCCACGGCCCCAAGGGAATCGGCTTCTTGTATGTGCAGGAAAAGGTGAAGATCAGGCCGGTACTTTTCGGAGGAGGACAGCAGAAGAACCTCCGCTCCGGCACAGAAAACGTGCCGGGGATCGCAGGACTGGGACAGGCGGCAAAGGAGTGTTACGAGCAGTTTCAGAAAAAGCAGGAAAAGCTGTTTGCGTTGCGGGAGCAGTTTATCGCAGGGGTACAAAAGCTGGATGGCGTAAAGCTCAACGGGCCTGGGGGCAGAGAAGGCGCGCCCCATATTGTCAGCGTCAGCTTTGCCGGGATCAGAAGCGAGGTATTGCTGCACGCACTGGAAGACAGGGGCATCTATGTCTCATCCGGCAGCGCCTGTGCCTCAAACAAGCCGGGGATCAGCGGTACTTTAAAGGGGATCGGCCTTGATCCGTCGCTGCTGGACGCCACTGTCCGGTTCAGCTTCAGCGTCTATAACAACCCGGAAGAAGTGGAAGTCTGTCTGCAGGCCCTTGCGGAGCTGCTGCCCATGCTGCGGAGATATTCCAGGCATTAGGACTGGTATCTTTGGAAAAAGTATGGTATACTGATAAAAGTTTTGGCAGATAAGGGAAAGGATGATCCGAATGAGCAAATGGAAAAAAGCAATCGTAGCCGCTCTGATCGCGGTAATCGTGGGCGCGGTGGCGATGTTCGGCTATACGGTCTATGAGACTTATTTCAAAAAGCCGCCGGTAACTCCCTTTGTTCAGAGTATTATTGACAATGTAAATCTGTATTTCCCGGGGCTTCATACCGTTCCTTTTGAGCCGCGGGAATGGGATCTGGGGATAACTCCCAGATATAAATATTTGCAGGATCGAAGCAAAGGGCTTGTGGCCAGACGCTCCGGGTTTTTATATCCGATTCCCCTGAATCCGAATTATGAGATCAAAACCATCGATTTTGCATCCTGGAAAGCCAAAAACAACGAGGTGATCGGGTATCTGGAATTTGAAAACCTGCCCGTGGTAAGCTATCCGGTACTGTACAAAGAGGGCAGCGACTTCTACCTGAAGCATGATATTGGCGGAGGATCTGATATTTTCGGCGAGATTTATGTGGAAGGCATGATCAAAGGGGGCCATAGCAGGACCAACACCATCATTTACGGACATAATATGAAAAACGGCACGATGTTCGGTTCCCTCAGAAAATACAAGGACGCTTCTTATTTTCCCGGAAATGAGTTTTTCTGGTATTATACGCCAACCGGGAAATATCGGTATCAGATTTTTACTGTTTATGAAACGCTATATACTTCTGATACCTTTACCTGGTATGAAACGCCCGGCCCTGAGTATACGGCTTATCTGAAGAAAATGAAATCCCAGTCCAAATATGAGACCGGGGTAACGCCGGCGGATGACGACGAGATCATTACACTGGTGACCTGCACCAGCGCAGGCGGAGATTACCGGCTGATCCTGCAGGGACGGCTGATCTACAAGGATGAGCTTCCCACGGAGACGGCAGCGCCGGTTCCCACAGCCACGCCGGTACCTGCCGGGGCGCCGGTTCCCCAGACCGGGACGGCGGCTCCTGGAACAACGCCGGCTCCCCAGACCGGGACGACGGCTCCCGGAACAACGCCGGTTCCCCAGGCCGGAACGACGGTTCCTGCGGTTCCGTGAAGGACAGTACAGAAAACTTTGTTTCGCAGCATTTGTATCTGAACGAGGAAAAGAGCAATAGAAAAAGCCTGATATCAATGATCGATATCAGGCTTTTTTGTGTCATAAGAAATTCCTGTGGAGCCTCTGTGAAAGAAAACGCTGCCGGGCGGGATGCACGTTTCCATGTATGGAGGTCAGCAAAACGGATGATACCCGCCCTTAAAGTGGGCAGCCACTATTGGATTTTCAGCACATAAGCGTGTTCACAGGGCTTTTTGGCAGGCAGTGAGATCCGGAGTTCGTTTTCTGTCTGTACAAATGACACCGGCTCCCCGCTGCCGATCAGGGAAACGGAAGAGATGTGATCGCGGAAGCCGCCCTGTCTCAGGGAACGGATCCGATAAACGCCGTCCTCAGGCCACCCCATGGCAATGGCATATAAGATATCACCCCTGGTGGTAAAGCGGAAGTCCTTTTCTGTAAACGTGCCTGCGCTCAGATCTCCCGCATCGCCTTCCTTGTTGTTCAGCTGTTCGTTCACCATCTCGATATTGTAATCCGTATCTTTTACCGTACTGGGGCCCTCTCCCGGAATAACGAAAGGACGGGTCCCATAGATCGCCTCGCCGTTCTGCTTCAGCCAGTCTCCGATCTGAAAAAGGATGGATTTGGCATCCTCATGGAAGGAGCCGTCTGCATAAGGCCCTACATTCAGCAGCAGATTGCCGTTCTTGGAGACAATATCACAGAGCTGGTGAATGATCCGGGTTGCGGATTTGTATTTGGGATTTTGTACCATGCACCATGTCACATTGTCTTCCAGACGGTCGTCTGTCTGCCACGGGAAGTCCTTGATATCCTCAAAGGAACCACATTCAATGTCATAGACGCCTACACCCTCGGGAAAGTCCTCCTGCTTGTGGGAGAGGATCACGTCGTCCCGTTTTGCATAATAATGTGCAATGACCGCCCTGCGCACCTTTTCATCAATGATGTTGGCCCGGCTGTCAAAATAAACCAGATCCGGATCATAGTTGTCCACAACCTCCACAACCTTATCGATCCACATTTTGGTAAAGGCTTCATCGGGAAGACGGTAAGGCGCGTACCGGTTCGTTTCAAGGGGAAGGGCTTTTCCGTAATAAATCTCATTGGCGGGATCGTATACGTCTGCGTCGGGATCAGTGGACATGAACCAGCCCCACAGCCACTGGTGATGAAAAGTGGTCAGCAGACGGATGCCCCGCTTTTTGAAGGCTTTGGCACATTCACCCAGCACATCCCGCTTGGGGCCATAATTCACGGAATTGATGGGATTGACCTTGCTGTCCCAGAGCGAAAAGTTATCGGAATGTTCTGTGACAGGTCCCCCATAACGGGCGCCGGAGCGGATGATCAGCTCCGCCCATTCCTCCGGGTCAAATTTATCGCCGGTCATGCCGTCGTAGAAATCCTTGTAGCCGAATTGGCTGACAGGGCCAAAGGTTTTTTCGTGATACACGTTGATGGCGTTTCCCTTTGCGTACATGTTCCGGGAATACCATTCATTTTTATAGGCGGGAACACTGTAGGGGCCCCAGTGGAAAAAGAGACCGAACTTGGCGTCCCGGAACCATTCCGGAACCTCGCGGTGCAGTGCATCCCAGTTTTGTTTAAAGTCCATGATAATATGTATAAAGTCCTTTCTCAATAAACTATATCTGACAGATTACATGATTTTGTCTGTAATGTCAAAGAAATCTTTTATGGAAGCCGAAATTTTACCGTTTCTGCGTAACCGGATATTGATAGAAGGAAAGAGGGGGCAGGAAAGTCACCTCGTCCATAAGCGGCGTCCAGGTAGGATTGGCTTCCCACGCAAAGGAAACGGTGCAGTTTTCCGGGACAGGTTCGTTCATCTGAATGAGCAGGCTGCTTTTCTCCTCCGGATCGGCTTTGATGGAGGTAAAAGGAAGACGATGTCCCTTTTTGTCAAAAACCGAAAATCCGCAGCTGTCCGGCAGACCGCCGCCGGGAATGACAAATCCAAACCTTACGTGGTCAAAACGCAGCTTCACACAGTTTCCGTCCGCAAAGGCGCCCGTGATCTCCGGCGCCTGCCAGTCCGGCGTACCGTAGAGGACGTGGCCGCAGAGACGGGCCATGTGTTCGCCCAGCTTGATGCAGGCGTGGGCGCTGTTGTGAATACCGTCTGACAGCCCGCAGGTGATGGTGGGTAAAACATAAACCTCTTCCAGACAGTGCGCCGCTTTGCGCTGCGCCTCCCGCACGATGCCGTAACCACGATCGTTGGGGCTGTCCACCTCTCTGTTCAGCTGAAAGGTGAAAAATCTCACAGGATAGCCAAGATCTTTGCGAAAAGCCCGGATCATCTCAAAATAATTTTGCTCATAATCCGCTGATTTCTTGTCGGTATCGCTGCAGCCCTGATACCACAGGATGCCCGCCAGCGGGCCGCAGGCCCTTGCCTGTTCCAGCATGTTCCTATAGAGGCTGCCGGCTCCCGGCTTCCATCTCTTCATGGGCATGCCCCCCTTTGCGGTTGCGATCAGGCCAACCGGGTAGTGGGAAAGCTTTTTGAAATTTTTGCCGAAAGAAAGATAGGGGGAATTGCCGGAAACACCCATCTCCGCATTGGGCGCGTCGGCATTGTAGGTGGACTCGTTCAGGGGATGGGAGGCCAGATCCCAGCTGCGGCGATTACGGAAAATATGTACGCCCAGCTCCGGCGGATCGAAGGCAGGATCCTTGCCGTAGCCGGCAGAGTTGGACTGCCCGCCGATAAGAAACACGTCTCCCACACCAAAGTGAAGTCTGGTGTCCCCCCGGAAAAGCCATGTGACTCCCGGCAGCGTGGAAACTGTCATCAGCCCTGTCTCCAGACGGTAAAGGCCGCCTGCGGGAATCGTGAGCGTGGCCTTCCAGACGCCGGAAAAACCGTCCGCCTCCGGCGTACATTCTGTTTTTGTCCACGAAATGACCTGGACATTATCTTCCTCCGTCAGTACACGGATCACAGGCTCCGCCCGCTCAACGCCCTGTTTGATAGCGTCCCTGGGAACGATCCAGCTGCCGGACAGGGTAATTTGGGCTTCCCCGTTCTGGTGCTGGATGATCTGCCAGTCTGACAGACCCTTTTTTATAAATACTCCCTGCATGGTATAATACTCCTTTGCGATGATTGGTTCTTGCCAAGATTACTTATATTATACAAAAGAGCATCCGGAAACGCAAGAGTCTTTGTATCGCAGAGGGCAGGTTTGCAGGGAATTTTATATATCAGCATTGACAATGTACTGTTTGGGATGATAAAATAACATTTGATATATAACGGATGTTACTTATATGAACGCTGTGAGGTGATAAAGATGCCGCCAAGAAAACGAATACAGAAAGAGAAAATCCTGGAAGCCGCCCTTGACATTGTGCGGGAAGCGGGACTGGAAGCCATCAACGCCCGGGCCATCGCAGGCAGGCTTGGCTGCTCCGTGCAGCCGATCTTTTCAAATTTCGCATCGATGGAGCTGCTGCGGGAGGAAGTAATTTCGCGGGCAAAAGCGCTGTACCATGCTTACATGGAGGCAGGGAGCCGGGAGGCCATTCCCTACAAAGGACTTGGTATGGCCTATATCCGCTTTGCCAGAGAGGAGCCCGCTCTGTTCCATATATTGTTCATGAGTAATCTAAATGTGGCGTACGATCATTATATGCAGCTGGATGACGTCACTTCCCGGATGGCGATCTGCCAGGGCATAGATGCCACGGGGCTGAGTCCGGAGCAGATGGAAAAATTCCATTGGAATATTTTTATATTTACCCATGGGATCGCTGCGCTGCTGGCCGATCGGACGGTCATGCTCACAGAGGAACAGATCAGCGATATGCTGACGGATATGTTCAGGGGACAAATGGCATTGATCAGAGAGGAGAATGAGCGTGAAAAACATTATTGAAGTACAGAATTTGTCAAAGACCTATAAGCAGCTGAAGGCGGTGGATGATTTGTCCTTTGAGGTGCGGGAAGGAGAGATCTTAGGCCTTCTCGGGCCAAACGGCAGCGGAAAATCCACCACCATCAACTGTATTCTGTCTCTGCTGGAATTTGATCAGGGACATATCCGCATCTTTGGACAGGAGATGACGCCGGACGCATACACGCTGAAAAAACAGATCGGCGTGGTCTTTCAGGATGTGGCGGTATTTGAGGAACTGACAGTTTATGATAATATCGATTATTTCTGCGGATTGTATATTGAGGATAAAAAAACCCGAAAAGACTATGTGCGGGACGCCATTGCCCTGACGGGACTGGAGGAATTTGTGAAATTCTATCCGAAGCAGCTGTCGGGCGGCCTTCTGCGGCGGCTGAACATCGCCTGCGGCATTGCCCACAGGCCGAAGCTGATCTTTCTGGATGAACCTACGGTGGCGGTAGACCCCCAAAGCCGCAACAATATTCTGGACGGCATCCGCGTCCTGCGGGAAAAAGGCGCTACCATTGTGTACACAACCCATTATATGGAGGAGGTGGAGCAGCTCTGTGACCGGATCATTATCCTGGACAAGGGCAGGGTCATTGCAGCCGGTACCAATGAAGAACTGAAGGAACTGACGGATATCGAGGAAAAGGTGACGGTGGAGGTGGACGGCATCCAACAGCCGCAGCTGGATCGGATCAAGGCCCTTGCCAATGTAAAGGAAGTGACAAACAGCAAGAATGTGATCAACATCATTTACGGCGAGGGGGAAAATAATTTTGAAAAGCTCCTGGAATTTCTTGGAAGAGAGAAGATCCGGTATCATAAGATCTATTCAGAACGCCCCACATTAAACGACGTATTTTTGGAACTGACGGGAAAGGAGCTTCGGGACTGATGTTTTTTCATAATTTCAAATATACCCTGAAATATCTGTTCAAAAGCAGGATACTGATCTTTTGGACGTATGCCTTTCCGATCATTCTGGGGTTCCTGTTCTACCTTGCTTTTTCTGACATCGAAAAGAACGAGCAGCTGGACATCATTGACATTGCCATTGTAAAGGAAGCGGCAGGAGAGCAGAGGGAAAACTCGGAGGATGAGGCCTCCGGAAACAGCGAGATCCTGCTGAACGCCTTTGAGGCCCTCAGCGACGAAAACAGCGAGGATCAGCTGTTTCATACGGTGTATGTCTCTGAGAAAGAAGCAAAAGGACTGCTGGAGAAAGGGAAGATCACCGGATATCTGCTGGCCTTCGAAAAGACGCCGAAAGTAATGGTAAAGGAAAACGGTATCAATGAGACCATATTCCGGCAGGCGGTAAGCGAGATCCTGCAGACGGCAAAACTGACAGCGGTCCTGACGGAAAAAGAAGCCGGCAGACAGCTGGCGGCCGCTGCCGGAGCCGCTGGCGGGGCAGGAGCCGGACAGCCGGATTGGAACGCCGTTGCCGAAAAGGTTCTGGGGGATATTCAGGAAGAACAGGCAAATATTCGGGACATATCCGGCGGCAATTTAAGCTACACCATGATCGAGTATTATACACTGATCGCCATGACCTGCCTGTATTGCGCCACCATCGGCATGTACGCCGTCAACTGTATTCTTGCCAACATGAGCAGAAAAGGCATGCGGATCAGCGTGGGCCCGGTGAAGAAGGGCAGGCTGGTGCTGAGCAGTCTCTGCGCCAGCTATGTGGTGCAGCTTCTTGGACTTGCCCTGCTGTTCCTGTTTACGATCTTTATCCTGAAGGTAGACTATGGCCCCAATATGCCGCTGGTGATCCTGCTGGCGCTGGTGGGCAGTTTCGCCGGGCTTTCCATGGGTATTGCAGCGGGAGCGCTCATCAAGGCAAATGAAAATACAAAGATCGGGATCATCATTGCGGTGACGATGCTGGGCTGCTTTTTGTCGGGCATGATGGGGATTACGATGAAATATGTAATTGACAGCAAAGTGCCGGTGCTGAATAAAATCAACCCGGCCGGCATGATCACTGACGGGCTGTATTCTCTGTATTATTATGATACCTTTCACAGATACTGGTTTAATATCATAAGCCTGCTGATCTTTTCGGCGCTGATGATCGGAATTTCTTTCTTTGCGCTGAAGCGGCAGAAGTATAAAAGCCTGTAGAGACAGAGGACGGAGGATTTATGTTAATATTTCGGACATATTTTAAGATCTTAAACAAATACAAGGGAGTTGTCATCATTTATACGGTGATCCTGCTTTTTTTCGCGGCGTTCAATATGCAGACCAGCGACAATTCCACAAATTTTGTGGCAAGCAGGCCGGATGTGTATCTGGAAAACAGGGACAAGGAGGGCGCGCTGTCGGCGCTGCTGTGCGCGTATATGGAGGAGCAGGCGGATGTGCAGGCGCCGGGGGAGCTGGACGGAGAGGAAGCGCTGTCCGACGCCCTGTTTTATCGGCAGGTAAATGAGATCATTGAGATACCGGAGGGATTCAGTGAAAAATTTCTCGCCGGGGAACGGCCGGATATTCTGGTGCGCTCCACGGGAGATTATCAGGCGGCCTATCTGGAGATGCAGCTGGAGCGGTTTTTGGAGGTGGCGGCCCTCTGCCAGAAGGCAGGTATGGACGAAGAAGAACTGACAGAGCAAGTGAAGGAGATACTGGCGGAGACCGCCCAGGCGGAGCTGACATCCTCTCTTGATACGGAAAACCTGTCGAAGGGCGTATTTTTCTATAATTTTGCCAATTACAGCCTGCTGGCAGGCTGCGTATACGCCATTGCCATCGTTCTTTCCAGTTTCCGCAAAGGGTATATCCGCAGGCGCGTCAATGCAAGTCCCGTGAAATATACCCGGTATAATCGGCAGCTCCTTTTGGCAAACGGTGTGTTCGCACTGACGCTCTGGGGATTTTATGTGATCATCAGCATGGTGATGTTGAAAAATGTGATGTTTACAAAATACGGGCTGCTTTTTGTGGCAAATTCCTTCGTATTTGCCCTGTGCGCGCTTTCCATCGGCTTTTTCATCGGCAATCTGACTACAAACAAGGAGGCGCTGAGCGGCATCATCAATGTGGTGGCGCTGGGGTCCAGCTTTCTTTGCGGCGCGTTTGTGCCGGCCCAGTGGCTGCCTGAGGGCGTGCTGAAGGTGGCGCACATTCTGCCCTCCTACTGGTTTATCCAGAACAACGAGCGGATCGCCAGGTTGGAAACCTTTGACTTTGCGTCGCTGAAGCCGCTGCTTGTGAACGGCGGTGTGATCCTTGGATTTACGGCGCTGTTTGTGGTGCTGACAAATCTGTTGTCCAGAAGTGGAAGAAGAAGCCGAAGTGTGTTATAATGATCTTCAAAGCATTTTGCGTTCACACAGTCTGAGATGATAGAAAGAATGATAGGGATGTCTGCCAGAGACGATACAAATCATAAGGAAATATTCGAGACTATGCCGGTGGCGGCAGCAGTGCGGACCATGGCGGTCCCCACGGTGATCAGCCAGCTGATCGTGCTTATCTACAACATTGCGGATACCTTTTTTATCGGGCGGACAAATAATCCGTATATGGTGGCGGGCGCGTCGCTGATCCTGCCGTTGTTTAACATTACCCTTTCCCTTTCGGGACTGGCCGGCGTAGGCGGCGGCGCGCTGATTTCCCGGCTGCTGGGAGAAAAACAGGATGAAGAAGCAAGGAAGGTATATAGTTTCAGCGTCTACCTGAGTATTCTCACGTCCACGCTGTTTGCCGTTGGCGTGCTGGCGTTCCTGCGGCCGCTGATGGGACTGCTGGGCGCGGGGAAAGACACCTATACTTATGCGTCCAGCTATGCCTTTTTTGTATTGGTCTGCGGCGGCGTCCCCACAGTGCTGTCAAATGTGCTGTCCACGCTTCTGCGCAGTGTGGGCGAGTCCGGAAAAGCAGGCTTTGGCATTACGATGGGCGGGGTGATCAATATTGCCCTTGATCCCCTGTTTATGTTTGTGCTGTTCCCGAAAGGAATGGAGATCGTGGGCGCAGGCGCAGCCACCTGCCTCTCTAATTGTATTGCCTGCATCTATTTTATTACGGTGATTTTGCGGATGCGGTCGGAGGATTCAATTCTGCGGCTGTGCCCGCCTTTTCGGTTTCCGGCCAAAAAAAGCATTGCCGGTATTTTCATCGTGGGCATTCCGTCCTTTATCTCTACCCTTTTATTTGATCTGGATTATATTGTGATCGATCGGCTCATGTCCGGATATCAGGATATTGCCCTTGCCGCCGTTGGTATTGTGCTGAAGGCCGAGCGGCTGCCCTTAAACGTGGGGATCGGGATCTGTCAGGGTATGATGCCCATCATTGCTTACAACTATTCCGCGGGAAATTACCGGCGCATGAATGAGACAAAAAAGTATGCCCTGAAGCTGGGTCTGCTCTGCGCCGCCGTCAGTGTGGTATTCTATGAGATTTTCGCGGGACAGATCATGAATGTGTTTATCAATGACAGCCGGACCGTGGCCCTGGGGACAGATTTTCTGCGGGTGCGCGTACTGGCAACCCCCTTTATGTTCCTCAGCTTTTTTCATGTATATCTGTTTAACGGCTTTGGCAAAGGCGGCTATGCGCTGTTTCTGGGCATGATGCGCTGGCTGGTGTTCAATATCCCCATGCTGTTTTTGCTGAATATGCTGGCGGGCATGTATGGGATCGTCTGGTCCCAGATCACGGCGGATGTGCTCACGGTGGCGCTGTCGCTGTTTGTCTACCGCCGGTATGAGCGGCGCGCCTTTCCTTCTGCAAAAAACGGATGATCATTTTCTTTTATTTTTTAAAGTTTTACTTTAAATTACACCTGTTTTTTGGTAAAGTGTAGATGTTTGAAGAATGGAAATCCTGTGGAAGTAAAAAGGCAGGCGTCCGAACCGGGCAAGGACAGAGACGGGCAGCCGGCGAGATAAAGGGAGTGCGAAAAATGTTCTGGAAAAAGAAGAAGCGGGAAGTGGAGAAGCGTTCTTTTGACAGGGAGCTTTTGCAGCCCATGATCAGAGTGAGTATCTGCACGGGAGAAAAGACTGCCGGTTTTAAGAACCGGGAAACGGGAAAATTTCAGGAGATTATGCTGGTAAATTCTCAGGAAGCGCTGCAGGAATTTCTGGATACATACGACATTTCCATGAGCGATGTGCAGCGGGAGTTTTAAGGAGGACGGCATGTTTGGCTACGTCAACATCAACAGGGGCGAGCTGAAGGTCAGAGAGTATGAGCTGTACCGGAGCTATTATTGCGGTCTTTGCAGAAAACTGAGAGAAAAATATGGATTTCTGGGTCAGCTTACCCTGAGTTATGATATGACCTTTCTGGTGATTCTTCTGTCGGCGCTGTATGAGAGCGCACAGGAGAGAGGAAAGACGTTCTGCGCGCTGCATCCGGGCAGGAAGCAGCCGGTGGTGAGAACAGATTATACGGAGTATGGCGCGGACATGACGATCCTGCTGACGTATCATCATTTTATGGATGACTGGCAGGATGAGAAAAGCCTGTCTCATCTCACCGGGGCAAGGCTGTTGAAGAGGCATTATAAAAAGCTGCAAAAGCAATATCCAAGGCAGTGCAGGGCAGTGGAAAAGGCGATTTTGGGACTGCGCAGGGCGGAGCGGACAAACTGTCCGGATCTGGATAAGGCTGCCGGTTATACCGGGGCGATGCTGCAGGAATTGTTTGTGCCGGAGCCGGACGTATGGCAGGAGCAGCTGCGCGCTATGGGCATGGCGATGGGGGAATTTCTCTATCTGATGGACGCCTATGAGGATCTGGAGGAAGATCTGAAGAAGGGCAGGTACAATCCGTTGGCCAGGCTGTCAAAGGAGCCGGATTATGAGGAAACCTGCGAAGAGATGATGCGGGTTTTGATGGCTTCGGCAGCGGCAGCCTTTGAAAAACTTCCTGTTTTGAAAAATGCCGAGCTGTTGAGAAATATTATTTATGCCGGTGTGTGGACGAAATATGACCGCATACGCTTAAAAAAGAGCGGAAAAAAAGATTGAGGCCCTTGCCTTACGGCGGCGGATCAATCTGGAACGGAGAAAAGCATGGATCCTTATCAGGTGTTGGGAATCACGCCACAGGCGACAGATGAAGAGGTAAAAAAGGCTTACCGGAAATTGAGCCGGAAGTATCACCCTGATGCCAATATCAACAATCCTCATCCGGAGTTGGCGGAAGAAAAATTTAAACAGGTACAGTTTGCTTACGACCAGATCATGAAAATGCGGGAGCAGGGTTCTGATTATGGCCAGAGCAGTCAGGAGGGCTACGGAGGCTTTGGCGGATTCGGAGGCTTCGGCGGTTTTGGCGGTTACAGGGGCCAGACGGCCTCCCAGAACATGAGCGAGGATGACCTTCATGTGCAGGCGGCATTGAATTATGTGAATTCCGGCCATTATCAGGAGGCCATGAATCTGCTGAACCGGATCAGCAACCGCAGCGCCAAATGGTATTTTGTCCATGCGGCGGCCAATGTAGGGCTGGGCAACCAGATGCAGGCGTTGGAGAGCGCCAGGCGGGCGGTTGCCATGGAACCCAATAACTATCAGTATCAGGCCCTTTTGCAGCGGATCCAGGGCGGCGGGAGCTGGTATCAGACACAGGGATACGGGTATGGAAGATCCGAGAGCCCCATGGATGATATGTGCTGCCGGTTTATGATGGTTCCCCTGTGCTGTGGATTTCCGGGTCCCTGCTGCTGACGAAAACCGTGCCGTCCGGGCGCCCGCACTTTTTCCGGCGGGAGAAAGGAAGAAAGATGGATAATACAAAGCTGATCAGCATCATCGTACCGATCTATAAAGTAGAAAAATATCTGGAGGAATGTATTCAGAGCATGATCTCACAGACCTACAAAAATCTGGAGATCATTCTGGTGGATGACGGTTCTCCGGACAACTGCGGAAAAATCTGTGACGAGTATGCCCGGCAGGACAGCCGGATCAAAGTCATTCATAAGGAAAATGCCGGTGTGGCCAGAGCAAGGAACAGCGGACTGGACATTGCCCGGGGAGATTTCATCAGTTTTATTGACAGCGATGATTATGTGGCGGAGGACGCTTATGAAAAACTTTTCAAAGTGATGCTTGCGTCTCATGCAGACTGCGTGGTGGGAGGCTGCGTGAAGATTTACGAAGATGAGAACGGCAATATCGTCAAGAGAGATCAAGTGGTGGTTTCCCCCGATCAGGAGAAAGATTATGTGGTGAAATCCGCTGAGGAGGCCATGCAGGATGTTCTGCTCAGGGGATCCGCCGCGTGGAACAGGCTTTATAAGAAAGAAATTTTTGAGACCCTGCGTTTCCCGGTGGATCGAGTCAATGATGATGAGGTGACCGCGCTGCATGCTTATGCGCTCTGCAAACAGATCGTGTTTACCAGGATCCCCACCTATTTTTACAGGCTTCGGGCAAACAGCATCACCACTTCCAACTTTTCATTAAGGAATGTGGATGTATTTTACAACAGCCGCGATAATCTGGAGTTTGTCTCCGGAGGGCATCCCGCGCTCATTCCGGCCGGGGAATTCAAATATATCAAATCTGCTTTGTATTGCTACTGGAACTTGAGAAAAATGAAGAGATCGGAAGAAGAGGAAAAGGCTTTTCAAAAGCTCGGGGAAGAGATCCGCAGCGGGGATTTTGCTTCAAAGGTAAAGAAAAATCCGTATCTGGCCTTTCCTTATAAGGCGCTCTACCGCATGATCGCATGGAAGATACTATAGGAGTGCGGCAACAATAGATACTGCGTTTCCCAGAATGTGCGAAAAAGTGCTGATAACGCAATTGCCCGATTTATGATAAATTACTGAGAAAATCAAACTGTCGATGAATACACAGGCAACATCATAAAGCACAATTCCTATGTTCCCTGCGGCAATATGCCCGGCGGCAAAAACAACAGATGACACCACTGCGCAGAGCCAAAACGGGAATATCTTCATTCCCTTCCCAAGGAAAAATCCCCGATATGCGATTTCTTCGCCAAATGCCGCAATGATAACCTGACCGATCAGCAGGATTGCTTTATCAAAAGACAGAATAGAACCGGCCCGCCCCATTACATGGGAAACAAATTCTCCGTTGAAGATCAGATTTCCAACAACACTCGTTGCAATGGCACTCACACCCGGCAGCAGCAGCCATGCGATCACACCCGGCTTTTTCATATCCGCTGCAATCGTATGAAAACGCAGGCCCGATTCGGCATGGGGTGTTTTGGAAACTGCTTCCGTGATAAAGAAAAATGCGATCCCCACAAATACGGAATATCCTGCTATTTTCGAGGATGGTACAACTTTTGTTGCCGTCAATAATATCATGATCGCCGCGCCTGTCATCGTGAGGACAGCGCGCTTTCTGTTATTCTCAGCAGCTTGTTGATCTTTCATTTCTTTTCCTCCCGTACTGCCAATATTGAGCCTCTATATGCCCGCTCCAAATGGGATCTGAGAAGTTCCTCGTCGTATTCCAATGAATTGTTGGCGATGATACTTGCATATCCATGAACAAATAAAAAAACTGTCATAAAGATTTCTTTTACCTGATCGATACTTCCTCCAACGGCTTCTTTCATTGCGAAAAGAACAGGAGTGAGTTCTTCGGCATCTATCATTTCAAGCAACGTCGTTCCGGCAAAAAAGTTTGATTGAAAAAGAAAACGGAACAGCTGCGGTTCTTCAATGGCGAAACGGATATAATTCAGCCCAATTCCGAGCATAACGCCTTTTTGCGGGCTTTCCATATTCATCAGGTATTCAGAATGGTAGCGGTCTGCTTTTGCATAAGCAGCTTTTTTTAACTCCTCGATCGTTGCAAAGTGGTACATAACAGGCTGCGTAGAACAGTTCAACTTATTTGCGACTGTTCTTGCGTTAATATTTTCCGCACCTGTTTCACGGGCAACCTCAAAGGCAGCATCAATGACCATATCTTTTGTGATTTTCGGTTTTGGCGGCATGGATTTTCCTTTCGTTTAATAATTTTTGTTATATAACATTAATTATAATATAAGCCACAGCATGGGTTTTGTCAATCCCTCCGGATGAACTTTTACCCATGTTTAAAAACGGGCGCTGATGGGAATGATCAGCGCCCGTTCTGTGTTTTACTTTAGATATTCTGTAAAGAAGCGTTCCAGCTTGTCAAAGGGAATGGCATCCTTCCCGCCGCCGTCATACAGATCGGTGTGAACGGCGTCCGGAATGATCAGCAGTTCTTTGTTGTCCGTGTACTTGCTGTCCTTTGTCATAGCTGTGTAGGCGTCCTTTGAAAAGTAGCAGGAGTGAGCCTTCTCACCGTGCATGATCAGCACGGCGCTTCTGATCTCATTGCTGTACTTTAGGATCGGCTGATTCAGAAAAGATTCGCAGCCGATCACGTTCCAGCCGCCGTTGGAATTGAGGCTGCGGGGATGGTAGCCCCGCTCGGTCTTGTAGTAGTCATAATAATCCTTTACAAAAAACGGCGCGTCCTCCGGCAGAGGATCGACAACACCGCCGCCGAGAGCGTAGTCTCCCGCCTTTAAGTCCGCAAGCCTTTGTGCGCACATAGCCGCTTTTTTCTGATAGCGGGCTTCTTCGCTGTCCTCGCTGTCAAAATAGCCGTTGGCGTTTACTCTTGTCATGTCGTACATGGTAGAGGCCACGGTCGCTTTTACTCTCGTGTCCAGCGCCGCTGTGTTCAGCGCCATGCCGCCCCAGCCGCAGATACCGATGATGCCGATACGGTCGGGGTCAACCTTCTCGTGCAGAGAGAGAAAATCCACCGCCGCCATAAAATCCTCGGTATTGATGTCGGGAGACGCCATGTAACGAACATTTCCTCCGCTCTCGCCGGTAAAAGAGGGGTCAAAGGCAATCGTCAAAAACCCACGCTCCGCCATGGTCTGGGCATACAGTCCCGCCGCCTGCTCCTTCACCGCTCCAAAGGGGCCGCAAACGGCAATGGCCGGAAGTTTCCCTTCTGCATGTTTCGGCACGTACAGATCTGCCGCCAGCGTAATGCCGTAACGGTTCACAAATGTGACTTTGCTGTGGTCAACTTTCTCACTTTTTGGAAAGGTTTTATCCCATTCCGCCGTTAGTTTCAGTTCTTCTTTTTTCATGATACGTTTCCCATCCTTTCTGCGTCCGGCTTTTTTCTGACAGCTACAGTGTAGCACATTGACAGGTTTCTCACTAATGGTTATAATGAATATCGTGATATTCGATTTTAGAATATCATGATATTGAACGGAGGACAACGGAGGACATTGATATGGAAATTCGTACTTTAAGATACTTCCTTGCCGTTGCAAGAGAAGAAAACATGACCAAAGCCGCAGAGATCCTGCACGTTACGCAGCCCACTCTTTCCAAGACCCTGCGGGCATTAGAGGACGAACTTGGGAAAAAGCTGTTTATACGGCACAGCTTCAGTATTTCGCTGACCGAGGAAGGAATCCTTCTCAGAAAGCGGGCGGAAGATTTAGTTTCCATGGCGGATAAGATCATCGGCGAATTTGTGTCACTGGACGATATCACCGGCGGAGATATTTATTTTGGGCTGGCTGAGTCATATCAGATTCGTTACCTTGCACAGGAGATCAAGCGTTTCAAAGAGATTTACCCCGGACTGCGCTATCACATCAGCAGCGGGGATACGGAACAGGTCACGGAAAAGCTGGACAAGGGTATTCTTGACTTTGCCGTGCTTGCGGAGGAGCCGGATACCGCGAAGTATCACTATCTTACTTTCCCGGAGGCGGATGTATGGGGGCTTGTGATGCCGGGTGATTGTCAGCTTGCAAAGAAGAAAAGTATATGCGTCGACGACCTTGTCGGATTACCCTTGTTTTGTTCCGAACAGGGTTGGGAAAAGGACATTTCCCATTGGTGTGGGGAACGGATCAATGAATTACATCTTGAAGGCTCGTTTCGCCTCTCTTATAACGGCTCTCTTTTTGTACATGAGGGGCTGGGGCTTCTATTGACCTTTGACCACCTTATAAACACAAGCCCCACAAGCGGTCTCACATTTCGTCCATTGGCGCCTTCGCTGAAAGCAAAAATTTATCTGATCTGGAAAAAGTATCAGGTTTTTACTCCGATTGCGGAGAAATTTTTAGACGAGGCGAAAAAGCATTTCATCGTAACAACACGGTAAAAAACGAGGAAAGTAGGGGCGGAAATGAAACTATTGATCAAAGGTAAGATGCTCGATAATCTGGATAAGATGGCTGTGACCGGAGAAACCGGCCATTCGCTGATACCGCTTATGTACCCGGCGCCGCATAGCGTTAACATCTTTTTTCTCTTCATTAGCCATAACCATATCTTTTGCAAATTTCAATGTTTCTTTGCGTATATCAGAACGCTTCCTGCTTTCAGCAACACAAATGCAGTTCAAAACAATGCGATACTTCTCAAACATCCGGCAAACATAAAAAAGTCATGAAATTTGGAAGAAAAATAACAAAAACAAAAGATTCTATGGTATAATCATTATAATGCAGAAAATAAAAAGCAAGACTGAAAAATACGGAAACGGAGGGAACTCAATGATCAGGCTGACAGATCCGAGAATACAGCGTTATCTTACCCCCTATAAATACGGGAAGCCGGTGCTTGCCGGCACGGGGACGCCCGGCGCCTTTGACGAGAAGAGCGTGGACGTGCCGTTTGTGTTCCGGCACAATCACAAATTTTATATGGTCTATACCGGCTTTGACGGGAAAGGCTATCAGTCGGCTTTGGCTACAAGCGACGATCTGCTTCACTGGACGCCTCAGGGGATCATGATCCCCAGAGATCCGGCGGACAGCGGAAGGTGGGACAAGGTAGGGACCTGCGTCACATGGATCATCAAGGAGAGCGATAATCTGTATGATACGCCGAGACTGAAAAAGATCCACGGAAAGTATTGGCTTGT
Source organism: uncultured Lachnospiraceae bacterium (assembly GCA_947625135.1). Lineage (GTDB taxonomy): Bacteria > Bacillota > Clostridia > Lachnospirales > Lachnospiraceae > CANQUC01. The sequence continues at coordinate 26,414 of CANQNE010000004.1, forward strand.
CTATCATTCCTATCCTTCCGACGGTTATGAAGCGGGGCCTGCGGAGATTGGGCTGGCATGGACGGAGGATGAGGAGCTGAAGGACTGGCACCGGCTGGACGCCCCGGTGTTTTCATGGAAGGACGGCGGAGCGTGGGAGCAGGGCGGGCTCTACAAGGCCTGCATCATCACCTGCGGCGATACCTATTACCTGTTCTATAATGCCAAGGATACCCAGAAGAGATGGATTGAGCAGACGGGAATGGCAAGATCCAAGGATCTGCTTCACTGGGAGCGCTGCGGGAAAAATCCGGTGCTTCAGGTGACGCCCGGCGCATGGGACGGCAGATTTTTGTCAGATCCCTATATCGTGAAAGACGGCGATACATGGGTGAATTTCTATTTCGGCTATAACAGCGGACACGCGCAGGAGGGACTGGCGTTGTCTGAAAATCTGGAAGACTGGGAAAAAGTGGAAGCCCCCATTATCACCAACACCCCCGGCGGCGTGGACGAGGAACACGCCCATAAGGCGTCTATAGTATACTATCATGGCGTGCTGTATCACTTCTACTGCGCCACCCGGCCTGTCAGGGAAGGGGATCCGACGGAAGTATACAACGCCTTCCGCACCATTACCGTGGCTGCGGACAAGCCCGTTTTTTGACAGCGGCGGAAAGGAACGGATATGATCAAAAACGCAGACAGAATCTATTACGGCGGCGATTATAATCCCGACCAGTGGGATGAAGCTACCATCGACGAGGATATGAGACTTTTTAAAAAGGCCGGTGTGAATCTGGTGACCCTTCCTGTTTTTTCGTGGGCAAAGCTGGAGCCCGAGGAAGGGGTATACGATTTTGCATGGCTGGACAGGCTGATGGATAAATTTCTGGAAAACGATATCAAGGTATGTCTGGCCACGCCAACGACGGCTCAGCCTGCGTGGCTTTCCAGAAAATATCCGGAGGTGCTTCCCGTGGACAAACAGGGCCGGAAGCGCACCCACGGCATGCGGGTATTTTTCTGCGTGAACAGCGAAAAGTACCGGGAAAGGGCGGCGGCCATCGCAGAGAAAATGGCGAAGCGGTACAGGGATTATCCCAACCTGGTCCTGTGGCATGTGGCAAATGAATACGGAACCTATTGTTACTGTCCCACCTGCGAGGCGAAGTTCCGGGTCTGGCTGAAAAAGCGTTACGGCACCATTGAAAATCTGAACGAGCGGTGGCACACCTGCTTCTGGGGCAGGACGGTCTATGATTTTGAGGAGATCATGCTGCCCACGGAGCTGAACGATGACTACCGGTTCAATCCGGCTGTCAATCTGGACTATATGCGTTTTATGACCGATTCTACGATAGAATGTTTTGAGAATGAAGCTGCGGTGCTGCGGAAATATACTCCGGATGTGACCATTCAGACCAATATATCCGGCCATATTGAAAAGCTGGATCAGTTTAAGATGACCGCATCCCCCTACATGGATATTGTGGCATGGGATAATTATCCCGCTCCCGGCGCAGACCCGGCTTTCGTGGCATACAAGCACGACCTGATGCGGGGCCTGAAGGGCGGAGAGTCCTTCATGATGCAGGAGCAGTCCCCCAACCAGCAGAACTGGCAGCCTTACAGCAAGCTGAAAAGGCCGGGGGAGGTGCGGATGATCAGCTATCAGGCCATGGCTCACGGATCCGATACCTGCCTTTATTTCCAGCTCCGTCAGTCCATTGCCGGGGAGGAAATGTACCACGGGGCGCTGATCTCCCATGCGGGACATGAGCATACCCGTACCTTTCGGGAATGTGCGCAGATCGGACAGGAGCTGCAAAGGATCGGGGACGCGTTTATCGGCGGACAGACCCCGGCCCAGTCGGCCATCATCTTCGACTGGGATAACTGGTGGATCCTGGAGTTTGCCTCCAAACGCTGCCTGCCTAATGACGACATCAATTATCTGAAGAAAGTAAGTAAATTTTATAAAGCGCTTTTTGATCGGAATATTCCGGTGGATATGATCAGTGTGGATGGAGAGTTTGACCGTTATAAGGTGATCTATGCCCCCTTCCTGTATATGATGAAGCCGGGGCTGGGCGAAAAGCTGACGGCCTTTGTTGAGGCCGGAGGAACGCTTGTTACTACCACGCTGGCGGGACTGGTGGACGAGAACAACAGGGCAGTATTCGGCGAATATCCCGGGGCTCTGCGGGAACTGCTGGGAATATGGGTGGAGGAAAGCGACGCCCTGAAAAAGGAAGAGCGGAACAGCATTGTGATGCGGCAGGCGCTTCTGGGAGAGACCGTCTATTCCTGCATGTATCAGTGCGACATCATCCATCCCCGGGGCGCGCAGGTACTGGCGGACTATGGACAGGATTTTTATGCAGGGACGCCCTGTTTTACAGTAAACGAGTATGGAAAAGGAAAGGCATACTATATCGGCACGGAGCCGGATGCCCCTTTCCTTGGGGCTTTTACGGAGAAGCTCTGCGAGGAACTGGATATCCGGGCGCCTTATCCTGCGGAAAAAGGCGTGGAGCTGACAAGGCGGATCAACGGGAAGAACGAGATCGTATTTGCCCTGAACCACGGCAGGGAAGAGGCTTCTGTTGATCTGGGGACAGATGTTTTTACCGATCTGATCACGGACAGACAGCTCACCGGTTCTGTGAGCATTGCGCCAAACGATGTGATGGTATTAAAAAAGCGTTGAAAGGAATGGAGACAAAATGAAGAGAAGGCCTTTATTTCCTCAGGTAGGCGCCCTGCTCCACGGCGGGGACTATAATCCGGAGCAATGGCTGGACCGCCCGGACATTTTGGAGGAGGATATCCGTCTGATGAAGCAGGCGGGAGTCAATACTGCCACTCTGGGGGTGTTTTCCTGGTCTGTGTATGAACCCAGAGAGGGGGAATACCATTTTGAATGGATGCACCGGATCATTGACAATCTGTATGAAAACGGTATCTATACTGTATTGGCCACGCCTTCCGGCGCCCGGCCCGCATGGCTGGACGAAGCCTATCCGGAGGCACTCCGCACGAATTTAAAGCGCGTCAGGAATCTCCATGGCCAGCGCCACAATCACTGTATCACCTCGCCGGCTTACAGGAAGCTGGTGCGCAGGATGGATGAAAAACTGGCGGAGGAATTCGGCAGTCATCCCGGCGTGATCCTCTGGCATATTTCCAACGAATTTGGCGGCGAGTGTGCCTGTGAGCTTTGCAAAGAAAAATTCAGAGAATATTTGAGAGAAAAATATCACAACAATATAGAAGAGCTGAATCAGGAATGGTGGACGACCTTCTGGTCTCATCGGTTTCTTGATTTTTCTCAAATCGAGCCCCCGGCTGCCCATGGAGAAAAAAGTATTCACGGGCTGAATCTGGACTGGAAACGGTTTACCACCGCGAACACCCGTGATTTTATGGAAGCGGAGATGGCGGTGTTCCGGGAAAAGACCCCCCACATTCCCATCACCACCAATTTTATGCACCTGTACATGGCGCTGGATTACAATCAGATGGCAAAACCCCTGGATATCATATCATGGGACAGTTATCCAAGATACGGTGATCCGGACAGAAGTCTCTATGACTGTTCTGTGGAAAATGCCTTTGATCATGTGACTATGCGCTCCTTTAAGAAGGACAGGCCGTTTATGATGATGGAAAGCGTGCCCAGTCTTGTGAACTGGCATGATTACAATAAGCCAAAGCGGCCCGGCGTGCATCGGGTCACCGCGCTGCAGGCCATCGCCTGCGGCTCCGACACAGTTCAGTATTTTCAGTGGAGAAAAGGACGCGGCTCTTATGAGCAGTATCACGGAGCGGTGCTGGATCATCTTGGGAGAAGCGATACCCGGGTGTTCCGGGATGTGGAGGAAGTGGGCAGGCTCCTTGCTTCCTTAAAAGAAGTGCAGGGCTCTGTGGTGCAGGCGAAAGCCGCCATCCTTTTTGACTGGGATAATCGCTGGGCCATTGACGACGCGGCGGCCTTTTCCAACAAGACAAAAAAATACGAGCAGACCTGTATAGATCTGTTCCGGCTGTTTGTGAAAAACGGCGTGGAGGTGGATCTGATCTCCTCCGAAGAACCTTTTGACGGATATGATTTTCTTGCGGCCCCCATGCTTTATCTGTTGAAGCCCGGTGTGGCCCACCGGCTGAAGGCTTTTACGGAAAGGGGAGGACAGCTGCTTGCCACCTATATCACCGGGTACGTGAATGAAAACACACTCTGCTATCTGGGAGGGTTTCCCGGCGACGGGCTGACAGAGCTGTTCGGCCTGTATACAGAGGAGATCGACACGCTCTATCCAAAGGAGAAAAACGGCGCTGACTTCGGAGAGGAAGGCTCCCTTCAGGGCGTCTATGTGCTGAAGGATTACTGCGAACTGGTGAAGCTTCAGGGGGCCAGACCGCTGGCCGTCTATACCGGGGATTTTTACGCCGGGACTCCTGCCGTCACGGTGAATGATTACGGAAAGGGAAAGGCATACTATGTTGCGGCCCGCATGGAAGCGGCAGGAATGGAAGCGCTGCTGAAGGTAATGTGGAAGAACGCGGGCATTGAGGTCAAGGCTCTCCCGGAAGGGGTAGAATATCACCGGAGAACGGGAGACGGCGCAGCGTATGACTTTTTTATCAATTATACAAACGAAGAACAGGTGATTGAAACGGAAGCAGGTACGGATCTTCTCACCGGAGAGGCAAAAGAAGGGAAGACGACGCTTGCGCCTCTGGGAGTGATGGTATGTCGTGTACAGGTTTAAAATGGATCGCGTTGGTGGCGATGCTGATCGATCATATTGCCGAGTTTATCCCGGATATGCCGGTTTGGATGCACTGGATCGGCAGGATCGCGGCGCCGGTATTCCTGTTTTGTCTTGTATGGGGAATGAAGAAGACAAAGAGCCAGTTTCATTACCTGCTGCGGCTTTATCTGACGGGACTTTTCATGGGTGTTTTGGACTTTCTTGTTAATCTGCTCTACAAGAATCCCTATACGCCCATGTCCAATAATTTTCTGACTTCGCTGTTTTTGACGGGCATGTTCATCGCTGTTGTTGAGATGTACCGGGATGATAAGGAGTCAGGAAAGCGTCTGGCGCTGATCCTGCTCATTGAGCAGATCGTGTCCATTATGATATGCTATATGGGTTCCTTCGGATTCGGGGAACTGCATCTGGAATATCTGGTTGGCGGGCTGCTGCCCAATGTGTTCTATACGGAAGGCGGCTTTTTGGTGGTGGTACTGGGCCTGCTGTTTTACTGGTACCGGGAGGAGCCAAAATGGCTGGCCGGAACCTTCGCAGTTACCTGCCTGATCTATGCGGTGCTGGTGCTGGTGGAGGGAGGATTCTCTCCGGAAAGAGTATTTTATGAGGATTATCAGTGGATGATGGCGCTGGCAATCCCGTTCTTTCTTGCTTATAACGGCAAGCGGGGAGCAGGTTATAAATATTTGTTTTATGTGTTTTACCCGGCACATATCGTGTTGTTGTTTTTCATCGGAAATCTGATCTACAAAGGCTGAGATAAAATGCAGAATCAGCAGGGGAGGTATTATGCTATATCAAAAAAATGCGGAAAACACGCTGTCAAAAGAATTGTTTCAAAATCCTGACGCGATATACAGAGGCGCGCCCTTCTGGTCATGGAACTGTGATGTGACGGAGGAGATGGTGGACGAGCAGATCGAAGTCTACAGAAAGATGGGGATGGGCGGTTTTCACATTCATGCCCGGACAGGCCTGGAAACGCCCTATATGGGAAAACGTTTTATGGAGCTTGTCAAGCGGGCGGATGAGAACGCGAAGAAAAAAGGAATGTTCTGCTATCTGTACGACGAGGACCGGTATCCGTCCGGCTCCGCAGGGGGACTGGTGACGGAGGATCTGCGTTACCGGCAGCGTTTTTTGCTGCTGTCACAGGAATGGAACGATAGCTATTGCCCGGACAGGGAGGAATTTGACCGGCAGATCGCAGAAGGACGCAAACCGATGGGATATTATATCACATCCTATCAGGTGGAAGTGGATGAAAAGGGATGCCTGCGGCATTATGCCCGCACTGCTCATGACGCGCCGGCCGGAGAAGGAAAGCGCTGGCATCTGTATCTGCGTCTGGCGGAGGAGAGCCCCTGGTTCAACGATCAGACCTACATCGACGTATTGAATCCGAAAGCGGTGGAGCGTTTTATAGAACTGACCCATGAGCGCTATTATGAGGCGCTGGGAGAGGAGTTCGGCAGATCGGTGCCCTCCATCTTTACGGATGAGCCGCAGATGGCGGGAAAATTTTCCTTTGACACGCCCTTTAGCAATGACAACGCCACGCTGACCTACACAGACGATATGAACGACACTTATGAGGCGGCTTACGGCACGCCGCTTCTGGATGTTTTGCCGGAAATTTTGTGGGAGCTGCCTGACGGACAGATCAGCGTGCATCGCTACCATTATCATGATCATCTGGCAGAGCGGTTTGCCTCTGCATTCTCCGATACCCTGGGAAACTGGTGCGCAGCTCATGATCTGGCGCTTACGGGACATTTTATGTCCGAGCGGTCGCTGTTTTCCCAGACGCTTGCCCTCTCGGAATCCATGCGCCTTTACCGGAGCTTCCAGATCCCGGGAATCGACATCCTTACCGACGCCAAGGAGTTTACAACGGCGAAGCAGGCGGCCAGCGTGGCCCGTCAGTACGGCAGGGAAGCGGTGATATGCGAATGTTACGGCTCCATGCACTGGGATATAGATTTTAAAGGACAGAAGCTGCAGGGAGACTGGCTGGCGGCGCTGGGCATTACCATCCGCTGTCATCATCTTACTTTTATGTCCATGGAGGGAGAGGCGAAGCGGGACTGGCCTGCTTCTATAGGCTATCAGATCCCGTGGCATACCAGATATGCTTATGTGGAGGATCACTTTGCCCGTGTCAACACAGCGCTGACAAGAGGAAAGGCCTGCGTGAAGGTGGGCGTGATCTATCCTATAGAATCCTACTGGATCTCTTATGGGCCAAATTCTCAGACCAGGCTCCAGCGGGATCAGCTGGATGAAAACTATGACAATATTGTGAAATGGCTGCTTTACGGCTCCGTGGATTTTGACCTGATCGACGAGAGCCTGCTTCCGGGCAAATGCAGCATGGAAGAGATCGGCAAAAGCCTGCCGGTGGGGGAGATGCGCTATGACGTTGTGCTGGTTCCCGGCCTTTTGACTATCAGGAGTACCACGCTGCAGCGGCTGGAGGCTTTTGCAAAGGCAGGCGGACAGGTGATTTTTGCCGGTCACGTGCCCCGGCTTGTGGATGCAGTGCCCTGTGACCGGGCGGAAAAACTGGCGGCCGGCTGCGTGGTTACGGAGTTCCAGCGGGCGCAGATCTTAGAGGCGCTGGCGCCGTACCGTACTGTAGAGCTTCGCCAGAAGCACGGACAATTGACGGAAAATCTGATCTACCAGATGCGGGAGGACGGAGATAACCGCTGGCTGTTTATCTGTCATGTGAACAGGAAGCGGACGGTGGTGGATGTGCCCGCCCTTTGCAGGATCCGTATTGCAGGCTGCTGGAAGCCCACCATATATGATACGATCACAGGAGAGATCGTTTCCTGTCCGGCCACGCAGAAAGACGGAGATACGTTTGTGGAGCGGAAGATGTACGGAGAGGACAGCCTGCTGCTCTTGCTGGAACCGGGGGAGCCGGACATCCATGCGCAAAAGCAGGTACTGCCCGATGCGCCCAGACATAAGATCCGAACCCCGGACAGTTATACGCTTTCCGAACCCAACGTGCTTCTGCTGGATTTTGCGGAGTATGCTTTTGACGGCGGGGCATGGCAGGAAAAGAGAGATATTCTCACCATTGACAATTTATTCCGCAAGCAGCTGGGACTGCCGAGGCGGCAGGATAAATATACCCAGCCATGGCGGATTCCAAACGAGCAGCCGGTTCACAGTGTGAAGCTGCGGTTTACATTCGATTCCGAAATTGCCGTGAAAGGGACAAAGCTGGCCATGGAGCGGCCGGAAAATGCGGTGATCACCCTGAACGGGCAGCAGGTAGCCCATCAGGCGGACGGCTGGTTTACAGACCACTGTATTCAGACTGTGCCGTTACCGGAGATCCGAAAAGGTACCAATGAGCTGATTCTGGAGATCCCTTTCTGGAGAAAGACCAATCTGGAGTGGTGTTACATACTGGGAGATTTCGGTGTGAGTCTGGAGGGCGATTATGCCTATATTACGGAAAAACCGGAAAAACTTCATTTCGGGGATGTGACGCGGCAGAAGCTGCCTTTCTATACCGGGAACATTACTTATCTTATGACCATGGAGATTCCCGAAGACAAGGAGCGGGTGATCGTGGAGGTGCCCCATTTCGGAGGCGCCGTCATGGAAGTATTTTTGAACGGGGAATCAAAGGGGATCATCGCTTACGCGCCCCACAAGGCGGATTTGGGACCGCTGCCGGCGGGAAGCTACGAGCTGTCTGTTGTGGTTTACGGAAATCGCTATAATTCATTTGGCACCCTGCACAATGCCGACGATGAGTACCGCTGGTACGGGCCGGATTCCTACCGGGTGACGGGAACGCAGTGGAGCGACAGCTATCTGGTGAAGCCAAACGGTATTTTGTCATCCATTTACATTTTGTACAAATAAAGAGTTTGAAGAAGGGACGGATCAGAGATGAAAAAAGCGGCTGCATTGACGGCGGTTCTGGCTGCGCTGTTGTTGTTTGCGGGCTGCGGCGCAAGGCTTGCGGAAGGCTTTGACAAGCAGACGATCATTGATACTGCGGAGCAGATCATCACCGATATTCATGTGAAGGGCACCACGGAAGTGCTGACCCCTCTCATGCGGGAGGATTATCTGGAAAAATATCCCATGGAAAATATGGAGGAGCAGGTACTGGAGCTTTTGAGCGGCAGCGGCAATTTTGTCACATTCGGACAGGAGTCAGTGGTGAGCAAGGCAAACCCGGATAATGAGGACGAAGAGCTGGCGGTAATTCTTGTGACGGCAGGGTACGAAAAGGGAGAGATCAATTATACCCTGACCTTTGACAAAGATATGAAAGTGATCAGTTTTTATGCGCAATGATATTTCCGGAAAAGATCCTGACAGTGAAAGAAGAGTACAGATGGAAACGGAATTTAAGAAAGTAACATTGGAGGATAAACAGCGCATCGACGCTTATCTGAAGTACAACGACAGCAGGAGCTGTGAACAGACCTTTGCCAATATTTATCTTTGGTCAAGGGAATATCCTATGGAGTTCGGTATCATGGAGGATTGCCTTGTATACCGCTCGGAGGGAAAAGATCCCTACTATTGTTTCCCCATTGGCCGGGGAGACAAAAGGGCGGCGGTGGAAGCCATTCGGCAGCTTTGCAGGGAATCCGGGAATTCTTTTCGGATGGCCTGTGTGACGCCGGAGCAGTTTGCGCTTTTGGAACAGTGGTTCCCGGAACAGTTCCAGATCACCTACAACCGGGATATTGCGGATTATGTTTACGAAGGGGAAAAACTGCGCACGCTGGCGGGAAAAAAGCTGCACAGCAAGCGCAATCACATTAACCGGTTCCTGAACGATTATGAAAACTGGAGTTATGAGCCCATCAGTGAAAGCAACCGGGAGGAGTGTTTTCAGATGGCCCAGCAGTGGCGGAAGGAAAATCAATGTGACGAGGACGACGAAAAGAACGCGGAAATGTGCGTGAGCCTAAACGCCCTGCGCCTGATGGAGGAGCTTTCCCTCATTGGCGGCTTGCTGCGGCTGGACGGGCGGGTCATCGCATTTTCCATTGGGGAGCCGGTAACGGAAGATACCTTTGTGGTTCACATTGAGAAGGCATTGGGAGAGATACCGGGTGCCTATCCCATGATCAATCAGCAGTTTGCCATTCATGAGGCAGACGGATATGCGTATATCAACCGGGAGGATGATTCCGGGGAAGAAGGGCTCCGCCGTGCGAAGCTCTCTTATAAGCCGGCGTTTCTGGTGGAAAAGGGGTATGTGACGGAAAAGCCGTAAGGACGGCGGCAGCGGTCAGAAGACCGGGGAACGGAGGAAAACATGTCGTTACAGTTTGTGATCGGCAACAGTGGTTATGGAAAATCTACCTATCTCTATGATCAGGTGATCCGCCAGTCGGTTGCCAGCCCCAACAAAAATTATCTGTTTATCGTGCCGGAGCAGTTTACCATGCAGACGCAGAAAGAGTTTGTCCGCAGGCATCCCCGTCATGGCATTTTAAATATCGACGTATTGAGCTTTCAGAGACTTGCCTACCGCGTGTTTGACGAGGTAGGCGGTTTTTGCGTGCCCGTATTGGATGAAACGGGGAAAATGCTGGTGTTAAAGAAGGTGGCGGAAAACTGTAAAAAGCAGCTGAAGGTGCTTGGAAGCAGTATGAAAAAGCCGGGCACACTCGACGAATTAAAGTCCATCCTTTCAGAATTTACCCAATATCAGGTGACATCCCGGCAGCTGGAGGAATTGTCCCGGAACACAAAAAGTAAAGGGCTGCAATACAAGCTGCAGGATCTGCAGATTTTGTATGACGGCTTTTTTCAATATCTGGAGGATCATTTTATCACCGGCGAGCAGGTACTGCAGGCCCTTTGCCAGGTCATTGACCGATCCCGGCTTGTGAGGGGAAGCGTGATCGTGCTGGACGGTTTTACGGGCTTTACCCCGCTGCAGAACGCCTTGCTTCATCGTATGATGAGACTGTCTGAGCGGATGCTGGTGGCAGTTACCATAGACCGGAGGGCCGCCGGACGGGGACGGCTGCCGGAGCATGAGCTTTTTGCCCTCAGCGCAAAGACGATGGACACCCTGCGCCGGATTGCGGGAGAAGAGAGAGTAGAGATAGAGCCGGTGGTTTGTCTGGACGACCCGCAAAAAAGCAGGCTGTTTGCGGCTCCGGCTCTTCGCTATATGGAGCAGAACCTGTTCCGCGGCGTTGGAGGAAGCCATTATGCGGAACCGGCAGACGGGGAGATCCGCATTGTAGAGGCGTCCAATCCCGTCAGGGAGCTGACCTTTGCCGCAAGAGAGATCCGGCGGCTGGTGCGGGAGGAAGGGTACCGCTATAGTCAGATCGCGGTGGTGAGCGGCGGCATGGCACAGTATGCCGACTATCTGGAACGGATCTTTACCCAATATGAAATCCCGTTCTTTCTGGACAATACGGCGCCGCTTCTGATGAATCCCATGATCGATATGATACGGGCGCTTCTGCATATCGTGCCGGAACGGTTCTCTTACGAGAGCGTTTTCCGGTATTTCCGCTGCGGGCTTTCCGGGACGGAAAGATCGGACGTTGACCGGCTGGAAAATTACGTGCTTGCCCGGGGGATCAGAGGGCTGTCCATGTGGCAGGAGACATGGGTGCGCAAAACGGAGGGAATGGCGCCGGAGGATCTGGAAAGACTGAACGGACTTCGGCAGCAGTTTGTGGATGATATACAGCCTTTTGCGGAGGTATGCGGCAAAAAGGCGTCCACAGTGCGAGAAAAGACAGAGGCGCTCTATGCCTTTCTTGTAAAAAAGGACCTGCAGGGACAGCTGGAAAAGCAGCGGCAAAAGTTTGAAGAGCAGGGCCAGCTTGCCCGGGAAAAGGAATACGGGCAGATATATGAGATCGTGATGGATCTGCTGGATCAGTATGTGACGCTGCTGGGAGACGAGCAGATCAGTATGGGAGAATATACGGAAATTTTGGAGGCGGGACTGTCGGCGCCAAAGGTAGGTATGCTGCCCCCGGGAACCGACTATGTGACGGCAGGCGATATTGAGCGTACCCGGCTTACAGATATTTCCCTGTTGTTTTTTGTGGGCGTCAACGACGGCATCGTGCCGAAAGCGGAAGCCGGCGGCGGGATCTTGTCTGAGCTGGAGCGGGAGGATCTGCGCAGTGAGGATCTGGAGCTTGCGCCCAATCGGCGGGAAAATTTTTTTATCCAGAAATTTTACCTGTATCTTTTGATGACAAAGGCTTCAAAAAGGCTGTATCTTTCTTACAGCAGCGGAGGAATGGCGGGAGAGACGCTGCGGCCCTCCTATTTGATCCAGACGATGCTGCGGTTATTCCCGGCCCTTTCGGTGGAGAAGCTGCCGGATGTGCCGGACGCGGCTAAGCTGGAGACGAAGGGGGAGATGCTGGACTGGCTGCGGACGGAATTTGGCAGAGAAAACCGGAGCGGCCTGGCAAGAGCGCTGTTTCAGGAAATGCTGGGGGAGAAGGAGCTGCGCTCTGCCCTGCTGCAGATGGAAAAGGCCCGAGGGTTTTCCGGCAGAGACGAGTCCATTGGAAGGCCCTTGGCACAAGCGCTTTACGGCGGCCTGAAGCGGGTCAGCGTCACAAGACTGGAAAATTATGCAGGCTGTCCATACGCCCATTTTCTGCGGTACGGACTGGAGCTGAAGGAGCGGGAGCTGTATCAGTTCACGCCTGTTGACAACGGAAATATTTTTCATGAGGCGCTGGAGCGCTATGCCGATACCCTGTCTCTGGAAGGGCTTTCCATGGCCGATCAGCTGGGGGAGCGGCAGATGGCGCTGGCGGATGCCTGTATTGAGGAGAGCCTGAGAAACGCAGGGGGAGAACGGCTGCTCTCCTCGGCAAGAGGACAGTATCACGTTCGGCGGATGAAACGGCTGATGCGGCGCACCGTGTGGGCCCTTGGCGTCCAGCTTCGGCGGGGCAGGTTTCAGACTGCGGATTTTGAACTGGATTTCTCAGGGGAAGGCGGCATTTATCCGGTGCCTTTATTTGAGGGGAAACAGATCATGCAGCTGGGGGGACGGATCGACCGCATGGATATATTGGATGAGGAAGATCGACGCTATCTGCGGATTATTGATTATAAAACAGGAAAGCAGGAGTTTTCCCTGCTGAAATTTTATCACGGATTGCAGCTGCAGCTGGTGGTTTATCTGCAGGCCGCCATGCGGCTGGAAAAGCAGAGACACCCGGAAAAACAGATGATTCCGGCCGGCATGTTTTACTACCGGTTGGAGGATCCACTTTTGAAGGGGAGAGAGTTTCCGGAGGAAGAGCGTCAGGAGCAGCTGCTGAAAAAACTGCGGCTGGACGGCTATGTGAACGGAGACATGGGTATCGTGGAAAAAATGGACGCCACGATAGAAGGGACTTCCTCGGTGATCCCGGTAACTTATAAAAAGGACGGCGGCTTTGCAAAGAGCAAGACAAAAGCGGTTACGGACAGCCAGATGAAGATGATGATGGCCCACAGTGACCGGATCCTCCGCCGTCTGGGAGAGGAAATTTTATCCGGCGGGACGGCGGCGGCGCCTTACCGGCTGGATCAGGAAAACCAATGCGGTTTCTGCCGGTTCCACAGCGTCTGCGGCTTTGACCGCAAGCTGTCCTGCTATACTTACCGGCGGCTGCCAAAGCTGGATAAAGAAACAATATGGGAAAGAATGGAGGCGGCGCAGTGGAGCGACAATGGACCGAAAACCAGCGGCAGGTGATCGACGCCAGAGACAGGAACCTGCTGGTTTCCGCGGCGGCAGGCTCAGGGAAGACTGCCGTGCTGGTAGAACATATCCTTTCCCTTGTGCTGGATAAGGACAGACCGGTGGATATTGACCGGATGCTGGTGGTGACATTTACCAAAGCTGCCGCGGCGGAAATGCGGGAGCGGATCGGGCAGGAGCTGGAGCGCCGGCTGGCGCTGTCGCCGGAAGATGACAATCTCCAAAGGCAGATGACCCTTCTACACCATGGGCAGATCTGCACGATAGACAGCTTCTGCACTTACATTCTGCGAAATTATTTTTATGAGATCGACATGGATCCCGGCTTTCGTGTGGCGGACGAGGGGGAGCTTCGCCTGTTGAAGGAAGATGTGGTAAAGGAGCTTCTGGAAGCCTATTATGAAAAAGCAGACCCCCAGTTTCTGGAATTTATAGAGTATTTTGCTACAGGGCGGGGAGACGAAAATATCGAAGCGCTGATTCTGAAGCTCTATGGGTTTGCAGACAGTCATCCTGATCCGGAAGGGTGGCTGTTGAAATGCAGGGACGCGTATGAGCCGGAGAATGTGGAACAGATACGGGAAACGCCGGTAGGCAGACTGCTGACGGCGCAGGTGTCCGCTGTTCTGGAGGGACTTGCCGGGGACTGCCGGGAGCTTGCGCAGCTGATTTGTCAGGAGGACGGCCCCGGATATTATCTGGAAGCCTTCCGGATTGAACAGGAGACGGTGGAGAAGATGAGGAAAACCGCCGACTGGGATAAGTGGTATGAGGCGCTGCGGGATCGAAAGAGCAAGCGTCTGCTCACGCCTAAAAGTGCGGAGGGCAGCGAGGAGAAAAGGCTGCAGGCGGCGGAGAAGATCCGGCAGATCAGAGAGGCGCTGAAGTCTCTGCAGGCGGATTATTTTGCGGAGCCGCCGGAAAAGATCGGGGAAGAGCTGGCGCTTGCAAAGCCCGCTGTTTCTATGCTTATTGAATTGACCCTTGGATTCCGGCAGCGATTTGCAGAGAAGAAAAAAGAAAAAAACATACTGGATTTTTCAGATCTGGAGCATGGCGCGCTTGCGGTGTTTACCGATGAAGAAGGGAAACCTACGGAAACGGCGCTGCGCTTCCGGGAATATTTTGAAGAGATCATGATCGACGAATATCAGGACAGCAACCTGCTGCAGGAGCGGATCCTTACGGCCATTTCCAGAGGGAACAACCTGTTTATGGTAGGGGATGTCAAGCAGAGCATATACCGGTTTCGAAAGGCCCGGCCGGAGCTGTTCACGGAAAAACTGGCCCGGTATACGAAGGAAATCTCCCCAAATCAGACAATCGGTCTGGGAAAAAATTTCCGCAGCCGCAGGCAGGTGCTTGACAGCGTCAACCGGGTTTTTGAGAACCTGATGCAAAAGGAAGTCGGGGGCGTTGCGTATGATGAGGAAGCGGCTCTCTTTTATGGCGCCGGCTATGAGAGAGAAGCAGACGACGCTTACCGGACGGAGGTGCTGCATTTTTCGTCGGAAAATCTTTCCGAGGAAGCCCGGCGGCCGGAGGCCATCGACGGGGAGGCAAGTATGATCGCCTCTCGCATTTTTGCCCTGACGGACAAAAAGACGGGACTTTTGATTCAGGGAGAGGAAGGAGAAAGAATTGCCCGGTACAGGGATATTGTGATCCTGCTCCGCAGTCAGGAGCAGTGGGCGGAGCGCTTTGTGGACGTGCTGATGGAAGAGGGGATTCCCGCTTACGCGCAGTCCTCCGCAGGCTTTTATGAAACAAGGGAGATCCAGACGATCTATCAGTATCTTTGCCTTATTGATAATGAACGGCAGGAGATCCCGCTGGCGGCGGCCCTCGCTTCCCCTATCGGGAATATGACTTCTGCGGAGCTTGCGATGATCAGGATCGCCTTTCCCCACGTTCCCTTTTATGAAGCTGCAAAGGCATACAGTCAGTACGGAACGGAGGAGGGGCTGCGGGATCGCCTGCAGCTGTTTTATGACCGGCTTGCCCATTTTCGGGATCTGGTTCCCTATACCCAGATCCATGAGCTGCTCTGGAACATTTACGACGAGACCGGATTTTACCATTATGCCGCCTCCATGCCGGGCGGGACGCTCAGGCAGGCCAATCTGGATCTGCTGGTAGATCAGGCGATCTCTTTTGAGGCCACCAGCTACAAGGGGCTGTTCCATTTTCTCCGTTATGTGGAGCAGATCAGAAAATACGAGATCGATATCGGGGAAGCCTCCGCAGTGCAGGAATCCATGGATGCCGTCCGCATTATGACGATACACAAGAGTAAGGGACTGGAGTTCCCTATTGTGTTCGTGGCGGGGCTGGGCAAGCAGTTCAACGATCAGGATGAACGGCAGTCGGTGGTGCTGCACAGTGAAAACGGCATCGGTATCGATATCGTGGATCCTTTGAAGCGGCTGCGGTATGTGTCGGTATTTAAGCAGGTTTTAAAGAGACAGAATCATTTGGAAAACCGCGGAGAAGAGCTGCGGGTCCTGTATGTGGCGATGACCCGGGCAAAGGAAAAGCTGATCCTCACCGGGGTACACAACGAGAAGGACGTGCTTCCGGAGGGCCCGGTCAAAAAGCCGGGGGCGCAGGACATCGTAAATGCCGCCGGAATGTGGCAGTGGCTGTGCAAGATTGTGGGGACTGATCCAAATGTATTTCTTTGCAGGGAGATGACGCCGGATTCCCAAGAGCCGGAGCAGCAGGGAGAACCGGAGAGAGCGCTCCGGGAGGCAGCGCCGAATACAGATTCGGATGCGCCCGGCGGAGAAAGCGGCGGGACGCAGGGGGAGGCGGCCCGGCTGAAGGAGCTGCTCACATCACGCCTTCGATATGAATATCCATACGGAGGCAGGGCTTATCATGCCAAGCTGTCTGTGTCGGAGCTGAAAAAACGATCCGGCCATGAACAGGACGACGGTCAGGGCGGGAAAATCAGCAAACGGCTTTATGAAGATCCCGTGCCCGTGCCGTATATCCCCGGCTTTGCGGCGGAGACAAAGGAAAATCGGGGAGCAGAGAGAGGCTCTGCTTATCATAAGCTGCTGGAATGTTTTGATTATACGCTGCCGGGAACGAGCCGGCAGATCAAAGCGTTTCTGGAGGATCTTGTGGCAGAAGGAAAAATGACCGCGGAGTGGGCTAAGGCCATCGATCCGGAAGATATTGTGGGGTTTTTGCAGTCCGGGATTGGAAAGAGGATGAGAAAAGCCGCTCTTGCAGGATGCCTGAAGCGGGAGCAGCCCTTTGTGATCGGCATCCCGGCCAATGAGATTTACGGGGAGGCGCCAAAGGAGGAGCAGCTGCTGATTCAGGGGATCATTGACGCTTATTTTGTGGAAGACGGGCAGATCGTGATCGTGGACTATAAGACGGACAGGGTGTCCGGCGAAAAGGGAGAGGAACAGCTTCTGGAGCTGTACCGGGTGCAGCTTGCCAGTTATGCCCGGGCGCTGACGCAGCTGACCTGTATGCCGGTGAAGGAGGCCTGTATTTATTCCTTTGCACTGGGCCGGGAAATCCCCTGTACGCTTCCAAAATAACAGGGCCGTTACAAAATCCGTCCGGGGAAAGGATATGATCCGCTGTTTGCGGTACTTTCCCCGGGCGTATTTGCAACGGCCCCGTCTGTCAGAACGCTTTTTTTACTTTTTCTGATTATCCAGTAAAGCCCGTACCTTCATGGACAATCCAAACAGATTGATAAAGCCCTCCGCGTCGTGATGATCATACAGCTCTCCCGTTGTAAAGCTGGCGAGAGATTCGCTGTAAAGCGAGTTGGGGGAAGTGGTTCCGGCCTTGATGATGTTGCCCTTGTAGAGCTTGAACCTGACTTCGCCTGTAACCCGCTCCTGCGTGGAAGTTACAAATGCCTGCAGGGCTTCCCGAAGAGGGGTGAACCATTTGCCCTCATAGACAAGGTTGGCAAAGCGGTTGGAAAGCTCCTTCTTCAGAGAAAGGGTATCCCGATCCAGGATCAGCTCCTCCAGCTGAGTGTGCGCTTCCATGAGAATGGTTCCGCCAGGCGTCTCATAAACACCCCGGGATTTCATACCTACCACTCGGTTTTCCACAATATCGATAATGCCGATCCCGTGCTTGCCGCCCAGCTTGTTCAGGGTGCGGATAATATCGGAAGCCTTCATTTTCTCACCGTTGACGCTGGTGGGAACACCCTTCTCAAAAGTCAGCGTCACATATTCCGGCTCGTCCGGCGCTTTTTCGGGGGTTACCCCCAGCACCAGCAAATGGTCGTAATTGGGTTCGTTGGCAGGATCCTCCAGCTCCAGGCCCTCATGGCTGATATGCCACAGGTTGCGGTCACGGCTGTAGCTGTTGTCTGCGGAGAAAGGCAGATCGATGCCGTGTTCCCTGCAGTATGCGATCTCATCCTCACGGGACTGCATTTTCCAGGTGTCGTTGCACCGCCAGGGCGCAATGATCTTCAGATCGGGAGCCAGCGCTTTGATCGTCAGCTCAAAACGGACCTGATCGTTGCCCTTGCCTGTGGCGCCGTGACAGATCGCCACCGCTCCTTCCCTGCGGGCGATCTCCACAAGCCGTTTTGCAATGACGGGACGTGCAAAGGAAGTGCCAAGGAGATATTTATTCTCATAAACCGCGTTCGCCTGTACCGTCGGGATCACATAATCGTCTACAAATTCGTCTACCAGATCTTCGATATACAGCCTGGATGCGCCGGAGAGCTTTGCCCGCTCCTCCAGACCGTCCAGTTCGCTTTCCTGTCCCACATCCGCGCAGACGCAGATCACATCATAATCGTAGTTTTCCTTCAGCCAGGGAATGATGGCTGTTGTGTCAAGTCCGCCTGAATAGGCGAGAATCACTTTTTCCTTCATCGTAAAAATCCTCCTATGAAAATATAAAAAAATAAAAAATGGAAATGTATTTCCAAAACTGCTATCAACCAATATACAGCATGTATCGGCAAATATCAAGTGCAATATAAAAAATAATAAAAAATACTTGCATATTATTCATTATATATGTATAATTATTCAATCCGGAAAAGAGAAAATTCGCTCTTTACTTCCTGAAAAACTTGGAGTATGATACATAAAGTCGAGAACCAAAAACCCAGTGAGAAAGGATTTATAATATGATAAAAGCGGGAATCATCGGCGCTACCGGATATGCCGGCGGCGAACTTGTAAAAATATTGATGGGCCACAGAGATGTGAAGATCGTATGGTACGGTTCCAAAAGTTATACGGGACAGCCCTATGGAGATGTGTTTCAGAATTTTTTTAAGATCGTGGACGGAGCGTGTCTGGACGACGATCTGGAGCGGCTGGCCGGCGAGGCGGACGTGATCTTCACGGCGACCCCCCAGGGATATCTGGCTTCGGTGCTGAATGAAAAGATTCTCTCCCAGGCAAAAGTCATTGATTTAAGCGCCGATTACCGGATCAAGGATGTGTCGGTCTATGAAAAGTGGTACGGCATGACCCACAAAAGTCCTCAGTTTATAGAGGAAGCGGTGTACGGGCTGTGCGAGAAAAACAGACAGCAGATTCAAAATGCCCGGCTCATTGCCAATCCGGGGTGTTATCCCACCTGTACCTTCCTGTCCATATATCCTCTGGCAAAAGAAGGCTATCTTGATATGAAGACACTGATCGTGGACGCCAAATCCGGTACGTCAGGGGCAGGCAGAGGAGCCAGGGTGCCGAACCTGTACTGCGAGGTCAACGAGAACATCAAGGCTTATGGGGTAACCACCCACAGACATACGCCGGAAATCGAGGAGCAGCTTTCTTATGCCGCCGGCGAGCCTGTGACGATCAATTTTACGCCCCATTTGGTCCCCATGAATCGGGGCATCCTCATCACCGCTTATGCCTCCCTGAAAAAGGAAGCCGGCTATGAGGAGCTGAAGGCGGTTTACGACCGTTATTATAAGGATGAATATTTTGTGAGAGTGCTGAAGGAAAATGTATGCCCTGAGACCAGATGGGTAGAGGGCAGCAATTTTGTGGATGTAAATTTCAGGATCGACCCCAGGACCAACCGGGTGATCATGATGGGCGCGATGGATAATCTGGTGAAGGGCGCTGCCGGGCAGGCGGTGCAGAATATGAATCTGATGTTCGGACTGGAGGAGAACGAGGGGCTTCGAATGGCGCCGCTGTTCCCGTAAGCAAAAGAGAATAGAAAAGGAGTAGATAATTTGATCAGATATATGAAGGCGGAGGATTACCCCCAGGTATACCGGCTGTGGACAGGCATTAAAGGATTTGTCATGCGGAGCATCGATGATTCGGAAGAAAACATTCTGCGTTTTCTGGAACGGAATCCGAAGATGAGCTATGTAGCCGAGGAGGACGGCCGGATCGTGGGCGCGGTACTCTGCGGACACGACGGCAGGCGGGGGAGCCTGTATCACGTATGTGTGGACGCCGGGTACAGAAAGCGGGGCATTGGGACCGCGCTGGCAAAGGCCACCACGGAAGCGCTCCGGCGGGAAGGGATCAACAAGGTGTCTCTTGTGGCTTTTTCTAAGAATGAGATCGGGAACCGGTTCTGGCAGAAGCTGGGATGGGAGATGCGGAACGATCTGAATTCTTATGATATGAGCCTCAATGAGGACAACAGATGTACAACTGTGGAATAAAGGCACCGGAGGAAGCCTATAGCCGGATCGGGCCGCAGGCGATGACAGAAGGACGGAAAACAGAAAGGACAGAGGCAATATGGAAAAAATACAGGGAGGCGTTACCGCGGCAAAAGGATTTCTTGCCGCAGGCGTTGAAGCCCGGATCAAATACAGGGACAGGAAGGATATGGCGCTGGTTTATTCCAGAGAGCCGGCGGTGAGCGCAGGCGTCTTTACCACCAATGTGGTGAAGGCGGCGCCGGTAAAATGGGACAGGATGCTTGTGAAGGAGCAGGAGTATGCACGGGCCGTGGTGTTAAACAGCGGAATTGCCAACGCCTGTACCGGCGCGGCGGGCATGGCCGCCAATGAGAAGCTGGCAAAAGCCACGGCGGAAGCGCTGGGAATCGAGAAGGAGCAGGTGCTGACCGCTTCTACCGGCGTGATCGGTATGCAGCTGCCGGAGGAAAAATTCTGCGCGGGAGCAAAGGCGCTGGCAAAGGCGCTGTCTGATACGATAGAAGCGGGAAAAATGGCGGCGGAAGCCATCATGACTACCGATACCATATCCAAGGAATGTGCGGTACGGTTTTCCGTGGGAGGAAAAACGGCGGTCATCGGCGGTATGGCAAAGGGCTCCGGCATGATCCATCCCAATATGGCAACCATGCTTTCCGTTGTGACCACCGATGCGGCCATTTCCAAAGAGCTGCTGCAAAAAGCATTGGAAGCGGATGTAAAGAAGAGTTTTAACCGGATTTCCGTGGACAGAGATACCTCTACAAACGATACCCTGTTGGTGCTGGCAAACGGACTGGCGGGAAACGCCTGCATTACGGAAGACAATGAAGATTACCACAGCTTCTGCAGGGCGCTGCACATGGTGACGGAGACGCTGGCGAAGATGATGGCCGGAGACGGGGAAGGCGCCACGAAGCTTTTGACGGCAGAGGTGCGCAATGCGGCCACAGAGGAGGAAGCGCAGATTCTCTCCAAGTCGGTGATCACCTCCAATCTGGTGAAGACAGCCGTGTACGGCAGCGACGCGAACTGGGGCAGGATCTTGTGCGCGCTGGGTTACAGCGGGGTGGATTTTGACCCGGAAAAAGTAGATCTGTGGATCGAAAGCGCGGCCGGGCGGCTGCAGCTGGTAGAAAACGGCATGGCGACGGATTACAGCGAGGAGACGGCTACGGAGATCCTGTCGCAGAAGGAAGTGACCGTGACGGCGGATATGAAGCAGGGAGAGGCCGGGGCCGTGGCATGGGGCTGCGACCTCACTTATGAATATGTAAAGATCAATGGAGATTATCGCTCATAACGGATGAGGGGAACCGGGCGTGGGGCAGGCGCGGCGGCAGCGGCTGTTTTCCGGCGTCGGATCTGAGATGGAGGAAAAAGAAATGGGAATGGAATTATGGCAGGAAAAGGCGGCGGTGCTGATCGAGGCGCTCCCTTACATACGGCGGTTCAGCGGAAAGGTGATCGTGGTAAAATACGGCGGCAGCGCCATGGTAGACGCGCATCTGCAGCAGCAGGTGATCACGGATGTGGCGTTGCTGAAGCTGGTGGGCTTTAAGCCCATTATTGTGCATGGCGGCGGCAAGGAGATCAGCAAATGGGTGAAAAAGACGGGGAAGGAGTCCACATTTGTCAATGGCCTTCGGGTCACCGACGCGGAGACCATGGAGATTGCGGAGATGGTGCTGGGCAAGATCAACAAAGGACTTGTACAGATGATGGAAAGCCTCGGCGTGAAAGCGGTGGGCATCAGCGGCAAGGATGGCGGTACACTGCGGGTGAATAAAAAGTTGTCCGGCGGACAGGATATCGGTTTTGTGGGAGAAGTGAAGGAGCTGCATCCGGAGCTGCTGCAGACGCTGATGGACGACGGGTTTATCCCTGTGATCTGCCCCATCGGGCTGGATGACAGCTATCAGACTTACAATATCAATGCCGACGACGCGGCATGTGCCATCGCTACGGCGGTGGGCGCGGAGAAACTTGCGTTCCTCACGGATATCGAGGGCGTTTACCGGGATCCCATGGATCCGGATACCCTTATTTCCGAGCTGACCCTGGGAGAGGCAAAGGAGCTGATCCAAAACGGCAATATCGGCGGCGGTATGCTGCCGAAGCTGCAGAACTGCATTGACGCCGTGGAGAGCGGCGTGTCCAGAGTGCATATTCTGGACGGAAGGATCGAGCATTGCCTGCTGTTGGAATTTTTCACCAACAAGGGAATCGGCACTGCCATACTAAGCAGTCAGGAGGGAAAGTATTATCATGAAGACTGAGCAGATCATAAAAGAGGCGGAACAGGTGCTTTTGCACACTTATAATCGATATCCCATCGTGCTGGATCACGGGGAAGGCATGTACCTGTACGATACCGACGGAAAGGAATATCTGGATTTTGCAGCGGGGATCGCGGTGTGCGCCCTCGGTTACGGAAATAAAGAGTACGAAGGGGCCCTGACGGAACAGATCGGCAGACTGCTGCACACGTCCAATTACTATTACAGCGAACCGGTGATGGAGGCCGGGAAAAAATTTATCAAAGCGTCCGGGATGGACAGGGTTTTTTTCACAAACAGCGGAACGGAAGCCATTGAGGGCGCTGTGAAGTCGGCAAAGAAATATGCCTACACAAGGGACGGCCACGCGGGATTTGAGATCGTGGCTATGGAACAGTCCTTTCACGGGCGGAGCATAGGGGCGCTGTCCGTTACGGGAAACGCCCATTACCGGGAGGCTTTCGAGCCCTTGATGGACGGCGTGCGTTTTGCCCGGTTCAATGATTATGACAGCGTGGCGGCGCAGGTAAACGAAAAAACCTGCGCGATCCTTTTGGAGCCGATACAGGGAGAGGGCGGCATTTATCCGGCCGATCCTGAATTTCTGCGGAAAGTGCGGGCGCTTTGCGACGAGAAGGATATTCTGCTGATCTTTGATGAGATCCAGTGCGGCATGGGCCGCACCGGCAGCATGTTCGCATGGCAGCATTACGGCGTGAAGCCGGATATCCTCACATCCGCCAAGGCGCTGGGCTGCGGCGTCCCCATCGGCGCCTTTGCTCTGACGGAGCGGGTCGCGGAAAAATCTCTGGCGCCGGGAGATCACGGCACCACTTACGGAGGGAATCCCTTTGTCTGCAAGGCGGCGGCAAAGGTTTTCGACCTGTTTGAATCCATGAAGATACTGGATAATGTGGCGGAGACAGGAGCCTATCTCACCAGGGTGCTGGACGAGATGGCAGCTTCTTATGAGTTTGTGAAAGCCCGCAGGGGCGTGGGCCTGATGCAGGGACTGGAATTCACCGTGCCGGTTGGGGATCTGATCTGCAAATGTCAGGAGCAGGGACTGCTGCTGATCAATGCAGGGACCAATATTCTGCGCATGGTGCCGCCGTTGATCGCGGAGAAAAAGCACGTGGACCGCATGGCTGAAATTTTGAAAAATAGTTTCAAAATCCTATTGTAATCAATTGGAAAATTAGTTAAAATATTAGCAGGGTTTGTATGATATGCTGCGGCGCCGAAAAGGGATCGTCCCCATCGGTATGAGAGGCATAGATAAGAAAATAATAACCGGATGTCTGATGATCGCTTTGGCGGCGGGGCTTGCAGGCTGCGGGCAGAAGGAACCGCTGGTGACCGTTTCCATGGCAAAGGAAACCGACGGCGGCGATGCGTCCGGCCAGGAAACAGAGCAGGGCAAAGATGCCGCAGTCGAAGGAACAGAGACGAAAGTCCCGGAGGAGTTCGGAAAAGAAGAAGCCGGGGATCCCGGCTTTGCTGCGGAGACGGTGTTCGTGCATGTGTGCGGCGCGGTGGCGGCTCCGGGCGTCTATGAGCTCCCGGCCGGCGCGCGGATCTTCGATGCTGTTGCCAAAGCAGGAGGATGCAGGGAGGACGGCGCTTCAGACAGCCTGAACCTGGCGGCGTCTGTAAACGACGGGCAGCGGATTTATGTGCCCACCCAGGAGGAGGCCGGGGCAGAGAGCCTTTCGGGCCTGCAGTCAGGGTTTTCTTCCGGGGACGGCGTCGTGGGTCAGGAAGATGCAAAGGTGAATCTGAACACCGCCTCAAAGGAAGAACTGATGACGCTCACAGGGATAGGAGCGGCCAAGGCGGAGAGCATCATACAGTACCGGGAGGAAAGGGGCGCGTTTGACAGCCCGGAGCAGATTATGGAGATCGACGGTATCAAAAACAGCATCTACGAGAAGATTAAAACACATATCTGCGTATAAATGTGTGAATTGAGAAGGAGGAGCTATGGCACAGAGAGTATTGGTGGTCGATGACGAAAAATTGATCGTAAAAGGAATTCGGTTCAGTCTTGAGCAGGACGGCTTTGAAGTGGACTGCGCCTATGACGGAGAAGAGGCATTGACGCTGGCAAAGGAAAACGAATACGACATTATTCTGCTGGATGTGATGCTTCCTAAGATGGACGGTTTTGAGGTTTGCCAGCAGATTCGTGATTTTTCCTCTGTACCTATCATCATGCTGACGGCCAAGGGAGACGATATGGATAAGATCCTGGGACTGGAATACGGCGCCGATGATTATGTGACAAAGCCCTTCAATATTCTGGAAGTAAAAGCCCGCCTGAAAGCCATTATCCGACGCACAAAGAGCAAGGACGCACAGGAGGATAAGGCAAAGGTCATTGAGGTCGGTGATCTGAAAATGGACTGCGAGAGCAGAAGAGTGCATATCGGCGGCAAAGAGATCAATCTGACCGCAAAGGAATTCGATGTGCTGGAGCTTCTCGTGTTCAATCCCAACAAGGTGTACAGCCGGGAAAATCTGCTGAACATTGTGTGGGGCTATGAATATCCGGGAGATGTGCGTACCGTTGACGTACATATCCGCCGCCTGAGAGAAAAGATCGAGGCCAATCCGAGCGAGCCGAAGTATGTGCATACGAAATGGGGCGTTGGTTATTATTTCCAAAAGTAAGACGATTTTGAACCTGTTTAAAAGCGTAAGATTTCTGTTTATCATTTTGTTCATTCTGATTGGCATCATACCCTGCATCATTGTGGGGAACGGAATCCTGGGCAACTACGAGGAACGCGCTGTGTCCGTGCGTACTATGGAAGTGCGGACACAGTGTGAGATGATCGCCAACCGCATCAGCAACTCCGGTTATATGGAGGATCCTTCGTCCGAGATCATCAACGGACAAATCACACAGCTTGCCAATTTTTATAACGGGCGTATCCTTGTGATCGATCAGTATTTCAAAGTCATTCAGGATACGTATTCTATGAGTATCGGGAAAACGATGGTTTCTGAGGAAGTGCTGCAGTGCTTTAAAAGCGGCGGCAGCTCCGGAGAGAACCGGGAGAGCCACTATATCGAAATGACCGTGCCGGTGAAAGTGCTGGACGAGGAAAACGGACAGGAGGCGTCAGACACGGTGGGGGTGATTCTGGCTTCCGTTTCCACAGAAGGCATCCGGGACAGTATGCGCGTGCTGCAGCAGAAAACGCTGGTCATGACGGTGGTTATCTTTGTCATTCTGATCGGCCTGTCCGTGATTCTCAGTACCCGCATCGTGCGTCCCTTCCGTCGGATCACGGAGCAGATCGGGGAGCGGTTCGAGGGCTATGGCAAGGAAGAGATCGACGTTCCCGATTACACGGAAACCCAGCAGATCGCGGAGGCGTTTAACCGCACCATCAGCCGGATGAAGATGCTGGATGATTCCCGGCAGGAGTTTGTGTCCAATGTGTCCCACGAGCTGAAGACGCCCATCACATCTATGAAGGTGCTGGCGGATTCGCTGCTGCAGCAGGAAGATGTCCCGGTGGAGCTTTACAAGGATTTTATGAGCGATATCACTGCGGAGATCGACAGAGAGAGCAAGATCATCGACGACCTGCTGTCTCTGGTGAAGATGGATAAGACTTCTGCGGATTTAAATATTGTTCCGGTGAACGTCAATGAACTGCTGGAGCTGATCCTGAAGCGGCTGGGACCTATCGCAAAGCAGCGGAATATCGAGCTTGTGCTTGTCTGTGAACGGCAGGTCATTGCGGACGCGGACGAGGTGAAGCTGACGCTGGCGTTGTCCAATTTTGTGGAAAACGCCATCAAATATAATAAGGATAACGGCTGGGTCAATGTGAACCTGGATGCGGATCACAAGAACTTTACCGTTACAGTGGAGGATTCCGGGATCGGAATTCCAAAGGAGGATTTCGAGCATATATTTGAACGGTTCTACCGGGTGGATAAATCCCATTCCCGCAAGATCGGCGGTACGGGTCTTGGACTTGCCATTGCCCGGAGCGCCGTCCTGATGCACAGAGGCGCGGTGGAAGTAGAAAGCGTTGTGGGAGAGGGTACCAAATTTACCATCCGCATACCGCTGATCTATATTATCGGATAGCAGGAAGAATGGAGAGTGCCATGAAACGGAAAATGATCTGCCTGTGCGGCATGCTGCTGCTGTGCGGGATGTTCTGGGGCTGTAATAATCATGAAAAAGAAGAGTCCGGGTCCGGCTATCAGATCTATTACACCAATATTGAAGCCACGAAAGTGACTGCAACGGCGTACGATCCGAAGGCGAAAACGGCGGAGGATCTGGTAAACGAGCTGCTGATGCAGCTGGCCACGCCGCCCACGGCCACTGATCAGAAGGTTGCGAAGCCGGAGAATGTGTCCATTGAGCGTGCGGAGCTGGACGAGCATCGGCTGAATCTGCAGTTCTCCGAAAAATATCTGGATATGGATCGGATCACGGAGGTACTGTGCAGGGCGGCTTATGTGCGCACGCTGACTCAGATACCGGACGTGGACGAGGTGGAGTTCTTCGTGGGAGAGGAGCCGCTCACGGACGCAAAGGGCAGCAGGGTCGGCGCCATGACCGCCGACAGCTTTATCGACAACGTTGATAAGGAGCTGGGCGCTTATGAGGTGGGCAGTGTCACCCTTTATTTTGCGGATAAGTCCGGCTCCCGTCTGGTGCCTGTGGAGGAGGAAGCGGTTCTTGGAACGAGCGTCTCTACAGAGAGGATCGTTGTAGAAAAACTGTTCAAAGGGCCGGACAGCACCCGGCGGGGCGTATATGCCACGATCCCTGACGGGACCCAGCTGCTGAGCATCTCAACTGACAACGGGGTCTGCTATGTGAATCTGAGCGCTGACTTTTTGAAACCCCTGCCGGATGTGACGGAGATGGTATCGCTGTATTCCATTGTAAATTCCCTCTGCCAGCTGCCAAACGTGGATAAAGTGCAGTTTGCCATTGACGGGGACACAGAGAAGACGTTCATTGAAGATATCACATTTTCCCTCCCCTTTGAATACAACGGGGAGCTGATCGGAGCGGACGGCGCCAGGCAAGAAAAGGCAAAATGAGAAACAGGGTCGTGAAAAGGAGAAAGGATGAAAAAACGACCTGTATGCCGGATCACGGTTCCGGCGCTTTTGGGACTGGTTTTGTGCGGCATCGGTGCGGTGCGCTGGGTCATTCCCGTATTCGCGGTGCTTCTGGCAGACGCCGCAGGAAGAAAAAGATCATGGCCCCGGGCAGGAAGGATCTGCCTGGGGTTCATCTGTTTTTTGGCCGGGGCGCTGCTTTTTCAGGCGGCCCGGAGCGTTTCGCCGGAGGAGGGCAGTCTAGTCACAGTCACCGGAAAGATCGATCAGTATGAGTACAAAAACAATACCATTATCTATTACGTCAGAGGGAACTCCCCTTATCATCGGGTGATGATAAAAGGGACGGATCAAACTTACATTTCTCATCCCCTTTCCCCGGGCATAAAGATCCGGGCGGAGGGTATCGTTGAAAATTTTCAGGAACCTGCCAACAAAGGACAATTTCATCAGAAGTTATACTACAAAAGCCAGAATGTGGATTTTCAGATAAAGGATGCGGTTATTACGGTGACAGGCGGGCGTGGCAGCATTTGGGCTGAAGGCTGCAAGGCGCTGCAGGGCACGCTGGCGGATTGTTTTTACAGGATTGCGGACGAAAAGACTGCCTCGCTGCTGGCAGCGATGGTAGCCGGAGATAAAACCGGGCTCGACCCAGAGCTGCGCGCCCTGTACCAGCGAAATGGGATCGCCCATATACTGGCCATATCCGGTCTGCATATCTCTATTCTCGGCATGGGCGTGTACAGACTGATCAGAAAGCTGGGCTGTCCCCTTTTGCCGGCCTGCCTGTCTGGCGCGGGCTTTACCCTGTGCTTTGGCGCAATGACAGGGATGTCCGTCTCCACCCTCCGGGCGGTGACAATGTATACGGTTTCCATGGGCGCGCAGATCACGGGCCGTACTTATGACGGGCCCTCCGCCCTTTCGCTGGCTGCGCTGCTTGTCGTTCTGGAACGTCCCTTTGCTGTCTTTCAGCCATCCATGCAGTATTCCTTCGGCGCGGTGGGCGCGCTGCTGGCGCTGACTATGGGCCCGCCCTTATTGCCCTCTGAAAAGGCCGGCTTTGAACATGCAAAGAAAAAAAGGGTTCATGACGGGAAAACAGGAAGAGCCGGGAAGCTGGCGGGGATAGTCAGAAAAGGGGCGGCGGGACTGGCGGCATCTGCAGCCATTCAGCTGGTTACTATGCCCGTTCAGCTGTATCATTCCTATTCTGTGCCGGTTTACGGGGTGCTTTTGAATCTGTTTGTAGTGCCTACGGTGGGCGTGATATTGATCATGGCTGTTTTGGCTGCTGTGTTCAGCCTTCTCTTCGGGGGCGGCCTGCTTCCCCTGGCAAAGCTGCTCTTGCTTCCCTGCCGCTGGCTGTTTTCCTGCTATACGTTTTTATGCGAAACGGCGGAACGGATTCCCTGCAGCCGCCTGACGCCGGGTCAGCCCGGCGTGGTGCAGATCCTGTTGTTTTACGGGCTGTTGTTTTTGGCGGCGGCATGCCTGTACCGGGCAAAGGGACGGCTGCGGCTGATGGCGCTGATCTTGCCGCTGTGCGGGGTGCTTCTGCTGCAGTGCCATCCCTTCCGGACGCTGGAAATCACCATGCTGGATGTGGGGCAGGGAGAAGCCATCTGTATCCGGACGCCGGAGGGGGCGACGGTTCTTTCAGACAGCGGAAGCACAAGCGTGGGAAAAGTCGGAGCCTACCGGGTAAAGCCGTTTCTGCTTGCCAGCGGCGTGTCGGTGGTGGACGCCGTGCTGGTAAGCCACTGTGATCTGGATCATATTTCCGGGATCGAAGAGCTTCTGGAGGAAAACGGAAGAGAGATTACCATCAGGACGCTGATCCTGCCGGATGTAAGCGGGGCGTCCCGGGAGCAGGAGGGCTCTGGGGCCGGCAGGGACGAAGCCACAGAGCAGCTGGCAGCCAAAGCCGCTCTGGCCGGAGTGGAGGTACAGTATGCAAAAGCAGGAGACGCGCTGCAGGTGCAGGGCGGCACATTTACCTGTCTTGCGCCGGAAGAAGGCAGCTTGTCCGCGGACAGAAATGAAAACAGCGCCGTTTATGTATTTTCAAGGGGAAAATTCCGTTTATTGCTGACGGGAGATCTGCCTGCGGAAAGAGAAGATCCGCTGCTCGGGCAGCAGGAGTTGTCCTGTCAGGTACTGAAAGTGGCGCACCACGGATCAAAAAATTCTACTTCTGAGGCGCTCCTGCAGAAGACGTCGCCAAAGACGGCCCTGATCTCCTGCGGGAAAAACAACCGTTACGGGCATCCTGACAAAGAGCTTCTGGAAAGGCTGGAGGCCGCCGGGATCAGGTGGTACTGCACGTCTGAGGTGGGCGCCGTCTGCCTGAAAGTGGGAGAGGACGGCGGATATGAGATCAGGCTGGGTTATGATTCCCCCTTCAGTACTTTGTTTAATATGTCTGCCAGAACGTCCATGGCATTTAGCTCTTCCTGAAAGGTATTTTTCTGGGAGCCGGCCTCCACCAGAAGGCTGCGGGGACGCAGGTGCAGATTGTACCGGTAGCATTTCAGATAAATGGGCCGGGTCACGTCGGGATAATACAGGGCGGCCTTTAGCTGCATCTGCAGGCTGAAAGCCAGATTATCCTGTATGTAAGGATTATAAAGATAGCTGATCTCTCCGTTTTTGGCGGTGCGGCTGAGACCGTTGAAAAACATAAATTTTGCGGTTTCCTTTCCGTTGACCATGGTAGTCATCTTGTTGCCGTTGATGCCGTCCCGGTGCAGGTCGATCACGATCTGAACGGAGGGATTCTCCTCCAGGATCCGGCTGACGTCTTCCAGTGCAAGAGAGTAGGCTTTGTTTCGATCCAGTACGCCGTTGATCATGTCGTAGATTTCCCTGTCGTGGATCACGTTGTAGCCGTACTGCTCCGTAAGCAGTTTGGTGAGATAATCGCCGACGCCGATGATACTTGTGGCGGGATCCCCCGGCGTGCTGTCGGCAAATTCCTCCTGAGAATGGGTATGATAGATCAAAATCTGGGGCTGGCTGTTGTCCTCCTGAAGACGGAGATCCTTTGCCAGAAGGGCTTCGGCGTTCAGCAGCGATTCATCGATGACGGTGGTGGGGTCCAGCGTAAAAAAGGTATTCAAAAGGAAAGAAAAATCTGAAAGCTGGGCGGCGGAGTAAGAGACGCCGGAAGGCGGGACGGCGGCTCCTGAGCCGGCAGTCAGAGCGTCCTCGCCGGCAGTGGGGACATCCTCTCCGGCAGCCGTGGGTTCCTCATTGGGGCCGGACGCCTGCGCCCCGTCCTTTTCAGGCTGGACGCTGTTTCCCTCCGACAACAGATCGCTGCCGGACGTGGCCCCCTCCTGCTCTTTTTCTGTCCCGTCGGCGAGCAGAGAGTCAGAGAAGGCGCTCTCTGCGGAAGGGACGATCACCTGCAGCTGCGCCGCATAATCCATCAGCGGCTGCCACTGGGAAAAACAGAGGGAGGCCAGAGAAAGAGAGACAGTGTTTTGCCGGTCGTCTTTCGCGCTCTGACAGATGCCGGGCACATAATTTTGAACCACCAGTCTGGCAACGGCAGTTTTCAGTCCGAAGGAGGAGAACTGGATCCCCGGAAAATGCAGGGCCGGGAAGGCGCGCAGGAAAAAAACCAGAGAGCCTGTACAGATAAAGATCCAGAGAAAAGAAAACAGTTTTGCAGATCTGGTTGGTCTCATGGCGTGCCCTCCCTTTTGTCATGACACCATTATATTCTGCGGAAAAGAGTTTTATGAAGCCTGCAGGGCCATATTCAATCCTTCGGAAATGGTGAAGGAAAGACGTTTCACCGCTTCATCGATATCCTTGGGCGTCACGTACATGCCGTTTAAATGCGGGGCGATCTGCACGTCCCCTTTTGTGTCGTGGACAATGGTGGTGGCTTCCACCACGGTGGGCACCCCTACCGCAATGACGGGAACGCCAAGGCTTTCCCTGCAGAGAGAACAGCGGTGATTGCCTACCCCGGAGCCGGGATGGATGCCGGTGTCCGCGATCTGGATAGTGCGGTTCAGCCGCTTAGTGCTGCGGGCGGCCAGAGCATCCACGGCGATCACATAATCCGGCTCCGTCTCCTTGACGATCCCCTGGAGGATCTCCAGCGTTTCCATACCCGTCTGTGCCATGACGCCGGGAACAATGCTGCTGATCTGGCTGGCATGCTCCTCACCCATGGCGGCTTTTCCGTATTCCCGTACAATGTGTCTGGTAATCAGCAGGTTGTCCGCCACCTGCGGGCCAAGGGCGTCTGCGGTGACCATACGGTTGCCCAGACCTACCACCAGCACGGAGGCATCCTGCTTCTTATCCGCAGGGATCAGTTCCCGGATGATCCTGGAGAGTTTTTTCGAGACTTCCCGGTGATAATCCTCGTCAGGGACGGACAGGTTGGGCGCTTCCAGCGTGATATAGGTTCCTTTGGGCTTGCCCATGGCCCGGGCGCCCTTTTCAGATTCGATCACCACCTTGGTAATGGTGATCTCTCTTTTTTTGTCATAGTTTTCCTCAATGATGACGCCGTTAATTTCCACGTTGTCCTGAGTAAACCGTTCTCCGGCCTCCATCGCCAGATCCGTCCGGATCGGAAAAGAAGTCATAGTGTGTTCCAACATGGTAACTTTCCACCTTTCTACTGTTTATAGATAGACTGCCGCATACATGCTCTGGCCGTACTGCGGCAATTTGCTGTTGTTACAGTTTTTGCGTTTTTTTGTAAATTATGTAGGATGACCAGATATGTGTTGCAGTTGAAAATTTTTAAAAGATATTGACAGAAAGCACGGTCCTGTAATAGAATGTACTTAGTAATACTAAATATAGTTGAGGAATATGATGGATCAGAAATACCAACGGCAGATGAAAAAGGGCGTTTACGAGATGCTGGTGCTGTATCTTTTGGGTGAAGGAGAAAAATACGGATACCAGCTTCTCAGTGAGATGAAGGAAAAAAGCGGCGGTATGTTTGCCATGAAGGAGGGCACCCTGTACCCGATCCTGTACCGGCTGGAGGAGGACGGCTGCATCAGCAGCCGCTGGAGCATGCCAAAGGACCGGGAGGTGTCCCGGAAATATTATGTCATTACTGAGAAAGGCCGGCATACCCTTTCGGAGATGATCGCATTTTGGGGAGAGTTTTCCGGCGGAGTTAGCCGGATGCTTGTCAGGTGACCTGTCGGGGGGCGTGATGAAAATGATTGTGGGATTTGCGGCGTGCAGTGCAGTGGCGGTAGTATTTTTGTGGATCGCCAAATAATCTTTTGCCCGGTATCACAGATTTCATACAGCAAATAACAGGAAAGGAACAGAGCAGGTATGGATGAGCGTAAATATGTGAAGCAGGTAGTAAAGCATTTAAAGTGCTCCGGGGCAAAGCGGGAAGAGGTGCGAAGGGAGCTTCTGGCAGACATTGCTTCCGCGGTGGAAGCGGGGGAGTCATGGGATCAGGTTCGGGCCCGCATGGGAATGCCGAAGGAAGCCGCCAGAGAGTTTAATGACAATTTTTCGGCGGAGGAAAGAAAAAAGTACAGAAACAAAAGGATTCTGATTATTTCGGGGATCGTTGCTGCGCTGCTGGCTGTGCTTGCAGCTGTAGGCTACTGGATGTTCCCCAAGGTGTCGGCGCTGGATGAAAAATCAGGATTCAATGAAGCCCTGGTAGTGGAAAAGGCAAAAGAGATCATTGATCTTTTTGACAGAGGAGATTATGCGGCGATAATCGCCGGAGGCAGCGAAAAGATGCAGGCAGGTCTGAATGAAGAGATCCTTTCTCAGGCGAAGGATACGATCTGTGACGACTGGGGCAGCTTTCGCTCTTACGGTACGCCCTATACGGCCTTTGTGAACCAGATGGGCGCAGAAGGGGCGCTGGTGCAGATCAATGTTGCCTATGAAAATATCAGTGTCACCTACACGATCTCCTTTGACCGGGATATGAAGCTGCAGGGATTTTTCATCAAATAGAACGACAGAGTCCCCTTGTCATGGAGCTTGGGATAAAAAACGTTGGGTGCAGAAGAGTTTTTGCGTTTTTTACAAATTATGTATTGACAGAATCAAGGGCATCTACTAAAATACAAGAGTATGTTTCCGTCAGTACGTCCGTGTCCGGCTTGACGGAGGCAAAACACAAGAATGAAAGATCAGGAGGTGGAGATCTTGGCAAATATCAAATCGGCAAAAAAGCGAATTCTGGTAAACCGAAACAGAGCTGAGAGAAATAAATCGATCAGGTCTAAGGTGAAGACATCCGTGAAAAAGGTAGATGCCGCTATCGCAGCAAACGATGTGGAGGCCGCAAAGGCCGCGCTGTTGGCAGCAACGGCTGAGCTGGACAAGGCTGCTTCCAAAGGCGTTTATCATAAAAATACAGCTTCAAGAAAGATTTCTCGTTTGGCAAAGGCTGTAAATAAAATCGCATAAGCAAAAGGACAACCAATACCGTCAGTTGGTTGTCTTTTTTTGGATTGCTTTACTTTGGGGCGCACTTATGGTATATTTTGTGTAGGTGATTCTGAAAAACGAAGGTGTTTCTTTGAAAAAAGGGGGTTTTTACATGAAAACAAAAAAGGTGAAGGCCAGATATATCGCCACTCCGCTTGTGATTCTGGCGCTGATCGTGATATGGTTTTTGATTCCGGAAAGCTGGATCAGCATTGACGGGGAACAACCGAAGGTGACGGCAACCCCCGAGGTGATCGAGATCGACGAGAACGTCCGGTTCACAGGCGAAGATGTAGCGGCCTACCGCACCCTTCCGAAAACCCTCAGCACCGCTGACGAAGAGCAGGTGAACGCGCTTTTGGAAAAGCTGCAGAAAGCGGCAAACAGGGAAGAGTATCCGGCTGTGCTGAAGGGACTGCAGGATGCTGCCGGAGAGATCAAGTCGCTCAAGAGAGAGATCAATGAGATCAATATGATCATTTATTCCCATTATTCCACGGAGGAGGCCGCCTCAAAAATGGACGCGGAGTATTCCATGCAGCTGCTGGATCGGATTCATGCACTGAGCGATTATGACGAGGCGCAGATTGATAATGTGGAAGCGGTGGAGAAGGTCGCGAAAGAGCAGATCAAAGAAAAACGGACTTCCGTATGGGTGATGCTGATTGTGTTCGCAGTTGTAGTGGCTGCCCTGTGGATCTTTCTGGATCTGCGGCACCACCGCAAAGTCCGCAGAGAAAAGGAGGGCGGTATATGAAACTCTATATAGGGATTGATCTGGGCACTTCGGCTGTAAAGCTGTTGCTGATGGATGAAAAGGGCCGGATCAAAAAAATCGTGTCAAAAGAATACCCGATCTTTTTTCCGCAGCCGGGTTGGTCGGAGCAGAATCCGGAGGACTGGTATGCCCAGACGATGGCGGGGCTGAAGGAGCTGCTGGCGGACTGTGACAGGTCAAAGGTGGCGGGGCTCAGCTTCGGCGGCCAGATGCACGGACTGGTGATCCTGGACGAGGAGGATCAGGTGATCCGTCCCGCGATCCTGTGGAACGACGGACGAACCACGGAGGAATGTGATTATCTCAACGAGACGATAGGAAGGAAAAAGCTGTCCGCCTGTACCGCCAATATTTCCTTTACCGGGTTTACGGCGCCCAAGATCCTGTGGGTCAGGAACAAGGAGCCGGAAAACTTCGCAAGGATCAAAAAGATCATGCTGCCCAAGGATTATCTGGCATATAAACTGACCGGCGTTCACTGCACCGATGTGTCAGACGCTTCCGGTATGCTGATTTTTGACGTGAAAAACCGCTGCTGGTCGGAGGAGATGCTGCAGATCTGCGGTATCCGCAGAGAACAGCTGGCAAAGGTCTATGAGAGTTATGAGACGGTGGGCACGCTGCTGCCTGAGACGGCGGCAAAGCTGGGACTTTCGGCCAAAGTAAAGGTAGCCGCAGGCGCAGGCGACAATGCTGCCGCCGCGGTGGGGACCGGTACGGTAGGAGAAGGCATGTGCAACATTTCTCTGGGCACCAGCGGGACGATCTTTATTTCCTCCGAAAAGTTCGGGGTGGATCCCCACAATGCGCTCCACGCGTTCGCCCATAGTGACGGGCATTATCATCTGATGGGCTGCATGCTCAGCGCGGCATCC
This sequence comes from uncultured Lachnospiraceae bacterium, assembly GCA_947625135.1. Classification (GTDB taxonomy): domain Bacteria; phylum Bacillota; class Clostridia; order Lachnospirales; family Lachnospiraceae; genus CANQUC01. Next base: position 62,066 of record CANQNE010000004.1, read on the forward strand.
TGCAATAAATGGTGGATGGAGGATATTCTGCAAACGTCGGATTACGGGGCGGAGCAGGCCCTGATCGGGGAACTGGGAGAAAACCATGTCTACTTCCTTCCTTACCTTATGGGAGAGCGTTCCCCTCACAACGATCCCAACGCCAGAGGGTGCTTCATTGGTATGACCATGGATACCACCCGGGCGGACCTTACGCAGGCGGTGCTGGAGGGCGTTGCCTTTGCGCTCCGGGATTCGCTGGAGGTGGCAAAGTCGCTGGGAATCAAAATTTCCCGTACAAAGATCTGCGGCGGCGGCGCGAAAAGTCCCCTGTGGAAAAAAATCATCGCAAATGTCATGAATCTAAAGGTGGATGTGATCGAGAGCGAGGAGGGACCCGCGATGGGAGGCGCCATGCTGGCCGCCGTTGCCTGCGGAGAATACGAAAGCGTAGCGGATGCGGCGGCAAAGATCGTGAAGATTGTTGATACGGTGGAGCCGGAGCCTGCCCTTGCCGCAAAATATGAGGAACGGTATGCCAGATTTAAGGCGATTTATCCCACCTGCAGGACGCTGTTCCCCAATTTGTAAGATCCGTTCGATCAGAAACACAAAGCAGAAAATATGCAAGCACAGAAGGACAGGGCTGCTGTACCGGCAAAGTCACCGGGCGGCGGCCCTTTTTGGCAGAATCTATTGACAGAAGCTGATACAATTTTGTAAAATAGAAGAAATAAAAAATATCAAGGAGGAACCCAAAATGAACAATATTCCCAAAGTAAAAATTGGTATTGTTGCCGTAAGCCGCGACTGTTTTCCGGAGTCTCTTTCCGTAAACAGAAGAAAAGCGCTGATGGATGCTTACAGGGCAAAATATGACGAAACAGATGTTTATGAATGTCCGGTCTGTATTGTAGAGAGTGAGATCCACATGGTGCAGGCTTTAGAGGATATTAAGAAAGTGGGCTGCAACGCGCTGGTGGTATATCTTGGCAATTTCGGACCGGAGATTTCCGAGACGCTGCTGGCAAAGCATTTTGACGGCCCGGCGATGTTTGTGGCGGCTGCCGAGGAGTCCAGCACGGATCTCTGTCAGGGCAGAGGCGACGCTTACTGCGGTATGCTCAACGCCAGCTACAATCTGAAGCTGCGCAACATCAAGGCCTACATACCCGAATATCCGGTGGGAACCGCTGAAGAGTGTGCGGACATGATCCATGAATTTCTTCCCATTGCCCGGGCGATCATTGGACTGAAGAGTTTAAAGATCATCAGCTTCGGACCCCGTCCCCTCAACTTCCTTGCCTGCAACGCGCCCATCAAGGCGCTCTATGATCTGGGTGTTGAGATTGAAGAAAATTCAGAGCTGGATCTGTTTGAAGCATTCAAAAAGCACGAGGGAGATCCCCGGATCCCCGATGTGGTAAAGGATATGGAGAAGGAACTGGGCGAAGGCAACAAAAAGCCCGAGGTACTGCCCAAGCTCGCTCAGTATGAGCTGACACTCCTTGACTGGATCGAGGAGCATAAAGGTTACAGAGAGTATGTAACCCTTACCGGCAAGTGCTGGCCCGCGTTCCAGACGCAGTTCGGCTTCGTGCCCTGCTATGTGAACAGCCGTCTTGCCTCAAGGGGCATCCCCGTATCCTGTGAGGTGGATATTTACGGCACGCTCAGCGAATATATCGGCGCCTGCGTCAGCGAGGACGCAGTGACCCTTCTGGACATCAACAATTCCGTACCTGCGGATATGTATGAGGACGATATCAAGGGCAAGTTCAACTATACCCATCATGATACGTTCATGGGCTTCCACTGCGGGAATACCGCTTCCAGCAAGCTGACATCCTGTTCCATGAAGTACCAGATGATCATGGCGAGAAATCTGCCTGAGGAAGTGACGCAGGGTACGCTGGAGGGCGATATCATTCCCGGCGACATTACCTTCTTCCGTCTGCAGAGCACGGCGGACACGCAGCTGCGGGCTTATGTGGCGCAGGGCGAGGTGCTTCCGGTGGCTACAAAATCCTTTGGCTCCATCGGCGTATTTGCCATCCCTGAGATGGGAAGGTTCTATCGCCATGTATTGATCCAGAAAAACTTCCCCCACCACGGCGCGGTGGCCTTCGGCCATCACGGAAAAGCGCTGGTGGAGGTATTCCGTTATTTAGGCGTTGAGGATATCGGCTTCAATCAGCCGAAGGGGATGCTTTATCCTTCTGAAAATCCATTTGCGTAAGGAAAGAAAGGAGCGTTTATGAGTCATCAGTTTTGGAAAAAGACCATTGCGCTGGCGCTGGCGGCAGTACTGGCCGCCGGCGGGGCGCAGCTTGATCGGGCAGGCACTTCGGCAGCAGAGACGGAGCGGACAGGAGAGTGGAAAGAGCTTCCCGGAACAACCAGTACCATGTCATCCTTTGATCCCAGCTTTTTATCTGTGACCGGCTTTGCAAAAGGCGCTGTCCATGACAGAACCGATGCCATAAACACAGAGAGATATCGGGTGGTGAAAACAGAGGAGGAATTCCTGAAAGCGCTTGCGGACGCCAAAACCGATATCGTAGATGTGATCGAGATCGCGGCGGATCTGGATCTGGGCTGGGATGCCCTTTCAGAGGAGGCTAAGCGTTACGGCGTGGTTTCCCAGTATGGGTGGGATATGAGAGGAACCATCACCAATCCCTCTATACTGGCAAGCGGCGTCTCTCAGCTGACGATTTCCGACACCAAAGGACTGACTATTTTTTCCCAGGCCGGGAATACGGTGAAGCATGCGGAGTGGAAGCTGCAGGGCAGCAGTTCGGACATTGTGATCCGCAATCTGACCATCGACGAGATGTGGATGTACAACGATGAAAAAGAAGGCGACACCAAATCCGGCGGATGGACGCTGATGAAGCTCAACGGTGTAAAAGGCGTGTGGATCGATCACTGCACCTTTACCCTTGGCTATGACGGCAATATGGATTCTGAAAATGGCGCTTCCGACATGACTGCATCATGGTGTAAGTTCAGTCTGGAAGCCGATGAAGACCCGGATAAGAACAGCATGATCTACAAGACGGTCACTTATATGGAAGAACTGTATCAATCCGGTCAGCTGGGTTCGGACAGCGTCTATGCTTCCCTGCGGGAGACTGCCGGCGGCGATCTCGGCAAGATTATGGCTTATGAGGCTTATCATACCAAATTTAACTTAAACGGATCCGGAGACAAGGATTTTAAGGACGGCAGGGATCAGCAGGACGGCAACCAGCGCCTGCACCTGACTATGGCCTACAACAAGGTGAACAACATCACCGTGAGATTTCCGCTGATCCGCCAGGGAACCGCCCATTATTTTAACTGTGTTCTGGACAATTCCGGCCACAAGAAGATCGCGGAGGAACTGGGCAAGGAATATGACACAGTGGCGATCAGTGCAAGGGACGGCGCCTGCGTAGGCGCGGACACCTGTGTGTACAGGGAAGTCAAGACTGTTGTGGACTGTGAAGAACGGCAGACATCCAGCGCGGAGCATAGCAATGCTTTCGGCATTGACGAAGAATGGCGCTATGCCTTTGCCGGTGTGAAGAGTCATGTGCTGGTGGTGAATTCCACTGTGGAGACAGACGGAGAGACCTATACCGGCAGCAGCTGGGACAACCAGGGCGAAAATCTGTTTACAAGAAATTATAAATGGAACGACGGCAAGACAAGCATCGGCAATTTCCAGTGGTTTTCTCATCTGGTGGACGAGGACAAATATACCCGTGGCGAAGCGCCCAAGGATGAAAACGGCAATTATACGTCCTTTACCATGACGTATGACAACAAGCTGACTTATGATTATCAGGTGCTTCCCCTTGCACAGGTAGAAAAAACAGTAGACACTTACGGGGGAGCATATACGCTGAGAGAGAAGCCTGAATTTTGGCTCCGCACAGCGTATGATCCGTCTGAGAAGATCCTCACGGCAAAGGAAAAGAATGAAAAGGTGCCGGTGGAGGATCTGAAGCTGAACGTGGGAGAGGAAATACATGTGAGCGTGGGAAGTCCTCTCCAGATTTCCGCAGACGTGGTTCCGTCCCATGCGGACAATAAGGAACTGACATGGACCTCTTCCGATCCTGATATCGTGGAGGTAAAGGATTCCGGACTTGTGGCGGCAAGAAAGACAGGAACCGCCGTGATTACTGTGACCACAAAGGGTACGGACAAGGACGGAGGCGTGATCTCCAGGAGCTTTACGGTCAATACAGATACCCCTGTGCAAAAGATCATCATTGAAAATGCGCCTGCCCAGATTTATCTGGGAGATGAGACTACCCCGGCGGAGCAGGTGCAGCTTCAGGCTAAGGTGATCCCTTCCCATGCGGATAATCCCGCGGTTGTGTGGAGCTCCAGAAATGCCAGTGCGCTGCAGGTAGGGGAAGACGGGCTGCTGACCCCCTTAAAGCGTGCGGGAAACGTCCGGATCACCTGTACTTCCGTGTCTGATCCCTCTGTTTTTGCCACGGTGACCATTTCGGTCAAAGAAGGGGTACGCCCGGCAGACACCAATACGCCGGAACCTTCTTTGGAGCCTTCCGACGCGCCTGTGCCTTCCGTGGAGCCTTCCGATGCGCCTGTGCCTTCCGTGGAGCCTTCCGATGCGCCTGTGCCTTCCGTGGAACCGTCGGAAACGCCAAAGCCTTCCGACACGCCTGTGCCTTCTTCAGGGCCGTCAGAATCCCCGAAGCCGGTGCTTTACGGCGATGTGAACGAGGACGGCAGCGTGACGGCAACGGATGCGCTGCTGGTGCTGCAAAAGACGGTAAAACTCACAGACCTTACAGAGCGGGAGGCAAAAGCGGCAAATGTCAACGGAGACAAGGAGATCAATACCGACGACGCGCTGCTGATCCTGCAGAAGGCGGTAAAGCTGATCCGAAAGTTTTCTGTGGAATAAACAGCGAGAAATCCTTCGGGATACAATGACCTAATAAAAAATACGAGATGAAAAAGAAGCCGGCGCAGGCCATGCGTCGGCTTCTAATTTTTCTGGCTGTAGGTGACGATGAGAAGCTCTACTCCCATCCGGTCTGAGATCTGCCCGGTTTTGATGTCCTCTTCGGTTCGGGCGCAGGCGGCAAGGGCGTTTTTCAGATCTTCCATGGAGAAACTGCCGGCCTGCTGCAGGCTGCGCCGTACCACAAACCCGGGAAGCCCGGCCTTCTGCTGGATCACATTGGAAGGAAAGCCCAGCGCCTGCATATCCTTCAGCCTGAGAAGAATGTGAAACTGGCGTACCAGAAGAGCCAGAATACGAAGAGGCGGTTCCCGGTTCACCAGCAGATCATAGTAAAGGGTAATGGCCCGTTGGGTCTGGCGGGCAGACAGGGCATTGATCATTTCAAAGATCTGATCCGGGGTCTGGGCAGTGCAGACGGATTCCACATCCTCCTCTGTCACCCTGTCCCGGTCAAGGCAATAGGACAACAGTTTTTCCAGCTCCTGATGGATGATCTCCATGTCCAGTCCGGTTTTGGAAAAAAACAGCTGCAGGGTGCCGCGGGTGATCTGCTTGCCTTCTTTTTTTAGTATGCCCAGGACCCAGCGCTCCAGCACATCCTCCTTCTGCCTGTCAAGAGTGACGATCTGCCCCAGTTCCTTGACGGTCTTATACAGCTTGCTGCGCTTATCTACCTCTTCCTCCACAAAGACAAAGACGGTAGTTTCCGGGGCGGAGGGCAGATATTCCGCCAGCTGTGTGCCTGCGTTTTTGAAAAATCCGCTGTTTTCCACAAGGATCAGGCGCCGGGGGGCAAAGAAGGGCAGGGTTTCCGCCAGATCGATCAGCTGCGCCACATCGATGTTCTTTCCCTCAAAACCTGCGCTGTTCATAGAATTTCCGTCGGGGACAAGCGCCCTGGCGAGCCGGTTTTTGTACTGGCGTTTCAGGTAAGTTTCCTCACCGCAGAGGAGATAGCATCTTTTAAATTGTCCGGTTTCGATGTCTTTTTTCAAATGTTCCATAAATTCAGTATAGCATAAAGAAATTCTGCTGTCCACGAGGCGTTTTTCATATTTTCATTTTCAGCGGAATGTGGTATGATAACCTGTAAATGACCGATAGCAGAGTGCGGACAAGAAAGAGGCAAGATCGCGTTGGCGCTCGGGAAAGGTTTCTGTGAATGAAGAACAAGATCAAAAAAATATGCCGGGCAGCGCTGCTGCCGGTGATCTGCGCCTGCCTGCTGGCAGGCTGCGGCAGCGGGAAAACGAAGTCCGGCGCAACCGAAAAACTGCAGATTGTCACCACGGCTTTTCCGCCTTATGATTTTGTGCGGCAGCTGGCGGGAGACAGAGCCGAACTCACCATGCTGCTGAAACCCGGCGGGGAGGCGCATACCTATGAGCCCACGCCATGGGATATTCTTGCGGTGGAAAACTGCGATCTGTTTGTATACATCGGCGGAGAGTCCGAGAACTGGGCGGATCAGCTTCTGGACGGCACGGACAATAGGGAGATGGAAACGCTGAAGCTGCTGGACTGTGTGGAAGGCCTGAAGGAAGAGATTGTGGAGGGCATGTACCTGCGGGGAAAGGCCGGGCATGAAGAAGAGGAAAGCGGCAGGGAGGAGACGGACGAGCATGTGTGGACGGATCCCCGGAATGTGATTGCCATCAGCCGCCGTATACATGACCGGCTCTGCGAACTGGATCCCATGGGAAAGGCAGAGTATGACCGCAGACTGGAGGAGTATATCCAAAAGCTGGAGGAATTGGACCGGCAGTTTTCCCAGATCGTGGCCCAGGGCAGCAGGAAAACAGTGGTGTTCGGGGATCGATTCCCTTTCCGGTATTTTGCAAAGGCCTATGGCCTGACTTATTTCGCCGCTTTTCCCGGCTGCAGCAGCGAGAGCGAGCCTTCTGTGGCAACGATGATCTTTCTGACGGAGCAGATCCGAAAGCAGAAGATCCCGGTTGTATTTACGCTGGAGATGAGCAGCGGGAAGATCGGAGATGCGCTCTGTGAGGAGACGGGCGCGAAGCGGCTGACCTTTCATTCCTGTCACAATGTGAGCAGGCAGGAGTTTGAGTCGGGAGAGACTTACGTTTCCCTGATGGAAAAAAATGCGGAAAGCCTGCGGGAGGCTTTGAAATAAACGAAGGAGGAGAAAATATGAAGCGGATTGGCGTTTATCTGGGCGTAACCTTTGCCACGGCATGGTTTATGGAGTATGCGCTTATTGCAAACGGGGGGCTGGAATCCAGATGGGCACAGGTAGCCATGGTGGTGGTGCTGTTTATGCCCGCGCTGGGAAATGCCCTTGCCAGGATCATCACAAAGGAAGGATTTTCAGATATGTACCTGCGGCTGGAACGTGCCGACAGCCAGAGCCTGCGCACGCTGGGAGCCGCATGGCTTCTGACGGTTGGAGCGGCGGTTCTGGGGATCCTGCTCTATTTTGCCCTGCATCCCTCCATGCTGGATCTGAACATGGACTATTATACGAAGATCTACCGGGAGGCGTATCAGACGATCGGGAAAGAATACAGCGACGGCCAGATTCATCAGGCGCTGATCACCCAGCTGCTGCTGAGCCTGTTTTTCCTGCCGGTGCTGAATCTGATCCCGGCGCTGGCCAGCGAGCTTGGATGGCGGGGCTATCTGTTCCCGAAGCTGATGGAAAAATTTAAAGCGCCCACAGCGATCCTCCTTGGGGGTGTGGCATGGACGTTCTGGTATGGGCCGCTGATCGAGATGGGCCAGTATTACGGCACGGATTACCCCGGCTATCCCTTTACCGGCATGGGCGCCATGCTGATCCTGTTTCTGGCGCTGGGCTCCTTTTTTTCATGGCTTACCTACCGAACAAAAAGCTGCCTCCCCTCGGCCATCGCGTTTTCCCTGTTCAATTCTTTTTCCACGGCAGGCATCTATTTTTGCGGCAGCGACGCTTACTCTCCCTTTGTGGGACCGGCGGCCACAGGAATCTTAGGGGGCATGGGCTTTTTGATCTTAGGCGTATTTTCCATGGTGAAACTGCGGAAAATGACAGAGGAAACGAAGGAAAAAAAGAAAAAGCATGATTAAAATATCCGGAAAAAACTGCAAAATAGCATTGACTTCCCACTAGATAATGTTGTATTATTGGACATAGACAGCAAGATATTGTGTTTTGCGCATATACATAAGATTAGGAAGGAAGGAACCGGTATGTTAAAAGACGTGAAGGTCATCAAGAAGGACGGGACGAAAGAAGACTTCAATGTACAGAAGGTTGTTGTTGCCGTAAACAAGTCGGCCTATCGGGCGCTGATCGAGTTTACCCAGCAGGATCTGGACTATATCTGTCAGTTTGTGGAAGAAAAGATAGAAGAGATGGGACTGAAGGAGGTCAAGATCGCCCAGATGCACAACATTGTGGAGGGCGCGCTGGAAAAAGTAGATCCGCTGGTAGCCAAGAGCTACCGGGATTACCGCAACTACAAGCAGGACTTTGTGAAAATGCTGGACGAAGTCTATACAAAGAGCCAGTCTATCATGTACATCGGGGACAAGGAAAACTCCAACAGCGACAGCGCCCTTGTTTCCACCAAGCGAAGCCTGATTTTCAACCAGCTGAACAAGGAGCTGTATCAGAAGTTTTTCCTGACTACGGAAGAACTGCAGGCGGCGCGGGACGGCTATATCTACATTCACGATATGTCCGCCAGAAGGGACACCATGAACTGCTGTCTCTTTGATGTGGAAAACGTGCTGCGGGGCGGTTTTGAGATGGGAAACCTGTGGTACAACGAGCCCAAGACGCTGGCGGTTGCCTTCGACGTTATCGGCGACATTGTGCTGAGCGCGGCCAGCCAGCAGTATGGCGGATTCACCGTGCCGAGCGCTGAGAAGATACTGGAGCCTTACGCGGAAAAATCCTACAAAAAATATATTCAGAAATATATGGACATGGGCGTCAGCCGGGAGACTGCGGAAAAAGAGGCGGAGAAGGATGTACGGATCGATTTTGAGCAGGGCTTTCAGGGATGGGAGTATAAGTTCAATACCGTTGCCTCCAGCCGCGGGGACTATCCTTTTATCACAGTGACGATCGGTACGGGGACAGGCCGCTTTGCCCAGATGGCTTCCATCGCCATGCTGAAGGTGCGCAAGAACGGACAGGGCAAGAAGGACTGCAAGAAGCCCGTGCTGTTTCCGAAGATTGTATTTTTATATGACGAAAATCTCCACGGCCCGGGAAAGGAGCTGGAGCATGTGTTTGAGGCGGGCATTGCCTGTTCTGCAAAGACCATGTATCCCGACTGGCTCAGCCTCACGGGCAAGGGCTATATCGCCAGCATGTACAAGCAGTACGGGGAGATCATCAGCCCGATGGGCTGCCGGGCCTTCCTTTCTCCCTGGTACCGGGAGGGCGGTATGCACCCTAAGGATGAAAATGACAAACCTGTGTTCATCGGCCGTTTCAATATCGGCGTGGTGAGTCTCCATCTGCCCATGATCTATGCAAAGGCAAAGCAGGAGAGCAGAGATTTCCACGAAGTGCTGGACTATTACCTGAATCTGATCCGGCAGCTGCATATCCGCACTTACGCATACTTAGGAGAGATGCGGGCCTCCACCAATCCCCTTGCTTACTGCGAGGGCGGCTTCTATGGGGGACATCTGGGCATCCATGACAAGATCAAGCCGCTGTTAAAGACGGCCACCGCCTCCTTCGGCATCACGGCTCTGAATGAGCTGCAGCAGCTGTATAACGGCAAATCTCTTGTGGAGGACGGTCAGTTTGCAGTGGAGACGCTGGAATATATCAACAAGAAGATCAATGAATACAAGGAAGAAGACGGCAACCTGTACGCCATTTACGGCACGCCCGCGGAGAGCCTCTGCGGCCTGCAGGTGAAGCAGTTCCGGAAAAAATATGGGATTATTGAGAATGTGTCCGACCGGGAGTATGTGAGCAACAGCTTCCACTGCCATGTGACAGAGGACATCACGCCCATCAAAAAGCAGGATCTGGAATACCGGTTCTGGGAGCTGTCCAACGGCGGCAAGATCCAGTATGTAAAATATCCTATCGACTACAATACGGACGCCATCAAGACGCTGGTGCGCCGGGCCATGGACATGGGCTTTTATGAGGGCGTCAATCTGTCCCTTGCCTACTGCGACGACTGCGGTCATCAGGAGCTGGAGATGGATGTCTGCCCCAAGTGCGGAAGCCGGAACCTGACAAAGATCGAACGGATGAACGGTTATCTGTCCTATTCCAGAGTGAAGGGCGACACCCGTCTCAATGACGCCAAGATGGCGGAGATCAAAGAAAGAAAGAGCATGTAGGCAGAGGAAAGAAACATGAGGTATCACAATATTACCAAAGATGATATGCTGAACGGAGACGGGCTCCGGGTAGTGCTTTGGGTATCCGGCTGCTCCCACTGCTGCCGGGATTGCCAGAATCCCATAACATGGGATCCAAACGGCGGGCTGCTCTTTGACAAAGCGGCCAAAGAGGAGCTGTTTCAGGAGCTGGCTAAGCCTTACATTTCCGGCGTGACATTCAGCGGCGGCGATCCGCTGCATTTTGCCAACATCAATGACGTGACGGAGCTGGCAAAGGAGATCCGGGAAGTCTTTCCGGATAAGACTATATGGCTGTATACAGGCTCTCTGTGGGAGAACATAGCGGATCTGGAGATCGTCCGCTACGTGGATGTGGTAGTGGACGGAGAATTCGAGGCGGACAAGAAAGATAATCAGCTCCATTGGAAGGGGAGCGAGAACCAGCGGGTCATCGATGTGCCAGGGACATTGCGGGAGCATAAGGTGATCCTGCACGCCTGACCGGAGGCGTCGTCTGGCAGACGCCATGAGGAACGGACACCCGGAGGGAGGAGACCATGAAAAGAATCGCGAAATTTGAAAAGGTAAGCTATGTCCGGTTTCTGGAGGGCTGGAAGGACTGCTTTCCCGACAGTGGAGAAGAGGAGGCAAGCGCAGCTTATCAGAATATCAGGATGCCCCGCAGAGCCACAAGCGGCAGCGCCGGTTATGATTTCTTTGCCCCAAAGGGTTTTTCCCTTTCACCCGGAGAGACGATCAAGATCCCTACGGGTATACGGGTGTATATGGAGAAGGAATGGGTGCTGCAGTGTTATCCCAGAAGCGGGCTGGGGTTCAAATACCGGCTGCAGTTAAATAATACGGTGGGCATCATTGACAGCGACTACTATTACAGTGACAATGAAGGCCACATTTTTGTGAAGCTCACCAACGATTCCAAGGAAGGGAAAACCGCAGTCCTGGAGGCGGGAGATGGATTTATGCAGGGCATCTTTCTGGAATACGGCATTACCCGGGACGATGACGCCGATGCGGTGCGAAACGGCGGATTCGGCAGCACCTCCCGCAAATGACGGCATGATCCGGTTTTCAAAGGAATTTGCCTCTCTGACATGTATAATTTTACAATTTCATCAGATACTAGAAAAAAGCCTGTAAGAGTAGCCTTACAGGCTTTTCATTTTACCGGGCGCTCCTGCGGCGGCATATTTGCCAAAGAGCCCCTGAAACGGAGGTAGCTATGAAATCCTTTGAACAGATCGTGCAGGAATTTAACCAAAAATATGCAATCGATGTCAGCTTTGACCTTGTCTACCGCACCATCACCATCGGCGGGCGGCAGGCGGTGCTTTACTTTACCGACGGCATGATCAAAGACGACATTATGGAAAAGCTGATGGAGGGCTTTTTCGCGGTGAAGGAAGAAGACTTCCCGGAGAACGCCCACGAATTTTCCAAACGGGTGATCTCCTATGTGGAGGCAAATCTGGAGACGGATGAGGAAAAGCTGATTACCGGGCTGCTGACCGGTATTGTGCTGCTGTATGTGGAAGGGTACAGCCAGTGGCTGATGATCGACTGCCGCACCTATCCGGCCAGAGGGGTGCAGGAGCCGGAAAAGGATAAAGTGCTCCGGGGCTCCCGGGACGGTTTTGTGGAAACCTTAAACTTTAACTCCGCGCTGATCCGCCGCAGGATCAGAAGCCCGGAGCTTCGCATGGAAATGCTCAGCGCGGGGAAAAGCTCCCACACGGATATTATCGTTTGCTATATGGAAAACCGTGTAGATCAGGCATTTTTAAAGAGCATCAAAAAGCGGATCCGGGAGATCGACGTGGATGCGCTGACGATGAACCAGCAGAGCCTTGCGGAAGCGCTGTACAAATCCCCGTGGATCAATCCCTTTCCGAAAGTGAAATATTCCGAACGGCCGGACACCGCGGCGGCATCGGTGCTGGAAGGCAATATCGTAGTGATGGTGGACAATTCTCCTTCGGTGATGATCATGCCCACTTCCCTGTTCGATGTGACGGAGGAGGCCAACGACTATTATTTTCCTCCCATTACCGGTACCTATCTGCGTTTTTCCAGATTCCTGATCACGCTGACTACGTTGTTTCTGACCCCGCTGTTTCTTTTGTTCATGCAGAATCCCCAGTGGATCCCGGAGCAGTTTTCTTTTATCGTGGTGAAGGATACCATGAACATCCCTCTGCTGGCGCAGCTGCTCTTACTGGAGCTGGCGATCGACGGCATGCGGCTGGCGGCGCTGAACACGCCCAATATCCTGAATACGCCCCTCAGTGTGATCACCGCGCTGGTGCTGGGAGAATTCTCCGTCAAATCCGGATGGTTCAACGCGGAGGTAATGCTCTATATGGCATTTGTGGCGGTGGCAAACTACAGCCAGGCCAGCTATGAGTTCGGTTATGCCCTGAAATTTATGAGAATCATCCTGCTGATCGCGGTAGCGCTGTTTAATCTCTGGGGATTCATTCTGGGCACTGCCTTTATTTTCTGCTGTATCGCCTTTAACCGGACGATCTCAGGAAAAAGCTATCTGTATCCGCTGATCCCCTTTAAATGGGAAAAATTAAAGTCGAGAATTTTCCGGACCCATCTTCGGTGAATGTGCAGAGCGTTTCAAGTGACTGAAAAAATATAAAATCATTGTCATATTTTCTGAATCTATGCTATACTGTTTGTAAAAGACGGAGAAGGAGGAATGACTATGAGGAGAAGAAAGCAAATCGCATGGGTGGCGGCGCTGGCTGTTGCGGCGGCTCTGTTCGGCCAGATACCGGTCCTGGGGGAAGCGGGAGGCATACAGACCCGGGAAGCGCAGCCGGCGGTGACCCAGATCCCGGGGACGACAAGGGAGATCAGGGAATTTGACGCCAGCTTCCTGTCCCTGACCGGCTATGCGCTGTCAGGGGGAGAGATCCATGACCGCAGCCAGTATGTGGATTCCGACAGCTACCGGAAAGTGACGGATGAGACGCAGTTTCTGAGAGCGCTGATGGATGCGAGAGACGGAAGCGTAAAGGTGATCGAGGTGGCCGCAGACATGAATCTGGGCTGGCACGAGATCGGAGAGGAAGGACAGCAATACTCCTGTATCCAGCCTTATGCCAATTCGCTGACCTCCGCCATCCCTGTGGGAAATCCCATGCTGATCGAGACGGGGATTTCTGAGTTGCTCATCAGCAATACCCACGGGCTGACGATTTTTTCCACGGAAGGCTACCATATCCGCCACGTGGAACTGAAGCTGCAGGAAAGCAGCAGCGATATCGTCATCCGCAATCTGGATTTTGACGAGACTTATGAATGGGACGACTGGAGAGACAGCACCGGCGGCGGCAACGGCTATGCCAAGCGCACCGGGTGGAGCTATGTGAAGATCAACGGCGCCAAAAACGTGTGGATCGACCACTGTAATTTCAGCATCGCTTATGACGGCATGATCGACGTGGAAAACGGCTCCAACGGCGTTACGGTCTCCTGGTGTAAATTCGGCGTACAGGATTTTTCCAATGAGAGTATGATCTATAAGACCATGACTTATCTGGAAAAACTCTATCAGGAAAACTATAACGACTCTTTCCATATTTACCGGATCATGCGGGACAATGGGATGTCCATGGAGGATGTGATGGCCTATGGCGCTTATCACAAGAAGGTGCATCTGATGGGTGGCGGCGATAAAGATTATGAGACCAACGTGGATCTGCGGCTCACCATGGCCTATAATACATACAAGAATATGGGCTCCCGCCTGCCTATGCTGCGGGCCGGAAGCGCCCACCTGATGAACTGCTGGTTTGACAATACGGCCTTTTCCAAAATCGCTGAGAAAATGCAGCGGCTGGACGTGCGCAGCAAGATTGAAGCCGACGGCGGGTACGTACATTTTCTGGCAAGGGGGATCAATCCGCTGCAGGGCGGCTCCGTGGGTGCGGACACCTGCGTTTATGAGGACTTCCACAGCTGTATGTACGGCAGCAACAGCGGCGGCAACGGGATCATCGTCAACAGCAGCTTTTCGTGCGGCGAGTACGACGAAGAGGAAAATCTGAAGGAATTGGTGACTTATGAGGGAAGCAGCTGGGACAACGGCGGAAAGAACTACTTTACCTATTATGATGATCTGGGCTTTGATTATGATAACGGCCTGAACTACAAATGGAACGATCCGGGCGGCACCCTGCCCTATGAATATCAGGTGGTGCCGCTGGACGAGACAAAGACGGTCCTGGAAACTTACGGCGGCGCCGGCGTGGTGGATATGACTGCGGCGGAGTGGCTGAAGACTTCTTATGACCGATCCGTCGGCGTAACTGTATATGACAAGAACGAAAAAGTGGCGGTGACGGGCCTTTCCCTGAGCGCGGAAGAAAAAACCATGGAAGTGGGGGATCTGTTCCAGCTGACCGGGACGGTTTCTCCAGCCAGAGCCACGGATCAGAGCCTGCTCTGGGAAAGCAGCGATCCTTCTGTAGCGGAAGTGGGAAAGACAGGGCTGGTATATTGTAAAGATGGAGGAAGCGCGGTGATCACAGCCAGAACTGCGGACGGCGGATTTGCCGCCTCCTGCCAGATCACTGCCATCGTCAGTGTCAAGGGGATCCAGCTTCCGGAAAAGCTGACCATATCGGTGGGCGACCAGTATCAGTTAGAGCCTGTTCTGACGCCAGGTCAGGCTGACAGTTCCATGGTAGTGTGGGCTTCCTCTAATACAGGCGTGGTGTCGGTGGACGAAAATGGCATGCTCACCGCCCATAAGACAGGCAGGGCTACCATTTCCTGCAGATCGGCGGAGGACAGGAGCATACGGGATACCTGCTCTGTGACAGTAGAAGAAAAGACGGCGGGGCCCAGCGAAAGTCCCATGCCCAGCGAAGCACCGGAACCCAGCAAAGAGCCGGAGCCCAGCGAAAGCGCTAAGCCCAGTGAAGGGCCGGAGCCCAGCAAAGGGCCGGAGCCCAGTGAAAGCCCCATGCCCAGTCAGGAGCCGGCGGGAATCCCCGGCGATGCGGACGGCAGCGGCACCGTGAACGCGGACGACGCCCTGAGGGTACTTCAGCATGTGGTGAAGCTGCATATTCTGGATGAAAAAGGACAGAGAGCGGCGGATGTGGACGGCAGAGCCGGCATCACCGCAGACGATGCGCTCACGATCCTGCGGTATGTGGTAAAGCTCGTGGGCACGCTTTCCAATGAAACAAAAATATGAGAAGATTTATTATGAAATTTTTTTCAAAATAAGTCAGAAATATAAAAATTCATAGTGCAAATTGTTATGTTTGAATTGACATTCAATGAAAATGGTGTAAAATATATACATAACCATGTAGTATAGTGGCATGAGTATGAAAAGGAGAAGAGCGTATGAGGAAAAAACAAAAATTCACAGCAATTGTGAAGCCCGCGCTTGCGGCAGCCCTTTCTCTTGCAATGGCGGTTTCGGGCATTGCAGTGATACCGGGCGCGGCCCATGCGGACGATGCGGAACCTGTTCTTTCACTGGATTTTGAGAGAGGTCTGAACTGGTTCCATGATACTTATGGAAACGATTTTGATATCGTGACCAGCGATACCGTGATCGTAAAGAAGGTAGGCGATCAGGTTGAGTCCGGCGATAAGGTAGACGCAAACGGTTTTGTGTATACCGGAGACGGCAAGGATGCCAAGTACAATAAGACATCCGTTTCCAATCAGCCCGGCACCGTTTATGACGAGGAGACAAAGAGTACGGCGTTCCTGTACGGCGATACCGTGCAGCTGCCCCAGCTGGTGAAGGAAACATCAGCGGCAATCGCCGGCGATGACGCGGCTACAGCGGCGCTGGATACCTCAGGCGGATCCGGCGTAGGCATTGGCGAGGTAGCTCGCGAGGCTATGGTATGCCAGTCCGCAGTGACGCTGCCGAACCCTCTTGCCGATAAGAATCCTGCTGCGGTCACCATTACATACTGGGCTTATGTACCCGCTGATGCAGACAAGGATCTTTCTCTGATCGCGTTTGAGGGAACAGATGCGGCAGCAGCGCTTTACGCGGCCAATGACAGCGCAGCGGCGGCAAAGGGCAAATGGAATCAGTACGCGGCTGTATTTGGCGCTGACGGCGCGACCTTCTATGTAAATGGCGAAGCCGTGGAAGAAAACTTCTTAAAGGTTTCCGGCACCTATGATCTGTCTCTGATCTCCGGCGGGAAGCTCTTCCTGGGCAGTTCTGCAAAGCTGGATCTGGAGACTCTTTACGGACAGAAGCTGGATGATGTGAAGTTCTATACCACAGCGCTGACAGCAGATCAGATCAAGGCGGCGTATGATGCCGAGGCTGTGATCCCCGTTGCGGATGTTGCAAAGCCTGACGTAGTTTACAGCCTGAGCGACATGTCACAGATGACGGATATCACTACCGGTACCGACGCCAGAAGGAACCCCAACCAGCCTCTTGAGGTTGTGGATGATACCGTGAACGGCAAATCCGTTAAGGTTGCAAAAGTAAGCGCCCACACTGCCGGCTCCAGATATAAGATCGGTTTCTCCGTGGAGAATCCTTTCAAGGGTCAGACCCTGGAAGGCGCGACCATCGGTTTCTGGGCAAAGCAGGGAACAGAGAATACATACGTGAACATGATGTTCGTAGACGGTGACAAGCATGTGTTCAATCCCAAGGAGACAGAATTCAGCGGCACCGCGAGATCTTATCTCTACATCACCAGCGACTTTACCACCCTGTTCAAGGAAGGCGCCAGCAATCCCGATACAGCCAACCTGAAGAACACCTACCGTTCTGACGTAACTACAGAAGAAGTGACGGCGGCGAGAGCGGCGGCAGACACCTGGAGATATTTCACGGTGACCATGACCAATGCCGGCATCAATCTCTATGTGAACGGTGTGAAGCAGGTGAACTCTACTGCAGATATTTACGGTACCCGTTTCCTGGACGGTTACTTTGCAGCGGTGGCTGACCGGGCGAATGTAGGCAAGCTGAATGGTGTGTTCGGCGGTACCAACAACCAGATGGCCACGACGATGATGGATTTCGTTACCTATGAGGATACGGATCTTTACTTCGGATGGAACATTTCTCCTTCCAGCTTTTCACAGACAGAGGGAACAGACAGTCCTTCTTACTTCTATAATGTAAGCTTCTACAAGGCTGCAATGACGGACGAACAGGTGAAGGAGCTGTATACGAAGGAAACGTCAGGGGAGGATCCCGGTCCGAAACCTTCACAGGGTCCCGAACCTTCACAGGGTCCTGAACCTTCACAGGGTCCCGAACCTTCAAAGAACCCTGAACCCGTTATCACACTGGGTGATGTGGACGGTAAGAACGGCGTGACTGCAGACGATGCGCTTGCAACGCTGCAGGGGGTTGTAAAGTTGAGAAAACTGAACGCCGACGAAACGAAGGCTGCAGACGTGGACGGCAAGAACGGCGTGACTGCAGACGACGCGCTGCTGATTCTGCAGAAGGTTGTGAAGCTGATCAGCAAATTCCCTGCAGAATAAAGCATTGAAGGAATGAGATACCCTATATAACATTGTATTTTGGCAGGACACTGCAGAAGGGCTTTTGAATGTGGTGTCCTGCTTAAATAATAAAATATTATAAAGGAGGAAGAAAAACTATGAGTATTAGAAAATGGTTTGGTCGCACGGGCAAAACCGTGGCTGCGGTTGTTCTTTCCGTTGCGATGGCAGTGCCTGCGATGCCGTATGCAGCAGCCACCGGGGCAGCGGAAGCGGCAACGATCTACTATGGCGACCTGGACCAGAACGGTGAAGTAGATGCAAACGATGCTCTGCGCATTTTGCAGCATGTGGTAAAGCTCAGCCCGATCACTGACGAAACTGTGTTGGCGCTTGCCGATGTAAACAATGACGGCAAGGTTAATGCTGACGATGCTTTGAGAGGTCTTCAGGTTGCGGTGAAGCTTGTGAAAGCTACAGAGTATACAGCGGAAACTCCTTCGGAGAATCCGACAAGTGCTCCCACGCCTTCTGCTTCCACGGCTCCCAAGCCGACTCCCAGCCCGACTCCCAGTCCGACTCCCAAGCCTACTCTGACGCCGGTACCGCCGTTGCCTACGGTAACGCCCAATCCGGATCTGGTAGTGACCGGCGAGCCCATCGTAGTGGAGGAGCTGAACGGCGCCGCTTATGATGAGGAATCAGGCATATACACATTCCTTGACGGAGAGAACGGTATGTATGCCGCTTATCCTTTCGCAGGCGCTTCCGAGCTGCGTGAGGTCGCATCGGAATGTCTGACTGCAACTGCAGAGCCGGGCTATGATCTGGTATGGGATCTGCCGGGCGCAAGCAAGACCGCGGTAGGAAGCGGCGACATCCAGTGGGATGTTATAGACAGGCGTGTCGCGTTCTTCCCAGTACCCAGACCTGGTATGCAGGATCCTGAGACCGGCCTGGTATACGAAAAAGGCGTTACATATCCAAGACCCGAATATACCAAGGGCATGAGTTTCAGCTTCTGGGCAAAATCCGCTGATCCCGACGGCAATGACGTGGCGCCTGTGCTGACCATTATCGGCAGCGGTTTCTACGCCACCGTGAAGCTGAATGGTACTGTTCAGTTTGCGGATACAAGCGATATCTACAACCATCTGGACAATGGCAGCCGTATCAACCTGCCCAACCAGTGGGTTTACTACACCGTGACTATCGCAAACGACTGGATCACCGTTTATGTAAACGGTCAGGAGAATCTGTTCACCCGTCTTGATATTACCCGCGACAATATCTCTCATTTCAACGACGGATTCCTGACAAGGTATAATTCCGCAGCAGGTATGACGGAAGAAGATCACGCCGCAGATATCCGCGGTTATCATACGCTGTCTACAGAGTGGTACTATAACACTCAGTATGATCAGTGGATGAGCCATGACCGGTGCAGCATCTTCGGCAATGCCCGCTACCGCGGCTCGAACGCCGGACGTACGCTGTTGATGGATTTCCTGACCCGGTCAAGCGCCGAGCTTTATATCGGCGGCGTTGACGAGTCCTGGTCTGTGAGCAATGCGACCCACAGGATGACTTACGGTACGCAGGTGGCACAGATCACTGCTTATGCGAAAGAACTGACTGCGGCAGAGGTGGCTTCCAACTATGATGCAGCAAAGGCAAATGTGCCTGCGGACATCCCTGTTCCCACCGCTACGCCGGAGCCGACTCCTACGCCGACTCCTACTGTAGATCCCAGCGCAACGCCGACTCCTACGCCGGAGCCGACTCCTACGCCGGATCTTACCAAGCCGGTTGAGGGTACCAAGTTAAATCTTTCTTCTACAAGCAGAGATAAGAAGTACAATGCCACAGGTACCTTTACCATGGACGAGACAAGCGGCATCATTACCTTTAATCAACCGGTATCGGTGGATACGGACGGCGCCAATTACGTAGGTCCGATTTTCGAAGATCTGATGAAGAACAACACCAAGATCACCCAGAGCTTTGCCTCCGCCTTTGAGGGACAGGAGATGCTGCCGGAGACCACAAAGGATGAAAACGGTGTGGACCGCCAGACAGTGGCAAACAACCGTTATGCTGTGCAGTCTCCCCGAAACAACTGGGATGACGTATACTATGGCCCTCTGTACAACTGGGGCGTGACGCTGGATGCAAGCAATATTCTGGGCTATAAGGATCCCATTGACTGGAAAGCGCCCGGTATGCAGATCACCAAATTCCCCAGACCCAAGTGGACCACAGGCGCAAGCTACAGCTTCTGGTATAAGCCTACGGCGGATGAGAGTACGGAGGACGCAATCCTGACGCTGTACGCAACGAACAACTACCTCTTCTATATGAACGTGGAGGGCGGTGTGTTCTTTACTTCGCTGCAGGGCGGCAGCGGTAAGGATTGGCAGAATAATAAGGAGCCCTTCTCCGATACTTCTGTACAGCCTTACAATGCTTTTGTAGCGCTGGGCGATCCCAATGCTGTGAAGCTGGGCGAGTGGAATTACTACACCGTTACTTTTGCCAACGATATGATCACCACCTATATCAACGGCAAGGAAGTAGAGTATTCCAGACTGAACATGAACAGAGGTTATCTGAAGAACTTCAACGGCGGTTTCCTGACCCGGTATAATCCTATCGGCCTGCGTTTTGAGTCCATCCCCTATGATGATCCTCATGGATATATCAAGAAGAGCGGACATCTGCAGGATGCGCCGGAGACGAATCTCTCTACCTTCCATAATGAAGCAGCTGATGTGATTTCTATCCGTGCAAACGCCGCCTATGAAGGTGAATTTTCGGATGGCATCTATCACGTGCTTGATCCTGCGAAGAAGAAGATCGGTACGCTTTTGACAGACTTCCTGTCCAACAGCAGCACCAGCAAGGTTGTGCTGGGCGGTTATTTTGAGGCGCCTCTGACGGATGAATTTACCGCGGATATGGATGCAGACGGCAACTTTATCGAAGGCAGCGGCTGGAAGTTTGAGGAGTTCAAGAACGTGAAGTTCTCTACCACTCATAAGATCCCCGCAGGCGCACAGGCTTACGACCTTGAGTTCTATGAGTGCGAGCTGGCGGCGACACAGGTAGCTGCGAACTATGAGGCTGCACAGGCAAATGCGCCGCAATAAGTTCATAGGGATTTGCTGTTTCCCTGGCGGAGCCGTATAGGCTCCGCCGGGACAGCAGTCTTTTATGATAAAAAATTATAAAGGAGAGATAAGACAAAATGCGAAACATGAAATTTTTCAAGTCATCATTGGCAGCGACGCTTTCTCTGGCAATGACGCTCACAAGTTTTGCAGGGGCAGCGCCCGTTGCGCTGGCGGCGGAAGATGACGCCGCGGCAGCACCCAAGGCTTTTCTGACCTTGGATTTTAACAATGGGTATGACGACATTGCTGCTTTTGACGCAGATTACGAGGTTGTGAAGAACGGCGCCGAGCCTAAGCTTGTGAAGGAAAATTATGACGGCGAAGACATTCAGGTGCTGGAGCTGCAGCCGTCTACCGGCGAAGATGTGTACACAATGGACTACTACAACCGTGATCAGGTTTATGCAGGCAAGACCGAGAACTCTACGATCAAGATGAAAAACCCCTTTGCAACCCTGGGCGCTGATTATTACAAAGAGTACGAAGAGACAGATATCCCCGGCGACGGCAGTCTGAAGCAGGAGGTTTATGATACCAGATATCAGCCTGTATGGACAAAGGGCGCTGTTATGAATTACTGGATCAAGGTTCCCACAGCAGAAGCACAGGATGCAAAGGGACGTACCGTTGGTATCAATTCCAGTATCTTCACATGGGATCTGGTTGACTATCAGTTCCAGGCGGACGATTATGCAAAATATCTGGTAAGGCATAAATTTGATGTGGATGTTGCCAAGCAGGATCCCAGCATTGAAGTCAATGAGTCCGGCGTTCCCGAGGACAGCGATTTCTGGTTTGCCTATGCAAAGGATGAGGACGGACAGGTGAAGATGTTTGAGGGCGACGACGGTACAGTAGCGCCTGTTCTGGATGCGAAGTCCAGCGACGAAGCGAAAAACAAGTTCGGTCGTTATTTCGCTGCAAATCCTAACTATGTACAGGGTTATATTGGAAACGACGAGTCCGACTATACATTGATCTTCAATGAGTCCATCGCGTCTTATAACACCCTTCCGGAAATTACGGATCAGGTAGATGCAGCCGGCGAGACGGTAATTAACTTTGGTACTTCTAAGGTTCGTGTTGCAAAGACCCACGGCGCAATGCAGATCGACTCCGACAGTTCTTTCCTGTGGAACAACGACAGTGAGTTCGGCGTGAACCTGAACCCCAACCTGATAGCTTCTCATGGAACGAGAGGCGATGTTCAGAACGGCGACCGTATGTTCATGAATTCATGGAAGGGCAACACCGGCGATGATGAGGCTCCGGACAATGCGCCTAAGCTGGCGGATTCTCCTTATTCACTGCCCGGCGAATGGCACATGGTTACTGTAACGCTGCAGAATGACTGGGTAGAGTTCTATCTGGACGGCGAAACAGTAGACGTGAGATCAAATTATGCAACCCGCGGCGGCACAGGCCTTGGCGGCGGCAGAACCTTTAAGCGTCTCAACAAAGGTACTGGTATGAGATATGGTTACGGTAGTGAGAAAGGCATGATCGATGCTTCTTATGGTAACTATGTATGCCGTCTGATGCTTGACTGGCTGACCAATCCGGAGACCACCTTTGCAATCGGCGGCGTAACCGGTATTGAAGGCGGCGTAAACCGCAACAGCGTGACCCATCCGGCACTGCAGTCTGATGCGGACGCTGCGCTGTTCAATATGAGCACAAAGACTGACACAGTTAAGATCGCGAAGGTTGAGTTCTTTGCCGATATGATGACAGAAGATCAGATCGCTGATCTCTATGCGGCAGGCATGCATCCTACGGCAGCTGAGAAGGGTGATGTAAACGGCAAGAACGGTATCACCGCTGATGATGCACTGGCAACGCTGCAGATCGTTGTAAAGCTGATCACACCTACTGATGAGCAGACTGCGGCAGCTGACGTAGACGGCAAGAACGGCGTTACTGCTGACGATGCACTGATGATCCTGCAGAAGGTTGTAAAGCTGATCAAGGAATTTCCCGCATAATCAACAAAGGGTATTTTCAGAAAAGTCAGTTTTGATGTAATGTATCATGAGGGCGTTCCAAAGGTCAATGAGATTGACCGGAGGGGCGCCCTTTAAAATTTACAATGAGAAAAGCCGGAAAAAAATAAAAAAAAGCTTGCATTTTGCATGACTTTGTTATATGATATCTAAGCAGTCAGGCAAGACTGCCGGGTATGGCTCGTTGGTCAAGGGGTTAAGACGTCGCCCTCTCACGGCGAAAACAGGGGTTCGATTCCCCTACGAGCTGTTTTTTTAAGAGAATATCATAAAATCCTTGAAAGTGCTGAAAACGTTGTATTTTAGGCGTTTCCGGCATTTTTTAGTTCGCTGAAGTGAATTCAAAATCGATGAAATAGCTATTGCTCTTTTTCATCCGGCTGATTCAAAGGGATAATCATTTATGGATTAAATGGGAATGGATGTCCAAAATTCGGAGGTTTACCACTATGATCATACTTATAATTGACGCGCAGGGCGGCGGAATCGGTCGTCAGCTTGTTTCTTCCATCAAACAGGAACTGCCCGATGTGGAGCTGCTGGCTGTCGGAACCAATGCGGCGGCGACTGCCGCAATGTTAAAGGCCGGTGCTTCTTCTGCCGCAACCGGCGAGAACGCAGTCATTGTCTGCTCAGGAAAAGCGGATATTATCGTCGGTCCTATTGGGATTGTCATAGCAGATTCCATGCTTGGAGAGATCACTCCCAAAATGGCTCTCGCCGTGGCGCAGAGCAGAGCAAAGCGCATACTTATCCCGTTCTGCTATTGTGACAATATCATCGTGGGAGCAGAAACGGCAAGCACGACGGAACTGATCCAAAAAGCTGTTGCAAAAGTACAAGAGCTATGCGGGGCATCTTGACAAATCCGCACAAGTGTGTTATCTTGTAAAAGGTTCAGCAGAAGCTGACCATCGGCACAGAAGTGCTTTGAAGATTTTCTTTTTGAATGGCGTACTCTGAAGGTATGCGTTTTCTCTGAAGAGAGACAACGTATGCCTTTTTTGTTTGGCATACAAAGCAATAAAATTTATCGTTGAGGAGGATAAAACAATGGCATGTTTTCTTGTTCCGGCAGCGGAAGCTGTCGTTACCACGATCGCTGCAAAAGCGATGAAATCCAAAGAGGCGAATCCCGAAACCGTAAAAATACAGCTTGATGGAGCGGAGCTTGTCGAAGCGGAGAAGATCCCCTTTTCCAGGAAGCTCAGTTGGCTCAACAAGCTGCTTTGGGGCGGTTCTGTTCTTCTGGCTTTTGAGCATGTCTGGCATGGGGAGGTCGCGCCCTGGTTCCCGTTCCTTACAGCAGCGTCCAATTCCGCCGATGTGGCAGAGATGCTGCATGAAATGTCAACTGTAGGCATTACCATGGCAGTTTTGGTAACTGCTG
Organism: uncultured Lachnospiraceae bacterium; assembly: GCA_947625135.1. Lineage (GTDB taxonomy): Bacteria > Bacillota > Clostridia > Lachnospirales > Lachnospiraceae > CANQUC01. The sequence continues at coordinate 86,420 of CANQNE010000004.1, forward strand.
TTTGGGCAGGGATGCTGGCAGTAAGCTCGATGATTGAAAAAAGAGCAAAAAAGGCACTGCCTGATGAAAGTTAAGGGCAGGAGGATCATAGGATGACATTACTTACTACCGTTTTTGCTGCCGTTATCTGCACCGTTATCTGGTACAGGGGCGCACCGAAAAGCGAGATGAAGGTCGGTGTGCTCTGTTGGATGTATTGGGGCGCTTCTCTGATGTGGCTGGCCGATGCAATCTTCGAGTATGCAAAGCTTCACGCAGAATACTTTACCCCGGCTCCGGCGGATATGCTCAATGATTTCTATCTTGGACTTTCCGTGGTTGCCCTCGGCCTCGTTATCTGGCTGATTATTCTTTTGGTGAAGGACCCGAAGGGCGTTGTAAAGGCGGCGCTTTTCCGCAGGAAAAATTGACAGAGAGCAGAAAGCGGTTCTGCCGGATTTGGTAGAACCGCTTTCTGCCGTTTGGAGAGAATTGAAATGCAGAATGAAACAAAGAAACTTTTAGAGTCCGTTCAAAATGGCTCTATTTCGGTGGACGAGGCGCTCGTCCGCTTAAAAGCACAGCCGTTTGACGATCTTGGTTATGCAAAGGTTGATCTCCACCGTGAAGTCAGGCAAGGCGTTCCCGAGGTCATTTACGGCGCAGGTAAAACGCCGGAGCAGATCGTTGGAATTATGGACGCCATGCTGCAAAACGGGCAAAAACAGATTCTGATCACACGGCTTACGAAGGAATCTGCCAATATCATTTCAAAATTCCGCCCTCTTACCTACCGGGAAAACGCGCGGATCGGATATTATGGCTCCATCCCGGATCCTGACGGGATTGGAACGGTGGTCGTCGCCACAGGAGGCACAAGCGATATTCCTGTTGCGGAAGAGGCCGCACTCACGGCGGAATTTTTCGGGAACAGGGTGGTCCGTCTTTTTGATGTTGGCGTGGCGGGACTTCACAGGCTGCTCGCACATAAAGATGAAATCATGAGCGCCAGCGTGATCATCGCCATCGCCGGAATGGAGGGCGCGCTTGCCAGCGTGATCGGCGGTCTTGCCGACTGTCCTGTGATCGCTGTTCCCACCAGCGTGGGATATGGAGCGGCCTTTGGCGGATTATCCGCCCTGCTGTCAATGCTCAATTCCTGTGCCAGCGGCGTATCCGTCGTCAATATCGACAACGGCTTTGGCGCAGGGTATTTTGCAAACATGATCAATCACATGGAGGCGAAAAAATGAGGACACTATATCTGGATTGCGGAATGGGCGCTGGGGGAGATATGCTGACTGCCGCGCTTTTGGAGCTTTTGCCTGAACCGGATCAATTTGTGGACAGGCTGAATGCGCTCGGAATCCCCGGCGTGGTATTCCGCAAAGAAAAAACGGTCAAATGTGGCATCACCGGCACACATATATCTGTTCTCATTCAGGGCGCGGAAGAAGGAACGGAGGATCACCGTCACGAACACGACCATGGACACGACCATACGCATGAACATGAGCATGAACATACGCACGAGCATGAACATACGCACGAACATGAGCATGAACACGGACACCACCATCACAGCGGGATGCACGAAATAGAACATATCGTTGCGGATTTGAAGCTCCCGGAAAAAGTTGAAAAAGATGTCCTTGCGGTTTACAGACTGATCGCTGAGGCGGAAAGTCACGCCCACGGCGTGCCCGTTTCCGATATTCATTTCCACGAAGTCGGCACAATGGACGCGGTTGCGGACATTACGGCTGTCTGTCTCCTGATGAATGAGCTTGCGCCGGATGAAGTGATATGCTCTCCCGTTCACGTCGGAAGCGGTCATGTCAGATGCGCCCACGGGATCCTGCCTGTTCCGGCGCCCGCGACAGCATTCATTTTACAAGGCGTACCCACTTATGGAGGCGGCGTCGAGGGGGAACTGTGCACCCCAACGGGAGCGGCTCTGCTCAAACACTTTGTCGATCGTTTCGGCGATATGCCCGTGATGAAGACACAGGCCATCGGCTATGGAATGGGGAGAAAGGATTTTGAAAGGGCGAATTGCGTCCGCACCATGTTCGGTGAAGGCGGGGACAAAACGGACGTCGTTTTAGAGCTTTCCTGCAATGTGGACGATATGACGGCTGAGGAGATCGGCTTTGCAATGGATCGCCTTTTTGAAGGCGGCGCAAACGAGGTCTT
>CANQNE010000005.1 GCA_947625135.1 uncultured Lachnospiraceae bacterium
ACCGGAGAATACCCTTACGTCTATGTAGACGGTGTGTATCTCAAGCGCAGCTGGGGCGGCGAGATCCAGAATGTCTCTATACTCGTGGCGATCGGAGTCAGCAATGACGGCTGCTGAGAGATCATCGGATGCCAGACAGAATCCGCTGCATTTTATTATCACTACGGCTGGTACCGACAGACATTCCATTGCGTATGAGCTTCATACAAAGGCAGTGGATATTCTGGAAGGAAGGCGCGTGGATCCGACCTTCTATACGGTGGTCTATGGGCTGAAGGATGATGAGGACTGGGAGGATGAAGCAAACTGGTACAAGGTCAATCCTTCGTTGGGATATCCCGTGAATATCGAAAGACTTAGGGACGCCTACCGAGAGGCAAAACAGAATTCGGCAGATGAAGTGACCTTCAAATGACGGAGGCTGAATATGTGGGTATCGAGCACAATTGCATGGATTTCGGATTCCATCTTCACGAAGGGAAATGAAGAAATCGACATGGCGGCTCTGGAAGGCAGGGATTGTTATGGCGGTTTGGATTTATCCAGTACAGGAGATATCACAGCACTGGTTTTGATGTTTCTGCCGAGAGATGAGGATGAGAAGTATATTCTGCTTCCATTCTTCTGGGTACCGGAGGAGACAATACCGCGGGGGGGGGTTAAGCAGGCTTCGGTTCCTTATGATATTTGGGAGAAGCAGGGATACCTGTTATCGACCGAAGGCAATGTAATTCATTATGATTTTATTGAGAAGTTTATTAATGATCTGGCTGAGAGGTATCACATCGTTGAAATCGCTGTGGATAGAGGGAACGCTACTCGGATGATTCAGAACCCGGAAGGCGACGGATTTACGATGGTGCCGTTTGGTTAGGGTTTTGCATCGATGTCAGGGCCGACGAAGGACTTTTACAGGTTGTTGATGGAAGGATAGATCATTCACGGAGGACATCCGGTACTCCGATGGATGGCCGGGAACGTGGTGGTTGATACGGATCATGCCGGGAACATCAAGGTAACAAAGGCAAGATTGAAAGAGAAGATAGAAGGTATTGTGGCAGCGATCATAGCGCTTGACCGGTGTATCCGTAATCAGGGGATGAAGCAGGGCAGTGTTTACGATGAGCGCGGGCTGTTAGTGTTCTGAGGATGTGGAAATAAGGGTAAGAAGTTTGACCGGACCTTGACCTTTTATCTATCGGGCTGGTGAATGATATGTATGCCGAGAGCGGGAATGACGGGTATAAGTACCGGGAACTGGCTGACCAGACGGATTTTGACCAGTTCTAATTTATTTTTTGTAATTAAGGCATGCGTCCTCCAACTTAAGGAAATCATGACATCGTTTTCCCAGAGGAGTAGATGTCCCCTTTTCTATCCGGTGATGATATACAATGCCGGCATTTTTAAGGATACGATCCTGCTGCCTTTTTATAATCCTGTATTCGGCTTGAAGCAGTGCGCGGTAGTTGGGATTTTTTTCTTTTTGAATATCAACATATTGGTACAATCCGTCTGATACGGGGAACATGTTGTTGAGATTAAGTACGGCATAGTCTTTGATCTTAATGAAGTCTACACTTTCCTTCATTTTCGCATGTTTGGTTTTGAAGGAAGAAAGCGGTGCAAAATAATCCATGTTATGTATCTGAAGAAGGATACCGATATATTTCCGTTCGTTTTGCTGCCCGGGTTGTTTCTTGTGAAAAAAATGCGGCTCGAAAGCGGAAAGATAATCGATGTATTGGTTGTCGATTTCATAAAAACGTAAATTCATATAAGATGCCCCTTCTGAATGTACGGTATAGAGTGTTGTCTTGGTGAAAAAAGATGGGGGCAAGTTGCCTGCCCCCACTGTTATGCTCGCATTCCGAGCAGCGAAACGCTCACTTATAACTTTCTCATTTGAGGGCTGAGATACACCCGCTTATAAACTTTCTCATTTAAGGGCTGAGATACACCCCCTGTTAGGATGGCTGAATCAGCCACTACCTTATGCTTTTATTATATGGAGAATCTGAAAAAAATGCAATAGTGAAATCATGTTTTTTGTGGAATTTAAAATTTCAATTTTAGAGAAAAAAGTGGAATATAGAAACATATTGAAAATATATTCCTCTTTTGATATAATTAATTTAAACATTTTGGAAGCAAAAGGGTACCTTATGTGCAACATTTAAAAGGGAAATCAGGTATGAAACTGATAGCGCACATTACAGAGAACAACGGTATAAAAGTCGAGCAGACTTTAGCGGCGCACTGCCGCAGGACGGCGGTATATGCCTCAGGAAGCGTTGAGGGAAATTTTAAAAATTGCTGTTATTTGGCGGGGCTGCTGCATGATTTTGGAAAAGCAAAAAAAGAATTTGTGGAATATATAGAGAAAGCTTATGAAGGGCAGTCGGTGAAAAAAGGCAGTGTTAATCATACGTTTGCCGCGGTTATCTATCTTCTTGAGGCATATCACACAGAAACTTCTGAAAAATGGGAAAGACTCACTTCTGAGTTGATCGCTTATGCGGTTGGGTCACATCACGGGATGTTCGACTGCCTTGATTTAGATGGGAAGAATGGTTTTTTGCACCGGTTGGAAATAAACAGGGAGGAGTTGTGTTATCAACAGGCATATTCTTATTTTTTAAATCAGGTTGCAGATAAAGAGGAGATCCATACATATTTTTTAAATGCAATTGAAGAAGTGAAGAGTTTTTTTATTGAAGTTAAAAAAACATATAACAATCAGTCTGAACCAGTGTTTTTTCAGACCGGTATGCTGGCGCGCCTGATTCTCTCGTCTGTCATTTATGGAGATAGAAGGGACACCAGAGAGTTTATGACACAGAAAGTGGACACAGGAGAACAACGTGTCATCTGGAAAGAGTATGAAGAATATTTTGAGAAAAAAATTGCTGCTTTTCCACCGGATTCACCGCTTAATAAAGTCAGGTGGATGATTTCGGATCAATGCCGGAAAAATGCGGAAAAGAATTGTGGGATTTATCGTTTAAACGTGCCCACCGGGGCCGGGAAGACATTATGTGGTCTTCGGTACGCCATTGCCCATGCCCGGAAATACAAAAAGAAAAGAATCATTTTTATTATTCCACTTCTGAGTGTTTTGGATCAAAATGCGAAAGTGATCCGGAAATATGTGCCATACCCGGAACGGGTACTGGAGCACCATTCAAATATTATACAGGAAAAAAACGGAGCGCCGCAGGCAGAAGAAGCAGATTATTTTGAGATCTTGACGGAAAACTGGGGCGCGCCGGTAATCATATCTACGCTGGCACAGTTTTTAAACATCCTGTTTGATGATAAAACTTCGGCCATTGGCAGGATGCAGGCATTGTGTGACAGCGTCATTATAATTGATGAAATTCAATCGATTCCCAAAAAGACAACTATGATGTTTAATATGGCGCTGAATTTTCTGCAGCAGTTTTGTCGATCCACGATAGTGTTATCCTCTGCTATCCAGCCCTGTTTTGAAGAATTAAAGTGGCCGCTGCATTTTGCGCCTGAGCCTGATATGGTATACCTGGATGAAAGGCAGATGCAGGTGTTCAGACGTGCCGAAATTGAAGATCACACCGATCCCGCGGGAATGGATTTTGAGGAGTGCGCCGCGTTTTGCGGCGGGCTAATGGAAGAAAGGACCTCTCTTCTGATAGTATGTAATACAAAAGCAGAAGCAAGGATCCTGTATGAACTGCTCCGGCAGCAGGCCGATATACGGGGATGGGATGTTTTTCATTTGTCTGCAGCCATGTGTCAAGAGCATAGAGTGAATGTGATGGCAGACTTAGAACGTGAATTGTGTCTGATACAGAGAGAATTCAGGGCAGAGCAGATCAACCATAGAATGATCTGTGTTTCCACACAGTTAATCGAGGCAGGAGTTGATCTGTCTTTTCAGTGCGTGGTACACGTTATGGCCGGTATTGATAATCTTGCGCAGGCTGCCGGAAGATGTGACCGCGGCATGGAATACGGAGGGACGGGAAAGGTTTATCTGATTCGGTTGAAGAATGAAAATCTGAGAATGTTGCCGGATATTGCAAAAGCCCAGAATAGTACCGTCCATGTACTGGAATTTTTGAAGCGGATCGGGTGTAAGTCCTATATAGGAGCAAAAGCTGTAAAAAGATTTTATGAGAGCCTTTATGAGGAGATCCGGCAGGAGATCCGCTATCCGGTAAGAACGGATATTTATCAAACAACCCTATATCTTGCGGATCTTCTGGCAAATAAAAATGAACATGAAGTTCATAAGGAAAACAGGGGATATATTCTGCGTCAACCCTTCAGGATGATTGGCCATGAATTTAAAGTGTTTGCTCAGGAGACGATGGATGTCCTGACGCCCTATGGGGAAGGAAAAGCTTTGATCGAACAGATTCTGGATATGCAAAAGAGGTATTGGGAACCAACGGCTTATGAAAATATTCTGCAGAGGGTAAGACCTTACATGATCAATATTTTTGAGTGGCAGAAAAAGCAACTGACAGAAGCTGGGCTGCTTTTTCCCGCACTGGAAGGCCGTCTGCTAATATTGGATGAAACGGTATACGACGGACAATACGGACTGACGGAGATAAAAGAACGCCCGGTTGAAGACTTTGTAATTTAGGAATAACAAAATAAAAATATGAGTTCAGATGTTTTTTAGGATGGAGGTCAAAATGAAACACAGAAATTCCGTAGAATTTGAAGTGACAGGGGAATACGGATTGTTTTCCGATCCGGTGACCCGCGTCGGAGGAGAAAAATTCAGCTATCAGATTCCCACCTATGAGGCTCTGAAAGGTATTTTGCAGAGCGTTTACTGGAAACCTACGCTGATATGGCTTATTGATGAGCTGCGTGTTATGAACCCCATACAGACGGAAACGAAAGGGATACGGCCCATCAGGTTTTTCAGCGATGGAAATGATCTTTCCTACTACACTTACCTGAAAGACTGCCGCTACCGCGTGCGCGCGCATTTTATCTGGAACGAAAACCGGCCGGAACTGGCGGCGGATCGTAATGAGAATAAGCACCACAATATTGCCAAAAGGATGATAGAGCGGGGTGGCCGAAGGGATATTTTTCTGGGCAGCCGGGAGTGCCAGGGATATGTAAAACCCTGTGTGTTTGAAGAAGGAGAAGGATTTTATGACAACATTTCGGAGATGGATTTTGGGATGATGTATCATGGAATCACTTACGCAGACGAAGCCTATTCAGAAGAGACGAAAGGGAAGATGAGCGTGCGTCTTTGGCGTGCGGTGATGAAAAACGGCGTTGTGGCATTTCTGCCGCCATGGGAGTGTATTCACAGGCCGGTAAGAGAAATGAACATGAAGAAATTTGGTGAAGTGTATGGAAACTTTTCAATGTCGGAGGAGGTGCCGGAGTAGATGTCATGGATGAGTCAGCTCTATGCGACGTATGAAAAAAATGTAGGAAACGGAGGACGATTGGGAGCAGCGATAACGCCCATTGCCCACATGAATGTCAACGCGCAGCTGGAGATCACGTTAAATCTTCAGGGAGAATTTCTGGGAGCCAGAAGTATTCCGAGAGAGGATGCGGTGACACTGGCTCCGGTCACGGAAGCATCCGAATCGAGAAGTTCTGGTGTTACGCCCCATGCACTGTGTGACACCCTTTCTTATGTGGCGGGAGATTTTGAGGCGTACTTACGGGAGCGCGGAAAAAAAAACGGCCCGCGGGCCAAATTTGAACAATATATAGAGAACCTCAGAAAATGGAAGGAATCGGATCAGTCCCATCCGAAGGTGCGTGCTGTTTATACATATCTGACCAGAGAAACGTTGATGTCGGACCTGATCAAAAGCGGGCTTGTGGAACTTGACGAAGACGGAATGTTGTCCGGGAGAAAGATTGAAGGGCAGCTCTGTGAAAAGGCGATGGTCCGCTTTCGGATCGCCGGTTCCGAACCGGGGAGGGACGGCACCTGGACAGATCCTTCTTTGGTGCAGGCTTACATACGATATTTTCTGGAGCACCAGCAGGGAGAAGAAGCGGTTTGTTATTATACAGGGAAAAAGCAGGTACGATCTAAAAATCATCCCAAAGGAATCGTGGCGGCAAATTATGGAGCCAAGCTTGTATCACCAATGATAAACGGGGATTTACCTACCGGGGAAGATTTCAAAACGCAGAGCAGGCTTACGCGCTCAGTTATGAGGCATCTCAGAAAATTCACAGTGCGCTGACGTGGCTTGTAAAGAATCAGGGGGCTTATGTTGGATCGAAGAATAAACGGACATTTGTTTGCTGGAATCCGAACGGAAAGAAAGTGCCGGATATTTTTAAGGAATTTGGACTGGAATCTGATGAATCGGAGGAGCAGGAACCCATATATTACAAAAGAAAACTGATCAGGATCTTTCAGGGATATCGTGAGCAGTTCGACAGAGAAGATACAGTGATCGTCATGGGGCTGGATGCTGCCACAACAGGCAGGCTTTCGATCACTTATTATAATGAAATGCCGGCGTACGATTTTCTGGACAGGATCATTGACTGGGGAAATACCTGCAGGTGGTTTTATGGAAGGGATAATGAGAATAAAAAACTTTATTATCAGATAGAAACGCCCCAGTTTCGCAGGATCATAGAGTATGCTTTTGGTCGGGAGCGGGAAAAGTTTGTGGAGGTGGATGACAGAATATTGAAGGAACAGGTGCAGCGGCTTTTAAAATGCCTGTTGGAACGGCAGCCTGTTCCAAGAGATATTATGCAGGCGCTCGTACTTCGCGCGTCCACACCACTTGCCTATTCCGTCGGTAACAGAGAAAAGGTTTTGTCAACGGCATGCGCAGTCGTTTCAAAATATTATAGTGACAGAAAGTTGAAAGGAGAGTGGGAAGATATGAAACTGGACCCGGAAAACAGGGACAGGAGCTATTTGTTTGGGCGGCTTCTGGCAATTTATGAAAAAGTAGAACGAGTAACCTATAAAGAGGAGACAAGAGAGCCAAATGCTATTCGGCTGCAGTCGGCTTATGTGAATCACCCTATGCAGACGTGGAAGATTTTGAATGATCTTCTGACACCATATTTTCCAAAATTAAAGCCGGGACTCAGAGAGTATTACAGAAGATTGATCAGTGAGATCACAGAGCAGCTTTTAGAGAAAGACGAAAAGAAATTAAATCAGAGGCTGAAAGAAACCTATCTGTTAGGGTATTACCTGCAGAGAGCAGAGTTAAATAAAAAGAAAGTATCTCAGAAGGAGGAAATGGAAAATGAGTAATTTACAGAACAAGATTGATTTTACAGTGCTGGTAAAGGTAACAAATGCGAATCCCAACGGAGATCCGCTTAATGGAAATCGTCCCCGGACCACCTACACAGGCCAGGGAGAAATTTCCGATGTGTGTATCAAAAGAAAGATCCGGAACCGGCTGCAGGATATGGGCGAAGCCCTGTTCATACAATCGGCGGACCGCAGTGACGACGGTTTTTCTTCTTTGAATGAAAGGGCTTCCGCGACGATTAAAGAGTACACATCTGATGATGATTATGCGAAACAGGCATGTGAAAAATGGATCGACGTGCGTACCTTTGGACAGGTATTCGCATTTAAGAGCAAAGACAAAAAGGAAAATGTATCCGTTGGCGTAAGGGGACCAGTATCAATCCATCAGGCGATCAGCTGTTCCCCGGTTGACATCAACAGCATGCAGATCACAAAGAGTGTAAATGGAGAACCGGCGGAAGGAAGAAGTTCAGATACTATGGGAACCAAGCATTTTGTAGAGTTTGGATTTTACAGGATCAAGGGCTCTATTAACGTACAGCTTGCGGAAAAAACAGGTTTTTCTGAGGAGGACGCAGATAAGCTGAAGGAAGCGCTCCGCACATTGTTTGTCAATGACGCTTCCGCAGCAAGGCCGGACGGCAGTATGGAGGTGGTAAACGTATACTGGTGGAGGCATAATAATAAGATCGGGCAGTATTCTGCGGCAAAGGTGCATGATTCTCTGAAAATTGTTCTGAAAGAGGATGTTGCGGTACCGTCAGATATTACAGATTATGAAATCACGTTGGAAAATCTGCCGGGGCTGGAGCCGGAGATCCTGCAGGGAATGTAACGGGTATGTATAACGAAGAAGAATATCTGATGCTCTCAGGACTACAGCATTTTGCGTATTGCAGAAGGCAGTGGGCACTGATCCATATTGAGCAGCAGTGGCAGGAAAATGAACAGACGGTGGATGGGCAGCTGTTTCATAAAATCGCTCATGGTAAAGAAAAAATAGAAAGTCGGGGGAATTTGCTGATCACAAGAGGTCTGCATATCAGGTCGACGGTTCTTGGAATGTCCGGCATCTGTGATGTGGTGGAATTTCACAGGTCAGAGAGTGGTATTTCGCTGGCAGGCAGGGAAGGTTTCTGGCAGCCATATCCGGTCGAATACAAAAAAGGAGCGCCGAAGGAACATGATGCAGATGAACTGCAGCTTTGCGCTCAGGCAATCTGTCTGGAGGAAATGCTTATGTGCAATATTCCGGAAGGAGATCTGTTTTATGGAGAAACACGCAGACGGACAGCTGTGGAATTTACCCAGGAGCTTCGGAAAGTGGTCCATACCATGGTTTCCTTTGCATACGCTGGAGGCGATTTTGTGTTTTTCATATAATGGCGCTACGCCTGCATTTATGGGGGCCTGTGCAAAAAGAGGTGTGATGCTTTCGTTTTTTAATCCTTACGGAAGATTTCTTTGCCGGGTTGTGGGAGAAAACAGGGGAAATGTTCTGCTGAGAAAAAAACAGTATCGAATTTCAGAGAATGAGGAGGCCAGCTGTCGGATCGCGAAAAATATGATTTTGGGGAAAGTGTATAATTGCCGCTGGTGTATTGACAGAACAGTACGGGATCATGAGCTGAGAGTGGATACGAAACAGTGTGGAAAGGCTATTCAGTGTCTGGCAATGGCAATGGATAAGATTAAAAATGAAACAGATTTAAACTCTCTGCGGGGACTTGAAGGAGAATGTGCGTCCGTTTATTTTGGGGTGTTTGATATCCTGATCCTGAATCAAAAGGAAGAGTTTTATTTTCATGGACGGAATAAAAGGCCGCCGTTAGATAATGTAAATACAATGCTGTCCTTTGGTTATACACTGCTTGCCAATGAATGTGCGGGAGCGTTGGAAGGTGTAGGGCTGGACTCTTATGTAGGTTTTATGCATCGTGACCGACCGGGGAGAAAATCTCTGGCGCTGGATCTGATGGAGGAATTGCGAGCTGTAATGGTAGATCGTTTGGTGTTGACATTAATCAATAATCGAATGATGCGAAAAGAACATTTTCAGAAAACAGAAAGTGGGGCAGTAGAATTTACTGATGTTGGAAAGAAGAAGTTTCTTACTGCCTGGCAGGAGCGAAAAAGAGAGCAGATCACGCATCCCTATCTGAAAGAAAAGATAAGTTGGGGGCTGGTGCCTTATGTGCAGGCGCTTTTGCTTGCACGTTATCTGCGGGAAGATTTAGATGGGTATCCGCCTTTTTTATGGAAGTGAAGGGTTTAAATTTGAAAATATTTGTGTAAAGGTTTATTTTCTAATATGGCAGGAGGGGGAAATGCTTGTACTTGTTACGTATGATGTAAATACAGAAGATGGTAATGGGAAAACAAGATTGAGAAAGGTTGCAAAGCAGTGTGTAAATTATGGTCAGCGAGTGCAAAATTCGGTATTTGAATGTATATTGGATCCGGGACAATGTAAATTGTTAAAAGCAGGTTTGCTGGAAATTATAGATCAGGAAAAAGATAGTTTGCGATTTTATTATCTTGGAAATCATTACAAAAATAAAATTGAGCATTATGGGGCAAAAGAAGTTTTTGATCAGGAAGGTATAATCATAATCTAGTGCGAACGAAAAGCAAACAGAATGTTTCAACATGATTCGCACGAAGGAAAGTAAGTTTTTAAGGGATCTGGGAAGTTTTTTTTGCCAGAAACCAAAAATATTTTTAAAATGAACTATTTTTTTAGATAAAATTATATAAAAAGAAAAAATTTTTTGTATAATTTTGCTGTCGCTCCCCTCGCGGGAGCGAGGATTGAAATGGAAGTGGTCGTATTGGAGTTGACCTCCGTCCAGGTCGCTCCCCTCGCGGGAGCGAGGATTGAAATAGCTTTTGATGCTGCTTTTGAAGATGATGTAGATGTCGCTCCCCTCGCGGGAGCGAGGATTGAAATAGATTAGCCAGCAGCGTAAACAGCGGATACACATTGGTCGCTCCCCTCGCGGGAGCGAGGATTGAAATTTGTGCAGAATAGACAAAATCAACAGTCGGAGCCCGTCGCTCCCCTCGCGGGAGCGAGGATTGAAATTTGTAATGTCTTATTAAAATAATCTAATAATTTGTCGCTCCCCTCGCGGGAGCGAGGATTGAAATTAAGCTTGGCATGAATTTTGACTAATTTGTTTATTGTCGCTCCCCTCGCGGGAGCGAGGATTGAAATAGGCGGTGTCCACATAGAAGGAACCCATACAGTGTCGCTCCCCTCGCGGGAGCGAGGATTGAAATACCTCTTTAATGGACTCCACTCTGTCATACCGGTCGCTCCCCTCGCGGGAGCGAGGATTGAAATAAAGTATCAATCTTATTTTGCATAAAATCATCAGTCGCTCCCCTCGCGGGAGCGAGGATTGAAATAGAAAGCCAATTATCTGAATGATAATGGCATTATTGTCGCTCCCCTCGCGGGAGCGAGGATTGAAATCTGGCTGGATGTGAAGCCGGTTATTGTGAAGACCGGTCGCTCCCCTCGCGGGAGCGAGGATTGAAATGATTCCCTGCAGAGATCCATCGAGGCGCTGGACGTCGCTCCCCTCGCGGGAGCGAGGATTGAAATTCGGATGAGAAGCTGCCAACCCGTAAGCTGAAGACGTCGCTCCCCTCGCGGGAGCGAGGATTGAAATTTACTGTTTGTTTGTCTGGAGGTGCTGCGTAATGGTCGCTCCCCTCGCGGGAGCGAGGATTGAAATTGGTTGCCCAGTTTGACCGGATGATAGATCGGCGTCGCTCCCCTCGCGGGAGCGAGGATTGAAATTCTTTATGAGGGTATGCAGGAACCCATGAAAGGGGTCGCTCCCCTCGCGGGAGCGAGGATTGAAATCTTTACTGGGTCTGCATGGGGTGAAGTGAATGGGTGTCGCTCCCCTCGCGGGAGCGAGGATTGAAATCGATCGGACAGGCATACGCTGGAGTGCTGCATAAGTCGCTCCCCTCGCGGGAGCGAGGATTGAAATGTATGTATCGATCATAGCCCCGTCTCCGTATGTGTCGCTCCCCTCGCGGGAGCGAGGATTGAAATAAGTATGTAGCGCCTGTGGCTGGAGCCCTGGGATGTCGCTCCCCTCGTGGGAGTGAGGATTGAAATATGCTGTATTCTTTTCCAACTTCAAATTTCTTCATGTCGTTCCCCTCGCGGGAGCGAGGATTGAAATAAGGATCTGCAGGATGACCTGATTACAGAGGTCGAGTCGCTCCCCTTGTGGGAGCGGGGATTGAAATCATCCTGCCATGGCCATATATTTAATGGCCTCTGCTTCTATAAGGAAGTAAAAAATCGCCCTGCCCTGCCAAACTGTTTTGCGATTAAGCATTTTTGGTGGGCAGGGAATGAAAGCAGATGGATAGTTGCTTTTTATAGAGTAAAATTGTACTGTGCAGGTTTGTCAAAAATATGTTATACTGACCGCAGATAATCTATCAGTACCTGTCTGGGAGTATGCCAGCCCAGAGGACGCATGGAAAAACGGTTGTTGTCCTTCCGGCGGCTGCGTTCCACTTTCCCATTATGCCTTGGCGTAAAAGGACGGATCAGCTTGTGCCGGATCCCCAGCTGTTTTAGCCGTACCTGAAAGATGATAGGTTTATCAGAACTGCCATTAGAGGAAAAACGTTTTGTAAACGCCTGTCCGTTATCAGTCTGCACGCACTCTATAGGGCAGGCTTTTACAAGGAGAGCATGAAGGAATAGGAACTGTGCTGTTCAAAAGCCTCTGCAAAGCGCCAGCTGGAGTATTTATGTATAAGATACAGAATTCTCCCTGTGTTCATAAAGTCTTTAAACTAATAAATGTCGTAAATTCTAATGATCATTCAGCTTTTGAAGAAGCAAGAAAATGAAATAAAAGGGGGAGTACCACATGGATGTAATAGATTTTATTCGTGATATGTTTTCACAAGATCGTGCAATCAGTACAGTACGGAATCTTGTTATGGCCCATTTTGATCTGTCCATGAAAGAGGCCCAGGAAAAGATCGATGAATATTTTGAAATCGTGGAAGAGATGAATAACAGAAAATAAAATGAAATACCGCGATATAAAGGGGGAGTAATAGATGTCAGCCGTTTTTCATATTCTGACTTCAGTGGTTCATATCTGCATTTGTTTAATTATGTTTATATTTTGTACAATGCTGATCTATGCAGACTGGAACGAACATGCGGGATTTCAGCGTGCCCCGGGGATGATTACGGGATTTTGCCTGTTGGAAATGCTTATGATCAAATCACCCGCTGCCTTAAAGGTTATCAGGGTCTGTTATGACTTCCTGCGTGATCCGTTTGGAAGAAACCGGGAAAAGGCTGGGACTCTCCTGAAGGTTGCCAACGGAGGAGAAATTCTTTTTTGGGTTTTGTTGGTCATTCTGATTGCTGCAGTGGTAATATTCATAAAGATGAATCGGAAGTGTCTTTGGAAAGCGCTGCGGGTTTTCCCGTTTCTGGTTCTGGAAGGCTGTCTTCTGTCAATGATGCTGCTTTCCGGGAGGATCATAGATATCTTCTTTCTGTTGATTTACGTCTTTTTTGCGCTGATGGCAGGGTGAAACCTGAAAATAGTTGAAAACAAATATGAATTTGGGATCAGAAAAGACTCCGCTGGAAAAAGATCCGGCGGAGTCTTGTGTTTGTAGCGGAAACCATCAGATAGCAGAAAAGGCCATCTGCATTTCACAAAGCATTACAGAGGCTTTTCCTGAAACAAATCCCGCAAAAGTTCCATCATCTTATTTAAATCGATCGGCTTTGCCAGATGCCCGTTCATGCCCGCTTCCAGAGCCTGCTTTCGATCCTCCTCAAAGGCGTTGGCAGTCATTGCTACAATAGGGATATTGGCAATGGCGGGATCAGGCAGGGATCGGATGACACGGGTGGCTTCATAACCATTCATAACCGGCATCTGAATATCCATCAGAATCAGGGAATAGTAGCCTGGCTCGGCCTGGCGGATCATGTCGCAAGTTTGCTGTCCGTTTTCAGCGCATGAAACCTGAAAGCCTGCTTCCTTTAAAAGCTCGGCGGCAATTTCCTGGTTAAGCGCATTGTCCTCAGCCAAAAGGATGCGTTTGCCCTTAAAAGCATCTTTCGGAGGCTGGGTATTTTTCTTTTTGGGCGCTTCCTCCGGGCTCCGTTTCAGGCTGAGCTTCAGGGTATGATGAAGATCGGAGGCAAAGAGCGGTTTGCTGATGAATCCTGTGACGCCGGCCTTGCGTGCCTCCGGTTCAATATCTGTCCAGTCATAAGCGGACATGAGAATAATAGGGGAATCCTCGCCTACAATGTTACGGATTTCCCGCACAGTCTCTACACCACTCAGATCGGGCATAGACCAGTCCACAATATAAACCTCAAAAGGGTCGTCAAGTTCCACCGCCTCAGTAGTACGCGCGATCGCTTCCCGGCCGGAAGGAGCCCATTCCGCCCGCATGCCGATTTGCCGGAGCATTTTGGACACGCTTTGACAACAAACCATATCATCGTCAACTACCAGTCCCCGAAATCCCTTTAACTCCGCGATGGGATCCATTTCCCGGTGAGCAGAGGAGAAGCGCAGTTCCAGATTGACTGTAAAAGTGCTGCCTTTGCCTTGCTCGCTTTTCACTTCAATGGTACCGCCCATCATGTCCACAATATTCTTGGTGATCGCCATTCCCAGCCCGGTTCCCTGAACACCGCTGACAGTAGAGGTTTGTTCCCGGGTAAAGGGGTCAAATACTGTTTGGGTAAATTCAGGACTCATGCCGATACCGTTGTCACTGACCTGAAATTCATAGCATCCCCGTTTGGGAGAGCGGGACGGTTTTTGAGTTACCCGTATGGCTACCGTGCCGCCGACGGGGGTAAATTTAATGGCGTTGGAAGTCAGATTCAAAAGAATCTGGTTTAGCCGCAGTTTGTCACAATAGACCTCCTCATCCGCCACATCCACGGTATCGATAAACAGTTCCATATTTTTGGCATGGATGTCAGCCTGAATAATATTTCGCAGTCCTTGTAAAATCTTCGCCAGATTCTCCGGACGCTCATTGATGGTGACCTTTCCCGATTCAATGCGGCTCATATCAAGCACATCGTTGATCAGAGAAAGCAGGTGGTCGGATGCCTGGGCAATTTTAGCCAGATAATCCTGCGCCCGGGCTTTGTTGTCCAGGTGGGTAGTGGTCAATGCCGTATAACCGATAATGGCGTTCATAGGGGTACGTATGTCATGGGACATATTGTTCAGGAAGGCGGTTTTGGCCCGATTCGCCGCATCCGCCGCCTGAAGGGCGAGCGTCAGTTCATTGGTTTTGTCCTGAAGTTCGCCTGTAGCCAGAGCCACCTTTTGTTTCAGTTGTTTTTGGTTCCGGGTCCGCACTGCCAGAATAATGAAAGTAAAAACAAACAGGAGAATGAAAACAACTCCCAGTACGCTGTAAATGGGATTCTGATACAAAAAAGCGACCAGACTCATATTTTCTTTTCGCCCGGCGTCAATTTCCCGGGCTATAATGGCATCCAGTTCTGCGTCAGTAAGGCTGTCTGCTCCTTTGTCCAAAAGGGAGAGCAGATAGTGACCGCCGGGAACATTCTCCCCCACTGCATAGGATAGCGCGGTGTTGCCAAAGACAACAGAGGACAGCCGGTTGCGGACATCCTGCTGGACGTATGTTTCGGCTGTGTAAGAGTAAAGAATGGTGGCGTCCGCTTCGCCATCCAATACAGCCTGAACACAGTCCGCTGTGGTAGGGTAACGAATGATCGCATCCTCAGTGTAACGGTCGGAAATCAGGTTTTCAAGGGAATCAGACTGTTCCAATACTGCCAGATGGTTTACGGTTCCGGTAAAATCATCCAGAGCCAGACGGGCAAAGCTGGTTTGAAAATAGGGAACGGTGATCTTGTAACCTTCTTCTTCAGCCAGATAATAATCGCCGGCAAAATCCAGAACAACGTCCGCCTGTCCTGCGGTTCGAAGGGAATAGTATTCCTTTCGGTCTTTTACCGGGATAAATTCATAGTTCAGTCCAAGGCGTTGGGCAAGTATGTCAAAAAGAGCCGGCAGGATGCCCTGGGCTTTGCCGTCCCGAAAATAGCAATAAGGGATCTTTTCAGGGTTGAAGAGCAGGCGAAGGGGCTTTCCGGAGGCACGATGGGCTTCCAGAAAGGCACGTTCACCGGCATTCATAATAATAGAGCCGCTCTGATCGGTAGCATAATATGTTTCGTGGAGGGAATTCCGCCAGTTTGGATCGTGGAGATCCATTTCATTGATGGCGGCATTGATGCGGTTCATCAGGTCGCCGCGATCCTTTCGGGTACAAATGAAGAAAGGACTGGCATCAAAGGATTCCAATAACCATTCGTTTTCCAGCAATCGGAGACTTCCGGTAACGGCGGCATCCACCTCCCCTGCCTGAAGGGCGGCAGAGAGTTCGTCCTGTTCGGCAAAGTATACAGGCTGGAAAGTAAATCCATGTTTTACTGCAAATTGCTGAAAGTTGGCATTTTTGGAGTTGCCCTCCAGCATGCCGACAGTCATACCGTTGTAGGTGGTGTAATCCCCCTCTACAATATTTTGATTCCCGGACTTTACAGTGAGAATGGTAGAGTTGACACCGATATTTTGATCGGAAAACAGAAATTCCTTTTCCCGTTCCGGGGTTTTGGAAACCGAGGTGACAATGTCTACTTCATTGTTGCGCAGCATATCCAGAGCATCCGCATAGGAACCGTCATATCCCACATATTCATAGGACCAGCCTCCGTGGATGGACAGCCGCTGGAGGAATTCATAGCCATAGCCGCTTCGATGACCGTTTTCCTCTATATTGTGATATCCGGAGAAAGCAAAAAATCCTACTCTCAGGACCTCCTGAGGTTCTGAGGCAGATTCCGCGGCATGGACTGTAATGCAGGACGGTGCCAGTAACAGCGTGATCAGTATCAGGCACAACAGACGTATCCGTTTCATTGCGTGTTCCCTCCCTATGAATATTTTGGCAATCACTGCCATTATAAGATCAGACTTTAATCATTATATTATTTTGTCGAAACAATATCAAGGTTTTCCGCAAGAATTATAGTATTTTGCGGCAGTTTCGTTTTTGCGAAATTTGTAGTTTCCGGGAATGAATTGTAAAAATTAGTCATAACATATAGAAACAGGATCATCATAGCGGTAGCAAAGAATGGAATGAGACCGTGTTGCTTGGAAAAAGGAGAAAAGCCATGGATGTAAAAGAAGGGAAAAAGAGCAGTAAAGTAAAATGGATTATTATGTTGGTTTTCATTGGTCTGCTGCTGTTTGGATTTATAACAGGCATTGATCTGAAAGACGGTCAACTATGTGGAAAAAGAAATGCTTCTGATTTGACCGAAAAAGCCGGTGACGGAGTAGAGCTGAGCATAGACCCCAGTGCGGAGCAAAGATTGCCATACGAAGATACCGGCAGTTTTGAGCAGGGCGTGGTAATAGCAGGGTGGGAATCAATGACCTTTTCTTCAAATACAAAAGAAGAGCCCGTTGATTTTTTTAATCCGGAGGCAAACGCGCATTTATATTATCTGACATTTGAACTCAGGCTGTATCAGGATGGCAAGCAGGGTTACGAGGTTTTGTACACATCAAATCTTGTTGAGCCGGGAAAAAGCATCCGTCATATCACCCTTTCCCGGGCGCTTGAAAAGGGGGTGTATGACGCAGTGGTCCATGTGCAGCCCTATCGTATGGATGCTACAAAGACACTTACCAATAATGCTGATATAAAAATAAAGTTGATTGTCAATTAAGTGAGACAAACTATCAATATTGTTTGTTTGAAAGGTGGAATAAACGTGAAAAAATGGATAGCAGCAATGATCATAATACTTTTGACTTTGAGCAGTCCGGCTGTTTCAATGGCGGCAGGGGAAACCATAACCCATGAGTCCGGGGAAAAAAGAGGCAGTATTACTGTGGGCTATAATGCAGGGGTAACCTATGCCGTAACAATTCCAGCCAGTGTAACCTTTTCAGATACGGAGAATGTGGCTGAAAGATCGCTTCAGGTAACCAACGTGGTGCTCAATGAGGGAAGCGTCCTTCATGTAAATCTGGCAAGCCAGAACAATTTTAAGATGATGAATGGCGAAGGATATATGGAGTACCACCTTAAAATCAATTCTCATGATGTACAGGAGGATGATCAGTATACGATACTGTCTGTTTCGGCAGGAGAACCATCAGGCTGGGTAATTCTCAATTTTGTCACAGACCTGCAAAAAGACCATCTTCTATACGCAGGAAACTATACTGATACACTTACCTTTACAATTTCCATTGAATGATTTGTGTTTTTGAAAGTTATCTAGTATAATGAGGAAAAAAGAATATACTTTTCAGAAAAAGAAGTAACAGGAGCCATTGCTTCTGGACAGTCTGATCAGGAATTCCATTGCAGCCGCAATACCTTAGATTCATCAAAAGATAGGAGCTGATAGGATGTCTCAGGCAGAAAAAAGAAAATTTCTCATTCAAAAGCTGATGGATGAGCAGCCCCGCTTTCAAAAGCTGCAGATCCCCCCTGAGGCTGCGGAACAGAAAACGCTGCTCCGCTCCCTGATGAACATCCGCCCGCCACATCCCATAGGGGAGGATTTTCTGACTGTGCAGGACGCATATCTGCGAGAGGAAACTGCCCGAAAGGGTGTTACGGATATCGCAGACCTGACTCCCGTGGAGCCGGGCATCTATCTCTGGCAGGGGGACATCACCACCCTGAAATGCGGCGCTGTCGTAAATGCCGCAAACTCCGGTATGACGGGCTGTTATGTTCCCTGTCACAGGTGTATAGATAATTGTATTCACACCTATGCCGGGGTGCAGCTCCGGCTGGCCTGCGCCGAGATGATGGAAAAACAGGGACAGGAGGAACCCACCGGACAGGCCAAACTCACCCCGGCTTTTAATCTGCCCTGCGATTATGTTCTTCATACCGTCGGCCCTATTATACACGGGCATGTGACGCAAAAGGACCGGGAGCTGCTTGCTTCCTGTTACCGCTCCTGTCTGGAACTGGCGCAGCAGAACAGGATCGGGAGTGTGGCTTTTTGTTGTATCTCCACGGGGGAATTTCATTTTCCAAACGAAGAAGCCGCAAAAATCGCCGTGGATACAGTGCGGCAATATAGAGGTGACACGGAGGTGATCTTCAATGTTTTCAAGGACGTGGATGAGCAAATCTACCGGGCGTTCCTCCAACGCGCCCACATCGGATAATATAAGCCGGCTTTGGGAAACGCTGGCCGCTGCGGACGCCATTGTGATCGGCGCGGGTGCGGGGCTGTCCACCTCGGCGGGACTTATCTATACCGGAGAGCGATTTGAACGGTACTTTTCCGATTTTGCAGCCAAATACAGTTTCCGGGATATGTATTCCGGCGGTTTTTATCCGTTTTCTGAGCCGGAGGAGTTTTGGGCTTATTGGAGCCGGTATATTTTCATCAACCGCTATATGGATGCGCCGAAGCCGGTCTACGACAATCTGCTGGCGCTGGTAAAAGACAAAGATTATTTTGTGATCACAACAAATGTAGATCACTGTTTTCAAAAGGCGGGATTTGAGAAAAACCGGCTTTTCTATACGCAGGGCGACTATGGGCTGTTTCAATGCTCCAGGCCATGCCGTCAGGAAACCTTCGATAACGAGGACTTGATCCGGCAAATGATGGAGCGTCAGAAGGATATGCGTATTCCCGCGGAGCTTCTTCCGGTATGTCCCCATTGCGGCAGGCCAATGACGATGAATCTCCGCTCCGACGATAAGTTTGTGGAGGACGAAGGCTGGCATCGGGCGGCGGAACGGTATGAGGATTTTCTGCGGACACGGGGACAGCAAAGGATATTGTTTTTGGAGCTGGGCGTCGGCTATAATACCCCGGTCATTATCAAATATCCGTTCTGGCGTATGACTGCGCAGAACAGAAGGGCGGCCTATGCGTGTATCAACTATGGCGAGGCTGTCTGCCCGGCGGAGATCGAAAAACAGTCGATCTGTATCGATGGGGATATTGGAACTGTGGTGAAGGAGCTGCGTCGGTCAGCGGATGTAAGAAACCGATACTGACATCAGTATTTTAGATTTGACAGGAGCAGAAGATTATGAAAAAAGCAAGAATGACGTATCTGTTGGTATTGCTTTTGGCGTGCGCCATGTTGATGCAGGGCTGCGGCGGCAAAAAAGAAACTGCGGGAGAGCGGGAGACAGAGAAACCCTCAGTAACCGCTGGGGCGGAGGCAAAGTCCTCGGACGCTGCTTTAGACGCCCACTCGGACGCCCCTGCAACCGCCACGGAAGAAGCGGATCAGGAGGACAACCTTGCCTGCCCGTCCAAATCCGGCAGGCTTCATGTAGAAGGCACAAAGCTGACAGACAGCAGCGGGAAACCGGTACAGCTGCGGGGGATCAGTACCCACGGGCTGGCGTGGTTCCCAGAATATGTGAACGAGGCCTGCTTTAGCCAGCTTAGACAGGAGTGGCATGCAAATGTGATCCGGCTGGCTATGTATACGGCGGAAAGCGGAGGCTATTGTACGGACGGGGACCGGCAGAAGCTGAAAGAGCTGATCAGAAAAGGCGTCTCCTGCGCAGCTGATGCGGATATGTATGCGATCATTGACTGGCATATCCTGTCCGACGGCGACCCCAATACGTATCTGCAGGAGGCCCGGAGCTTTTTTGACGAAATGTCCCGGGAATACAAGGATGCCGACAACGTGCTGTATGAGATCTGCAATGAGCCCAACGGGGGCGTCAGCTGGCAGCAGGTGAAAACGTATGCAAAAGAAATCATCGGCGTGATCCGGGCCAACGATCCGGACAGTGTGATCATTGTGGGAACGCCGAATTGGTGTCAGGATGTGGATCAGGCGGCGGCGGACCCCCTTACCGGCTACGACAATCTGATGTACACCCTGCATTTTTATGCGGCCACCCACAAGGAGGATCTGCGGGGCAAAATGGTTGCGGCAGTGGAGGCCGGGCTGCCCGTCTTTGTGACGGAATACGGGATCTGCGACGCCAGCGGAAACGGGGCCATCGATCAGGAGCAGGCGCAAAAGTGGGTGGAGACCATGAATCAGTATGGGATTAGCTATGCGGCCTGGAACCTGTCCAATAAGGCGGAGACTTCCGCGATTCTGAAAAGTGATTGCCGAAAGACGGAAGGATTTCAAAGAAGCGATCTGAGCGAAGGGGGACTGTGGGTATACGAAATGCTCACAGGGCAAAAGGCTGCGGAGAACGGCTCTTCGGGAACCGCTGAACAGGATGCAGCCCATACGAACCTGACTGACGTTCAGAGCGCCGGTTCAGCGTCAGGGCAGCTGGTGTTTGAAAGCGGCGGCATGGAGATCACCGCGGTGGAAAAGAACAGCTGGGAAGCCAACGGACAGTCGGTATATCAGTACGATCTGACGCTGAAGAATATTTCCGGGAGCGCCTGCACCCAGTGGGCGGTGGATGTGCCGTTTTCCGGCGCTTTTACCGTGACGGACAGTTGGAACGGCGTCTATACCGCAAACGATACTGTGCTGCATATCTCATCTATGGATTACAACGGCGCAGTGGAGCCGGAGGGAACGATAAAGGATGTGGGATTTATCGTCAGCGGCAGCGCCATTGCGACAGAGTAAACCGATTCGTTTCTGTGTGTTTACATTTCTGTCAGCATGATGATCCCGCAGGCAATCTTTTCCCCGGCATTTCCCGAGGGCTGCGTGGTAAAATCATCCGGCATCCGATGAATAATGACCGATTTATTTAAAATATCCGGAATAGATATTCTGGAGTCAAAAAAGGCAGTCCACGCGTAACCGTTGTTGGACATGAGCGGAGGCATATCTCCCGCGTGAAACGGGTGTTCCGTGTTTTCGGGATTGTAATGGCCTCCGCTGTTTTCAAAGGCGCCGGAGCAGTCCCCGTTTTCGTGGATGTGAAATCCGAAAAAGGAATCCTCATCGCCCTGTGCGCCGGCCGGGAGGCGGAACAGCTCCGCTTCCACAAGAATACCCCTGTAAGGGACATTATAAAATTTCACCGCTCCGCTTAAAGTGGGATAAGCGCCACTTCCCTGAATTTGAGCGATCGCCTGAGGCTGGTTACGATTCAATATATTCAGTAGGGTGCGGTTTGAGGTGTGATACAGCATAAAAATCCTTTTTTCCTGACAGAAGTCTTTTTTTTATAATTATGCAGAGAAGAAAAAAGGGTGCGCGCATCTCGCCCGTCAGGGTTTTGGACGCCGGATTTTAGGACAGAAAAAGAGGATGCCCCTCAAGTCATTTGACTTTTGGGGCATCCTCTGTCAGAACAGGATCCTGAAAAAGTTATTGATTGATCGTTCTTTTTACAAAAGTGGTATGCAGCGTCTCATGTGCCTTGTGGCTGCCCGGTTTGCCAAGATACTCTGCATAGAGTTTCTTGAGTGCGGGATTTTCATGGGATTTTCTGATGGTCTTTGCCGCGTCGTTCTTATACAGAACGCTTGCGCGAATACCACGCACGTCTGTAAAGTTGCGCACATCGCCGCTCACCTGAGGCTGGCCGCCGCCGTTTACGCAGCCGCCGGGACATCCCATGATCTCGATGAAGTGATAGTCCGCTTCACCGGCCTTTACCCTGTTGAGCAGGGTTCTGGCATTGCCCAGACCGGAGGCAACGGCAACCTTGATCTCCTTGCCGGCTATGGTGTAGGACGCTTCCTTGATTCCCTGGGTTCCGCGAACCTCTTTGAAGTCAAGGCTGGGGAGTGTTTCGCCGGTCAGCGTCTCCACTGCGGTACGCAGCGCCGCTTCCATTACGCCGCCGGTAGCGCCGAAGATCACGCCTGCGCCGGTGGACTCACCCATGGGATCGTCAAATCCCTCGTCGGGAAGTGCGGTAAACTCAATGCCGCAGCGTCTGATCAGCCTTGCAAGCTCTCTGGTGGTGATGGAGATGTCTACATCAGGTACCCCTGCTGCGTTTTGGTCATCACGGCCGATCTCGAATTTCTTTGCCGTACAGGGCATTACGCTGACAGACACGATCTTTTTCGGGTCGATGCCTTCTTTCTCTGCAAAGTAAGTCTTCAGCATTGCGCCAAACATCTGCTGAGGAGATTTGCAGGTGGAAAGATGTTCGGTCATATCCGGGAAATAATGCTCACAGTATTTGATCCAGCCGGGAGAGCAGGAGGTGATCATAGGCAGAACGCCGCCGTTCTGAATACGTTCAACCAGCTCGTTGGCCTCTTCTATGATAGTCAGGTCTGCGCCCCAGTCGGTATCGAATACCTTGTCAAATCCGATTCGTCTCAGCGCGGCTGCCATCTTGCCCTCTACGTCAGTGCCCATAGGATAGCCAAATTCCTCGCCAAGGGCCGCTCTCACGGAAGGAGCAGTCTGCACTACTACATATTTGTCGGGATCAGCAATGGCTTTGATGATCTCGTCGGTGTAATCCTTTTCGTATAAGGCGCCTGTAGGACAGACGGCGATACATTGACCGCATGATACGCAGCTTGTTTCGCCAAGGCCCATTTCAAAAGCGGAGCCGATGGCGGTATCAAAACCGCGGTTGTTGGCGCCGATCACGCCAATGCCCTGTACCTTGTCGCAAACTGCCACGCAGCGGCGGCAAAGAATACATTTGTTGTTGTCACGTACCATGTGGGCGGCGGAAGTATCCAGCTCATAATGGTTGGCTTCGCCTGCATAGTAATCGGTATCGTCCACGCCGTACTCCGTACAGAGCTGCTGCAGCTCGCAGTTGCCGCTTCTCACGCAGGAGAGACATTTCTTGTCATGGTTGGAGAGGAGCAGCTGCAGGGTTCTCTTTCTGGAGTTGATCAGTTTGGGTGTGTTGGTGAGTACCTCCATTCCCTCGGTGATGGGATACATACACGCAGCTACAAGGTTTCTTGCGCCCTTTACTTCAACTACGCACATACGGCATGCGCCGATTTCATTGATTTCTTTCAGATAGCATAATGTAGGGATCTTGATTCCTGCAAGATGCGCTGCCTCAAGGATAGTAGAACCAGCCGGAGCAGAAACCGTAAGCCCGTTAATTTTAATTGTTACATTTTCCATATTCCCTATCCTCCTTTAGTCTTTGTAGATCGCGCCGAACCGGCATTTTTCCATACAAGCGCCGCACTTCACGCACTTATCGGGATCGATGCTGTGAGGATTCTTGACGGTGCCTGAGATTGCACTGTTGGGACAGACTCTTGCGCAGAGCGTACATCCCTTACACTTGTCGGGATTGATCTTATATGTAAACAGTTCCTTACATACGCCTGCGGGACATTTCTTATCCACAATGTGGGCAATGTATTCATCCCGGAAGAAGCGCATGGTGGAGAGTACGGGGTTGGGAGCCGTCTGACCAAGCGCGCACAGGGAGTTGGAGCTTAAATGCTCTGCCAGTTCCTCCAGCCGGTCAAGATCTTCCATGGTGCCCTGACCCTTCGTGATCTTATCCAGGATCTCCAGCATCCTCCTCGTACCTACACGGCAGGGTGTACACTTGCCGCAGGATTCGTCTACAGTAAATTCAAGGAAGAATTTTGCGATATCTACCATACAGGTATCCTCGTCCATAACGATCAGACCGCCGGAGCCCATCATGGAGCCGATGGCCATCAGATTGTCATAGTCGATAGGGACGTCGAAGTTCTCAGCAGGAATACATCCGCCGGAAGGACCGCCTGTCTGTGCAGCCTTGAATTTCTTGCCGTTGGGGATGCCGCCGCCGATCTCTTCTACGATCTCCCGGAGAGTGGTTCCCATGGGGATCTCTACAAGGCCGATGTTGTTTACCTTGCCGCCCAGAGCAAATACCTTGGTTCCCTTGGATTTCTCCGTACCCATAGAAGCGAACCATTCGGGTCCGTTCAGGATGATCTGGGGAACGTTGGCATAAGTTTCTACATTATTCAAAATAGTAGGTTTTGCAAACAGACCCTTCAGCGCAGGGAAAGGAGGACGGGGCCTGGGCTCGCCTCTGTTGCCCTCGATGGAGGTCATCAGAGCGGTTTCCTCACCGCAGACAAACGCGCCTGCGCCAAGACGAAGCTCGATGTCAAAGTTGAAACCTGTTCCGAAGATATCTTTGCCCAGAAGGCCGTATTCTCTGGCCTGCTTGATGGCGATGTTCAGACGGTCAACGGCGATGGGATATTCCGCACGTACATAGATGTAACCCTGAGAAGCGCCAATGGCATAACCGGCAATGGCCATTGCCTCCAGTACAACGTGGGGATCGCCTTCCAGTACGGAACGATCCATGAACGCGCCGGGATCGCCTTCGTCGGCGTTACAGCATACATATTTCTGATCTGCGTCGTTGGCAGCTGCGAATTTCCACTTCATACCGGTGGGGAAACCTGCGCCGCCTCGGCCTCTCAGACCGCTGTCCAGCATTGTCTGGATCACCTGCTCCGGAGTCATCTCCGTGAGTACCTTGCCAAGAGCCTCATAACCTCTTGTACCGATATATTCTTCAATATTCTCGGGATCGATCACACCGCAGTTACGAAGTGCCACGCGGTGCTGCTTTTTGTAGAAGTTGGTTTCCTGCAGGGGAAGGATCTCATCCTCATGCACTGTCTCGCTGTAAAGCAGTTCCTTTACCACGTTGCCTTTTACCAGATGCTCTTCCACGATGCGGGGAATGTTTTCTTCCTTTACCATGGAGTAGAAGGAGCCTTCCGGATATACGATCATGATGGGGCCCAGTGCGCACAGGCCGAAGCAGCCGGTCTTGATCACGCACACCTCGTCTTTCAGTCCCTGTTTTTCAATTTCTTCTTTTAATTTCTCAACAATTTTGCCGCTTCCGGAAGAGGTACATCCAGTTCCTCCGCAAACCAGCACGTGTGCGCGATAGGAGGTGTCCCATTTTTCTCCGTTCGCAGCCAGATAGCTTGCAACGGTGCCCGTGATCTCTACGGGGTTCTGGTGTTCGGAACGGTAAGCGACTTCTCCGCGCACTTTCTCTCTAATTACTTTTAACTCTTCAAGAGATTTCATAGTTTCCCTCCATTCTGATTATTCGTATTTTGCTAAGATATCGTCGATATCGTCAACGGTAAGACGGCCGTAAACATCGTCGTTTACCATCATAACGGGCGCCAGTCCGCATGCGCCCACGCACCGGCAGGCATCGAGGGAAAACTTGCCGTCAGGGGTACATTCCCCGCCTGAAATACCGAGTTTTTCCATCAGTTTGTCGTAAATATCGCCCGAACCCTTTACGTAGCAGGCGGTGCCAAGACAGACTGAGATACGGTATTGGCCTTTGGGACTCAGACTGAACTGGGAATAGAAGGTGGCGACGCCATAAATCTTTTCCATGGGGATGCCGGTTTCATCGGAAATGATCTTCTGCACTTCAGCAGGGAGATAACCGTAGATGTCCTGTGCTTTTTGCAGAATAGGCATCAGTGCGCCCTTTTCATCCTTCAGTTCATGAATGACTTCCAACAGCGCTTGTTCTTGTTCTTTGGTTCCGCTAAAGGGAACGTTGGATTTTTTGTGAAGCATTTTTGACCTCCTTTATATGTAAAATATACCTGTTTAAAATAGTCTATGGTATACTTTTGGCATTATTTTAACACACTTTGACGAAAAAGAAAACACTTATTTTTATGAAAAAAGTGGTTGCGCTTTTGTAGGAAATATGCCATAATGACAAAAAAATACATTGATAGGATAAATTTGCTGACAGGAAGGAGATGAAAGCAATGGGAACTGAACAGAAAACAGGCTTTATCGATGAAATCTGCCGCGTTATCGAGCTTTTGAGTCCGTCTATGGATGATTTCCTGTATATTTATGATTTTGAAAAAGATTTTTATTATATCTCCAAAGAAGCGGCAAACCGGTTTCGTATTTCCAGTCACATGTTTCATGACACAGAGAAAAGTTTTCAGGAGTTTGTTTATCCGGCGGATTATCCCCGACTGATGGAAGATCTGCAGCTGCTGCGGACGAAAGGCAAGAATACGCATAATCTCATTTATCGGTGGATGTCCAAAAACGATGAACCGATCTGGATCAACTGCAGGGGTCAGGTGATGCGGGAGGAAGGCGTCGCCCGGTATCTGGTTGGCTGTATCAATGAGATTGGCGTTAAGCAGAAAGCGGACAATCTCAGCGGCCTGTTGGGAGATTCCAGTTTTCAGGCTTTTATCGGGGAATATACAGGACAGCGGCCGAAGGGATTTTTTCTGCGGATCGGCGTGGATGAGCTGAAGGGGATCAATGCCCGTCTGGGCGTGGAATATGGAAATCAGATCCTGCGGGTCACGGCGAGCAAGATCGAGGAGACAATTTCAGAAGAACAGCGGCTTTACAAGATCATCGGCGATGAATTTCTTGTGGTGGATTTTTCCGGCGGTACGTTGGAAGACGTGCATCAGATATACCACACCCTGCGGGAAAAAATGGAAGATTATATATCCGAGAACGATTATGACGCGGTATTTACGCTGTCCGGCGGCGTGGTGCTATGTCAGGATATTCAGCATTTTACATATTCCGACATCATGCGGCTGACGGAGTACGCTCTCGGGGAAGCGAAGCACCGGGGCCGGAACAGATGTTACGATTTTTCCAGAGACGACTATCAGCGGTTTCTTGAAAAAAGAAATCTGATGGGGAAGCTTCGCCGGGCGATAAAACATGATATGGAAGGATTTCAGGTGTACTATCAGCCCATTTTCCGCGCCGATAATGGAGAGATCTACGGGGCGGAGGCGCTGATGCGTTTTTTCACGAAAGATCAGAAGATGGTGTCTCCCGCAGAATTTATTCCGATCCTGGAGGAGAGCGGGCTGATCATCCCTGTGGGAAGATGGCTTGTGCATCAGGCTTTTTCCATGTGCGGCGAGTTCCAGAAGCTGGTGCCGGATTTTCATATCAATATCAATCTGTCCAATGTGCAGATCATGAAAAGCGATGTGGGCGGAGACATCTTAGACGCGATCCAGATATATAACCTGAATCCCCAGACCATTACCGTGGAGCTGACGGAAAGCGGTTTTCTGGAGTCGGATTATTGTTTCTCCGACATGTGGCAGGAAATGAAGCAGGCGGGCGTGCTGCTGGCGCTGGATGATTTCGGCACAGGTTATTCCAATTTCCGGTATATTACTGAGCTTCAGCCGGATATCATCAAGATTGACAGGACGTTTACCATGAAAGTCATGGAAAACGCCTTTGAATATGAGCTGCTTTCTCTCTTTACGAAGATGGCTCACAACCTGAATCTGAAGATCTGTGTGGAAGGGATCGAGACAGAAGAGGAGCGGGAGAAGATTTATCAGCTGGCGCCGGATTGCTTCCAGGGATTCTATTTCGGCCGCCCCTGTGCCAAAGAACAGTTTTTTGAACAGTTTGGCAAACAGGATTGACGCCCCTGGATCACCCGGCGGGACATCATGAAGAGGGGCTTGGGGTCACCGGGCGCAGCTTCATGAAAATAAGATCATAAAAAGAAAATGACAGAAATGGCGAAGGATTACGTCCGGGGAAGCCTGACAGCAGGTTCCCCCGGACGTTTTTTCTGTCACGGGACCGGGCGGCAAAGGCGCTGCAGGCCCGCCAACCCGCCAGAAGCAATTTGCAAGTTCCTATTGCCAAATTTTACCAAAAAATGTAAAATTTACCTGTATCATTGAAAACAGATCCATAAAAGGCGCAGGGACATGGGAAGGAACCAAACTTGCGCCGAAACGTATTTACAGCAAAAGAGAAGCCAGAAATTATGAAGAGAGAATACTTAGAGCAAAACGTATATGAAGCGCTGCAGGAACGGCTGCGATTTCTGTTTGAAGAATTTGACAATATTTATGTGTCTTTTTCCGGCGGAAAGGACAGCGGCCTGCTCCTGAATCTTGCGCTGGAATTTCAAAAGAAATATTTTCCCCACAAAAAGATCGGCGTGTTCCATCAGGATTTTGAGGCTCAGTATACCGTTACCAGCGAGTATGTGGAGCGGACGTTTGAACGGATAAAGGATGATGTGGAACCCTACTGGGTGTGCCTTCCCATGGCTACCAGAACGGCGGTCAGCAGCTATCAGATGTACTGGTACCCGTGGGACGACAAAAAGCAGGACGCATGGATCAGGGATATGCCGGATAAGCCTTATGTGATCAATCTGGAGAACAACCCCATAACCACATACCGCTACCGGATGCACCAGGAGGATCTGGCGAAGCAGTTCGGACGCTGGTATCGGAAATCCCACGGGCAGAAAAAGACGGTCTGCCTGCTGGGGATGCGGGCGGAGGAGTCTCTGCAGCGTTACAGCGGCTTTGTCAACAAAAAATACGGCTACAAGGATCAGTGCTGGATCAGTAACCAGTTTAAGGATGTATGGTGCGCATCTCCTCTGTTTGACTGGACGGCGGAGGATGTATGGCATGCCAATTATCTGTTTGGCTATGATTACAACCGCCTTTATGACCTGTACTACATGGCGGGGCTGAAGGTCTCCCAGATGCGGGTGGCGTCCCCTTTTAATGATTACAGCAAGGACGCCCTGAACCTGTACCGGGTGATCGATCCCAGGGTTTGGGTAAAGCTGGTGGGCCGGGTGCAGGGCGCCAATTTTGCCAGCATATACGGAAAGACAAGGGCGATGGGCTATCGGAAGGTTTCTCTTCCGCCCGGGCATACGTGGCGGTCTTATACGCTCTTTTTGCTGGACACCCTTCCCGTCCGTATCCGGAACAATTATGCAAAGAAATTTAATACTTCCATTGAATTTTGGCACAAGACCGGGGGCGGGCTGTCGGAGGATACGATTCAGGAGCTTCTGGAACACGGCTACAAGATACGAAGGAACGGTGTTTCCAATTATACCCTCAGTAAAAAATCAAGGATAGTCTTTGTGGGAAAGATCCCTGATGACACAGATGATATCAAATCCTCCAAAGATATTCCCAGCTGGAAGCGGATGTGTTACTGCATTTTGAAAAACGATCATGTATGCCGGTTTATGGGATTTGGCCTGACCCGGGAGCAGCAGCGGCGGATCGACCGCATCAAGGAAAAGTACAAAAGCGTGGAGGAGTTGGAATATGGAGTATAAGAGTCCGGTGTACAGCGTCATCGCGGTACCTATAGAAAAAGTGCAGCCCAATACCTATAACCCCAATACTGTGGCGCCGCCGGAGATGAAGCTGCTGTATGAGAGCATCAGGGAGGATGGCTACACCATGCCCATTGTATGCTATTATGATAAAATTCAGGATGTGTATGTGATCGTGGACGGGTTCCACCGCTACCGGGTCATGCTGGAAAACAAAGATATCTATGCGCGGGAACAGGGGATGCTGCCGGTTTCCGTCATCGATAAGCCCATGGACAGGCGAATGGCAAGCACCATCCGCCACAACCGGGCCAGAGGCAGCCACGACGTGGATCTGATGAGCAACATTATTAAGGAGCTTCATGAACTGGGGCGTTCCGACGCATGGATCTCCCGGCATCTTGGCATGGAGCGGGACGAGATCCTGCGGCTGAAGCAGATTACCGGCCTTGCGGCGTTGTTCAGGGATGTGAAGTTCGGCAAGGCATGGCGCCCGGTGGAAGAAGAGGAAGAGAGCGGGCAGGCACAGACGATGGAAGAGAAAGAGGAATAGAAAGGCTTATGGCAAGGTCATCCAATCAGAAAATGAAACTGCTGTATATGATGCGCCTGTTTATGGAGCGCTCCGATGAGAATCATGTGCTGACCATGCAGGATATTCTGGATGAGCTGGAACGGTGGGGCATACAGGCGGAGCGCAAAAGCGTCTATGACGATCTGGAAGCCCTGCGGCTGTTCGGGCTGGATATCGTGTACGCCAAAACCAGACCGTCCGGTTACTATCTGGCCTCCCGGGAGTTTGAACTGCCGGAGCTGAAGCTGCTGGTGGACGCGGTTCAGTCCTCCAAATTCATTACCAGAAAAAAATCCGATCAGCTGATTCGGAAGCTGGAAGGGCTCACAAGCAAGTATGAGGCGGGACAGCTTGCCAGACAGGTGTTTGTGGCAAACAGGATCAAGACCATGAATGAGAGCATTTATTATAATGTAGACAAGATTCACAGCGCCATCTCTCTGAATGTACAGATCCGCTTCCGGTATTTTGAGTGGACGGCGGACAAGAATACCCGCCTGAGAAGAGGGGGCGCGTATTATCAGATCAGCCCATGGGCCCTTACATGGGATGACGAGAATTATTATATGGTGGGATTTGACGGGGAGGCAAAAATCGTCAAGCATTACCGTGTAGATAAAATGCTGTCCATACAGCTCACCACAAAGGAGCGGGAGGGCAAAGCGCTTTTTGAGGATTTCGATATTGCAACTTATACGAAAAAAACCTTCGGCATGTTTGGCGGGGAGGAGACAGAGATAGAACTGGTCTGTGAAAACCGGCTGATCGGTGTGATGATAGACCGATTCGGCAAGAATGTGGCCGTGCGCAGGAAGGACGAGGATCATTTTTCCATGCGGATCAGAGTGGCGGTAAGCGCGCCTTTTTACGGCTGGTTGACCGGTCTGGGAACCGGGGTGCGCATCAGCAGGCCGGAAGCGGCGGCCCGGCAGTATCAGGATTATCTGAAGAGCCTGCTTGCCGGGTATGGATCCTGAACCGCCTATTTCATGAGGCTCATGACACTGTTGTGGTAGGCGGGATCTTCCGTTACCTCTTTGCCGAACCATTCCGGAGGGATAAATGCCTTTGCGTCAGGGATGGAGGGAAATTCCACTTCCGCCAGATACAAAGGGGCAAAGGGCGGGTCGAAGACGTCCAGTTCTATGGTAAGGGTTTCTGTCAGGGGGATCCGGTAGCGGGTCTTGGAGATGATCCGGCCGTCGGCCTTCTCCTTCAAATGGTTGTAGGAGGTTTCGTTCAGCGGCAGGTTGTATTCCTCTCTTGCCATCAGGCCAGCTGATTTATACGTAAGATAGTAGTCGTCTCCGTCCCTTCGCACCCGCACCACCGGGGAGGTACACAAATACCCCTGTTCCAGCCTGGTGTGGGGATAGCGTTCCAGTTCTTTTGGCAGTTTTTCGATCAAAAATTTTCGTTCAATTTCCATGCTTTGTCCGTCCTTTCCGTCCATTTCTGGAATTATCATAATTCCTCCTGTGGGAAAATGCAAGGCAAAGGGCGCAAAAGGGGTGCAAAAACCCGCAAAACAGTGGAAAAAAGGGTTTGTATTTTTAAATAAAGTATGATATACTTTGTCAATGATTGAAAGTGGGTTACTATCCGCAGCAGGAGCGCAGAGGCGTTTCGGCCATCGTGATAAGGAGGATTTTTGAAGATGAGTTTACAAGTGGAAAAATTAGAGAACAACATGGCGAAGCTGACGATCGAGGCTTCCCCGGAAGAATTTGATCAGGCAATGGAGAAGGCTTACCACAAAAGTAAAAATAAAATCAGTATTCCCGGTTTCCGCAGGGGAAAAGTGACAAGACAGATCGCGGAGAGAATGTACGGGCCCCAGATCTTTTATGAGGACGCTGCCAATTTCCTGATTCCCGACGCTTATGAGAAGGCGCTGGAGGAGTGCGATCTGGAGATCGTCAGTCAGCCGGATATTGCTGTGACCCAGATCGAAAAGGGCAAGCCGTTTATCTTTACGGCGGAGGTCGCCGTGAAACCGGAGGTGACGCTGGGCCAGTACAAAGGCATTGAGGTTGCCAAGGCGGATGTGCGTGTTACCGACGCCGAGGTGAACGCGGAGATCGAGAAGGAACGGGAGGCACAGTCCCGTATGGTGCCCGTGGAGGACCGGGCCGTTGCGGACGGGGATATCGCCACCATAGATTTTGAAGGCTTTGTGGACGGCCAGCCTTTTGAGGGCGGCAAAGGAGAGGCTTATCCGCTGACGATCGGCTCCCATACATTTATCGACAATTTTGAGGAGCAGCTGATCGGCGTTTCCATCGGTGAGGAAAAGGAGATCAACGTGACCTTCCCTGAAGAGTATCAGGCAAAGGAGCTGGCAGGAAAGCCCGCTGTGTTCAGGGTGACGGTGAAAGAGATCAAGGTCAAAGAGCTTCCCGATGTGGATGATGAGTTTGCGCAGGAAGTCTCCGAGTTTGAAACATTAAAAGAATATAAGAAAGACGTGAAGAAGCAGCTGCTTGAGAAGAAGAAGGCACAGGCCAGAACGGAGAAGGAAGACGCGGTAGTGGAGAAGATCATCGAAAATGCGAAGATGGACATTCCCAAGCCCATGATCGATACCCAGCTCCGCCAGATGATGGAGGAGTTTGCTTCCCGCCTGCAGCAGCAGGGTCTGTCCATGGAGCAGTATATGCAGTTTACAGGAATGACAGCCGAAAAGATGCAGGAGCAGATGCAGCCTCAGGCTCTGAAACGGATCCAGAGCCGGCTTGTGCTGGAGGCGATCGCGGATGCGGAGGATATTCAGGTGTCCGACGAGAAGCTGGATGAAGAGCTGGAGAAGATGGCCGGCATGTACCAGATGGAGCCCGCCAAGCTCAAAGAGCTGATGGGCGACGCCGAGAAGCAGCAGATGAAGAGAGATATCGCTGTTCAGGAGGCGGTGACGCTGGCGGCGGATGCGGCAGTGGAAGTAAAATAATCGGCAGGAAACTGCACCGGATTCAAAAAGGGAGGAATTGCTATGAGTTTAGTACCGGTTGTCATTGAGCAGACCAGCAGAGGAGAGCGGTCTTACGACATCTATTCAAGGCTGCTGAAGGACCGGATCATATTTTTAGGCGAGCAGGTGGATGATGTGTCCGCAAGTCTCATCGTGGCGCAGCTTCTGTTTTTGGAGGCGGAGGATCCGGGAAAGGATATTCATTTGTACATCAACAGCCCGGGCGGGTCTGTGACGGCGGGCATGGCCATCTATGACACCATGCAGTATATCAAATGTGACGTTTCTACGATCTGTGTAGGAATGGCGGCCAGCATGGGCGCATTTCTTCTGGCAGGAGGCGCAAAGGGAAAACGCTTCGCGCTTCCCAATGCGGAGGTGATGATCCATCAGCCTTCCGGAGGCGCCCAGGGACAGGCGACGGATATCAAGATCGTGGCGGAGCATATCAGCCGTACAAAGAAGAAGCTGAATCAGATATTGGCTGAAAATACGGGACAGCCGCTGGAAGTAATCGAAGTGGACACCGAGCGTGACAATTACATGAGTGCGGAAGAGGCAGCAGCTTATGGCTTGGTAGATAAAGTAATTACAGGCAGACAATAAGAAAAAAGGGTGTTGCAATAGATGAAAGAACGGTCAGTTGCAGCGCCCTTTTCAAAAATCTGACATCGTTTTTAGAAAAGAGGTAATCATGGCGACAAAAAATATTCAGGACACGATTCGTTGTTCTTTTTGCAATAAAACGCAGGATCAGGTGAAGAAGCTCATAGCCGGCCCGAAAGGAGTTTATATCTGCGACGAGTGCATTGATATCTGTTCGGAAATTCTGGAGGAGGAGTTTGAAGATATGGGGGACGGCAGGGACATCAACCTGCTGAAGCCCCGGCAGATCAAGGCTTTTCTGGATGATTATGTCATCGGGCAGGAGGAAGCCAAAAAGGTGCTTGCCGTGTCGGTATATAATCATTACAAACGGATCTTGGCCGGAAAGAATCTGGATGTGGAGCTGCAGAAAAGCAACATTCTGATGCTGGGGCCTACGGGCAGCGGCAAGACCTATCTGGCCCAGACCCTTGCAAAACTGCTGAATGTGCCCTTTGCCATTGCAGACGCCACCTCTCTTACCGAGGCGGGCTATGTAGGCGAGGATGTGGAGAATATTCTGCTGAAGATCATTCAGGCGGCGGATTATGACATTCAGCGGGCGGAATACGGCATTATCTATATTGATGAGATCGACAAGATCACCCGGAAATCGGAGAATCCGTCTATTACAAGAGACGTTTCCGGCGAGGGCGTACAGCAGGCCCTTCTGAAAATTCTGGAAGGGACGATAGCAAGCGTGCCCCCGCAGGGCGGAAGGAAGCATCCCCATCAGGAGCTGATCCAGATCGACACTACAAACATCCTGTTTATTTGCGGCGGCGCCTTTGAGGGACTGGATTCTATCATTGACGCCAGACTGGATCAGAAGGCCATCGGCTTTGGCGCGGATCTGAAGGAGAAAAAGGATCGCAATATCGGCGAACTTTATCAGCAGGTGCTACCGGAGGACTTCATCAAGTATGGACTGATCCCTGAATTTATCGGGCGTGTGCCCATAAACGTGTCGCTGGATCAGCTGGATAAGCAAGCGCTGATCCGCATTTTGCAGGAACCGAAAAATTCTATTATCAAGCAGTATCAAAGGCTGTTTGAGCTGGACGGGGTGCAGCTGACCTTTACGCCGGAAGCGGTGGAGGCCATTGCCGATCAGACGATCCGGCGCAAGACGGGGGCCAGAGGGCTCCGTTCTATCATGGAAAAAACCATGATGGATCTGATGTATACGATCCCTTCTGACGAGAGCATTGAAGGCTGTCAGGTGACGAAGGAGATGGTGGAGGGTACGGCTTCGCCGACCCTCACAAAGCGGGAGCTGCCCGCAAAACCTGCAGGCAGAAATCCCCGAAGACGGAAAACAGAGCGGGAAAATGCCGATGAGATTGCGTAACGGCATACCTGTGTCTTCGGAATGAAAGGTTATGATGATCAATGGATGGACTGATGATAAAGCTGCCTGTCGTGGCGCTGCGTGGAATGACGATCCTGCCCCGGATGACGGTACACTTTGACGTGAGCCGGGAGCGCTCCGTACAGGCGGTAGAGCGGGCGATGATCAAGGACCAGAGGTTGCTCGCGGTAACACAGCGGGATGCGCAGGTGATGGATCCCGGTATGGAAGATCTGTATCAATATGGAACGATATGCAGGATCAAACAGGTGCTGAAACTGCCCAATCATGTGGTGCGTGTGCTGGCGGAAGGAGAACAGCGTGCCAGACTGCAGCAGCTGGAGGTTTCCGCCGGATATTTGATCGGCGGGGCTTTCTGTATGGAGCTGCTGGCCCAGGAGCCGGAGGATTCCATTCACGAGGCAATGCACCGGCAGCTCCACGGCCTGTTTTTACAGTACGCCAGACTGCAGCCCAGACAGAACAGAGAGTTGTCCTCCCTTTTGGGAGAGCAGCAGACGCTGCAGGATTATATGGAACAGCTTGCCGCCCATCTGCCGGTAGGATATGAGTACAAGCAGCAGTATCTGGAGGCGGAGTCTGGGGAGGAACGCTATGAAGTGCTGGTTGCCGTGCTGCAGAAGGAGATCGAGATCCTGAGTATTCAGAGGGATCTTCAGGAAAAAGTACAGCAGCGGGTGGATAAGCGGCAGAAGGAATATATTTTAAAAGAACAGCAGAAGCTGATACAGGAAGAGCTGGAAGAATCGGAGTTTGCACCCAAAGATGCCGCCTATTTTGCAGAAGAGGTCAAAAAGCTGCAGGCAAGCGAAGAAGTAAAAAGCCACATCATGGAGGAGATCGGAAGATTTCAGTCCGTGGGCCCTATGTCCTCAGAGGGAGCGGTGCTGCGGGGCTATATCGAGACGCTTCTGGCGATGCCGTGGGATAAGAAGTCAGAGGATAATCTGGATATCCGGAATGCAAGAACGATTTTAGATGAAGACCATTATGGGCTGGATAAGGTAAAAGAGCGCGTGCTGGAGTTTCTGGCCGTGCGTGCGCTGCGCCGTGCCCGTGAAGATAAAAAAACGGCGAAGGATGGCGTCGATGCGCCGATCCTTTGTCTGGTAGGACCGCCCGGCACCGGAAAGACCTCTGTTGCCAGATCCGTTGCCCGGGCCTTGAATAAGCGGTATGTCCGTATCTGTCTGGGCGGCGTCCGGGATGAAGCAGAGATCCGGGGCCACAGAAAGACTTATGTGGGCGCCATGCCGGGACGGATCGCGGCAGGCATCCGGCAGGCGGGAGTAAAGAATCCCCTGATGCTGCTGGATGAGATCGATAAGGTAAGCAGTGATTACAAGGGCGACACGGCTTCTGCGCTTTTGGAGGTGCTGGACGGAGAGCAGAACAGCAGGTTCCGGGATCACTATATCGAGGCCCCGATCGATCTGTCGGAGGTGCTTTTTATCGCCACCGCCAATTCTACACAGCCCATTCCCCGGCCCCTTCTGGACCGGATGGAAGTGATCGGGCTGAACAGCTATACCGCCAATGAGAAGCTCCATATCGCGAAGAAATATCTCACGGCGAAGCAGCTGGAAAAGAACGGGCTGGACAAAAAGCAGCTTACCATCACCGAAGGAGCCCTCAAGGAGATAATTGCCTCTTATACAAGGGAAGCAGGCGTCCGGGGGCTGGAGCGGAAGATCGGAGAGATCTGCCGGAAAGCGGCCATGGAGATTCTGGAGAAAAAGGCGGAAAAGATCACTGTTTCCAAGAAAAATCTTCAGGACTTTTTGGGGAAACCCATTTTTTATGAGGACAAGGCGGACAGGAAGAACCAGATCGGCGTTGTACGCGGGCTTGCATGGACAAGCGTGGGCGGCGATACGATGCAGATTGAAGTCAGCGTTATGCCGGGAAAAGGAGACATTTCCCTCACCGGGCAGATGGGCGATGTGATGAAGGAGTCCGCGCAGGCGGGCATCAGCTACATCCGTTCCGTCAGCAGCCGTTTTGCTGTGCCGGAGGATTATTTTCAGGAGCATGATATCCATATCCATATTCCCGAGGGCGCTGTGCCAAAGGATGGGCCTTCCGCCGGCATTACC
Organism: uncultured Lachnospiraceae bacterium; assembly: GCA_947625135.1. Lineage (GTDB taxonomy): Bacteria > Bacillota > Clostridia > Lachnospirales > Lachnospiraceae > CANQUC01. The sequence goes on from CANQNE010000005.1 coordinate 37,087, forward strand.
ATGGCTGCGGCTATTTTGTCTGCGGTGACGGAGATCCCCGTGCGCTGGGACGTGGCTATGACCGGGGAGATCACCCTCCGGGGACGGGTGCTTCCCATCGGCGGCCTGAAGGAAAAGACGCTGGCTGCGGGAAAGGCGGGGATGCACACTGTGATCGTGCCCGCCGCAAACAGGCCGGATGTAGAAGAGTTTGAAGAAGAGATCACAAAAGGGCTGGAATTTGTCTATGTGACTACCATGGATGAAGTCATAGAACGGGCCCTTGTAAAATAACGGAGCGGAAAATGATCATTAAAAACGCAGAATTGGAGACGGTCTGCGGCGTGACCAGCAGGCTGCCGGATAATACATTGCCGGAGATCGCTTTTGCCGGCAAGTCCAATGTGGGGAAATCATCCCTGATCAACGGGCTGCTGAACAGAAAAGCGCTGGCGCGCACATCTGCCCAGCCGGGCAAGACCCAGACCATCAACTTTTATAAGGTGAACCGGGAGCTTTATTTTGTGGATCTGCCCGGATACGGTTATGCAAAGGTGTCTCTGGAGGAAAAAGAAAAGTGGGGCCGGATGATCGAACGGTATCTTCACAGCTCCAAACAGCTGCGCAGTGTGTTCCTGCTGATCGATATCCGTCATGAGCCCTCCGCCAATGACCGGATGATGTATGAGTGGATCAGGGCGCAGGGCTATGATCCGGTGATCATTGCTACCAAGCTGGACAAGATCAACCGCAGTCAGGTGCAGAAGCACCTGAAAATGGTGCGTACCGGTATAGGCGCAAAGCAGGGTACGCTGATTTTTCCCTATTCCGCGCTGACAAAGCAGGGTCGGGAGGAAATACTGGACTATATTGAACAGATGGCGGCGGGTGCGCCCCGGCAAGAGGGAGTCCTGCCGGCTGAACAGATACAATCACGGAAAGGAATCAAAAGAGATGGGAAAGGAACTGGAAAAAACATATAATCCCAGCGGCCTGGAAGACAGACTGTACCGCAAATGGGAAGAAAAGGGCTATTTTCACGCAGAGCCCGATAAAAGCAAAAAACCGTTTACCATTGTGATGCCCCCGCCCAATATTACCGGGCAGCTGCACATGGGACACGCGCTGGACAATACCATGCAGGATATTCTGATTCGCTATAAGCGGATGCAGGGGTATAACGCTCTCTGGCAGCCGGGAACGGATCACGCCAGCATTGCCACAGAGGTAAAGATCATCGAGACACTGAAAGCGCAGGGGATCGAGAAGGAGGATCTGGGCCGGGAAGGCTTTTTGAAACGGGCATGGGAGTGGAAGGAAGAATACGGCGGACGTATCATCTCCCAGCTGAAGAAGCTGGGCTCCTCCGCAGACTGGCAGCGAGAGCGGTTTACCATGGACGAGGGCTGCTCAGAGGCAGTGCAGAATGTATTTATCAAATTATATCAAAAGAAACTGATCTACAAGGGCTCCCGGCTGATTAACTGGTGTCCCGTGTGCCGGACTTCCATCAGCGATGCGGAAGTGGAGCATGTAGATATGAACGGCCATTTCTGGCACATCAATTACCCGGTAGTGGGAATGGAAGGAACCTTTCTACAGGTGGCCACTACCCGTCCGGAGACGATGCTGGGCGATACGGCGGTTGCGGTGAATCCCGAGGATGACCGGTACAAGGCCCTCATCGGCAAAATGGTTCAGCTGCCGCTGACAGACAGACAGATTCCCATTATCGCAGATGAACATGCGGATATGACAAAGGGAACCGGCGTGGTAAAGATTACCCCTGCCCATGATCCCAACGATTATGAAGTGGGAAAGCGTCATAACCTGCCGGAGATCAATATGATGAACGACGACGGCACCATTGCCCCCATCGGCGGTAAATATGCGGGTATGGACCGCTATGAGGCAAGAAAAGAGATGCTGAAGGATCTGGAGGAGCAGGGCCTTCTGGTGAAAGTAGAGGAAGTGGTACACAGTGTAGGTACCCACGACCGATGTAAGACGGTGATTGAACCGCTGATCAAGCCGCAGTGGTTTGTGGCGATGAAATCGCTGGCTGAGCCGGCAATGGAGGCGGTCAGGAGCGGAGAATTAAAGCTGATCCCGCCCCGTATGAATAAGATCTATTACAACTGGCTGGAGAATATACGCGACTGGTGCATTTCCAGACAGCTCTGGTGGGGACACAGGATTCCCGCATACTACTGTCAGGACTGCGGCGAGATCATCGTGGACAAGACTGCCCCTCAGGTCTGCCCCAAATGCGGCAGCGCCCATATCAGGCAGGATGAAGATACCCTTGACACATGGTTTTCGTCGGCGCTGTGGCCTTTTTCCACGCTGGGATGGCCGAAGGAAAATGAAGATCTGGATTATTTCTATCCCACGGATGTGCTGGTGACGGGATATGATATTATTTTCTTCTGGGTGATCCGAATGGTGTTCTCTGGGATCGAGCATACCGGCAAACTGCCCTTCCACACGGTGTTGTTCCACGGTCTGGTGCGGGATTCTCAGGGGCGCAAGATGAGCAAGTCTCTGGGCAACGGCATTGACCCGCTGGAAGTGATTGAAAAGTATGGCGCGGATGCCCTGCGTCTGACGCTGATTACCGGAAACGCCCCCGGAAACGATATGCGTTTTTACTGGGAGCGGGTGGAGTCAAGCCGGAATCTGGCAAACAAGATCTGGAATGCCTCCCGGTTCATCATGATGCACTTGAGCGACACGGCCATCAGGGAGCCGGCAAAGACGGCCCTTCAGCCGTCGGATCGCTGGATCTTGTCAAAGTTCAACAGTCTGGTAAAAGATGTGACGGAAAACATGGACAAGTATGAGCTTGGCATCGCGGCGGACAAGGTGACGGATTTTATCTGGGAGGAATTCTGCGACTGGTATATCGAGATAGCAAAGCCCCGCCTGTACAAGAAAGAAACAGCTCCGGAGCCTGCCAATGCGGCGCTGTGGACGCTGCGCGCCGTACTCATCGGCGCGCTGAAGCTGCTCCATCCTTTTATGCCGTTTATTACGGAAGAAATTTTCTGCACGCTCCAGAACGAAGAAGAGTCCATTATGATCTCCAAATGGCCGGAGTATACGGAAGAGCTGCGGTTTGCGGAGGAGGAGTCCATGATCGAGGAGCTGAAGGATATTACCCGCAGCGTCAGAAATGTCAGGTCGGAGATGAACGTGCCCAGTAACCGGAAAGCCCAGTTCTTCGTAGTGTGTCCGCAGGATCCTTATTTTGGCTGGTTTGAGGCGCTGAAGGAGGATTACAGCGCGCTTATCGGCGCAAGCGATGTTCGCATACAGAGGGACAAGACCGGGATTGATCCTTCTGCGGTTTCCCTGGTGCTGGTTCACGGTACGGTCTATATCCCCCTTGAGGAGCTGGTGGATATCGAGAAGGAACGGGAACGTCTTCAGAAAGAACGGGAACGCCTTCAGAAGGAGGTCACCAGAGCCGACGGTATGCTGAAGAATGAAAAGTTCCTTGCCAAAGCGCCGGAAGACAAAGTGGCCCAGGAAAAGAAAAAACTGAAAAACTATGAAAACATGCTGGCGCAGGTGGAGAACCGCCTGAAACAACTGGGATAAATTACAAGAAACCGTTGCAATTTTTTTTGGATGTGGGTATGATGAAAGAAATCGTTGATGGGAGGATCAGAACATGATCGATTTTGATGAAGAACTAAAAAAATATCAGCCCAGCGCGGAGGTGGAAAATATCGAGGAGATTGTCAACAGACAGGATCTGACAGATATGACGGACATTATGCGCGAGATGATGAAAGAAGGAAAAGGACACAAGTGATTTCTTTACAAAGACAGGTGAAGAACAATGAAGTGCTATCGTTGTAATGCGGAGCTTGGCAGCCGGGATTTCTGCGATGTCTGCGGCGCCAACGTAGGCGTATACAAAAAAATACTGCGCACTTCCAACGCTTACTACAATGACGGTCTTGCCAAAGCGAGAGTGCGGGATCTGACGGGAGCGGCGGAGAGCCTGCGGCGCAGTGTCAAATATAATAAAAATCATACGGATGCCAGAAACCTGCTGGGGCTGGTCTACTATGAGACGGGAGACATGGTACATGCGCTTTCCGAGTGGGTCATCAGCCGTTCTCTTCAGGAAGAGGACAACTTAGCCAACAGGTATCTGCAGGAGATACGCAGCAGCGGTTTTCTGGATCGGGCCAGGACTGCCATCAAGAAGTACAACATGGCGGTAAACTATGCCAGAAATAACAGTGAGGATCTGGCGATCATTCAGCTCAGGAGGGTGCTGTCTCTCAACAGCAGGATGCTGGACGCCCATCACCTGCTGGCGCTTCTTTACATGAAGAACAAGGATTATACGAAAGCAAAGAAGGTGCTGAGAAAAGCGCAGCTGATTGACACCAACAATACGACCACGCTTCGGTATCTGCGGGAGGTAGAGCGGCTTCATGCCATCAACAGGGGAAATCCGGAGAATCTCCGGTCCACGGGAACCAACCGCGACCGGATCACGTACCAGAGCGGCAACGATACGGTGATCCAACCTACTTCCTTCAAGGAATCTGGCGGGATCTGGACGGTGCTTCATGTGCTGGCGGGAATCGTCATCGGCCTGCTGGCGGCATGGTTTTTGATCCTTCCCGCCCAGCGGAGCCAGATTCAGCGGGAGTACCGGCAGCGGGAGCAGAAGCTGTATGCGGAGTTCACCGGAAGAGAAGATACGGCGGCCACGGAGGAACCGGATAAGACGGAGAAGCCAAAGGAGACAGGGGAGCCTTCCGGATCGGAAGAACCTGACGGCACAGGGGCCCCTGATTCTACAAAGGAGCCGGGAGATTCCGATGCGTCCGGGGAACTGGATCAGGAGGTTTTCGGCGATCCCGATAATATGCAGCTGGACGACAGCATGACGGCGGAAGATTATTTCAGCCGGGGAAGCGACCTGTACGATTACGGCAGCTATGAAGACGCGATCCCCAATCTGCAGAAAGCGCTGGTGCTGGATGATGAACATCTGATGAGCCTGTATTATCTGGGGAGGGCATACCAAAAACTGGAAATGAAAGAAAGCGCCATTACCGTTTATGAGCGGATCATTGCGCTGTATCCGGACAATGAGCTGGCGGACGACGCGAGACGGTTTATCGGAGAATTACAATAGTAAAAGCAAATAGATACAGAAGAAGAGAATGTCAGAAGAGACATTCTCTTTTTTTATGTCATGGGATTTCCGACGACATAAAAAGCCCTGCTGGACGGGATTTTTTGATATTCGAATGATTGTCATGATAAAAAATCAGGTTAATGGAAAGGAAAGGATTTGTGATGAGCGAGATTCAGGTAGAAAATGGCAGGCTGACGGTATTTGTCCCAAAAGAGCTGGACGACCATACGGCAAAGGAAATTAAGGAGCAGGTGGATGAGATCCTGAATACCCAGTGGATCCGGACGCTGATCTTTGACTTCAGGGACACGGCGTTCATGGACAGCTCCGGCATCGGGATGATTCTGGGGAGATACAAGAAGATCAGCTACAGCGGCGGAAAGATCGAGGCGGTAGGGATGAGCGACCGGATCCGGCGGATGATGATCCTGTCGGGACTGTATCAGGTAGTCCGTCTGGAAAAAAAGGGGGAATAGGAGAAATGGAAACAAAGAAAAACCGTATGAAGCTGGAATTTGACAGCATTTCGGAAAACGAGAGCTTTGCGAGAGTGGCGGTAGCGGCCTTTATGACCCAGCTGAATCCCACTGTGGAAGAGGTGGCCGACGTAAAGACTGCGGTGTCGGAAGCGGTGACCAACGCCATCATCCACGGCTATGAGGGTGCGGTAGAGACGATTGTGATCCTGTGTACCATCAGCGGGCAGGAGCTGGAGGTGACGGTGGAGGATAAAGGCGTGGGGATTCCCGACGTAAAAGCGGCTATGGAGCCTCTCTTTACCTCGAAGCCGGAACTTGAGCGTTCCGGCATGGGATTTGCCTTTATGGAGGCTTTTATGGACGAGCTGCGGGTAGACTCTGCGCCGGGGCAGGGTACCAGCGTATATATGAAAAAGAAAATCGGAACTGTCAATGAATGGAAGGAATCGTAGCGTCAATGGAGGAAACTCAAAAATTGATCGCGCAGGCGCATGCGGGGGATCAGGCCGCCAGAGAGCAGCTTGTGCGGGAAAATCTGGGTCTTGTGCAGAGCATTGCCCGCCGGTTTCGGGGAAGAGGGACCGAGGATGAGGATCTGTTCCAGATCGGCAGCATTGGGCTGATCAAGGCCATTGACAAATTTGATCTGAATTATGAAGTGAAATTTTCCACTTACGCCGTGCCGGTGATTACCGGGGAGATCAAGCGGTTTCTCCGGGACGACGGCATGATAAAAGTGAGCCGTAATTTAAAGGAAACCGCCATGCGGGCAGGCGCCGCCAGAGAGCATCTCCGCAGGGAAAAAGGAAGAGAACCCACTGTGGAGGAGATCAGCGAAAGGATCGGCGTAGAGCAGGAGACGCTTGTGCAGGCGATGGAATCCGGGGAACAGATCGAATCTCTCCAGAAGGTGATCTTCGAGGGGGAAGGCAGGCAGATCTGCATGGAGGACCGGCTTATCGACGGAAGGGATGAAACGGAATCCATGCTGAACCGGATCGTGCTGACCCAGCTGCTGTCCTCTCTGGGAGAGCAGGAAAAAAAGCTGATCTGCCTGCGGTATTTTGCGGATAAGACTCAGACGGAGGTGGCGCGGGCGCTGGGCATCTCTCAGGTGCAGGTTTCCCGGCTGGAAAAAAAGATCCTGAATTCTATGCGGGATCAGGTAAAAGCAAAATAAAAGGCGAACCGGATCATGAACAAAACGCCTGTTTCAGATCCGGTCCGTCCGTTATTTTTTCATTTTCGGCTTGAAGATCAGAGAAGCCAGATAGCCGAATATGATCGCCGCGCTGATGCCGGCGGCGGTGGTCTTCAGCCCGCCTGTAAAAATGCCGATGATGCCGTCTTTTTTCACGGCTTCCTTTACCCCCTCAAAGAGCAGGTTGCCGAAGCCCAAAAGGGGCACAGAGGCCCCTGCTCCTGCCATTTCTACAAATTTGGGGTAAATGCCGATGGCGCTCAGCACCGCGCCGGTGCATACAAGCAGTACCATGATGCGGCCGGGCATCAGCTTTGTTTTGTCCATCAGGATCTGTACAAGGGCGCAGATCAGCCCGCCGATCCAGAATGCGTTCACATAATCAATCCAATTCATAACTACCTCCATTCCGAAGACGTCACAGTCATAGCTTCTGACAAAAAATATTGAAGAGAAAAAGAAATCTAAGCGCTCTCCAGCACCACGCCGTGGGCAATGCCGGGGACGGACTGGCCCTCGTTGAAGCTGACGGTGGACAGCAGCGCCCCGGTAGGCACCAGAAGCACCCGCTTCCAGACGCCTGCCCGCAGCTGCTTCAGGATGTGAGCGCTGAGCATACACGCGCTGCATCCGCACCCGCTGCCGCCTGCGTGGGTGTCCTGCGTATCAGCGTCAAAGATTTCGATGCCGCAGTCCAGATGCCGGTCGCTGATATCATAGCCTTTGTCCCTCAGCAGCTTGATGAGGATCTCCTGTCCGATGGAGCCCAGATCCCCGGTGATGATCTTGTCGTAATCCTCCGGCATACGTGAAAAATCCTGCAGGTTCTTAAAGATGGTATCACAGGCTGCAGGCGCCATAGCCGCGCCCATATTCATGGAATCCGTGATCCCGTAATCCGTGATGGCGCCGGTGGTAATGCCGGTAATGCGGACAGAGGCGCCCGCTCTGGGCGGCTCGGAGGATAAGATGAACGCGCCGCTGCCGGTGACCGTCCATGTGGCGGAGAGGGGACGTTGGTTGCCGTACTCCAGAGGAAAACGGAATTGTTTTTCCGCACTGCCGAAATGGCTGGAGGTAAGGCACATCACTTTGTCCGCAAAGCCGCCGGATATGGCCATAGAGCCAAGAGACAGAGATTCTCCTAGGGTGGAGCAGGCGCCGTACAGGCCGAACAGCGGCCGGTTCAGATCCATCAGCCCGAAGCTGGTGGCAATGTTCTGCCCCAGAAGGTCTCCCGCAAAAATATACCGGATGTCCCTTGAGGTGAGCCCGGTCTTTTCCAGCGCCAGCGCGGCGGTCTGCAGCTGCAGCTGGCTTTCCGCCTCCTCCCATGAATCCTGTCCGAAATAAGGGTCGGTTTCTATTTTGTCAAATTCGTTTTTATAGGGGCCCTGCCCTTCTTTTTCGCCTGCGATACAGGCGTCCCCTATGATGTAAGAGGACTGTTCAAAGGCAATGCTCTGTTCTCCCAATATCTGGTTCATGTCTGTCTCCTTTCTGCAGGCGCTCATGCCACGCCGATCAGCGTCAGAATATAGTAGATCAATCCCAGCCCAGAGGAAGTCACAAGGCCATAGAGGATCACCGGCCCTGCAATGGTAAAAATTTTGCAGCCGATGCCAAATACCTGCCCCTCCTTTTGAAATTCAATGGCGGGGGCGGCAATGGAATTGGCGAATCCCGTGATGGGGACAAGGGCGCCGGCGCCGCCGAATTTGGCGATGGAAGGGAAGATGTTCAGTCCGGTGAGCAGGGCGCTCAGAAAGATGAGGGAGAGACTGGTCCATGCCCCGGAAATGTCCTTGCCAAGATCAAGCTGCCTGCAGAGATGCAGAACGCCCTGACCGATGAGACAGATGATCCCGCCGGTGAGAAAGGCCTTGCATATATTCAGAAGCGTGTTGTGGGTGGGGGTCACCTGAGATACATAATCGTTGTATTGCTGTTGTTGTGTTTTGCTGATATTAGCCATGTGATACTCCTTTCGCGGTTCAGTTATTTTTTCCATCCCATATAAAACTGCAGCAGGGTGCCGCTCATTTTGCCCAGAGCAAGAAAGAGGATGATCAGCCCCAGCCCTCTGTAAATATTTGCCCGGCGCATCAGCACGGGAAACAGATCCAGCGCTTCGGCCAGCGCGATTGCAAGACAGCCTGTAAAAATGCCGGAAAACAGCCCAAATAGAATTTCCGCCGCAAGGCCCGCGGGCAGGGACAGATGAAAAAGGGACAGTACGTTGCCGAAAATGGAGCCCAGAAGAATACTGTCCTCATACATCAGGATGTGGCGGGCGGTGTGAGTGGAAGCGGCCATGCGATTGATGACGCCGATGGACAGGATAAAGGCGAATATGCCCCCGGCGATGCCGAAACCGCTGCTAAGACCGATGACCGCCAGTAGAATCTGCTTTAGGATCATTCTGCTGCCCCTTTCTGCTGTCATAACTGATCAAGGATTTGTTTACATTGTATTCGTACTGTTCCATTTCCACTTCGATGGGGGTGGGATCGGTGGTGAGGCGATGGCCCGAAAAATGGTTGAAGAATACAAGAATACCGATGGCCAGTCCGAGGGCGTAAGTGATCTCCAGTACAGTGATGCCGGTCTGAGTCTGGCCGGTAAACGACTTGTATAGCTCCTCAAAGACAGAGCCTGCCGACACATCGTTGTTGAAAGTGATGATGGTGAAAGCCGCGCCGAAAAAGCAGATCACGCATACAAGGGCCACCTTGCACCATTCCCACAGAAGAGAATGTTTTTTTGGCGGGACATATTCCACGATGGTATCGGTCTCACCCAGAGGCGTCACCTGAATATTTGGATAAATTTCCTGAATTTTAGCTATAATATCTGTGACAGTTAAAATTTTCCTCTGTTTTTTCGGGCCTGAAAAATGTGCCACGCAGAGAGCCTGAAGCCGGTTCCTCACAGAACGTTCGCCGCAGAAGAGGGTAGCCACGTCTCCCAGAAGCGCTTTTTCGGAAGACACCTGCTTTTTCTGTTCCAGCTTTAAATAAAGGGTATCCATGTAAAACCTCCCTGAAGTTCCGTTGTTTGCAACTAGAATGTCCTTTTTTCAGGAAAAATATGCGGGCAGATCATAAAAGTTAATGCAATCCCAAAAAAAGTATGCTATACTATTTCTGTATGTAATAAAGTTTGTTGATTTGTATAAGAAAAGAGGCGGATATGAAAGAGTATGTTTTGATGAGCGATGCCACATTGGATCTTCCAAACGAGTTGGTGGAGGAGCTGGGCATTGTAGTGATTCCCATGGGCTTTACGGTGGACGGCATGCAGTATTTGCATTATCCTGATGAGCGGGAGTTGTCCATGAGCGCGTTTTATCAGATGCTTCGGGAAGAAAAGGACGCGTCCACATCCCAGATCAGCCCATCTCAGTATGAGGAGATTTTCAGGCCGTATGTGAAAGAGGGCAGGGATATCATCTATATCGCGCTGAGTTCTGGTCTGAGCGGCACCCATCAGGCATCTGTTTTGGCCGCCAATATGCTGAAGGAGACTTATCCGGAGGCGCGGATCCATTGTGTGGATTCTCTCTGCGCATCGGTGGGAGAGGGCGCTCTTGTATATCAGGCAGGATGCAGGAAAAAAGAAGGATATGATTTTGACAGCCTGGTGGCATGGATAGAAGAAAACAAGACGCTGGTGCAGCACTGGTTCACCGTGGAGGATCTGTTCCATCTGCAAAGAGGCGGACGTCTCTCCGCAGTGGGCGCCATCGTAGGAACGGCGCTGCATATCAAGCCGGTGCTCTCGGTTGACGGAGAGGGCAAGCTGTACGTGGAAAATAAAGTCCGGGGCATGAAGAAGGGAATGGATTATCTCATTTCCAAGCTGAAGGCCAACGGCGTGGACGCGGCCAGTCAGGTGGTGTTCATTGGAAACGCGGACAACCCGGAAGCGGCGGAGCAGCTGAAGGACCGTCTGCTGAAGGAAGAGCTTGTGAAGGATGCGGTGATCTGCGGGATCGGCCCGGTGATCGGCGCCCATGTGGGGCCGGGGATGCTGGCTCTTGTATTTCTTGGAAAAGAACGGACACAGTGACCGGAAGTCCTGTGATCCCACTGTGGAGAAACCATGGAAACAGCGTATCAGATTTTAGTGGAGGGCGGCAGCGCGGAGATCGTGGAAAAGAAATCCCGGTTTCTTGCGGCAACTGCGCCGGCCGGCTCTGAGGAGGAGGCTCTTCAGTTTATCGAAAAGATCAAAAAGCAGCATTGGAGCGCACGGCACAACTGTTATGCCTACGTGATCGGGGACAGACAGCAGCTCCAACGGTTTTCCGACGACGGGGAACCGGCTCAGACGGCGGGCAAGCCCATGCTGGACGTGCTGCTGGCAGAAGAGATTCACAATGCGGTAGTGGTGGTGACCCGGTATTTTGGCGGCATACTTCTGGGCACCGGCGGACTGGTGCGGGCCTATTCCAAAGCGGCCGCAGAAGGGCTTCACGCTTCCAAAGTCGCCGCAAAGCGGCCGGGCATATTATGGAAGCTGCAGACGGACTACAACGGCATCGGACGCATCACCTATCTGTTTGGGCAGAGGGGGATCCCTCTTCTGGAAAGTGAATATACGGATACGGTGACGGTGACGGCCGCGGTGCCGAAGGAGGCGGCCCGGGAACTGACGGAAGCGTTGACGGAGGCCACCAGCGGGAAGATCCGCATTTTAGAAGAAAAAGAAATGTTCTTCGCCCTGATTGACGGGGCGGTACATGTATTTTAAGCAAGACAAGGAGGCTGTGCCTGATGAATTTTTCCAAAAAGGCCACTCATATCAAACACCAGACAGCCACGGCACTGAGTTATAAAATTGCCAAAAAAATGAAAGTCACCGTGCTGAAAGCCGTAGTGATCGTGGTGGCTGCCGCGGCGGTGCTGGGAATCAGCGGATTCTTCGGGATCGTCAACGGGGTCATCGCAAGCGCGCCGGATATCCAGAGCATCGATGTTTCTCCTTCCGGTTATTCTACCACGGTTTATGACAGCAGCGGAAACGAGACGATCAAGCTGGTGAGCGAAGGCGCCAACCGTGTGTATGTGGAGATGAGCCGGATCCCCGACCATCTTGCGAAGGCTTTTGTGGCCATTGAGGACAAGCGGTTTTATGAACACAACGGCATCGATACCAGAGGTATCATCCGTGCTTTTTATATCGGCCTTTCCACCGGAGAATTTTCCGAGGGCGCCAGTACCATTACCCAGCAGCTGCTGAAGAACAATATCTTTCAGGATTGGGTGAATCAGAAGGACTTTCTTGTAAAGCTGAAGAGAAAGGTGCAGGAGCAGTATCTGGCGGTGCAGCTGGAAAAGCGTATGTCCAAAGAAGAGATTCTGGAGAACTATCTGAACACCATCAATCTGGGACAAAATACGTTGGGCGTGCAGGCGGCTTCCATGCGGTATTTCAATAAGGATGTGTCTGAGTTGACGCTCTCTGAGTCCGCAGTGATCGCGGCTATTACCCAGAGCCCTTATGCCAACAATCCCATTTCCCATCCTGACGCCAATGCCAGCCGCCGGAAGATCGTGCTGGACAATATGCTGGAGGCCGGTTATATCGATCAGAGCCAGTATGACGAGGCTATGGCGGATGATGTATATCTGCGTATTCAAAACGTAAATGAGGAGATTCATGACAATACGGTCTATTCATATTTTGTGGATGAGCTTACCGACCAGGTGATCGACGCGCTGATGGAGGAAAAGGGCTATACGGAAACGCAGGCCTATAACGCGTTGTACCGGGGCGGTCTGCAGATCTATACCACTCAGGATATGGCGATCCAGCAGATCTGCGACGAGGAATTTGCCAATTCTGACAACTATCCGTCGGTGAATCAGGTGGCGCTGACTTACCGGCTCACCGTGACCCATGCCGACGGCAAGGTGGAGAATTTCGGCGAGACCAATATGCAGAAGTATTTCCGGGAGAACGGAGACACCGGCTTTTCCCTGATCTTTACTTCTCAGGAAGCGGCGCAGGAAAAGGTGGATCAATATAAGGCCGCCATTTTGAAGGAAGGGGATCAGATCGTGGAAGCGATCAATTTCACGCCCCAGCCCCAGGCGTCCTGCGTGGTAATGGAGCCAAACACCGGTTACGTGAAGGCGATCGTAGGCGGCCGGGGACAGAAGTCCGCCAGCCTGACGCTGAACCGCGCCACCAACACCACAAGGCAGCCCGGTTCTACCTTTAAGATCCTTTCCACCTATACCGCGGCGCTGGACACTGCGGGAAAGACGCTGGCGACCACCTATGTGGATGAGGATTATGCTTACGCAAACGGCAAGCCCGTGCAGAACTTCTCCGGCGGCCATATCGGTACCGCCTCCATCCGCAAGGCGATCACAGTTTCCAATAACGTAATCGCGGTCAAATGCCTCACGGAGATTTCACCCCAGCTTGGCTATGATTACCTGATGAAATATGGCTTTACCACGCTGTCCAACCGGGATATCGTACAGTCTCTGGCGCTGGGCGGTATTACAAACGGTGTGACCAATCTGGAGCTGACGGCGGCATTCAGCGCCATTGCCAATCAGGGCACGTATATCAAGCCCATTTTCTTCACAAAGATCGTGGATCATGACGGCAACATTCTGATCGACAATACGCCTCAGACCACCCGGGTGATGAAGGAAAGCACGGCTTATCTGCTCACCAGCGCCATGGAGGATGTACTCAACGGCGATCTGGGCGGCACCGGCGCAGGCGCCAATTTCGGCACCATGCCGATCGCCGGTAAGACCGGTACGACATCAGATACCTATGATATCTGGTTTGCGGCGTTTACCCCTTATTATGCCTGCTCTGTATGGGGCGGCTATGACGTGAACACTACCCTGACCAATTCCAATTTTGCCAGAACGCTCTGGCGGAAGGTGATGGAGCGGATTCATGCCAATTTGGAGCGGCGGGAATTTCCTGTTCCCAACAGCATCAAGACGGCTACCGTCTGCACTTACAGCGGCAAGCTGGCAAAGAGCGGCTGTCCCAGCAGGACGGAGTATTTTGCCGCCGACAACATGCCGGAGGAATACTGTACTTCCCACTGACAGCTCTGTGGGGATAGAAAGCAAGGAGAGGAATGAATAAGTATGAAGATATATGAGGAACTGATAGAGAGAGGGCTCATCGCACAGGTTACAGATGAAAAGGAGATCAGGGAACTGATCAACAACGGGAAAGCCACCTTTTATATTGGCTTTGATCCGACGGCGGACAGCCTTCATGTGGGACATTTTATGGCGCTGTGCCTGATGAAACGTCTTCAGATGGCGGGCAACAGGCCTATCGCTCTTTTAGGCGGCGGCACCGGTATGATCGGAGATCCTTCCGGAAGGACGGATATGCGGCAGATGCTGACAGAGGAGACGATCCAGCATAACTGTGACTGCTTCAAAAAACAGATGAGCCGGTTTATCGACTTTTCCGAAGGAAAGGCGCTGCTGGTAAATAATGCGGACTGGCTGCGGGATCTGAACTACATCGATGTGCTGCGGGAGGTAGGGCCCCATTTTTCCGTCAACCGTATGCTCACGGCGGAATGTTACAGGCAGCGCATGGAGAAGGGATTGAGTTTCCTTGAATTTAACTACATGATCATGCAGAGCTATGATTTTTACGCATTGTATCAGAAATATGGCTGCAACATGCAGTTTGGCGGCGACGACCAGTGGAGCAACATGCTGGGCGGCACGGAGCTAATCCGGCGGAAGCTGGGCAAGGACGCTTATGCCATGACGATCACCCTTCTTTTGAATTCCGAAGGCAAAAAGATGGGAAAGACCCAGTCCGGCGCAGTGTGGCTTGATCCAAACAAGACCTCGCCCTTTGAATTTTACCAGTACTGGAGAAATGTGGCGGATGCGGATGTGCTGAAATGTATCCGTATGCTTACGTTTCTGCCGCTGGAGCAGGTTCGTGAGATGGAACACTGGGAGGGCAGTCAGCTGAATCAGGCGAAGGAAATCCTTGCTTATGAGCTGACCGGTCTGGTGCATGGTGAGGAAGAGGCAAAGAAAGCACAGGAGGGCGCCCGGGCGCTGTTCGGGGGAGGCAATGCCGACCAGATGCCCACCGCCGTACTCACGGAGGAAGATCTTACAGACGGCGGCATAGACATTCTGACGCTGTTGTATAAGAGCGGTCTGGTGTCTTCCAAGTCTGAGGCCAGAAGAGCGGTGGAACAGGGCGGCGTGGCAATAAACGGAGAAAAGGTGACGGATATCCGGCTGATCCTGGACGGGGAGACCCTCCGCACATCAGAGACAGTGCTTCGCCGTGGCAAGAAGAATTTCAGAAAGATTAAATTATGAAAGAAACCATTTTGATCGTTGATGATGAAAAAGAAATTGCAGATCTGATCGAGCTGTACCTGTCCAACGAGGGTTACGATTGTTTGAAGTGCCATACCGGGAGGAAGGCACTTCAACTTATTTCACGGGAACAGCCGGAGCTGGCTATATTGGACGTGATGCTGCCGGATATGAGCGGATTTGAAATCTGCAGGAAGATCCGGGAGGAATATTATTTTCCGGTAATCATGCTGACGGCACGAACGGAAGATATGGACAAGATACGCGGGCTGACTATCGGCGCGGACGACTATATGACGAAGCCCTTCAACCCGCTGGAGCTGTGCGCCAGGGTGAAGACCCAGCTTCGCCGGTTCCGCCGGTACAATCAGGAGGCAGCGGGGGTGCATCCCGCCCGTCGCCATGAGCTGCGGGGGCTGGTGATCGATAAGGATACCCATGTGTGTACCCTCTATGATAAGCCGCTGAATCTGACGCCCATTGAGTTTTCTATTCTCTGGTACCTGTTCGAGCAGAAAGGAAGAGTGGTCTCCTCAGAGGAGTTGTTTGAGGCGGTCTGGGGAGAAAAATATCTGGACAGCAATAACACGGTTATGGCGCACATCGGCCGGCTCAGGGAGAAGCTGAAGGATTCTCCCAGGCACCCGAAGTTTATTAAGACCGTATGGGGAGTGGGGTACCGGATTGAATAATGATATTGAACAGTTGAAGCGAAAGTTGTCGAAAAAACTGCTGGTCAGTGTGATCGGAACGCTGCTGATCTTTCTGGCGGCAGCAGGCGTGTTGATGTTCATCGCATGGCTGGTGCTGAGCCGGTATACGTGGCAGCTGGGGCCGGAATGGGCGTTTCTTCATTTTGTCAATGACCACAAGGCGGGCGTCCTGATGTTTTTGGGGATGGTATGCGCCGTAGTGCTGTGGATCCGCTCATGGCGGAAGATGATGGGCTATCTCCGGGAAACGGTGGAGGCGGCGGAGATCGCTTCCCGCACCGACGATCAGCCCATTGTGCTGTCGCCGGAGCTGAAAGAAGTAGAATACTGGATGAACCAGATCAAGTCCAATGTAAAAGCCCATGAGCTGGCGGCCAGAGAGGCGGAGCAGAGAAAGAATGACCTGATCGTGTATCTGGCCCACGACCTGAAAACGCCGCTGACTTCTGTGCTGGGCTATCTGACGTTGCTGCGGGATGAACCGCAGATCTCTCCCCAGCTGCGGGAAAAATATATGAACATCACGTTGGAAAAAGCGGAACGGCTGGAGGATCTGATCAACGAATTTTTTGAGATCACAAAATTCAATCTGACCTCGCTCTCCCTGGAGTACAGCACGGTGAACCTCACGCGGATGCTGGAACAGATCATTTATGAATTTGCGCCTCTGTTTACTCCGAAAAATCTTGTCTGCCGGCTGGAATGTCCCCCGGACATCCGGATCTTGTGCGACGGGGATAAGATGCAGCGGGTGTTCGACAATCTGCTGCGCAACGCGGTGAACTACAGTTATGAGAACAGTGAGATCCTGATACAGGTGCAGGAGAATGAAACCGGTGTGCTGTGCCAGTTCACCAATCACGGCGCGACCATTCCTGAGGAAAAGCTGCAGCGGATCTTTGAGCAGTTTTACCGGCTGGATACTGCCCGTATGACGAAGACAGGCGGCGCGGGACTGGGACTTGCCATCGCAAAGGAGATCGTGGAAAAGCATCGGGGTTCTATCAGTGCGTATAGCGCAAAGGAAAGGGTATGGTTTGTGGTAAATCTGCCAAAGCAGCCTTAACCGTAGAAAATCGTAAGAAATTTGATAGAAATTTAGCAAGAAGTAAAGAATGAAAAAAGAAACATCGGTGTCGGACAGTTGATAAACTGGTTATACATAAGGAGGCACCGATGATGGAAGAAAAAAGAGATCAAAAACGAAAAAACAAGAGAAGGCAGATGAAGCGGCTGCTTTCTCTTCTGATGGCGATCATACTGCTTGCGGCAGCTGCCCTTGCCGTGCAGTTGGGAAGCTCCATTTATGAGACGATCAATGACAGCGGGCAGTTTTCAAAGATCCGGAAGCAGGTTCGGGAGGACGGCGGCGATCTGGGGGCGCTGGAAACCATAGAGGCCAACAGCAAAAGTTACCCCGGGAGGATGCTGGAGGCCCTTGCCAATAATGAAGAGCTGCTGCAGTTTGTGGCGGATTATCCTGAGAAGAAGGATACCTATGAGGAGAACATCACGCTGGAAGCGGACGGAGACAGATCTATTCCCCTGTTGATGCAGTGGGATCCCCGCTGGGGTTATGCCCGCTATGGGGACGGCTGTATCGGCTTGGATGGCTGCGGCCCCACCTGTCTTTCTATGGTGGCGGCGGGACTGAAGGGAGACGCATCCTGCCATCCAAAATATGTGGCGGATTTTGCCATGCAAAACGGTTATATCAGTGATCACGCTTCCACCTCATGGTCTTTGATGACTTCCGGAGCGGAGAGTCTCGGATTGACCGCATGGGAAGTGCCTCTGAGCGAGGAGCGGATGGCGGAGGCGCTCACAAACGGGAACCCCATTATCTGTACGGTACGTCCCGGTGATTTTACCACTACCGGTCATTTTATCGTGCTGTATGGCTATGAGGACGGCAGATTTTATGTGAACGATCCCAACAGCAGAAAGCGCAGCGAACGCACATGGAGCTATGAACAGCTGTCGCCTCAGATCAAAGCCATGTGGGCTTACGCGGCAGCCCAATGACCGGCTGGTACCAAAGCGGCGTCCACACAGCACCGCGGACGGGCGTCACGGGGCAGCAGACAGGCATATACGGCATACAAAAGAAATCGCGGATGCTTACGCTTACGAAAGAGGGAACAAAGTACGATGAAGGGAAAGGGAAAAAGGCGGGGCAGAAAAAAAAGGCAGAAGCTCTTGCCGCTGAAGGTGGTTCTGTTGATCCTGCTCATTGCGGCGCTGGCTGGGATGTTTGTCTATGCGTGGAAACTGAACGAGCCAAAAAAGCCTGCGCAGACCAATCCCCGGATCCCGGAAGGAGCCTTGGTCTGCATTGACCCGGGGCACGGAGGAGAGGACGGCGGCGCCTCCGGTCCTGACGGACGGCTGGAAAAGGAGGATAATCTGACCCTGGCCCTGAAGGTACAGGAAGATCTGCAGGAACAGGGCGTATCGGTTCTCATGACCAGAACGGAGGACAAAAGAGTCAGCCTGCAGGGGCGGTGCGATATCGCCAACGACGGCGGCGCTGACCTGTTTGTCTCTATACATAGGAACAGCGCGGAGGCAGCCTCCGCAAACGGCATTGAGATCTGGACGGCCACAAGGGGAAAAGGCTTTCAGATGGCGGAATATATTCTGGCCGGACTGAAGGATGCGGGGATCCAGACGGATCGGGGCATCCAGAGCGGCACAAGCAACGGCAGCCAGTCAGATTATTATGTGAATAAGCATACTTCCATGCCCAGTTGTCTGGTGGAGATGGGTTTTGTCACCAATGAGGAGGACAATCGCCTGCTGGACAAAAATATGGACGAATACGCGAAAGCCATTGCCTCAGGGGTGGTGAAAATGCTGGAGGATATGAAAAAAGAGCAGGAAGCGTCATAACGGGCTGAGAAAATACAGGAGGAAATCAGTTGGACAGATTATTGCTTGTGGAAGACGATGGCAGTATTGTAAAAAATCTTACTGCGTTTTTGTGCAGTGAAGGTTTTCTGGTAAAGAGTACGGCGGAGCAGCAGAAAGCGCTCGCCATGCTGGAGCGGGAGCCCTTTGATCTGGTGCTGCTGGATATTTCCCTAAAAGAGGGAAACGGCTTTTCGCTCTGCAGCGCCATTAAGCATGATTACGATATCCCCGTGGTTTTTGTCACCGCCTCTGCGGATGAGTACAGCGTGGTGGCAGGGCTGGATATGGGAGCGGATGATTATATCAGCAAGCCTTTCCGCCCGAGGGAACTGGCCTCCCGCATCCGGACGGTATTGCGCCGCAGCAGGAAAGGGCGCGGGACGGTGCTGGAGGCGCAGGGTCTTTTGGTGGATACGGCCAAGGGGACAGTGTCCAAAAACGGCCGGGAGCTGTATTTGTCTGCGCTGGAATACAGGCTGCTGCTCACGTTCTTTAACCACAGAGGCACGCTGCTGTCCCGTACCCGGCTTTTGGAGGAGCTTTGGGACATGGCGGGGGAATTTGTGAATGACAATACGCTGACGGTCTACATCAAGCGCCTCAGAGAAAAGATAGAGGATGATCCTCAGAATCCGCAGATCATCAGGACGGTGCGGGGACTGGGGTACAGGATAGACTGACAGGAAGAAAAGAGGGAACGTATGCGTTTTTTTCGTAATCCTGAAGTGAAAAAAAGTATCGCCATATACGGAATTATCACGGCGGCGGCCGCAGCGGGAGGATGGATTTATAATCCTGCGCTGGGCCTGCTGCTTTTTTTGACCGGACTGGTATATCTGGCGCTTTATATATTGTTTACCTTTTGCCGTTATCAGAGATTGGCGGAAATGGGCAAAAGGATCGACAGCATCCTTCACGGGGAAAAGCTCGTGCCGGAGTCAAAATACCGGGAGGGAGAGCTGGCTGTTCTGGAAAATGAACTGAATAAAATGATCATCCGCCTATATGAACAGAAAGAGTTGCTGGAAAAGGATAAGCTGTATCTGCAGGATTCCATTGCGGACATTTCTCATCAGCTGAAGACGCCGCTGACGGCGATGAATCTGATCTTGTCCCTGCTGGAAGATCCGGAGCTGTCAAAGGAACAGCGTTTTGGTTACAGAAAGGAGCTGGAAGGGCATATTTCTCATCTGGACTGGCTGATCTCCACATTACTGAAGTTGTCCAGACTGGACGCGGGAACAGCAAATCTGCAGGTGCGGAGGGTGGATGCAGCAAAGCTGATCCGCGTGGTCGTCACACCGCTGGAAATTCCCATGGAGTTGCGGGGGCTGAGCCTGCGTACAGAAATTGAAGAAGGCGTTTCTTTTGACGGAGATTTGTCATGGACCGCAGAGGCGGTAGCCAATATCTTAAAAAACTGTATGGAACATACGCCGCCGGGTGGCGTGATCCATATAGAGGCTTCAGAAAATCCCATCTATACGGAGTTTGTGATCTCGGATAACGGTGAGGGGATCAGTGAGGAAGATCTTCCTCATCTGTTTGAGCGGTTTTACCGGGGGAAAAACAGCAGTGACACCAGCGTTGGCATCGGACTTGCGCTCGCCAGAACGGTGATCACTTCCCAGAGGGGCACCGTGAAGGCGGAAAACAGAAAGGACGGCGGGGCTGCCTTTACCATCCGGTTTTATAAAAGTGTGGTGTAGGCAAAGATAAAAATAGGTATGGATCTGTAAAGTGACATTTTTGTTATAGGAAAGTCATGGTGCTGTCACCTGTAAACGATATAATCATTCGAGAAGAAAAGGAAAATGGAGAGAAAACTCTCTGTATTTTCAGAACGGAGGATATGATGGAACTGTTGAAAGTGGAGCATCTCATGAAAATTTACGGAAGAGGGGAAAATCAGGTCTACGCCCTGAACGACGTCTCTTTTTCTGTACGGAAAGGAGAATTTATCGCCATCATCGGCCCTTCCGGCTCCGGCAAATCTACGCTGCTGCATATTCTGGGCGGAGTGGATCAACCTACCAGTGGAAAGGTCTATATGAACGGAATGGATGTTTATTCCCAGAACGACACCCAGCTGGCCGTGTTCCGCCGCCGGGAGGTAGGTCTGATCTATCAGTTTTATAACCTGATTCCGGTGATGAATGTGACGGAAAACATGACGATGCCGGTGCTGATGGACGGCAGAAAGGTCAATGAGAAACGGCTTGAGGAGCTTTTGCAGGTGCTGAATCTAAAGGGGAGAGAGGGACATCTGCCCAATCAGCTCTCCGGCGGACAGCAGCAGCGGGTCTCCATCGGACGGGCGCTGATGAATGCGCCTTCCGTGGTGCTGGCGGATGAACCGACAGGGAATCTGGACTCCAAAAACAGTCAGGAGATCATCGAGCTTTTGAAGATGTCCAACCGGAATTATAAGCAGACCCTGATCGTGATTACCCACGATGAAAATATCGCCCTGCAGGCGGATCGGATCATCGCAATAGAGGACGGACAGATCGCAAGGGACGAGGTGATCCGTCCATGAAAAGGAATAAAAACATCTTCTTTTCTTATGCAAAGAAAACCCTGCTGCAGAACAGATCGAGAACGCTGGTGACGATCATCGGCATTATCCTGTCTGTTTCTATGGTTACGGCTGTAACAACCCTTGTCTCCAGCCTGCAGCGCTATCTGTATCAGGTTTCGGTAGCGGAGGAAGGAGACTGGCATGGGGCGGTGTATCATCAGCCAAAAGAAAAATGGTCGTTTCTGGATGAGGACGATCAGGTGGAAAGTTATGTGACTGCTGAAAACATCGGTTACGGGATACTGGAGGGTTGTGAAAACCCCGACAAACCCTACCTGTTTATCAGCGGCGTGACGCCGGCTTTTGTGAAAAAAATGCCGGTGGAGATCACTTCCGGCAGGATGCCCACAAGGGAAGGCGAACTGCTGATCCCGGATCATGTACGCAGCAACGGGGGCGTATATCTGGAGCTTGGGGATCAGCTGACGCTGGAAGTGGGCTGCAGGATATCGGGAGGATCGGTAATCTGGCAGGATACCCCTTATCAGAGTGAGGAAGATGGCGGTGAGACGCTGGCGCCGGAAGGAACGGCAGTTTACACGGTAGTCGGATTTTATGAGCGTCCCTCCTTTGAAGCCAGAACGGCGCCGGGCTATACGGCATTGACCGTGGCCGACGGCAGCAGGGACAATTATAATGTATATTTCAAAATGAATGATCCGAAAACTATCTATTCTTTTCTGGAGCAGGAGTTTTCCGATGAGTATGAGGAAGAAACGGCGGTTATCAACACAGAGGTGCTGCTCAGCATGGGAGTATCGGGCAGACAATCCTTTAACCGGGTTCTCACCAATCTGAGCATCATTCTGATCGGTATTATTATGATCGGTTCTATTTCGCTGATCTACAATGCCTTCTCTATTTCCGTGAGCGAACGCACGCGGCAGTTTGGACTCATTGGCTCCATTGGCGCCACCAGAAAGCAGATGATATCCTGTGTGTTGTATGAAGCGCTGCTCCTGAGCGCAGTGGGGATCCCGCTGGGAATTTTGGCGGGCACAGGCGGTATCTGGCTGACA
Organism: uncultured Lachnospiraceae bacterium; assembly: GCA_947625135.1. Taxonomy (GTDB): domain Bacteria; phylum Bacillota; class Clostridia; order Lachnospirales; family Lachnospiraceae; genus CANQUC01. The sequence continues at coordinate 59,493 of CANQNE010000005.1, forward strand.
CTGAAACTTGTGGGAGGAATGTTGGATCGGGTGATCTACAGCAGCGGCATTTCCTTTTCTCTGTATGTCACGTGGTGGGCGCTGCTTGCGGCGGCGGGAGTGGGGCTTGTCACAGTGCTGGTGTCCGCGTGGCTTCCTGCCAGACGGGCAATGAAGATTTCACCCATTGACGCCATTCGCCAGACAAGCGATATCAGGATCAAGGCAAGGAAGGTAAAAACTTCCAGACTGATTTATCGCCTTTTCGGTTTTGAGGGAATGGTTGCTGTCAAAAATCTGAAGCGAAGCAGGAAAAAATACCGGATTACAGTGTTTTCCCTGTTTATCAGTATTGTGCTGTTTGTAGCCGCCAGCAGCTTTTGCGCATATTTAAAATATAGCGCCGACACTGTAGCGGATACGTCCGGGATCGATCTGATCTGTGAATGTTATGATGAAAACGAAGAGGAGCAGGAGGCGTTCCTGCCTGTGCTGGACGATCTGACAGCCCGCTTTGCGCAGATTCCTCAGGTGGAAAAGCAGACTTGGAATGTTGATACTTATGAGGAAGTGCTGCTGGATGAACAGGGGTTGTCCCGCTCCTACAGGGAAAATGGGACAAAGCTGTACGGGAAAGGCTGGCTGGAAAAGAACCGGCGCGGCGATGAGATAAGGCTCTATGCCCGGATCTATTATATCAATGATCAGGACTACCGGACTTATCTGAAGGAAAACGGACTGGACGAGGAACGGTATCTGAACAGCGAAGATCCCACGGCGCTGATCTACCCTCATGTGGTGCTCTATAACGGGGAAGAGGGGAAGTATTACCCCGTATCGATCCTGGATAAGCAGGTTTCCCGGTTGGAGATCCTGCGGCAGAAGGAAATAGAGGGAATGTCATGTATGAGGAACGATGTAGATGAAAATCTGGGACAGGTTTATATCTATACGGATGAAGAGGGAAATGAAGTTAGATATCCTGCGGAGGAAGTGGAGGAGCGGATCCAGATCAATGCCGGGGAATATGTGGACGCACTGCCTTTTGGAATCCGGGAAAGGGGAAACGATCGTTTGATCTGTCTTTTGCCATACAGCGCAAAGCCCCGGATCGACAGTCTGCCCATGCCGGTCACCTTTTATTTTCAGGCGTCCCAGCACAGGCCGGCCTCGGAAAAAATTGAAGAGATTCTGAAGGAAAAGCAGCTGGGCACAGAGGTGTATGATTTGGCGGAAAGCCGGGAAAGCGAGGAAGGGCTTTTGATCATCATCAATGTATTTTCTTACGGATTTATCATCCTGATTTCTCTGATCACCGCCGCGAATGTGTTCAACACGATTTCTACCAACATCAATCTGCGGCGACGGGAATTTGCCATGCTCAGATCCATGGGTATGTCCCAGAAAGGATTTTACAGGATGATGCGGTTTGAATGTCTTTTTTACGGACTGAAGGGGCTTTTGTACGGACTGCCTGCGGCAATTCTGGTTACCTTCCTCATCTACCTCAGCGTCAATGAAGGTATTGCCGGCGGCTTCTTTGTACCATGGTACAGCGTGTGTATTGTGGTAGTCAGCGTATTTCTGGTGGTATTTTCCACCATGCTGTATGCCACAGGCAAGGTGAAGAAAGAAAATACGGTGGACGCATTGAAGAATGAGAATTATTGAAAGAAAAAGACCATCTTTAAAAAGGCAGGAAGGATTCAGGCAGCGGCGGGCAACGAAAGGCAGCGCAGGCTTTCATGGCTGCATTTTTTCAGGGAGACAGGGCGTAGTTCTTTACGCTCTGTCTTTTAAATTTGGGGAAACAGTGATGAGCTTTTTTAGTCTGTAGAGGTTGCTGCCGGCCCTTTCTAATTCCGGTTTCCAAAACGAATTCTGAGTAATTGCACATATTTCTGACTCCTTCCTGTAATTCTCTGGTCATGGAGATCCCTGCCGCGAAGGCAAATAAAAAATGATCCCCTGTGTGTCATAAGAAAACAGCCGCCAAAAAAGGAAGGCTGCTTTCCTTATTTCATGGAATCATCTTTTGTAGAGTAACGTATTTATATGTATTTGACAAGTGTACAATACCCGACAGGAAAATGCGAGGACGTTTGCCGGATTTTGTGTTATAATCTGTTTAAATACGGAAACGAATCAGGTCGAGGGAATTTGCATGGACATTCGGAATGAGAGCAGTGCACTTGCCATGGATTTTGAGACCTGCCAGAAAGCGCTTTTGGCAATGGAAAATGAAATCTGTCGGTATCGTATTTGATTTATAAGGAGGGGAAAACATGGGACATTGTGCGTGGGCATTTGCAAAGGAAGCCGACCGGCTTTATCACGATCATGAATGGGGTGTACCGGTACATCACGATGACCGCCAGATGTTTGAACATCTGACGCTGGAATGTCTGCAGTGCGGGCTGAGCTGGGGACTGATGCTGAAGAAGCGGGAGATCTTCCGGCAATGCTTTGAAAACTTTGATTATGATAAGATCGCAGATTATGGAGAGGCCGATGTACAGCGGATTCTGCATACGGAAGGGATGCTGAAGTCAGAGCGCAAGGTTCGCGCAGTCATCAACAATGCCCGATGTTACCGGAAGGTTCGGGAAGAATTTGGCAGCTTCTGCGATTATCTTTGGGCATACACAGACGGAAAGACGGTTCTGTACGACGGCCACGCTGACGGCGCGATACCGGTCAGCAACGGTTTTTCCCAACGGATCAGTAAAGATCTGAAAAAACGGGGCTTCAAATTTATCGGAGCGGTTACGATCTATTCACATTTACAGGCCTGCGGGATTATCAACGACCATGCGGGGGACTGTCTCTGCTACCAGAGGATCAACGAGGCATATCCGACGGTAAAGATGAAACCGGATCAGGAGGTTGGACAGGCCGGTACAAGTTCGCAATGAATATCGAAGAAGCATACAGGCTTGCCCCAACGGGAACTATATGCGCCCGGATATCGGCAATACAGGGCTGTATTCAGGCAGCTTTTCAAAACAGCGGAATACATGAGGATACATATATGAAATCTTACAGAGAACAACTATTTGCTTATATAAAGAAAAAATATAAGGCTTCTCCGGAATATTTATGGCGGCGCTATCCCGGCTATGCGGTCTTTCGGCATGGGGATAATCAAAAGTGGTTTGCGCTTGTCATGGATGTGCCGGGGAATAAGTTGGGGTTGGAAACGGAAGAAATGTTGGATATTCTGAACGTGAAAATTTCGGATCCGTTTCTTGCGGATATCTTGGTGCAGCAGGAAGGCTTTTTTACGGGCTATCATATCAGAAAAGGAAACTGGCTCTCCATCTCCCTGTATGGCGCGGTGGAATTTGATGAAATCTGCAGATGGCTGGAGGAAAGCTATCTGGCGACGGCGTCCGCAAAAACAAAGCAGGCGCACAGGCCTGCAAAGGATTGGATCATTCCGGCCAATCCGAAGTATTATGACGTCGAAGCGGCTTTTTCCAAAGAGAATGAGATCGACTGGAAACAGGGACGGGGTATCAAAGCGGGGGACACCGTGTTCATATATATGGGCGCTCCGGTGTCGGCGATCCTTTATAAATGCAGGGTGACGAATGTGGATATTACTTATCGTTTCGATAACGGAGAGCTGCATATATCAAGCCTGATGAAGATAAAATTGCTGAAACGCTATCAACCGGATCAATTTACCTTTGAGACGCTGAAAGAAAAGTATGGGATCCATGCAGTGAGAGGGCCGAGAGGGATTCCGGAAAGCTTAAGTGAAGCATTGAAATGATCGTATTTTATTTTGGATGATGACATGGTATAATAGCGAGGAAAGCGCCGGTGACGCTTGCGTTGACCGGCATTTGACGAGCAGCGGCATCGAGACGCCAGTCGAGACCGTGTGCCTCTCTTTCTATGATATACAGTCTGGAGGTGAGAAATTTGATATATACAGATGCTGAACTACGAGAAAAAATATATGAAATGCTAAAAGACTTTGAAACTGAGGTGGTTGAATTCAAAGAGGCGAATAACAGCTACTCCTTCAAGGATATCGGCAAGTATTTTTCTGCGCTTGGTAATGAGGCTAATATCAGAGGCAAGTCGGAAGGATGGCTTATATTTGGCATTACAAATAAAGGAGAATTCAAAGGAACTGATTATCGGAAGGGTGGAAACCTTCAATCTCTGAAAAAAGAGATTACAACCGGTACAAATGAAAGATTGACGTTTCTTGATATCTATGAATTGACAATGGAGAAGTGTCGAGTAGTGGCCTTTCAGATTCCGCCGGCTATCCCTGGAATCCCGACGACATGGAATGGCGCGGCATGGGCAAGAGAACATGAGTCTTTGGCACCGCTACCTATGAATAAGGTGGATCTGATCCGCAGCCAGGTCGGAATGGATTGGTCAAAGGAAATTGTGAAGGATGCGACAATGGACGATTTAGATCCGGAGGCGGTTGCATATGCGAGAAAGATGTTCTCACGGAAACAGGAGAATCGTAAGCTCGCGAAGGAGATATTGTCCGGCTTATCTGACATAGAAGTATTGAATAAAGCGGGTATATGTTTCAAGGGGCAAATTACAAGAACAGCACTTCTTCTGTTGGGTAAGAGGGAAGCGGCATTTTATTTTGATGGGTTTACTCCCAGAATAACGTGGACGCTTTATAATGCTGACAAGACGGTGAAGGCGTATGAGCATTTTGATATGCCATTTTTGCTGGCTGTAGACAAGGTCTATGCAAAGATTCGGAATGAGAAATACAGATATATCACAGAGCAGCAGACTTTGTTCCCTGAGGAAGTTCAGCAGTATGATGCCGATCTGGTAAAAGAAGTCATTAACAACTGTATCGCACATTCGGATTACAGGCGTCACGGCAAGATTAATGTTGAAGAATTTGAGGATCATCTGGTTTTCATTAACGAAGGTGCATTTATTCCGGAAACTATAGAGAAAGCTTTGGAGCCAGGATACAAGCCGCCATATTACAGAAATGCATTTCTCTGTAATGCAATGGTGAATATGTATATGATCGATACGAATTCTATGGGTATTCCTATGATTTACAATATACAGAAAGCAAGGTGTTTTCCGCTTCCATCATACAATCTGGATGTTTTGAACCGTGTGAGCGTCACTGTTTATGGAAAGGTGCTTGATAAAAACTATACTCGGCTTCTTCATTCAAAGGGGGATTTGGAACTAAAAACTGTATTCCTTTTGGATCAGGTGCAGAAGCGTAAGACTATATCGAAAGAAGACTATAAGGCTCTGAAGAAGGGTGGATTGGTTGAAGGCCGATATCCGGCATTATATGTGTCATATAAGATTGCTGAGGTTGTTGGCGATAAGGCTGGATATGTAAGAAACAAAGGTCTTGATGAAAGGATTTTGATGGAATTGATTATTTCTGCGCTCCAAAATGGTCCGTTAAAGAAAGCAGATATATATGAGGCAGTGAAGCATGCTTTTCCAGAGGTACTTTCAGAGGAAAAACAATATAAAAAGCTTTCAAATCTGTTTCAGAAGATGAAGAAAGAGGAAATTATTGGAGTGCAAGGCAGTGCTGTTCACGCTGAGTGGTTTCTTATCAACAAAGTGTAGTCAAGTATAGTCAAGAAATTCGGATTTTAGTCAAGGAATTAGTCAAAGAAGTCAAGGAAAAGTCAACGAGGATTCCGAAAATGCTGTAAATCCGGGGAATCTCGTTGACTAAATAAAATGGTTTAAAATTTAGGGTTAGTCAAGAATTAGTCCTTACGATACCAGAAAGTTTCATATTCGTCTGCCCAGAGTAGGATGTCTGGTATCCAGTCTGGAGACTGTCTCATCTGATCGCAGACGGCGTTCAGATCAGCTATGGGATCATATTCGATGATAAGTTTACCATGGACGTGCCCGACGATGAAATAGTGTCGGAGTGTTTTCATGGCGTAACAGAGGATATTGTGGCTGATGGCTTGGCCCATGTGTTTTCAACAAATTTTGGTCTGTAGGATTCGATGTGTTTCTATTTCTTTGTAGAGCCTGTGTCCTAAAGGGAACTGAATGAAGAGTATACCGCTTTTGTAAAAAAACAGATACCGTGGACTTTTGTCCTAATCTGCTGAGTGTTAGTGGTTTTCACGGCGCAGTCCACAATGCAGAATGCTTGTACAGAAGGCCAATGAGATTTCACAAATGTTGATTAGAGGGGATGCGGAGATTGAAGAAATTGTTGTTCGTGAGCAAATGATGATAGAAGAAATAATTATCATTTGAAGAAGATTTTTGCGGACGACGAGGTGGACGAGGCAGTTATTCGAAAATTTCGAATAACTGCTTCCGACGAAAAAGCTATTTGACGAACCACTATAATCTGAGTGAGATCATTGCTGTTGGAAACAAAGTTGATTCACCGCGGGCCGTTTAGTTCAGAAAATGGGCAAACACATTAAGGTTATTAAAGGATACAGTTCCAAAGCAGAAAAAATTTTCAGAAAAATTAGCACTCGACTATTGACAGTGCTAACAACGTATGTTATAGTAACCATAGAACAGACCGAGAACCGGTCTGTATTTCCATGTTCCGGTCATAATAGGCCGGTGTAAGCGGAATGGAGGGATATTTATGAATATCAATAAATTTACGCAGAAATCCATACAGGCGATCAACGATTGTGAGAAGACGGCCTATGAGTACGGCCATCAGGAGATCGATCAGGAGCATCTTTTGTATGCGCTGCTTACAGGCGAAGACAGCCTGTTGAAAAAGCTGATCGAAAAGATGGAGATCGTGCCGGAGCATTTCATCAATGCGGTAGAAACGCTTTTGAACAAGCGGCCCAAGGTGTCCGGCGGGCAGGTGTACATGAGCCAGTCCATGAATCAGGCGCTGATCTCCGCGGAGGATGAGGCAAAACAGATGGGAGACGAATATGTTTCTGTGGAGCATTTGTTTTTGTCCCTGTTAAAATATGCAAATAAAAGCTGTAAGGAGTTGTATAAGCAGTTCGGCATCAGCCGGGAGCGGTTTTTACAGGCCCTTTCCACAGTGCGGGGAAATCAGCGGGTGACAAGCGATAACCCGGAGGCCACCTATGATACGCTGACAAAATACGGTTATGATCTGGTGGAGCGCGCCCGTGAGGAAAAGCTGGATCCGGTTATCGGACGGGACGGGGAGATCCGTAATGTGATCCGCATCCTGTCCAGAAAGACGAAGAATAACCCCATTCTGATCGGTGAGCCGGGCGTGGGCAAGACTGCCGTGGTGGAAGGACTTGCCCAGCGGATCGTCCGGGGCGACGTGCCCGACGGCCTGAAGGATAAGCGGCTGTTTTCGCTGGATATGGGCGCGCTGGTGGCAGGCGCCAAGTACAGGGGCGAGTTTGAGGAACGTCTGAAAGCGGTGCTGGAGGAAGTCAAGAAGAGCGAAGGACAGATTATCCTGTTCATTGATGAGCTGCATACCATTGTAGGAGCGGGAAAGACAGACGGCGCCATGGATGCGGGCAACATGCTGAAGCCCATGCTGGCAAGAGGCGAGCTTCACTGCATCGGCGCCACCACGCTGGATGAGTTCCGCCAGTACATTGAGAAAGATGCGGCGCTGGAACGCCGTTTCCAGCCGGTGCTTGTGGATGAGCCCACCGTTGCGGACAGCATTTCCATTCTCCGGGGACTGAAGGAGCGCTATGAGGTGTATCACGGCGTGAAGATCACCGACGCGGCGCTGGTGTCGGCAGCGACTTTGTCCCACCGGTATATCAGCGACCGATTCCTGCCGGACAAGGCCATCGACCTTGTAGACGAGGCATGCGCCCTGATTAAAACAGAATTAAATTCCATGCCTGCGGAGCTGGATGAGCTGCAGCGCAAGATCACCCAGTTAAAGATCGAGGAGACGGCGCTGAAGAAAGAGACGGACCGCATGAGTAAGGAGCGGCTGGAGGCTCTGCAGAAGGAGCTGTCCCAGCTGAACGAGGAGTTTGCGGGCAAGAAAGCGCAGTGGGATAATGAGAAGGCCTCCGTAGAGCGGCTGCAGAAGCTGAGAGAGGAAATGGAAGAGCTGAACAGGCAGATCCAGATGGCAAACCGGGAGAATGACTATGAAAAGCTGGCGCAGCTGCAGTACGGGGAGCTGCCCCGGCTGACAAAGCAGCTGGCGGAGGAAGAAGAAAAGACAAGCAAAAAGCAGATGACGCTGGTGCATGAGAGTGTGACGGAGGAAGAGATCGCCAAGATCGTTTCCCGCTGGACAGGGATTCCTGTGGCGAAGCTGACAGAAGGAGAACGGAGCAAGATCCTCCGTCTGGACGTTCAGCTGCATAAGCGGGTGATCGGACAGGAGGAAGGCGTGCAGCGCGTCACCGATGCCATTCTCCGGTCAAAGGCAGGGATCAAAGATCCCGGAAAGCCCATCGGTTCCTTCCTGTTTCTGGGGCCCACCGGCGTGGGCAAGACTGAGCTTGCCAAAGCGCTGGCCCAGAGTCTGTTTGACGATGAGCAAAATATGATCCGCATTGATATGAGTGAATATATGGAGAAACATTCTGTAGCCCGTCTGATCGGAGCGCCTCCCGGATATGTGGGTTATGAGGAGGGCGGCCAGCTGACGGAGGCCGTTCGCCGGAAGCCTTACAGCGTGGTGCTTTTCGACGAGGTGGAAAAGGCCCATCCGGATGTGTTCAACGTACTGCTGCAGGTGCTGGATGACGGACGGATCACCGATTCCAAGGGCCGGACAGTGGATTTTAAGAACACCATCCTGATTATGACCTCCAATATCGGTTCTATGCACCTGCTGGAGGGCATTGATGAAAACGGCGAGATCAGGCCGGAGTGCGAGCAGATGGTGATGAATGAGCTGCGGGCTCATTTCCGTCCGGAATTTTTGAACAGGCTGGACGAAACGATCCTGTTCAAGCCGCTGACGAAGGCAGACATCCGCTCCATTGTGGATCTGCTGATGAAGGAGCTGAACGAGCGTCTGAAGGAGCGGGAGGTCAAGGTGGTCCTGACGACTGCCGCTGTGGATTACGTGGTGGAGCATGGGTATGATCCCGCATACGGCGCCCGTCCTCTGAAGCGGTTTTTGCAGAAGCATGTGGAGACTCTTGCCGCAAAGCTGCTGCTTGGCACGGAGATCGAGATGGGCAGCACCATTTCCATCGATGTGTCGGCGGGAGAGTTGACTGCAAAGCTGGCGTAAGCGTGAAAGAGGTTCCAAAGTGCCCGGACAGGGCTTGAAAATGCTTTCGGTAAAACCTGACAGCGTGGTTTTACCGGGAGCTTTTCTTTTGCAAAAATACTGGACATTTGAAACGATTCCGTTATAATGAAAACGATCGATCATGAAAAAGGAGCGGCGGCATGAAGGACAATATTATTTTGATCGGGATGCCCGGTTCGGGGAAGAGTACGGTAGGTGTGCTTCTGGCAAAGGTTTTGGGCTATCAGTTTGTGGATACGGATCTGATCATCTCCGAACAGCAGCAGGCAACCTTGCAGGAAATCATAGATACAAGAGGACTGGAGGCGTTTCTCGACTGTGAGGAGCAGGCGGGATTGTCGGTGAACGTCCGGCATACGGTGATCGCTACCGGCGGTTCTATGGTATTGAGCCAGAAGGCCATGGCCCGTATGAAGGAAAACGGAACGACGGTCTATCTGGACGTGGCGCTGCCGGCGCTGGCGGCCCGGTTAAGAAACATCAGAACAAGAGGCGTGGCGGCCAGACCCGGTCAGACGCTGGAGGATATCTACAGGGAGCGGCTTTCCTATTATGAGCGGTACGCCGACCTGCGGGTATCTGTACCCCCGCATGCCCATCTGGAGGATGTGGTGGAGGAGACCATAAAAAAACTGAATCGTTGTCCCAATGGGAAATAAAAATATATTCTGAAAAGTAAAGGGGAAGAAAAACCGGTGGCACAGTTTACGAAAAAAGCGATCAAAGCGTCTTTTCTGAAATTGCTTATGGAGCATCCGCTTTCTCAGATCACGGTCAAGGATATCGTGGCGGACTGCGGCGTCAACAGAAATACGTTTTATTATTATTTTGAAGATATCCCGGAGCTGCTTCAGGATATTGTGATGGAGGACGCGGAAGCGATCATTCAGGCATACCCCACGGTGGAAAAAATAGAGGATTGCCTTGACGCGGTGATCGAGCTGGCCTTGTCCAAGAAAAAAGCGGTACTGCACATTTACAATTCCGTCAACCGGGAAATTTATGAGCAATATCTCTGGAAAGTATGCGATCATGTGATCAGCGCCTATGTGACTACGATCCTGAAAGGACGAAGGGTGAGCGAAGACAATCTGGAGATCATTAAAAAGTACTTGAAATGTGTGGGATTTGGAATTGTGTCCGGCTGGCTGGATACCGGGATGACAGAAGATATTCACAGCACCTTTGCGCGTTTATGCAGTATCAAAAAGGGAATGATGGAGGAGATGATCTCCCGCTGTGAAAAAGCACAGTAAAGGATGCAGCGGAGTTTGGAGCATTTCCGTGAAACAGACAGGAAAAGAGAGTTTGTCAGAATTTCAGACAAAACAGTGCCTCGTGCCTGATTTTTGGGCACGGGGTTTTTTGTGTCTGTATGCAGGCGGAACGGACGTGACTATACTAACAGCAGGAATAAAAAGGAGGCTGTATGTTATGGAGATTCGTTCTGTGACACCAATGAGAATCGCAAAGATCGGTTATATTGTTATGTCAGTTTTGTCTTGTATAGCCGGCATTTTATTTATTGTATTGCCGGATCTGTCTCAGACGCTGATCGGCATTTCCATCGGCATTGCAATGGTGGTATTCGGGATCATCAAGCTGGTAGGTTATTTCTCGAAGGATCTGTTTCGACTGGCTTTTCAGTTTGATCTGGAATTTGGGATCCTGCTGTTGATCTTTGGCGTGATCTTACTGCTTCATCCCGATCATCTGATGACGTTCCTCTGCGTGGGACTGGGCGTTGTCATTTTGCTGGACGGACTTTTTAAGATCCGCATTGCCATGGAATCCAGAAAATTCGGGATCAGAGATTGGGGTCTGATACTTGCCATGGCCATCGCAACAGGTGTGATTGGCGCCGCGCTCATACTGAATTCCGCAAAAGGCGCCGGGTTCCTGACTGTGCTGCTGGGCATTTCCCTTTTGGCGGAAGGACTTCTGAATCTATACACCGTTATAAGCACAGTGCTGATTATCAAGCATCAGCAGCCCGATGGGGCAGAGACGGTATATTATACAACATTCAGAAAGGACAGGTGACGGAGCAATGCGTTTTTCAAAAGCAGTGGTAAAGCACCGGGTGTTGATTCTGATCGTTGCGGTGATCCTGTTGATTCCTTCTATATTTGGAATACTGGGTACGCGGATCAACTATGATATGCTGGATTATCTGCCTAAGGATATGGAAACTGTGATCGGGCAGGATCAGCTTTTGAAGGATTTCGGGAAAGGCGCGTTTTCATTTATTATTGTGGAAGGAATGCCCGCAAAGGATGTGGCGGCGCTGAAGGAGAAGATCCAGCAGGTGGAGCATGTGGAAACCGTCCTCTGGTATGATTCTCTTGCGGATATTTCCGTGCCTATGGAGCTTTTGCCGGAAAAGCTCTATCAGGAATTTAACAGAGATAACGCGACGCTGATGGCAGTGTTTTTCGATACCTCTACCTCTTCGGATGTGACCATGGACGCCATCCGCCAGATCCGGCAGATCACCGGCAAGCAGTGCTTTGTTTCGGGAATGTCCGCTATGGTGACGGATCTGAAGGAGCTGTGCGAGCAGGAAGAGCCCATTTATGTGGGGATTGCCGTATTGCTGGCCTGCGCCGCCATGCTGCTGTTCCTTGACAGCTGGCTCATACCCTTTGTGTTTCTGGCAAGTATCGGTATGATGATTCTGCTCAATCTGGGAACCAATTATTTTCTGGGAGAGATCTCCTATATTACAAAAGCCCTTTCCGCGGTGCTGCAGCTTGCCGTGACAATGGATTATTCGATTTTCCTTTGGCACAGCTACAATGAACAGCGGCAGCATACGGACGACCGGGAAAAGGCGATGGCCTGCGCGATCAGGGAAACGCTGACCTCGGTGGTAGGCAGTTCCATTACAACGGTGGCGGGCTTTCTTGCTCTGTGTTTCATGACCTTTACCATGGGGCGCGATCTGGGCATCGTGATGGCGAAAGGAGTGGTGCTGGGCGTGATCGGCTGTGTGACAGTACTCCCGGCGTTGATCCTTGTCTTTGACAAGCCTTTGGAGAAAACGAAGCACAGATCCCTGATCCAAAATATGAACGGGTTTGCAAAAAAGATTGTGCGGATCTTTCCGGTGTTTCTTATGATCTTTGTCCTGCTGATCCCTCCTGCATGGTATGGCTACAGCAAGACAAACGATGAGGTATATTATGATCTGGGCCTGTGTCTGCCGGATGATATGGAATACGTGATTGCCAACAGCAAGCTGTCGGAGGAATTTGACATCGCTTCCACCCACATGCTGCTTGTTGACGCGAAGCTTTCCCCAAAAACCATTCGGGCCATGTCAAAGGAGATGGAGCAGGTTGACGGGGTAAAATATGTACTCGGGCTGGAATCCGTGATCGGTTCCCGGGTGCCGGAGGAAATCCTGCCGGAATCTGTCACCGGCATTTTGAAGAGCGACAAATGGGAGCTGCTGCTGATCAATTCGGAATATAAGGTTGCCAGTGATGAGGTGGGAACGCAGATCAACGCGCTTCATAAAATTTTGAAAAAATATGATCAGAGCGGCATGCTTATCGGGGAGGCTCCCTGTATGAAGGATATGATCGACACCACCTCCCATGATTTTCAGGTAGTCAACGCCATTTCCATCCTTGCGATTTTCCTGATCATCGCGCTGGTGGAACAGAGCATTTCGCTTCCCTTCATTTTGATTTCAGTGATCGAGACTGCAATCTTTATCAATCTTGGGCTTCCCCATTATCTGGGACAGAGCCTGCCGTTTATCGCGCCGATCTGCATCAGTACCATCCAGCTTGGCGCCACGGTAGACTATGCTATTTTGATGACGACCCGGTATAAGACGGAGCGTATGCACGGAAAGGAAAAGAAGGAAGCGGTACAGATCGCCCTTGCCACGTCTATTCCTTCGATCCTTGTATCTGGCACGGGGCTGTTTGCGGCAACCTTCGGCGTTGCAGTTTATTCGGATATCGACATGATCGCGTCCATGTGTATGCTGATGGCGAGAGGGGCGATAGTCAGTATGCTGGCTGTAATCCTGATTCTTCCGCCCTTGTTGCTGCTGTGTGATAAGGTGATATGCGCCACAACACTGGGGATGCACATAAACCGCGGGGAGAAGCGGTTTGATCATAAACGGGAGGTAATTGTAAAATGAAAAGATCAATATTAAAAATGACAGCGGCAGGTTTATGCGTTGTTCTTACAGGCGGCAGCATTGCTTTTGCAGCCAATGCGCTGCAGGGACAGGAAAGCAGTCCGAAAAAAGAGACGGAAACGGCAGCCGACGTCTCTTACAGCGAAGCCGAAGAAACGGGAAATGAAAAGGATGAAACAGTATATGTCCTTGCCGGGGCTGATGGAGCCGTGAAGAAGATTATTGTCAGCGATTGGCTGAAAAATGCCCTTGGCAGCCAGACCCTGCGTGACAGGACAGAGCTGACAGACGTGGAAAATGTGAAGGGCGAAGAAGGCAGTACGCTGGATAAGTCCGGCGTTCGTGTCTGGGACGCACAGGGCAGCGATATTTACTATCAGGGGAATATACAAAAGGAGCTTCCGGTAGATATGGCTGTTTCTTATAAGCTGGACGGAAAAGACATAGCCCCGTCAGATCTGGAGGGAAAGAGCGGAAAGGTGACGATCCGCTTTGACTACACCAATCGGCAGTATGAGGAAGTGGAAATTGACGGGAAGAAGGAAAAGATATATGTCCCGTTTGCCGTGCTCACTGGCGTTTTGCTGGACAATGACGTGTTTACCAATATAGAGGTATCGAACGGAAGACTGGTCAACGACGGGAGCCGTACTGCTGTTGCAGGCATCGCGTTCCCGGGGCTGCAGGAGAATCTCGCGCTGTCTGAAGAAAAGCTGGAGATCCCGGATTATGTGGAGATTACCGGCGACGCGAAGAATTTCAAGCTGGGAATGACGATTACGCTTGCCACAAATGAGCTGTTCAATGACATAGACGCGGATGAGTTCAATTCGGCGGATGAACTGAGCAACTCTGTCGGAAAGCTGAAGGATGCTATGAGCCAGCTGCTGAACGGTTCTTCCCAGCTCTATGACGGTCTTTCCAGCCTGCTTGAACAGTCCGGGAAGCTGGTGACGGGAATTGATCAGCTGGCCGCGGGCGCACAGACGTTAAAGAGCGGCGCAGGAGATCTGGATGAGGGGGCTGTGAGCCTGCAGGCCGGGGCGGCGCAGCTAAGCGACGGGCTGAATACCCTTGCCGAGAACAATGAGTCTCTGAATGGCGGCGCAAAGCAGGTATTTGAGACATTGTTGTCTGTGGCTCATACCCAGCTCGCAGACGCGGGAGTGGAAGCGCCGGAATTGACTATTGAAAATTATGGGGATGTGCTGGCAGGTGTGATCGCGTCTCTGGATACAGACGCCGTTTATGAAAAGGCTCTTGCCGCTGTCACATCAGCAGTGGAAGAGAAGCGGAATGATATTCAGGAGCAGGTTGCGGCTGCGGTTCGCAAGGAAGTGAACGCCAAGGTGACGGCTGCGGTGGAGGAACAGGTTGCGGCGCAGGTAACCCAGGCTGTTAAGGATACGGTTACGGAAAAGGTGGTTGCTTCCGCCGCGCAAATGGATATGGAAAGCTATGAGGCCGCGGTGAAGGCCGGAGCGGTCAGCGAGGAAGTGCAGGCGGCTGTGGAAGCCGCCATCCGGGAGCAAATGCAAAGCGGGGAAATTCAGCAGACCATAGAGGCGAAAACGGCGGAGCAGATGGAGACGCAGGATGTTCAGAAAACGATAGAAGAAAAAGTATCTGAGCAGATGCAAAGCGATACCGTAAAGGAAACCGTGGCTTCAAATACTGAACTGCAGATACAAAAGGCAATTGCAGAAAATATGGCGTCCGAGAAAGTGCAGGAGCAGCTTGCTGCTGCCACAGAAGGGGCAAAAGCCGTAATCTCCCTGAAAACCTCTCTGGACAGCTATCATGTGTTCTATCAGGGACTGCAATCCTATACGGCCGGTGTTTCCAAGGCGGCTGCGGGTGCAGGTGAGCTGAAGGAGGGTACAAACAGCCTGAAAAGCGGAACGGCACAGCTAAGCGCCGGGGCGGCGGAATTGAGCGCCGGGGCGGTCACATTAAATAACAGTATGCCGGCGCTGGTAGACGGGATCACCAGCCTCAAGAACGGCTCTATGAAGCTTTCCGACGGCTTGAAGGAATTGAACGAACAGGGGATCAAAAAACTCACCGATGCGGTAGATGGAGATCTGAAAGGCCTGATGACGAGACTGCGGGCTACAAAGGATGTTTCCGCACGCTATAAGACATTTGCCGGGGCGGATGCAGAAATGGACGGTCAGGTCAAGTTCATTTATCGGACAGAGTCTATAGGAGAATAAGAAAAAGCAGCAGATTGAAAAATAGCGGCAGAGCAGGCTTGCTCTGCCGCATTTTGCAATGAATTTTTTAGTTGTAAAATTCCGCTACGGCGCTGAAGAATGCGTCGATGTTGTCCCAGCTTGACATGGGAGGAATGTCGCATCCCGTGGAGATTACATAATTGGGATATTTGCAGCATTTTGCCATCACATCCAGTGTTGCCTGACGCACGGATTCGGGTGTTCCGTTTCTTAACTGGCCCGCGGGGTCTACATTGCCCATGGCGATCCGGTCAGCAGGAATCTTGGACATCATTTCTTCCATGTCGATGGCGTTGCCAAAGTGGAATACAGGCGCGCCGGTTTCGAGAATAGAATCGATCATGGGGATCGTGGAATTGCCGCAGTTGTGGTAAACAACGATAAAGCTGTCGTCCTGTACCGCATCTACGATCTTTTTTACATACGGGGCGGAGAAATCTGCGGCCAGGGAAGGACTCAACAGGCCGGCAAGAGGTTCCGCCATCACCACGCCGTTTGCTCCGGCTGCTTTATATGCCTTGCAGTAGGCGATGAGAAATTCTGTCACTTTGTCAAGGACAGTCTCTACCATCTCCGGTTCATCATAGCAGTAGATCATAGCCTCAGATACGTCCATCAGGCGGCCCGCCAGAGAGAAGGGGCCGATGATGCCCGCCAGAACGGGACGATCGGTGATCAGTTTGACTGCCTTTTCGATGGCCTCGATATAGATACCGGTACGGCCTGCACCGATCTCCGGGATCTGCAGCGCGTCGGCGTCTTCCTGGGAAGAAATGATACTGCCAACCACGGTAGGCACTTCATCGTCGGACACATGGATGGTGGAGCCGAAACATTCCGCCTCAATGGACAGATCCATCAGGCTCACACTGGCTGCGGAATCTACCCGGTCGGCGATCATCTTCATGCCGTTTGCCTGAGCGTCACTGCTGGAGATCAGATCTTTTACGCTGATCCCCATCATTTGAATCGCCGGATATGAAAGTACCGGCAGCGCTTTTTTTACAGGTGCAGCGATCATATCTGCTACCCACTGTTTCATATTCATTTGCATGGGGTTCCCCTCCGTTTTTCTTTGTAGTTAGTTTAAGTATAACAGTCAGAAGAATATTTGTACTTGTAAAATATTGGGAATGTTTGTTATTTTTTTTTGATTTTTTACCGGATGATACTATACAAAATGTGGAAACAGAGATAAAATAAAAGAAAAAATAAAAGAAATAAACAAAAAAATGAAATAATTGTGATAACGGACTGCTGACAAAATACAGACTTACGGAGGACGACAGATGACATTGTTGCAGGGGGAGATCGGAAAGAGCTATCAGGTACAGGAGATCCGGCTGCAGGAAACCACTGCAAGACGGCTGCAGATACTTGGGCTTTTGTCCGGAACAAGGGTAGAAATATTGAATAAAAAAAAGAACGGTACGCTGATCTTTAAGGTGCGGGGAACCCGGTACGCCATAGGAAAGCGGATTGCGGAGGGGATCCTGTTAGGAGGTGAGCAGCCGTGAGTGTTCATGTTGCGTTTGTAGGAAACCCGAACTGCGGAAAGACTACATTGTTTAACGCCTATACAGGCGCGAGGCTCAAGGTAGCCAACTGGCCGGGAGTGACGGTGGAGAAGAAGGAAGGCGCCTTCCGCTATCATAATCAGCAGTTTAAGCTGGTGGATCTGCCCGGCACTTACAGTCTGACCTCCTACACTATGGAGGAAAAGCTGGCCCGGCAGTACATTCTCGAAGATGAAGTGGACGTGATCTTGGATGTGATCGACGCCTCCTGTCTGGAGCGGAATCTGTATCTGGCTCTGCAGCTGATCGAACTTGGGAAGCCGGTGGTGCTGGCGCTGAATATGATGGACATTGTGCAGGAGCGAGGGATGGAGATCGACACCCACCGGCTGCCGGAAATGCTGGGCGTGCCGGCCATTCCTGTGTCCGCAAGAAAAAAGACAGGGCTGGATGTACTGATGCACACGGTGGCCCATCATGCGGAGAACGGCAGGGATATTTTCCCGGATCATCATCACGGCAACAAGGAAAGCACCCATATCCATGACCATCACAAAGAGTTCGTGATGGTGTACGGCGATGAAATAGAAGACAAGATTGACGGGCTGCAGGCGCGTCTTCTGGAAGCATATCCGGATATCGTCAATCCCCGGTGGCATGCCATTAAGCTGCTGGAAAATGATGAGGAGATCATGAGGAAGTACCCCATCCCCCTTGAGGATATACTGGATCGCAGTTATGAGACGGATATTATCAACCAGAAATATGACTTCATTGAAGAGGTTATTGAGGAGTGCCTGTTTAACAAGAACGAGAAAAGCCAGCGAACAGACCGGATCGACGCCCTGCTTACCCATCGGATCTGGGGATTGCCGGTATTTCTTGGGATCATGGCCATGGTATTTTTCTTTACCTTTACCGTGGGCGACTGGATCAAGGGATGGTTTGAACTGGGTCTGGACTGGTTTAGCGACGGCGTTGGGCATCTGCTTGCAAGCGCTCATATAAATGAAATGCTGCAATCGTTGATTGTGGATGGCATTATCGCCGGCGTCGGCGGCATCCTCACATTCCTGCCAAATATCTTTATTTTGTTTCTGGCGCTGGCGCTGCTGGAGGACAGCGGCTACATGTCCAGAGTTGCTTATGTGATGGACGGGATCATGGGAAAGCTGGGGCTTTCCGGCAGGGCGTTTATTCCCATGCTGCTGGGCTTCGGCTGCACGGTACCTGCGGTAATGGCGTCCAGGACGCTGGAAGATCCAAAGGACAGGCTGAAAACGATCCTGATCACCCCATTTATGTCCTGCAGCGCGAGACTGCCTATCTATGTGTTGTTTTCTTCTATGTTTTTTGGAAAGTATGCCATGGTTGCAGCATTTTCCATGTATGTGATCGGCCTTGGCGTGGCGATCCTTACCGCCCTTGCCATGCAGCGGCTTGGAAAAGGCGGGGGAAAATACAATCTCCTTATAGAGCTGCCGGAATTTAAACGTCCCAGCGCCCATACGATTTTTATCTATGTGTGGGAAAAGATAAAGGATTATCTGACGAAGGCAGGCACCACCATCTTTCTGGCATCCATCATCGTGTGGGCGCTGCTGAATTTCGGCCCCGGCGGGATGGTGGAAATGGGTGCGCAGGGCAGTTTTGGCGCCATGATCGGACAGACGCTGGCCCCGCTTCTTTCCCCGGCGGGACTTGGGTACTGGCAGGTGGTGGTATCTTTGATCGCAGGCATTGCCGCCAAGGAAGTAGTGGTGTCCAGTATGGGGATCCTGTACGGCATCAGCAATATCAATTCCGCCAAAGGTATGGAGACGATGGTGGCGGCACTGGCGGCCTCCGGCTTCACCGGCCTCAACGCTTATGCGCTGATGGTATTCTGCCTTTTGTACATACCCTGTGCGGCGGCCATCGGCACCATCAAAAAAGAAACCAATTCATGGAAGTGGATGTGCGTATCCATCCTGTTCCAACTTGGGGTTGCCTATCTGATGGCAGTGCTGGTCTATCAGATCGGATCCCTGTTTTTCTCATAACGGAGATCTGTCCGGGTATCGTATGAAGAAGCAGGGGAGGGAAAAAGCCCTGTTCGCCTTATGCAGACAGACTGCAACGGCTCTGCAGGCTTTTGTTCCCGCATCATAAAAATTCAGTGACAAACTCCCGATAGCGCAGGGGCATGAGACTGCGCTGGAGCTTTGGATTTTTCCGGGCTTCAACGGCGATGGCGCTGTGGAAGGTTTTCCACAGGTCCCGGTAGCTGTTTGGCTTTTGAGAGAGCAGTGCTTCGGCCTGCTCTTTTTCAATGCTGAGCAGGTACCAGGAACGGCCTGCGGGATGTATGGCGGCAAAACTGCGCCCCACATCCAGGATCAGAAAATTTTCCCCGGAAAGCCTGTCTGCGAAATGAGGGGCCACAAGGGACAGCACATTGCTCTTGGGGCGCATTTTGGCAAAAAGAATGTCTTGCTCCATCAGGTCAAAGCGGAGAAATTCTGTGAAAAAATGGGCCTCGTTGCCAACCTGCCGGTCCAGAGCAAACAGATTCTGCACCGCAGGTTCTCCCAGCATTTCCATCACGGCCGGGCCATAGTGGAAGCCTGCCACAAGAAAGCGGTAAATGATATCCGCCTTGCGCTCCTCCCGGGACAGGGCTGCCCGGTAAACGGCTTCCCATGCCTGCAGAGAGATGTTCTGACGGATGGCGCCGATCACCTTGTCAGCCTTTTGCGGATCAGGCGTTACAGGTATGTAGTCGCAAAACAATTCCAGTGTGGAAGGGCCTTCCAGCTGTAGTCTGACGCAGGCATGACCCCTGCGGGAAGCCCATGCGTCATAGACGGCAGTGAAGATTCCATCGGGATCGTCCCTGCACAAAAAAACGGTGGTATGATTGGGTTGATTCTCCATAAGAGGAACTCCTTTCCTGAAACAAAAACTGTGAAGGGCAGCGCGCTACATCTGCCCGGAGATGCTTTTTGCCACGTCCGTGCCTTTAGGCCCGGCGGTGAGATAAAAATCGTCAAAAAGAGACAGCTGCCGGTAAACGCCGACGCCCTCCTCAAACCGGAGGCGGGTGCGCTTGTCCGTCTCCGACAGGGCAAGGGCAAGATAATCCTCATCCAACCGGATGGCACGATACATGCGCCCGTTGCAGGTGATAAAATATCCCGCCCGTTTCAATACTACGCCCAGTTTTTTCAGGGCGTCAAAATCCAGCGAATGATGGCGGCGGGCGGCGACGATCCGTCTGGCTGATTTCACACCGATGCCGGGAACCCGCAGCAGAGAGGCATAGTCCGCCTTGGAAATCTCCATGGGAAACTGCTCAAGATGGCGCAGCGCCCAGTCGCATTTGGGATCCATGGAAAGATTGAAATAGGGCTTATCCTCTGTCAGCAGTTCTGATGCAGAAAAGTCATAAAACCGCAGCAGCCAGTCCGCCTGATAAAGGCGGTGTTCCCGAAGGAGGGGCGGCGGCGTGCCGGGCGCCGGGAGCAGGCTGTCGTTATTTAAAGCCACATAAGCGGAATAAAAGACACGCTTCAGATCAAACTGACGGTACAGCGCTTCTGTCACGGAAAGAATCTGGTGATCGGTCTCCGGCGTGGCGCCGATGATCATCTGGGTGCTTTGCCCGGCAGGGACAAATCTGGAGCCGGAGGCGTATTTCAGCGCGCCGGGAGTGTCCGGCAGGGAAATGTCCGGATCAAAGGGCTTTAACGGCGCGGACTCCTGCGGGGACAGGGGAAAGGACGGACTTTGACCGGGAGCCTCCTGATGCCTGGGAAGGGCGAACATGTCGGAGTCCTTCTTCAAAGTTTTTCTTTGGGGCAGTCTGAAAGAGTCGGCGCGGATGCCCTGCTGGATCTGGCGCATGGGCGTCAGAATACGGGTCCGGGTCTTGGAGGGGGCGAGGGTCTTTAAGCCGTCCACGGTGGGCAGCTCCAGATTGACGCTCATCCGGTCCGCAAGCTGTCCTGTCAGCTGGATCAGCTGGGGATCGGCGCCGGGAATGGCTTTTACGTGGATGTAGCCCCAGAAACGGTGAATCTCTCGAAGCCGCCACAAAGTCTGGTAGATAAGCTCCATAGTCTGGTCGGGGGTGTTCAGGATGCCGGAGCTGAGAAAAAGGCCCTCAATGTAATTGCGCCGGTAAAATTCCATAGTCAGGGTACAGATCTCCTCGGGGGTGAAAAAGGTGCGGACAACATCGTTGGAGCTTCTGTTTGCGCAATATTTGCAGTCATAAACGCAGGCGTTGGTCATAAGGATCTTCAACAGGGAGATACATCTGCCGTCGGCGGCGAAGCTGTGACAGATCCCGCAGGCAACGGCGCTGCCCATGGTGCCCGCTTTGCCCCGGCGATCCGCACCGCTGGAGGTGCAGGCAACGTCGTACTTGGCGGCGTCGGATAAAATTTCCAGTTTTTGCTGGAGATTTAAATTTTCCTGTATGAGCATGGCGGCCCCTTTCTCTTTCGTATTACAAAAATGATCTGCGGCTAAAGGTATGGGGAGATCAACATTGTATATAGATTTACGACAAGAACATGCGTTCTGATAATACAATAACACAAGAACAAATGTTTGTAAAGAAGAAAATTAAAAAGATTGATATTCGTGGAAAGAGGGCATAACGTAACGCAAACAATGACACGGAAGAAAATACAGGAAATATTGTTCTTGACATATCTACTCTTCGGAGTTACAATTTTGAACAGTTCAAATTTGAATAATCTGAATAATTTGCAATGATTCAATACCTTCATAGTTATGATGCAAAATGAATGAAAATCGCTTTAGGAAGGAGATGGGTATGTGGGGAAGAAAAGCAATATCGCCATATTCCACCATATCACAAGGGCGTACGAACATTACTGCAGGCCGATCTGCCGTGAGCTTGACATGCCGCAGATGGCGTTTGACATTCTGATGTTTCTGGCGAATAACCCGGAATCGTGTACGGCAAAAGATATCAGCCGCGGCAGGGGTTACCGGGAAAACATTCTGTCGATCAATATCAACAAGCTGGTGAGCGAAGGGTATCTGGAGCGCGCCTCGGTAGAGGGCGACAGGCGGAAGGTCCGGCTTGTCTGTACGAAGAAAGCGCAGCCGATCATCGAACGCGGGCAAAAGGCGCTGGTAGAATTTAACCGTCTGATGAAAGAGGGCCTGTCCACAGAGGATATGGAGGTCTGCCAGCGGTGCCTGGAGATCGTGGGCAAAAATGCGGAGCGCATTGAAAAAATGGAAAGAATCGAGGAGGAGCGAAAACAATGAGGTATCGTTATGTTGCGATCGAGCGCGAATACGGCAGCGCGGGAACGGAAATCGCCAAAAGGCTGTCGGAATTAAGCGGCGTGCCGGACTATGGCATCGAGGTTTTGGAGCGGGTATCGAAAAATCTGAATATAGATGTTGCAAGGATCGAGCAGTATGAGGAAAAGACGACCAACAGCTTTTTGTATTCGATCTATCTTATGGGCCGGGTGAACAGCGGGCAGGACGGCCGGCTCTCAAACGAGGGGCAGATCTATCTGGAAGAGCAGCGCGTGATCGGGGAGCTGGCCTCGCAGGGGCCTGCGGTATTTGTCGGCAGGTGCGCGGTAAATGCGCTTGCGGATAAAGGGGACGTTTTGCAGGTGTTCATAAGGGCGGATAAGGAGCTGCGGAAGGAGCGCGCCATAAAACAGTATGGAGTCAGCCCGCACGAGGCGGAGGCGGTCGTGAATAAATTTGACCGGAAGCGAAGCAGTTATTATGCGGCGAATACAGGCAGGCCATGGCGGGAGCTGTCCAACTATCATCTGGTTTTGGACAGTGGGAAGCTGGGCATCGAAGCCTGTGCAGATATTCTCTGGAAAATGATAAAGGGATAAAGCGGAGGAACAGCGATGAAGCATATATTTCAATTTTTAGCGAAGGCAAAAGTGCAGGTGGCGGTGATCATTGTTTTGCTCATCATACAGGCGTACTGCGACCTGGCGCTGCCGACTTATACCAGCGACCTGCTGAACGTCGGGCTTCAGCAAAACGGAATCGAGGACGCTGTGCCGGAGACGGTGCGGGAGGAGAGCCTGAAAGCGCTGGAGCTTTTTTTGGACGACACGCAGATCAAAACGCTGGAAGCCGTATATGGAAAAGCGGATGCAGATGGCGTGCGTGCACTTGATGAGCTGACGGAGGACGAGCGGGAAAAATTAAACGATATGCTGCGCCTGCCGGAGAGCGTGGTGTTTCAGCTGGAAAACAGCAAGGAGGGCCAGGAAAGCCTGCAGCAGATCAAGGAAGCCATAGCGGCGGGCATGATGACAAAAGAGGATCTGAAAAAGCAGATGGGCGATAAGATCTCGGAAATGGACGAATCCGCGGAGCTTATGATGGATCAGGTTGCGGTCGCCTATGTGTCTGCGGAATATGAGGCACAGGAAAAGAATCTGAACGATATCCGAAACGCCTATTTATTCAGGGTGGGCGCAAAAATGCTGCTGATGGCGCTGGGCATGGCGGCGGTCGCCATCATGACGGGCTATATCGCATCGAAGGTATCGGCGGGAATCGGGCGCGATCTCCGCGAGCAGCTCTATGCAAAGGTCATGGGATTTACGAATGCGGAGATTGAAAAATTTTCCACTGCGTCGCTGATCACGCGCTGTACCAACGATATCCAGCAGGTGCAGATGCTGACGGTCATGCTCCTTCGCATGGTGACTTATGCGCCGATTCTGGCGGTCGCGGGTGTGATCAAGGTGATCCAGACCGGCTCCCAGATGAGTTGGATCATTGTTGTGGCGGTGATCGCTCTGGCGTTATGTATTGCTGTGCTTTTTGCCATCTCGTACCCGAAATTTCAGATCATGCAAAGCCTCGTGGATCGGTTGAACCTGGTATCCAGAGAGCTTTTGACTGGCGTTATGCCGATTCGTGCATTCGGGCGGCAGGATTATGAGGAAAAACGGTTTGCGCAGGCGAATACCGACCTCTTTCGGACGCAGCTTTTTACGAACCGCACCATGACTTTTATGATGCCGGTTATGATGCTGATCATGAACGGCGTTTCCGTACTGATCGTCTGGGTCGGGGCGAAGGGCGTGGATACGGGAGCCGTACAGGTAGGCGACCTGACGGCGTTTATTACGTATTCCATGGTTATCATCATGTCGTTTTTGATGCTTTCCATGATTTCCATTATGCTGCCCCGCGCGGGCATTGCGGCTGACCGGATCGAGGAAGTGCTGAAAACGCAGATCTCCTTAACCGATGCCGCGCAGACAAGGGATGGCGAATTGAAAAATATGAAAGGCGTATTGGCTTTTTCTGATGTTTCCTTTTCCTATCCGGGCGCACAGTCGCCGGTGCTGGAGCATATTTCCTTTACGGCGGAGCCGGGAAAAACGACTGCGATTATCGGCTCCACCGGCTGCGGAAAGTCGACGCTGATCCATTTGATCCCGCGTTTTTACGACGTTACGGAGGGAAGCATTTCCATTGACGGGGTGGATATCCGCGAGATCAGCCAGAAGGCGCTCCGGGACAGGATCGGGTATGTGCCGCAAAAAGGCGTGCTGTTTTCCGGTACGGTGGAGAGCAACCTCAAGTACGGTGGGGAGCAGATCACAGACAGCGGAATGGAGCTTGCTGCCCAAATTGCGCAGGCGACGGAATTTATTGAAGCCAAGGAAGCGCGTTATCAGTCCCCCATCGCGCAGAACGGCTCAAATGTGTCGGGCGGCCAGAGGCAGCGGCTGTCGATCGCAAGAGCCATCGCAAAGAAGCCTCAGATATTCCTTTTTGACGACTCGTTTTCCGCGCTGGATTATAAGACAGATGCCAATCTGCGTGGGGAGCTTGCAAAGCACACGAAAAATGCGACGGTCATTATCGTTGCGCAGCGGATTTCCACCATTATGCACGCCGAGCAGATTCTTGTGATGGAGGACGGCTGCATCGTGGGC
>CANQNE010000006.1 GCA_947625135.1 uncultured Lachnospiraceae bacterium
ACATCTCCTTACATTTGGTTTCGTCACCTTAATCATAAGGCAGATCTGTATGATAGGGAAGGGGCTTCGGCCTCTTCCTTTTATTTTTGCCAATGAAAATTATACTCTAAGGTAATACGCAACATTTATACAGAGGGTGTGGCGTAAACCTCTTTTGATGGAAAAATGGTGTGGAGGCTAAATGATGTAAGCGGTATAATATGTTCAGGAAAATTCAATAGTTGAAGAAGTGTATCATGAACACAAGAAAGCTTGGAAATCTGACTATGGATGAAGGAGGAAATTTATGAAAAACCTGTTTTCAATCTTGCTTTGTGCCTGCCTTCTTTTGACTGTTACGGCTTGTAGCGGTGGGACAACAGATTTGGAATCTTCCGGAACAGAAAGCCCTGAAAGCGAAAGCAGTCAACCTGATACAAGCAAACAGCCCGAAAGTGGGCCGGAAGAATCCGACTTAAGTTCGGAGAACGAGCCGGAACAATTGTCTGATGAAGATGAAACTGCATCTAACAGCAATATCCTTGTAGCCTACTTTTCTCTGGCTGGTGAGCAGTACGAGGTGGGCGTTATTGAAAAGGGAAACACGGAGATCGTGGCGGAAATGATTGCCGATGCCACAGGTGCGGATACTTTCAAAATCGAATCCACCGAAGAATATCCCACCACCTATGACGGGCTTTTGGACATCTCCCGGAAAGAGGAAGATGATCCTCCAGAGATTGCGAGTACGGTGGACAACATGGACGATTACGATACGGTTTTCCTCGGCTACCCGATTTGGTGGGGCGATATGCCAAAAATCGTTTATACCTTTCTTGAAAGCTACGACTTTACCGGCAAGAACGTCATTCCCTTTAATACCCATGAGGGCAGCGGACAGGCCGGAACCCAGAGGACGATTGCATCTGTACTTACAGGATCTACGGTCCTGAATGGTCTTGCGGTCCGCGGCTCTACGGCGCAGAACTCACGCGGCGAGGCGAGGGAAACCGTTCGGGGATGGCTGGATGGGCTGGGCCTTGACTTCAAAGCACCTGCGGACAGTGAGGTCCAAACCGGTGTGTTTGACCTGGAGAGCGGCACTGTGCTTCTGAACAGCGGCTACACCATGCCCATTCTGGGAATTGGAACCTATACCTTATCCCAGAGCGAGGCAGAAAACTCTGTCTATTGGGCGCTGAAAGCCGGTTTCCGTCTTATCGACACTGCCCGTATCTACGGCAACGAGGAAGGCGTCGGCCGGGGCATCAGGCGGGCCATTGACGAGGGAATTGTGACCAGGGAGGATATTTTTGTCACTACAAAGATGTGGACAGCGGATTATAACAACGGAGAGAGCGCCATTGATGCTTCTCTTGACCGGCTGGGGCTGGACTATATCGACCTGATGATCCTGCATCACTCTCAGCCAAGCAATGATGTACAGGCTTACAAGGCCATGGAAAAGGCTGTGGAGGAGGGAAAGCTCCGTTCCATAGGCCTGTCCAATTACTACACCCCAGAGGATTTTGACCGGCTGGTAAACGCCACGAGCATCACGCCGGCGCTCCTGCAAAATGAGACGCACCCCTATCATCAAAGCACAGATATGAAGGCGCATCTGGCACAGTACGGCACAGTACTGGAGTCCTGGTTCCCTCTGGGCGGGAGAGGCCACACGCAGACACTGTTCAACGACGCTACGATTTCTTCGATTGCTGCCGCTCACGGCAAGTCCTCCGCCCAGGTCATTATCCGCTGGCACTTACAGGCCGGGAATATTGCCATCCCCGGTTCCAGCAATGAGGATCACATTAAGGAGGATTTTGATGTTTTTGATTTTGCACTCACCGAGGAAGAAATGCAGCAGATGACCGCCCTTGATAAAAATGAGCGGTTTGCAAGTTATTAAAAACAGGAGGTTAGTGTGAAAAATCACACTGATGTGCTGATTTTTCACAGGGCTATTTGTGCCGGGGCGTCACAAATAGCTCTGATGGCAGACGCGAACTGGAGGTTCGCGTCGCCCCGTCGCGTAAACGCTCCGGAATGGAGGTTATTATGGCAAAAATATTGATCGCGTACTTTTCCCACGCGGGACAAAATTATTCTCACGGCGGGATTAAAAATCTGAAGGTCGGTAACACCGAAGTTGTAGCAAAGAAGCTCCATGCCATGGTGGAAAGCGACCTATTTTATATTGACACGGTACAGAAATACCCCGATGATCACATGAAGAAAATTGAGATCGCCAAACAGGAATACGAGCAGAACGCCCGCCCCAGGCTGACGCAGCGGGTGGAAAATATGGATGAATATGATACAATTATTCTTGCGTTTCCAAACTGGTGGACGACTATGCCCATGGCGGTGTTTACATTTCTTGAAAGCTACGATTTTTTTGGCAAGATCATCTGTCCGTTGATCACTCACGGCGGCAGCGGCTTTTCCAATTCTCTGCGGGATATTGCAAGACTCTGTCCCGGCGCAAAGATCACAGAAGGGCTTGCAATCAATGGCGACAATGCCGCGACTTGCGATAAAGACCTTGAAAAATGGGTAAAGAAAATCGGTTTGAAATAATCTATCAGGAGAACAAGACATGAAAAAGATGCTGATCGTTTACTATTCATGGTCGAATGGGAACACAGAAAAAATTGCGGAGATGCTGCAAAAAGCGACCGGTGCGGATATTGTGAAAATCGAAACAGTCAAGCCCTATGAGGGCAGTTATCAGGATGTAGTAGATCAGGGTAAAAGTGAAGCGGACAGCGGCTTTCAGCCGGAGATCAAACCATTACCGTATTCTGCCGCCGATTATGATGTGATCGCCGTTGGAACGCCTACATGGTGGTACACCATGGCTCCTGCTGTTTTGACTTATCTGAACAGTCAGGACTGGAACGGGAAAACAATCGTCCCGTTTATGACGAACGCAGGCTGGCCGGGTCATGTAATCAAGGATATGCAAAATGCCTGCAAAGGAGCAAAATCTGTCTGTGAAATGCAGATACAGTTTGATTCTTCCGGCGGAGATTGTATGGAAACACCAAATGCAAAAGTTGAGGAATGGATTGAAAGCGTAAGACAATTTTGCAAATAAAACAGGTATGAAGTATGGAAAAAGAAACGGAGTTGGAAACAGTGGACAGCACAAAGACGCGGGAGATGCGGATATTTGAGGAACTTCCCGTGCCGAAAGCAGTCATGTCTATGGTGCTGCCGACGATTATCAGTCAGATTATTTTTGTGATTTATAATCTGGCTGATACATGGTATGTAGGACTGACGGAAAATGCCAATGCGGTGGCGGCAATTTCGCTGTGTCTGCCCGTATATACACTGATGACGGGGATCAGTAATCTGTTTGGCATTGGTGGCGACAGCGTAATCGCAAGAGCGCTTGGGACGGGCAGAAAAGGAAAGGCAAGGCAGGTATTTGCTGTCTCTGTCTGGAGTGCGCTGCTTACTGCAGTAATTTATGCCTGCATCATGTTCTTTGCAGGCAGGAATATCCTGCTGCTCATTGGCGGAGATCCCGGAGACATTGATTATGCGGTTTCCTATATTTTTTGGACGATCGTGATCGGCGGAGTGCCGACGATTTTGACCGCCACGCTCGGACATCTGGTGCGTGCGGCGGGATATTCCCGGCAGGCGAGTTTCGGCATGATTCTGGGAGCCGTACTCAATATGATATTTGATCCGCTGTTTATGTTTGTGCTATTGCCGAAAGGAAATGAAGTGACCGGCGCTGCTATGGCGACGGCTCTTTCTAATTTTTTTGCAATGCTTTATTTTGGGGGATTTATCCTGAAGAATCGGGCAAGCGGTCTTTATGCCTTAAACCCGTTTACCGACCAAGCAGTCGGCAGAAATTTTGCTGAGATGATCAGATGCGGACTTCCGGGTTTCTGCATGATCGCTCTGGCGATGCTTTCTAATTGTTTCCTTAACTCTATGCTTTCCACGCTTGGAAATGAAGCGGTTGCGGGCGTCGGTATTGTCCGGAAGATCGATCAGCTTGCTTATGCGGTCAATCAGGGCGTAACGCAGGGAATGCTGCCGCTTGTGGCCTACTGCTATGCTTCCGGCAGAAAAAAACGGATGTGGCGCACGGTCGGATTCTCAGCAGTTTGTTCAGAAGGATTTTCTGTTTTATGTACTGTCATATCATTGATCTTTGCGCCTGAGCTTGTGAGAATATTCATCCGGGATACCGCTACGGTACAGTATGGAACAGAACTTTTGCGGATCATCTGCCTTGCTGTCCCGATCTATACGCTTACTTTTGTCATTATCGCGGTATTTCAGGCGATGGGAAGAGGACTTCAGCCGTTTTTGCTTTCCGTCCTGCACAAAGGCTCGTTGGATATCCTGATGATGCTGTTGATCAAAAGACATTTTGATACGATGAAAATCGTATGGGCAACGCCGATTTCGGAAATCGTGGCGCTGATTACGGCACTGGCGCTCATTGGGATTACGATCAAGAAAGTCAATCGGCAGACAGGAGGAAAGATTGGATGAAATATATAAAAATAGGTATAGATACGGCTATGCTTATTTTCCTGCCCCTGCTCATGGCGTATTCTCTCAGCCTGTATGGGCTTTGTCTTTACAAAAGGGCTGAAAATGCTGAAACGACCGAAAAGAGGAATTTCAAAAGATGAATAGGAATTTGAATAAAAACAATTCTGCTCTGGGAGTAAAAAGAGCCTGCACAAACTGCGGAAAATGCAAAGCGGCGTGTCCTGCGGGCATCGACATTCCCGAAGTCATCAGGACATACGGACGGTATGAGAAAAATGGCCGGTCTGCAAAAGAAACGCTGCCCGGATCTGCCGGGCCGGAGGATTGCATTGAGTGCGGGGCATGTACCTCCTGCTGTCCGGAAAAAATTGCGGTAAAGGATCTCATGCGGGAACTTGCCATGCAGCAGTGCCAGCATAGGAGCCACCAAGCCTATGTGAACGCATTGAGATAGAGGATGAGGTAATCATTATATTATATGGTACTTGCCTGCAGACCTTTATAAATGGTCGATACAAAAAATTTGAATGAAAAAGGCAAAGTCGATTATGAGACCCTGAAACCGGTGCTGTTCGAGTTCCCTACCTATCAATACCTGAAAACCGGAGAAGTAATTGGGAAATGCCTGTCTTTCAAAAAGGCGCCGGAAAAATAAGGAGGGCTTCATAATGAATAAAGAAATGGCGAAATACTTTGAAAGAAAAGATGATGTTCCGCTTTTGGGAAAAGGTTATGGAATAAGAAAGGGGTGCAGCAAATGAAGATTGTGATCATCAAGGGCAGTCCACACAAAAAGGGCTCCTCAAATATGCTGGCGGAACAATTCGCAAAGGGCGCACAGGAGGCCGGACATACCGTCATAGAGATGGATGCGGCACATAGGAACATCCACCCCTGACTAGGTTGTGAGCATTGCGGCATGAATGGGCCGTGCGCGTGGGAAGACGATATGGATGAGATCAGGGACGCCCTGCTCTCTGCGGATATGGCGGTTTTCGTTACGCCGGTCTACTACTTCGGAATGTCAGCGCAGCTTAAAATGGTGATCGACCGATTTTACAGCTACACCATGAAGCTCTCCGGCAAGCATATAAAAACGGCGCTGATCGCCGCTGCGTGGGATTCCAATGCAGACGTCATGCCCTATCTTGTGGAGCATTACAAGAAGCTGTGCCGGTACATGAATTTCACCGATTGTGGACAGATTTTAGGAACCGGCTGCGGAACGCCCTCTATGACGAAAAACAGTCAGCACATGAAAGAAGCCTACTGGCTCGGACGATCTCTATAAAAAGAGAGTGAAAGAATTTGAGAAAAGTATTTGCAGCATATTTCAGCGCCAACAAAACGACGGCGCCGGGAGAAAACGGCTTCAACGAATGGTTGGGGGTTGTAAATAAAAAGCAATATGGAGGTTTAATGTGAAAAATCACACAAAACAACCTATAAAAAGAATGATTGACCTTGCCATGATCGTTCTTCTGCCGCTTTTGATGACGGAAGTATTGATCGGGCAGGAAATCCATGAATGGCTTGGCACCGTTATGATGGTGCTGTTTATTGCACACCATATACTAAATCTGGGCTGGTGGAAAGGTTTATTCAAAGGAAAGTACACCCCGTCCCGCGCCTTTGGCACGGCGCTTGATCTGCTGCTCCTGCTGGATATGGCGGCACTTCTCGTCAGCGGGATCATGATGTCTAGTTTTGTTTTCCGTTTTCTGCACATTAGCGGCGGCATGATGATTGCAAGGCAGCTGCATTTATTCGCCTCCTATTGGGGACTGATCCTCATGTCGGCCCACCTTGGGATGCACATGGAGCAGTTCTTCTCACTTTTTCGGAAGCTGTTTTGCCTGCCCGAAAAAAGTGCCGTAAGAACGTGCGTCCTGCGGATTGCTGCCATCGTCCTGTCTGTGTACGGACTCTACGCATTTATCGTGCAGCACATAACGGATTATCTGTTCCTGCAAACGCATTTCGTGCTGTTCGACGAGACAAAAGCAGCAGTCGCCTATTTTGCTGAGATCGTCGCAATGATGGGTCTGTTCGCGACAGCAGCGCATTATAGCAACAAGCTGCTTCGCAAGATTGGATAGAAAAGAGAAAAGGAACGGGCAAACGGACGAATCCTGAAAGCCGCGGCTTTCCTCATCCCGGCGCTTGTCTGTGTTCTTGTAGTGGTGGGCCTGAACCTGCCATCGTAAAGTGTTCCGTGGCAGGTTCAGGCTCAGCACGATCAGAACATTCAGGCAAAACGATCATTCCCTTCTGCTCTCACGGAGGCGGACGCTTTGGGCAGAGCCTGACGGCGATCACAAAGCTGGCCCCTGATGCAGTCATGGGCGAACCGCTGTCTGTTCACTACTCAGGCGGCAGCAGCCTGCCGGAGGATATCGCCGCATGGCTGGAAACCAACCATATACAGTAAAATATTTCCGATGAAAAAGGGTTTACCGGCGCAGACAAAGAATTTCTGCGGGAATAACAAATAAGCAGTACGGGAGGATAACGGATATGGAAATAGATTTCCACACATACCCAATTCCCGAAGCATTCCGGCAGGCGCTTTCGGATATGAACATTGATCCCATAAAAGACGATGGTTTTCCTCTGCCTGAATGGACAGCGGATGCGCACCTGGACTTTATGGAACAGGGAAACGGCAATTACAAGACTCTGCTTCCCGCCATATATGAAGGGAACGGAAGAAATCTTCTTGGAATGGAGTGAAAAATATGAAAAAACATTTATCTCTTTCGGCCGCTTTATTTCTTGTGGTATCCCTGCTTTTTGCTGGCTGCGGACAAAACGAAACAACAGACAAAGGCGGAAGCCAGACAGCGGAAAAACCGCAAACACAGACGCCTGAGAGTACGTCTCCTTCAAATTTCCCGGAGCAGCCGACAGATACACAAGGAAGTTCTGCCTCCGAAGATCAGGACGGAAATAGCGGTGAAGAATCTCCTGTTGTGTACTTTACCGACCACATCAGCGCGGAGGGAATGATGGCAGTTTATGAAGCCCTTAACTGGACACCCACCGGCCGCGTGGCGGTGAAGTTGTCCACCGGTGAGCCTCCGGCCAGCAATTACCTTGATCCGCAGCTCATCAAAGATGTGGTTGCGGCTGTAAACGGTACCATCGTGGAGTGCAACACTGCATACGGCGGCTCTCGCTCTGAGACGGCCATGCACTATCAGGTGGCGGAGGATCACGGCTTTACTGAGATCGCGGATTTTCAGATCCTCGATGAAAACGGGTCTATGACGCTTCCCGTGGAGGGCGGCAGCGTTCTTAAGAAAAACTATGTAGGCGCCGCATTTTCCGATTACGATTCCTACCTTGTTCTTTCCCATTTTAAGGGTCACGCTATGGCGGGCTATGGCGGAGCAATCAAAAATATCTCTATCGGGCTTGGCTCCAGTGAAGGAAAAGCATGGATACACAGCGGCGGAACAGGCGGCAGCATGTGGGGCGGCGAGCAGGACGCCTTTCTGGAGGCCATGGCGGAGGCGGGAAAATCCGTGTCCGACTATCTTGGTAACGGAGAACGGATCGCCTATATCAGCGTAATGAACCGCCTGTCCGTGGATTGTGACTGCGACGGCAATCCAGCCGAGCCGGATATGCACGACATCGGTATTCTGGCATCCACCGACCCCGTGGCGCTGGATCAGGCCTGCATTGATCTGGTCTATGCGCAAAAGGATGGCGACGGCGCATCCCTGGTACAGCGCATTGAATCCCGAAACGGTCTGCATACGCTGGAACACGCCGAGGAGATCGGCCTGGGCAGCCGCACTTATGATCTTGTGAACATCGATGAATGAGGTGTTTGCTGTCCTGCATTGGGAAAGGGCAGAGGGGGCTTCGGTGTGCTGGTGACGGAACCGTTGGTGTATCTCCTGCGCCTGTGACGGTGGGACTTATAACCTATTGGTATATACTGGAGAACAAATTGAAACTTCCGAAAAGAGCATGATTTCATTATAATACTACTATGCAAAACAGAATCAGTCCGTATCTGAAAGAAAGGGAAAATGCCGGAAAATCCGCAGCGGATTGTCCGGACAGGAATAGGCTTTTCGAGAAAAGGGTACAGGAAATTTTGCGCAGGTTTTTGCGGGAAAAAGAATATCCGCGGAAAGGAATGAATAAAAGAATGGAATATGCAACACTTTCAAACGGAGTAAAGATGCCAATGTTAGGTTACGGCGTGTATCAGGTGACGGCAGACGAATGTGAACGGTGCGTGCTGGACGCGCTGGAAGTCGGCTACCGGTCAATTGATACGGCACAGAGCTATTTTAATGAGGAGCAGGTTGGCTCTGCCATCAAAAAATCCGGCGTGCCGCGGGAGGATATTTTTCTTACCAGTAAGGTGTGGGTAGAACATTACGGATATGAGGAATGTCGTAAGTCCGTGGAGGAATCCATGGGAAAGCTTCAGACAGATTACATTGATCTGATGCTGCTGCATCAGCCATTTTCTGATTATTACGGCGCATACCGGGCGCTGGAGGATCTGTATGAGGAAGGAAAACTGCGCGCCATCGGTATCTCAAATTTTTATCCGGATCGTATGGTGGATATCGCCAGTTTTTCCCGGATCCGTCCCATGGTGAACCAGGTGGAGACACATGTTCTGAACCAGCAGACAGAAGCAAAAAAATGGATGGATAAATACGGTGTGCAGATCGAGGCGTGGGCGCCCTTTGGAGAAGGACGGGGCGGTCTGTTTGAAAATGATGTTTTAAGGACGATCGGCGCACAGTATGAAAAAACTGCCGCTCAGGTGATGCTGCGCTGGAATATCCAGCGGGGCGTGGTCGTACTGCCGAAATCCACCCATAAAGAGCGGATGATCCAGAATCTGGAGGTATTTGACTTTACCCTTTCTGACGAGGATATGGCTGAAATTGCTGCTCTTGACACCGCTACAAGCTCCTTCTTCTCCCATTATGATCCCAATATGGTGGAATGGTTTGTAAATATGGTGGAAGAAAGGAAGCATCAGCACGACAGCTCGAAAGAAAAAAAGAACTGGTAGTTTTGTGAAAGAATGTTTGTTTATATGTAATTGAGAAATGGAGAGAGAAACGTGAATTCTTGGAAACTGATTCGAAAAACAGCGTTTATCGTTACAATGTTCCTTGTAATTGTGACGGTGTTTCGTATAAATACGCTTTCCTCCTTTGCACAGCAGGGAGACATCATCTGCTATGGAGATGTTGATGGAAATAGAAAGATACAGGCGGATGATGCCCTGCTTGTGCTGAAGCATGTAGTGAAACTGGAGACGATACAGGAGGAGATTCCGGCATTGCTGGCAGACATCGATCAAAATTCGTCCATTGATGCGGAAGATGCGTTGCAAATTTTGAAAACTGTGGTAAAATTGATTCCACCGGTACCATATAGGCAGGGGGCTTCAGAAGAGCCGCCTGCAGAAAGTGAAAAACCGGCAGAAGGGAAAACATTGGTTGTTTATTTCTCCGCAACGGGAAACACGAAAGAAGTAGCCGGGTATATTGCCGATGCAGTTGGCGCGGATCAGATGGAACTGACACCGGTCAATCCATACAGCGCTGCTGATTTAAGCTGGACAGATCCGGACAGCAGGGTGGTGTATGAGCATGACAATCCGGACGCCAGAGAAGTAACGCTTGCGGAGACGTCGGTCCCTGACTGGGATTCTTATGACACCGTATTTATCGGGTATCCGATCTGGTGGGGCATTGCTGCATGGCCGGTGAACGGATTTGTTTCGGCAAATGATTTTACCGGAAAAACCGTGATCCCGTTCTGCACATCCTCAAGCTCTGGTATCGGCGAGAGCGGAATACTTCTGGAAGAACTTGCAGGAACAGGAAACTGGCTTGAGGGCATGCGTTTCCGGTCAAACGCTTCGAAAGAAGTCGTGCAGGAGTGGGTCGGAAGTCTTGCTGTCAGATAGGATCAGAAAAGGAGATTAGTTTATGAAAGAAAAAAATTACGGAAACATGGTGAAAAATCTTACGCTTTCTGCGATGTTTATCGCGATCGGCATCGTGCTTCCATTTTTTACGGGACAGATCCAGCAGATCGGCAATATGCTGCTGCCTATGCACATTCCGGTGTTTTTGTGCGGGCTGATCTGCGGCTGGCAGTATGGCGCTGCGGTGGGCCTTGTATTGCCGGTGCTGCGGTCCTTCTTATTCGGCATGCCTCCCCTTTATCCAAACGCATTGGCAATGTCGGCGGAGCTGCTTACATACGGGCTTGTGGCGGGGCTTTTGTATTCCCGCTCCCGGTGGCAGTGCGTGATCGCGCTGTACCGGTCCCTGATCGCGGCCATGATCGCCGGACGGGTGGTATGGGGCATTACGGAAGTGATCCTCCTTGGCATCGGCGGCAGCGTATTTACATGGGAGGCGTTTGTGGCAGGCGCTTTGCTGAATTCGATCCCCGGCATTATCCTGCAGCTGGTCCTGATCCCTGCCGTGATGGTCGCGCTGAACCGGGCAGGACTTGTGAGATTTTACAGAGAAAACAGAAAGGCGCAGACTTCCGATGCAAACTGACATGACCGAGATCGTTCAAAAGATCATGGAAAAGATCGGCCTGCTTCAGAAGAGAAAAGCGAAGATCCTGATTGCCATTGACGGCCGGTGCGCCGCCGGAAAGACAACGCTTGCCGAAATGCTGCGCAGCTGTATGGACTGTACCGTTTTTCATATTGACGATTATTTTCTGCGTCCGGGGCAGCGTACAAAAGAGAGGCTGTTAACGCCGGGCGGCAATGTGGATCATGAACGGTTCCGGGATGAGATACTGCAGCCGATCAAACGGGGGCATCGTGTCATTTCATACCGGCCTTATGACTGTTATATGCAGCTGCTGTTGCCGCCGGTCACGGTAAATGTGGCGCAGATCGTGATCGTGGAGGGTTCCTACAGCTGTCATCCCGCGCTGTGGCAGTATTATGACCTGCATGTTTTTCTGACTGTAGATCAAAAAAAGCAGCTTTCACGGATCGCGGGGAGAAACAGCGGTTCCCTGCAGGCGTTTACAGAGCAGTGGATCCCGCTGGAGGAGATGTATTTTCAGGCGGCGGAGATCGATCAGCATTGCGAACTCTGTTTTGAAACATAACAGAATGGAAAAGGGTGGTGAACAGGTTGTATAATCCCCAGCTTGAAACATTTATTCGGGTGGCGGACGCAGGCAGCTTCAACAAAGCGGCAGACGAGCTTTACATTACGCCGACGGCCATTATCAAGCAGATCAATTCTCTTGAAGCCGAGCTTGACGTTACCCTGTTCACACGCACCCACAGAGGGCTTGTTCTGACGAAGGCAGGACAGTCCCTTTATAAAGACGCAAAATACATGATTGAATACAGTCATAAAGCGGTCACAAGGGCAAAGGCCGCCATGCGGGATGAGACAAGCGTTGTCCGGATCGGCACTTCGCCCATGACACCGGCCCAGCTGCTCACTGATCTCTGGCCACAGATCCATAAGTATTGTTCGGATATCAGCTTTCAGCTTGTGCCCTTTGAGAATACGCCGGAAAATGCCAGAGAGATCTTGAAAAACCTTGGCGGGCACATCGATGTTGTTGCCGGCGTATTTGATGAAACGCTTCTTAACCTGCGGGAATGTGCCGGATTTGAACTGACGAGGGAACCGATCTGCTGCGCAGTTTCCATTTATCACCCGCTGGCGCAGAAGGACAGGCTGACCGTGGAGGATCTGTACGGAGAAAATCTGATGATCATTCATCGCGGCTGGAGCCGTTATATGGACGAGGTGCGGGACGAGCTTTCGGGAAAGCATCTGCCCATTCAGCTTGTGGATTTTGATTTTTATGATGTGGAGATCTTTAACCAGTGTGAGCGGCAGAAAAATGTGATGCTGGTCATTGAAAAATGGTCCTGCGTTCATCCGATGATGAAGGTCATCCCCGTGGCATGGGGCTATGAGATCCCCTTTGGCATTCTGCATCCGCCGAAGCCGTCCAAAATGCTGGAGCGATTTCTGGAGGCCGTCCGACTGGCTGCCGGAAAGCCATGATCAGAGTTATAACCTTTCGGTATATACTGCCGTACCAATTGAGACTTCTCAGGAAGTCTCGATTTTTTTATAATCATTTTAAGGATGTGATCTGCCTGATATAAGCAGAAATAAAGTATAAGCAATAAAATAACAAAAAACATGTAAAAGGAGAGCATCATGAAAAAAATCGTATTATTATTTTTCAGCTTGATATTGGCAGCGGGGCTTTCCGCCTGCGGAAACGGCAGCGGTCAGAGTGAAACCGGGCAGAATTCTCAGAAAGAAACCGGCGCCGTTTCGGAAGATGCAGCCGAACCGTCGGAGGCTTTATCGGAGGGCTCCGGTGATCAATCTTCTGAAACAGAAGCAGCGGGAGAATCCGCCGGAGGGAATACACTGGTCGTGTATTACTCCGCAACAAACAATACAGAGACGGTTGCCGGTTATATTGCGGATGCAGCAGGCGCGGATCTGTTTGAACTTGTTCCGGTAAAGCCTTATACAAGCGATGATCTGGACTGGACGGATCGTGACAGCCGTGTAAGCGTGGAGCATGACGATCCGGATCAGAGAGAGGTGGAGCTTGAAAATGCGGTTCCTGAAAACTGGGAAGATTACGATACGGTATTTATTGGCTATCCGATCTGGTGGGGCATTGCCGCATGGCCGGTGAATGGCTTCATATCAGCAAATGATTTTACCGGAAAAACCGTGATCCCGTTCTGCACATCCTCAAGCTCCGGGCTGGGTGAAAGCGGTGAACTTTTGCAGGAAGCCGCGGGCACAGGAAACTGGTTGGAAGGAGAACGGTTCCAGTCACGCGCTTCAAAAGAAACCGTGCAGGAATGGGTTGACAGTCTTGGATTCTGATAATCGGCGAGACAAAATGATAGGGCAAATGATAATAAAATGAATCATAAAAGGAGATGTAGTTATGAGAAAAGACTTCGGAGCAAAAACATGGATGTATCCATTGCCGGTGCTGATCATCGGCACCTATGATGAGAATGGAACAGCGGATGCCATGAACGCCGCGTGGGGCGGCATTTACGATGCCAACAAGGTTGTTCTGTGTCTGAGCGCGGATCACAAGACCACCTGTAATATCAGGTCAAAAGGCGCGTTTACGATCAGCTTTGCAGACGCGGCCCATGTGAAGGAATGTGATTATGTAGGGATCGTATCGGCAAACGAAGAACCGGAAAAGCTTAAAAAAGCAGGCTTTACTGTTACAAAAAGCAAGTATGTGGACGCGCCGGTGATCAATGAACTTTCAATGACATTGGAATGTAGGCTGGTGAAATTTAACGAAGACGGCAATGTGGTCGGCGAGATCGTCAATGTGAGCGCCGCCGAATCGGTACTTGGTGAAAACGGACTGGTCGATCCTATGAAGCTTCAGCCGATTTCCTTTGATCCCGTGAACAACGGATATCTGGTGATGGGGGAACGTGTGGGTAGCGCGTTTTCAGATGGCGCAAGAATTGAATGAGGCTGTTTTTGTGTAAGGTCAGAAAAGACGGGTATGTCGAAGAAACGGATATGGAACGTTTCTGCGGATATACGGATGACTGCTTCCATGATAAGCGGCATTTGCTTATCCCGTTATGTATTTAACTTTGATATTCAAGGGATCAGCGCAGTGGTACAGGCTGCGCAAAAGAAACGACAAAAATAATGTGAAAAGAGAGGTAATTGATATGAACAATCAGGCTTATGTGACTCTTAACAACGGCGTGCAGATGCCGCTGGTCGGTATCGGAACGTTTATGCTTTCGCCGGATGAAGCGGAGGCATCCTGCCTTTCGGCGCTGAATGACGGCTATCGTCTCATTGACACGGCAAACGCTTATATGAATGAAAAGGCTGTGGGCCGTGCCATGAAGAAATCCGGCGTTCCAAGGGAAGAGATCTTTCTGGAGACGAAACTCTGGCCTTCTTTCTATGAGCAGCCGGATGCGGTAGAAGAAACGCTTGAGCGGCTTGACACCGACTATATCGATCTGCTTTTGATCCATCAGCCTGCAGGCAATTACATTGCCGGTTACCGCCAGATGGAGGCGGCATATCAGGCAGGCAAGGTGAAAGCCATTGGCCTTTCTAATTTCAGCATGGAACAGATTCAGGAGATTCTTGCTGTCTGTGAGGTAAAGCCTGCGATTCTGCAGACAGAGGTTCATCCGTATTCACAGGAAAAGGAACTGAAAGCGTTTCTCGCGAAAGAAGGGATCATCATTCAGGCGTGGTATCCGCTGGGACATGGCGACAAAACCCTCATTCAGGAGCGCATATTTACACAGCTGGCAGAAAAGTATGGAAAGAGCAATGCGCAGATCATCCTGCGCTGGCATACACAGGCCGGGAATATCGTGATCCCCGGATCGAAGAATCCCGATCATATCCGTGCCAATTTTGATATTTTTGATTTTGCACTGACAAATGAAGAAATGGAACAGATCGCTGCCCTTAATAAAGACATGCGGTATTATCACAGCACGCCGGAAATGCTGGAGGCTTATGTAAAGATGGTGCCCCCTGTAAATGAACAGAAATAAAAAGGCGGAGAGAGCCATGAAAAAAAGGATCCTATGTCTCATTATCGCAATGGCGGGTATTTTATGTGCCTGTTCGAGTGTAAATAAAGCCTCTGAAGCAAAGAACCTGCAAATGGTATATGGAGATGTTGATCAGGATGGTGATGTGACGGCGAATGACGCACTGTCGGTTTTAAAGCATGTGGTAAAGCTGGAATCCATCAAAGACGAACGGTCCCGGCTGTTTGCCGATATGGATGCGGATGAAGAGATTACTGCGGAAGACGCGCTGGGGATATTGAAGACGGTTGTAAAACTGATACCGCAGATTTCTTATGAGGAAACGGTAATGCCTGCGGATACGCCTGAAACCAATAAAGGAAAAGAGTTGAGCACAATGGATGAATTCCGGGAAGGAACGTCTGCGGATACAGTCAGTACGCCGGATGATTTTCCTGAGGTATATGAATACGGAAGCGGCAAAATGAGCGACTGGAATCAGGGATATGCGTCAAAGCGGATGCCGGAGCCTGTGGGCAATCAGACGGTCGCAAACACGCCGGCCGATCCCACGAAGTTTCAGGCATTGTATCTTTGGGAAGAAGGAAAAGCGCCTGCTGTTACAGATTTTACTGAAAATATGACCGGATATTTTGATAACTGGGATTTTCGCCCTTACGTAACGGCAATTCCCATGCGGACTGGCGTCGTGCCAAAGGGAGCCGTTGTTCTGATGGCGGGCGGTGCTTATCAGTTTCGGGGAAACTATACGGATGCGCTGACTACTGCGGCTGCGCTGCGTGAATATGGCTTTCAGACTTTTGTGGTAGATTACCGTCTTCGCCCCTATATGCAGGAAGAAGGAGCGCTTGACGTGGCGAGAGCGGTGCGGTTTATCCGAAAAAACGCGGATATTTACGGGATAGATCCGGATGATATTGCGGTGATGGGATTTTCTGCCGGCGGGATTCAGGCAGGAGAGTTTCTGATGAATTATGATGAAGATGTAAACGGGACGTCTCTGGATCCGGATTATGAGCCGGACGCACTGGACGAAATTCCCGCGCATGCTTCCGCGGACGGGATGATCTATTCCTTCTATGGACGTCTGAGTGTAGGCAATATGGATCCGGACTGGCTTAAAGAGGGCAATCTTCCGCCGACGTTTTATGTTTATGGCACAGAGGATCCTTTTTACCGTCAGTTTGAGCAGCAGTATCAGGTGATCAAAAATATGGGAATCCCAGTAAGCCGGATCGTGCTGGACGGATGGCCCCACGGATTTGGTTCTGACGGAGGCTGGGTGAAAGATTACGCGGCATGGCTGGAAAGTGTGTTTGCATTGCATGACGCCGGGGATGAAGAAGCATCCCCTGATGTGAACGTGCCGGTTGGAGAATGGATCCGGGGAAATGTTCTTGAAGGGGAAGAAGGAGAGATTCATTACAGTTATTATCTTCCGGAAGGATACGACGGAACAAAAAAATATCCGATGATCATGACGCTCCCCGGCTATGGGGGCATGTGGTTTGGAGAGGAATCGGAAGGCAATCATTTAAGAGAAATCGGAGTTTCTGTCTGGACGCAGGAGAAAGAGCCGCTGATCGTTGTGTCTCCGCAGGTGACGGACTGGCATGATACGTCGGCCAGACAGACCATTGAACTGACAGAATATTTTATAGAGAATTATGCAGTGGATGAGAGCCGTGTTTATGGCGCGGGATATTCCGCGGGCGGAGAAACCATGTCCCGTGTCATGGGGATGCAGCCGGAATTGTTTGCG
Organism: uncultured Lachnospiraceae bacterium; assembly: GCA_947625135.1. Classification (GTDB taxonomy): domain Bacteria; phylum Bacillota; class Clostridia; order Lachnospirales; family Lachnospiraceae; genus CANQUC01. The sequence goes on from CANQNE010000006.1 coordinate 16,872, forward strand.
GCCTATCTGCATGGGTCTTCCCAGTGGGACGGCGCATACGAACCTGTCGCAAAAAGCAGTACCGCCGTATATATTTTTATGGCGGAGCATGACGAGTACTATGGGTCACAGAAAGCCCGTGATGCCTATGAAGGCCTGCTCGCGGCATATCAGGATGCGGGGAAAACCCGGAAAGAAACAGAAGCGTATCTGCATTTATGGATACCGGAGGACGAATACTTTAACAGCCGCGGAATTACAAATTATCACGGCGGAGGAACGATTCTGTTTGAGGATGCTTCTGTCAGGGCGTGGCTGCTTTCCAAAAGCAGATCAAAGTAAGCACGCAAAGAGCAGAAAGCAGATGCAAAAAGTCCTTTTTTAGGAACTGGCAGGGAAAGGGAAAGAGGATGAAGTTTAAAAACGGAATATATAAAACAAAATATGTGATATGTACAGTATCTGCTCTGATCCTGATTGCAGCGGTGTTTATATTCTGTATACACAATGTTTCCTGCAGTGCAGCCCAGACAGTCTATTATGGTGATCTTGACGGAAACGGAATAATTGAAGCTTCCGACGCGCTGGCGGTTTTAAAGCATGTGGTAAAGCTGGAATCCATCAAAGACGAACGGTCCCGGTTGCTTGCCGATATGGATGCGGATGAAGAGATTACTGCGGAAGACGCGCTGGGGATATTAAAAACAGTGGTGAAGCTGATACTGCCGCGGGCGTTTGAAGAAACAGGCGGCACGGAATCTCCCGCAGGAACGGAGGCACCGTCTGCCCGGAATGACAACGAAATCCCGGAGGAACTGAAAACGATCCCGGAGGCATATTTTTCTCCCACGGACAGACAGGGCACATTAGTGGATCTGTATTATGATACTTATGAATCCTTTTCCTATGAAGAAAAGACGCAGACCCTGCAAAAACACGCGGTTGTCTATCTGCCGGAGGGGTATGATGAAGCAAAGCAGTATAATATCTTTTATCTGATGCACGGCGGCTGGGGGAATGAAAATCAGACGCTGGGTACGCCCGGCCATCCTTCCGGCTTCAAGAATGTCATTGACAACGCCATCGCGAACGGGGATTTTGACCCGCTTATTATCGTTTGTCCTACTTACAACAATACTTCGCCTGAGGACAGCGCAAGCTTCAGTTTAGCCCTGCAGTTGAACAGAAACTATCACAATGAGCTTGTAAACGATCTGATGCCGGCGGTGGAAGGAAAATACAGTACCTATGCGCAGGATACGACGCCCGAAGGGCTGGCAGCATCCAGAGATCACAGGGGATTCGGCGGTTTTTCCATGGGTTCTGTGGCGACGTGGAGAACGTTTCAGAACTGTCTGGATTATTTTCATTATTTTCTGCCTATGAGCTGCGGGACGACTCTTGATGACGAGACGATATTTGAGGCAGCCGAAGGGCGTAACCAAAACGAGTATTTTGTGTGGGTCATGACCGGAACCAATGACTTCGCATACAGTTATGAAAATGACAGGGTAGAAAAGATGCGAAGCTCGGACTGCTTCACAGAGGGAAATACGGAGCAGGAGGGCAATTTTGCGTACCGCGTCAAAGAAGGCTATGACCATGGAGGAACCGCTTCTATGGAATACACATATAACGGACTTTGCTGGTTCTGGAAAAAGGGACGTGAGGATCAGAGTACAGATCCTTCTTATACAGCCGGGACAAAAATATCTGAAGTGATAAACGATCCGGTATTTGGGGACTACGGCCGCCTGATCTTTCCGGTGGATGCCGGTTATTACAGCGGCGACAGGCTGGGAGATCTCCGGCTGACATGGTACAACAACATTGATCCGGACAAAACCGTGGAGATCTGTAATTATCTGAAAGCGCATGCCGCTGCAGGAGATACGGTTTTTTATGATATTTATACGGAGAAGGAAAAAGCGGCTGACCCGGACAAGAGAGATACAGGCTTGTTTTTCTTCAAAGGAGATCCCGGCAAAAAATTTGCAGTGTGCAATGCCGGCGGCGGATTTGCCTATGTGGGGGCCATTCATGACAGCTTCCCCCATGCGCTGGAGCTTTCTAAAATGGGTTATAACGCTTTTGCGCTGATCTACCGGCCGGGAGCGCAGACAGCCTGTGAAGATCTGGCGAGAGCCATCAGTTTTATTTTTGAACACGCGGAGGAACTGGAAGTAGATACGGCGTGTTATTCCCTTTGGGGCGGCAGCGCCGGCGCACGAATGGCGGCATATCTGGGAACGTATGGCCCTGCTTATTTTGGTGGAGACGATCTGCCCCGTCCGGGAACAGTGGTGATGCAGTATACAGGCCACAGCGAGTACAGCAAAGAGGATCCTCCTACATACGTATGTGTGGGTACCAATGACGGGATTGCGGACTGGAGAACAATGGAACGGAGAATTCAGGCGCTTGATGATCTTGGTATTCCAACAGAATTTCATGTTTATGAAGGGCTAAGCCACGGATTCGGTCTGGGTACCGGTACTGTTGCGGAGGGCTGGATCAATGACGCGGCAGCCTTCTGGGAAAAGCAGCAGGCAGGCGGATCATAAATGAGCAGTTTCAGGTAAACTGGAAAAACAGAACTAATATAGAAAAAGATTTTGAAGAATCTTGAAAATGACGGGAGGTAGATATGATGCGAATGAAGGAGTTTTTTGCAAAAAGGATCAAGCAGTCCAAGGGCGTAAGGACATGCTTTATCCTGTGTTTTGTATGTTTGGCGGCGCTGGTCGTTGGAAGTGTCGGCGTGATCGCCTACAGTGCGCAGGATATGCCGGATCTCTGTTACGGCGATGTTGACCAAAACGGCATAATAACGGCAGACGACGCGCTGTCAGTTTTAAAGCATGAGGTAAAGCTGACAACGATACAAGAGGGACTTCCTTATCAGCTTGCGGATATGGATGGAGACGGAGAACTGACCGCAACGGACGCGCTGGAGATATTGAAGACGGTGGTGAAGCTGATACCGGAGAGAACGTATGACGGGTCAGCCGTACCTCCGGAGACAACGGAAGATCCGGACAGGCCAGTTGTGCCGGATGAGACAGATGAACCAGCCGGGCCAACAGAGACAGATGAGCCCACAGAGCCGGCTATACCGGATGAAACAGTATCTCCGGATGAGACAAACGTGCCGGCTGAGACAGCATCTCCGGTTGAGACAAATATGCCGGAAGAGACGAAAACACCGGCTGAGACAAACGCGCCGGAGGAAACAGAAGCTCCTTCTGATGGTTCTGTGGTTTATATGACCTCAGACATCACGCCGGATGGACTGATGGCGGTTTACCAGGCGCTGAACTGGTCGCCCACAGGGAAGGTTGCCGTGAAGATTTCCACGGGCGAGCCGCCTGCCAGTAATTATCTGCGGCCCGAACTGATCGGGGATCTGGTGCAGTCGGTAAAAGGCACCATTGTGGAGTGTAATACAGCCTACGGCGGTTCCCGGACAGAGACGGCCATGCACATGCAGGTAGCGAAGGATCACGGGTTTACCGAGATCGCGGACGTGGATATTCTGGACGCGGACGGCTCCATGCAGCTGGAGGTTGACGGCGGAAACTATCTGCAGACCAACTATGTAGGATCTCATTTCGACGATTATGATTCTTACATTGTATTGTCTCATTTTAAGGGACACGCTATGGCAGGCTTTGGCGGCGCCATCAAAAATATTTCCATCGGGCTTGGTTCCAAAGAGGGCAAATGCCTGATCCATACCGGCGGCAGAAGCCATACAAGTCCATGGGGCGGCAATCAGACCGCTTTTACAGAATCCATGGCGGAGGCTGGAAAGTCCGTATCTGATTATCTTGGGAACGGAGAGCGGATCATCTATATCAATGTTCTGAATAATATCTCCATTGACTGTGATTGTGACGGCAACCCCGCTGAGCCGGATATCCATGATATCGGCATTCTGGCTTCTACAGATCCGGTCGCCATCGATCAGGCGTCCATCGATCTGTGCTTTGCGGCAGAAGGAAGTGATTCTCTGAAGCGGCGCGTACAGAATCAGAACGGACTGCACACACTGGAGCATGCGGAGGAGATCTCCCTTGGCAGCAGGGATTACGATTTGGTGAAGATTGATGAGTGAAATTTTTGAAGTGATTCAAAGAGAATTTATTTATATCAGCTATTATTTTATGATCCAGCTGCGGCAGATCGCGGGATACTGGATCATGGGTATGGTCATCGGGTCGCTGGTGTCTGTATTTGCGAAGGACGCCATTCACAACGCCTTTGACCGTATTCGGGATAAAAAATGGGGGATCTGGGGCGTGATCCCGGCAAGCCTGCTGGGGATCGCCTCTCCCCTTTGTATGTACGGCACGATCCCCATCGCCGCATCCTTCTCGAGACATGGAATGCGGGACGACTGGCTGGCGGCGTTTATGATGTCCAGCGTGCTGCTGAATCCCCAGCTCGTAATGTACAGTACTGCCCTTGGAACAACGGCCCTTGTGATCCGGATCGTGTCCAGTACAATATGCGGGATCGTGGCCGGAATTGTAGTTTATATTTTTTACGGGAAAAGAAATGCTGCTGGTTCCGGCGGCAAGTACCTGTTCAGAAATGAGCCGTTTTTCAATTTCAAGGGCTTTGAGCCGAGGGCGAGCCACGACACCCATCCGAACCTGTTTCTGCGGTTTCTGTTCAATCTCGGCAGAAACATCAAAGCGACCGGGCTGTATTTTCTGCTGGGCGTGTTACTATCCGCCCTGTTCCAGCGATACGTTCCTGCAGATAAATTTGCGGCGTTGTTTGGTGAAGCCAACGAGGGATTTGGTGTGCTTATGGCGGCGACGATCGGCGTTCCTCTGTATGCCTGCGGCGGCGGGACGATCCCGCTGATCCGGGAATGGCTGGCCATGGGCATGAGTATGGGAAGCGCTTCGGCCTTTATGATCACCGGCCCCGCCACAAAGATCACAAACCTTGGGGCACTGAAGATCGTGCTTGGCTTGAAACGGTTTTTGATGTACCTTGTCTTTGTCATGATGTTTTCTCTTGTGACAGGCTGGATCGTGAATATCATAATATGATCAGATAAAATGATCTTGTTCCATTGTCCGAATTTGCCGGCACGCCGCGATTATGACGTTCAGCGTCCGGAAGCCGCCTTTTCACAGGAGCCGCAGTCACTGCATCCGTTACAGCTGATTTTCATGCCGCAGGTCTGGCAGCGCTCCCGGTAGTGAGGGACGTACAGCCGTTCATGGGGAATGGGACAGCCCCAGTCGTCATATAGATCAAAATGGATCGGCCTGCCCTGATAGCTTAATCCGGAGCGGTATGCCTGCTGGCTCTGAAGGCCGTTCCCCTCGATTTTGTATAGCTTTCCATCCTTTACAAATCTTCGTCCTGTTCCGCAGAAAACGAAGGTCACGTCAAAATCCACACATTCCTGTCGGAGGGATCTCACCCAATCATAATGACAGGGCCTTGCGCCGTCATAATTTTCTCCATCGCAAAGCACCTGTTCAATCTGACCGTATTTCAAATAGCTTCGGATGCTCACCGGGCCGATAAAGGGTGCGCACATGATGCCCTTGTGCTTAAACGGAAGCTCCAGCAGCAGGGGGATGCGCTCGTCGGCGCGCCTCTGGTTCTCAGCCGTGACATTGAAAAAAATGTTGTCCCAGCCGTCTCCCCAGTTGTGGGGCAGGTGTCCGGCAACACGCTCCGGCCGTTTGGTCAGGAGAAAGAATTTCACATCTCTGCGCCGGCCCATGATTTCCCATGCCTCATCCCGCCAGGGATCCGCCTCTTCCAGAAAAAAGTCCGAGGTCATGCAGACGCGGATCATTTCACCGCTCCGGATCTTATAATTTCCTTTCCGATCCTTCTGAAGGGGATAATGAAAGTTTGTTTTTGTTCTGTATATGTCAGAGCCGCTTTTATCCCGCATACGATCCAAAAAGAACATATAGCAGTTGTCGCAGCCCTCGCTTTTTTTCCGGCATCCGTGCCATGGGTTCCAGATATCGTGCAAAGCAATCATCCCGACTTTTTGATTTTATTCTCAACACAGTATAATTTTTTTGCGATAAAAAATCAAGGGGCTGCCCCTTCAATGCAGCTCCAGCTGCTTTTTTACATATTGAGACAGAAGATCGATAAACGCCGCGTTGTGCAGCGGCTTTGATGCAGGCGCGCTTCCAAATATATCGTCCAGAAGCTGACGATCTCCGTAAGACCAGATGATCTGTTTGATGGTTCTGATATTTCGTTCTACACAGTTGGGATTGGTATGAAAACGGACGGCGATGTCAAGATAAAGTCCTTTGCATACAAAGGTAAGCTCCATGGGATTTACCAGCGCCAATGCAACGGCAAAAACCGTGTACCAAAATCCCTTATAAGAACTGTTTACACCAAGCCGGCGAAGCAGACGCCCGGTTTCCTGCTTCAACAATTCTATCTGGTTATCTTCATAGGAAATGATCGGAGTTTCCATGAATCTCACTCCTCAGAAAGCAAAATACAAATAGGGTATCAGATTGACACTTATACAAATAATTGTATCATGTAGTGTCTTTTTTAAAATAAGTTACCATATTTTACATAAATGGCAATAGAAAAAAATCATCAAAATTCGACAGAAAATGTCGAAAATGGATGAAAATGGATAAAAATCGGCAAAAATAAAGAAAATTGTGGGGGAAACACGTAAAAAATAATAACAAAAGTTGACAAAATGTTAAATAAGTGTTAAAATCACCGGAATTAAAAATAGAAAAATAAAGATACAAGGAGAGAGTGATGAAAAAGAAATGGATATCTTTTCTGATAGCGTTGATCTTAGCGGGGCAGCTGTTTGCAGGTGCCGGTATTTCTGAATCTTACGCATGGGACAGAGAGACAAATCAGAAACAGATCTATACATATTTAACGGCGCAGATGGGACTGAATGTGGCGGCAGCCTGTGGAATCATGGCGAATATTGAGCGGGAATGTGGCTTTAATCCGGACATCATCGGAGGCGGCAGATTCTACGGACTGTGCCAGTGGGGCGGTTCCAGAAGGCAGGATCTGATCAGCTATTGCAGCCAAAAAGGACTTGATTATAAAACCGTGGAAGGGCAGATGAATTATCTGGAGTATGAGCTGCAAAAGGATTATCCGGAACTGCTCCAGAAACTTCGGACAATTGCCTGCACGCAGGAGGGGGCATATCAGGCCGGCTACGACTGGTGCTATTATTTTGAACGCCCGGGAAATATCGTTCAGGAATCCACCAAAAGAGGAAATCTGGCAATGACTACATATTGGGCGATGTACGGCGCCGCTGCGTCGCTTCCTTTTCGATCATGGATTGATTCTCCGGCGGCCGGTCAGCATTATGAGGGAACGGTTCGGCTGGAAGGCTGGGCGATCTTAGGAGAAGCCATTACGGAGATCAGGGCTGTTGTAAATGATAACGAGCTTGTATGCGCCCGGAAGGAAAGAGAAGATGTGAATGTCGCTTATCCTGAGTACAATGTAAAGCAGGCGGGCTTTTATGCAAATGTGCCCACGGCATTTTTAAATGAGGGCGCAAATAAGGTGGCTTTGTACGCATACAAAGGGACGGTAAAATACGAGATCGGCACAGTGGAATTTACCTGCAGCGATCTGGATGTGACAAAGCCTGTAGTTACAGACGTGTCTGTTACGGATGTAAATGAAAATGGCTATACGATTACCTGTAAAGTGACGGACGACGGGCAGATTGACCGGGTACAGTTCCCCACATGGACCGAAGCCGGGGGACAGGATGATCTTGATCCCCAATGGATGACTTCCCAAACAAGCCGTGGAACGATGGAAGGGGATGCTGTTACCTGCCGGATAAAAGTGAAAGACCACGATTATGAATCCGGTGTGTATCTTACACACATTTATGCCATCGATACGGGCGGCAATATGGGGATGGCGATGCTGGAATGTCAGGTGCCGGAAGGCGCGGTCCGCATTGGCGATCTGAATGGAGACAAGCTGGTAACGGCGGAAGATTCCCTCAGAGTACTGCGGCATGTGGTAAAATTGGAGCAGCTTGCGGATACATGGATGAAAGCGGCGGATGCGGACGGAGACGGTGGGGTTACCGCCCAGGACGCGCTGCTGATCCTGCAGCGGGTAGTGAAGCTGATTTCGGCGCTTTGAAAAAGTTGTATATAATATAAAATAGTGCTATAATAAATAAAATATAATGTGGTGTGGCGATAAAGAAGTCTATGCCGGAACAGGAGGACGTCAATGAGCTTGCAGGCAGACAATCTATGTAAGGCTTTTGGCAATAAAATTGCGGTAGACCATATCAGTTTTGATATGAATGAACCCGGTGTGTTCGGGCTGATCGGAACCAACGGTGCGGGAAAGACCACGACCATTCGCATGATTTTGGGGATCATGCCTGCAGACAGCGGCAGCGCGTCCTGGAACGGAGAGAAAATCTCAAGAGAGACGCTGGCTTTTGGATATATGCCGGAGGAGCGGGGCATCTATATGAAGAATAAGGTGCTGGATCAGCTGATCTATTTCGGACAGCTGCGGGGCATGAGCAAGGCAGATGCCAAAAAATCTGCGCTGTCCTATATGGAGCGGCTGGAGGTTTCGGAGTACCGGGACATGCAGGCGGAAAAGCTGTCAAAAGGCAACCAGCAGAAGATCCAGCTGATCGCTACTTTGATCCACAATCCCCAGTTGATTTTTCTGGATGAGCCTTTCAGCGGGTTGGATCCTGTAAACGCGGAGATCCTGAGCCGACTGATCCGCCAGCTGACGGATGAAGGCCGGTATATTGTGATGAGCAGTCACCAGATGAGTACGGTGGAGGAGTATTGTGAAAATCTTCTGATCCTTCATCACGGGAAAACCGTCTTAAAGGGAAATATGCGGCAGATTAAGGCGGGTTATGGGCATACGAACCTGATCGTCAGCAGCGGTCAGGATGTCTCTGCGGCGGCAGAGGCCTGTGGCCTGCAGCTGCTGGAAGCCCGCGCCAATGAGATGGAATACAAGATCAAGGGGGACGAGATGGCGAACCGTTTTCTGAAGAAGCTGCTGGATGACGGGAACTATCCCACAAAATATGAGATTAAAGAACCGTCTCTGAACGAAATCTTCATAGAAAAGGTGGGGAGTGACTTATGAGACAGATTTTCATCGTTTTTCAATATACCTTGCGGGACGCCGCAAAAAAGAAAGCGTTTATTATTTCTACAGTGGTGATACTGGCGCTGATCCTGGTCCTTAGCCTGATACCCAGAACTATGTCGCTGTTTTCCGAAGACGAAAGCGCCGGTTCCGTGGAGGAAAGCGCCAATGAGGAGACAGAGCAGAACGGGTCAGGAGAAGAGATCTGTTATTACATCGATGAGAATGAGCTGATACCGTCGGGGCAGCAGGCTCTGGCAGCGGCATTCCCGGAAAATGATGTCCGCCCCGGAGAGACGGCAAAACTGGAGCAATACAGAAAAGAAATAGAGGAAAACGGAGAAATATCCGTCGTATCTGTGACAGAGCAGGACGGCAGGCCCCATATCCTGGTGATCTGTAAGGATTTTATGTCAGGAATTGATTCCCAGCTTGCGGCGGAGACACTGGGGAATCTCTATACGCAGACACAGCTGATGGAAAAGGGCCTGACCCGGGAAGAAATTGCAGCGGCAACGGAACCGCTGCCGCTGGAAGAAGAGGCGGCAGGACAATTGGATATGACCGGTTATATGCTGGGAATCATCTTTACCATGCTGATGTTTTTTGCCGTATATTATTACGGGTATGGCGTGGCAATGTCAGTGGCTACAGAAAAGACGTCTCGCGTGATGGAGACGCTGATCGTTTCGGCAAAGCCTTCCCGTATTCTCATCGGCAAATGTCTGGCAATGGGTGTGCTGGGACTGCTGCAGTTTGGCGGCGTGATCTTGTTTGCGGTGATCTGCTGCAGCCTGTTTATACCGGAAGGATTCCAGCTTTTTGGGGCAACCCTGTCGCTGAACGCGGTGACGCCCTACAGCGCGCTGTTCCTGCTGATCTATTTTGTTTTGGGTTATTCACTTTATGCAATGCTGAATGCGGTGTGCGGCGCGTCTGTAAGCAAGATCGAAGATGTGAATTCTGCGATGATGCCCGTAAGTCTGGTTGCCGTTCTCGGATTTTATCTGGGTTATTTTACCAGTATATCATCATCCGGAAACGGTACACTGCAGAAGATTGCCATGTATCTGCCGATTTCGTCTCCCTTTATGGTGCCGTCAAGATTGCTGAACGGCGGTATGGAAACAGGAGAGATGCTGATCTCCATAGGGATTTTGTTGATTTCCATTGTTTTGCTGGTGATCATCTCTATGAGGATCTATTCCGCTTCCGTGCTTCATTACGGAAAACGACAGAAAATCTGGGAAATGTATAATAAGAAGATCTGACTGTAAGGCAGCTGCATTTTAGGGCGTGCTTGAAAAGATACTTATAATTGACTTTTTCGGATTTAGGTACTAAAATAAACATAGAGTAAGTAAGACAGGTGATCGCAGCCGGCAGACCGAAAGGCGCCGGGTGAGGAAAGTCCGGGCTTCACAGGGCAGGATGCCGGATAACGTCCGGTGGAGGCGACTCCAAGGCCAGTGCAACAGAAATAAACCGCATTGCGGCTTGCCGTAATGTAAGGGTGGAAAGGCAGGGTAAGAGCCTACCGCCCCTTTGGCAACAAAGGGGGCACATGTAAACCCCATCCGAAGCAAGACCGAATGAAAAGCGACAGATTTGCCCGATCTGCTTTTAGGTAGGTCGCTGGAGGCTGCCGGTAACGGCAGTCCTAGATAGATGATCACCCACGACATAACCCGGCTTATCGTTTTGCTTACACAAAAAAGGAGGAATTTCAATGGCATCTGCATGGCTTGCTGCAAATGTGCTTTCGGCTGTGACCACAGGAGATGACGCATATAAAGATATCATCTTGTATGTGGTTATTGGCGTTGCGGCAGTTGCCCTCATAGTGGTGCTGGCGCTGAAGGACAAGATCTTCAGGCACAAGGATCAGGATTCAAAAGATGAGAAATAAAAATTCAATATAGAATGGTATGGAGGTGTGCGCTATGAAAAATGCAAAGAAGAGTTTGAAACGGCTGGCGGGACTGGTATGTGTGCTGGCAGGCGCAATGTTCGCCAATGTCTTCTGTGCTTACGGGGCCGAATATCATGAGGAAGGCAATCCTTATGTATACACCTACGAGGTGAAGGAAGACGAAACCGTGATGATCACCGAGTTCTCTCATATCAAGAGCCTCGGACATTCTCTGGAGAATGTTCAAAACTGCATAATCCCTTCAGAGATCGACGGTCATCCGGTGACAGAAATCGGCGAGAATGCGTATCATGGAAATGATTTTTGGAGCGAGGGAGGAATCCGCAGGCTGACGATTCCTGCTTCCGTGAAAAAGATCGGCGCTAAGGCGTTGTCACTGGAGGCGGTTGAAGAAGTATATATGGAAGAGGGCGTACAGGAGATCGGAGAAAAAGCCTTTTACAACTGTATGGACACCTTGAAAAAGGTAACCCTTCCACGCAGCTTAAGCTATATTGCCGGCGACGCATTTGCAGATTCTCCTCAGTCTTCAGGATCGTTTTTCACATGCTGCTTTTATACTTATAAAGACAGTTATGCGGCCGCATATCTGAAGGAGAATTTGAAAGAATACCCCTATGCGTATATCGGGGAATACTGCAAAGAGGCGGATGGATTTTCAGTATGGACCGATGATCCTGTCATTGGAGCGGAGGATGTGATCCTGAAAGTGGAAGGTGTCACGGAAGGGACAGAGTATGATCGCGTCACGGCGGGAACAGACGGCGTGTCTGCCCTTTACCGGTTTGTTTTTGAGAAGAACGGGGAGCCGGTAGAGCCGAAAGGAACTTATTATCGTATTCAGATGCCTTATTACCCGGCGAAAGAAAAGATCCAGTATGAACGGATCTATCAGCTGGGAGAGGACGGCAGCAGGACAGAGCTGGAAGCAGAATACCTGTTGCCGGCGCCCGGATCATTTGGAAACTATGAGTTCACGGTAGACGAATTGGGAACCTTTCTTGCCGTAGGCGCTTACAGAGTCGGAGATGTGAATGGAAACGGCGTGCTGGAATCCGAAGACGCGCTGCTGGTGCTGAAGGAATCAGTGAAGCTCAGCCAGAACGGCAGTGTGTGGAAAAAGACAGCGGACATCGACGGGGACGGTGTGGTGACATCGGACGATGCGCTGCGTATTCTCCAAAATATCGTAGGACTGGCATGGGATTGGCGCTGCTGATCATACATGGATCTGAAATAGGAATAGAACAAACGGGGCTGCCGTATCCTGGCAGCCCCGTTTTTTTGAAAGATCCGCTATGTTATCGTCCCCGGTATTTTCCGGAATACTTCTCCTCACAATATTTGCAGCGATAGATCCGCTTTTCCGGGTCTGTGAGGATAAAGATATGGGGAAGCTGCTGCTCGATGGAAGTGATGCACCGGGGATTCTTGCATTTGATGATGTTTTTGATCTCTTTGGGCAGGGACAGGGTTCTCTTTTCCACGATCTCGCTGTCCCGGATCACATTGACTGTGATCTTGTGATCGATGAAGCCCAGAATATCCATGCTCATATCGTCAATGGGGCACTGCACCTTGATGATGTCCTTTTTCCCCATCTTGTTGCTGCGGGCATTTTTGATGATAGCAACCGTACAGTCCAGATCATTCAGCTGCAGATCCCGGTAGATATCCATGCTCTTGCCTGCGGGAATGTGATCCAGCACAAATCCTTCGTCGATTTTGCCTACATTTAACATACCTTATCCTCCAATCCTAACAAGATGATGATCAGGGCCATGCGGGCGTAAACGCCGTACTGTACCTGACGGAAATAAACTGCCCGGGGATCGTCGTCCACCTCCACGGAGATCTCGTTGACTCTGGGAAGGGGATGGAGTACCAGCATGTCCTCTCTTGCCAGAGACATTTTTTTGGCGTCCAGAATATAGCTGTCCTTCATGCGGATATATTCTTCTTCATTAAAAAAGCGCTCCCGCTGAACTCTGGTCATGTAGAGCAGATCCAGCTCGCCCATGACTTCATCCAAACTGACCACTTCTTTGAAAGGAACATGATTTTTTTGCAGGACATCCTCCCGGATGTAATCAGGCACCCGCAGCTCCTCCGGGGAGATCAGCACGAAGGAGATTCCCTCGTAACGGACCAACGCGTTGATGAGGGAGTGAACGGTACGGCCGAATTTCAGATCGCCGCAGAGACCGATAGTCAGATCAGATAACCGCCCCTTCAGGGAACGGATGGTATGGAGATCGGTAATGGTCTGGGTGGGATGCTGGTGACCGCCGTCGCCTGCGTTGATGACAGGAATGGAAGACTTGCTTGCCGCCACCATGGGCGCGCCCTCCTTGGGATGGCGCATGGCGCAGATATCGGCGTAACAGGAAACCATGCGGATGGTATCGCTGACGCTTTCGCCTTTGGCCGCGGAGCTGGAATCGGCGCTGGAAAAGCCGATCACACTGCCGCCCAGATTGAGCATGGCAGTCTCAAAACTCAGTCGTGTCCGTGTGCTGGGTTCATAGAACAGAGTGGCGATCTTCTTGCCGTCACAGACGTGGGCATATTTTTCCCGATGCTTTTCGATGTCTGTTGCCAGATCCAGAAGATGATCCAGCTCTTCCACAGTGAAATCCAGGGGACTCATCAAATGTCTCATAGAACTCCTCCTTCTTTGTCAATCTTCAATCTTTCCTTATCATACAATATCTTGTAGTTTTTTTCAATTATCTTTTGCATTATGCGGCAAATCTGTTATAATATACGGTACAGTTTACTCGACGATCAGGGTCAGGCGGATCTGCGCCTGCACGGGAATCTGCCGGGATATGAGAATTTGGAGGAAAGCATGAAAAAGATTTTAGATTTAATTACAGAAGAGATGCGGCAGGCGTTTACAAAAGCAGGCTATGATCCCAAATATGCGGCGGTGACCCTGTCAAACCGCCCTGACCTGTGTGAATATCAGTGCAACGGCGCGCTGGCCGCGGCCAGAGAATACAAAAAGGCGCCTGTCATGATCGCAAAAGACTGCCTGGAAGCGCTTTCCGGAAACAGGCTGTTTTCCATGGCGGAGGCCGTGCCCCCGGGATTTATCAATCTAAAGATAGAAGACGGATATCTGGCGGGATATTTAAATGAAATGGCGGCATCCGAAAAGTTCGGCCTGGAGGAAACAAAAGAGCCGGAGACTGTGATCGTGGATTACGGCGGCGCCAATGTGGCAAAACCGCTCCATGTTGGGCATCTGCGCCCCGCTATTATCGGCGAGAGCATCAAGCGGATCGGAAAATACATGGGTCATCACATGATGGGCGACGTGCATCTGGGCGACTGGGGTCTGCAGATAGGGCTGATCATTACGGAGATGAAGCGCCGCAGGCCGGAGCTTCCTTATTTTGACGAGAATTATACAGGGGAATATCCCACAGAGCCGCCCTTTACACTGAGCCAGCTTTCGGAGATCTATCCTGCCGCCAGCGCAAGTTCAAAGGAGGATCCGGCGTACAGGGAGGAGGCCCTTCTCGCCACCCGTCAGCTGCAGCAGGGCCGCAGGGGTTACCGCTCCCTTTGGCAGCACATTCTGAATGTCTCTATACCGGATATCAAGCGGATCTACGATAGCCTGAACGTCTCCTTTGAGCTTTGGAAAAAGGAGTCGGATGTGGATTCCTATATTCCCGGGATGGTGGAAGATATGAAGGCAAAAGGCGTCGCCTATCTGGATGAGGGGGCGCTGATCGTGGATGTAAAGGAGGAGACGGACACCAAGGAGGTTCCCCCCTGCATTATCCTCAAATCCGACGGCTCCGCGCTGTATGCCACCACGGATATCGCCACCATTTTAGAGCGGGAAGCGCTTTACAGCCCCGATAAGATCATTTATGTGGTGGATAAACGGCAGGAAATGCACTTCGTGCAGGTATTTCGCTGCTGCAGAAAAGCGGGCATCGTGGACGAACATACGAAATTGCAGTTTGTAGGGTTTGGCACGATGAACGGCAAAGATGGAAAGCCCTTTAAGACCCGGGACGGCGGAGTGATGAAGCTGGAAGACCTGCTGGACGAGATCAGCCGGGAAATGTATCGGAAGATCATGGAGAATCATGAGGCCGATGAGGCGGAGGCGAGGAAGACGGCGGCCATAGTAGGGCTGTCTGCTTTGAAATACGGGGATCTGAGCAATCAGGCTTCCAAGGATTATATATTCGACATTGACCGTTTTACCTCTTTTGAGGGGAATACCGGCCCTTATATCCTGTACACCATCGTGCGTATCAAATCCATTTTGAATAAGTATGACAGAGAGGGCGGAAAGGGCAAAGAAACGCTGCTTGCGCCAAAGAGCGGCAGCGAGAAGGCGTTGATGTTGGTGCTGACCCAGTTCGCGCCTGTGCTGGAGTCTGCTTATGAAGAGAATGCGCCGCACAAGATCTGCTCCTTTATTTATGAGCTGGCCAATAACTTCAACCGTTTCTACCATGAGACAAAGATCATGGGAGAAGAGGATCAGGAAAAACAGGCTTCATGGATTGCCCTTCTCCGGCTGACAAAGGGAATACTGGAAACCTGCATCAGCCTTCTGGGATTTGAGGCGCCTGAGAAGATGTGATCCGTAACTGCAGAAGGCATCGGAGCGAAGCCGGATCTGCAAAAGGGCAGAAAGGCTTGAAATGTAAGATGACACGAAGCTGACGGCGGCAAAACGCCGGGCGTCAGAACTGAGCGGCAGGCAAGAGACAGAAGGAACAGCAGGAGGAGAACCGTGGTATGGATAAAAAATGTATTATCGTGGGCGCCGGGGATTTCTCGGAAGAAAAGCTCCCCATAGGACCGGAGGACTGTCTGATCGCCGCGGACGGCGGGCTTTCCTATCTGGAACGGCTGGGCCTGCAGCCGGATATTGTGGTGGGGGACTTTGATTCTCTTTCTTATATCCCCCATCATCCCAGAACGCTGAAGCTCCCGGTGGAAAAGGACGATACCGACATGGAGGCGGCCATTGAAAAAGGGATCGCGCTGGGATATGAACAGTTCTATTTATATGGCGGGTGCGGCGGCCGGATCGACCACACATTGGCGAATATCCAGCTTCTGGTCTGGCTTGCAAAGACCGGCAGACAGGGCTCACTGTTTGACCGGCGCCAGAAAATACAGGTTTTTTCCGGCCCCAGAAAGGTGACCTTTTCACCGGAGGAAAAGGGGATTATTTCTGTGTTTGCCTGCAGCGACGTCTGTACGGGCGTTTTTGAAAAAGGGCTGCAGTACCGGCTGGATAATTACACGATGACAAACGACAAGCCGCTGGGGGTCAGCAATGCTTTCACAGGGCGGCCCGCGGAGGTGTCTGTGGAGACCGGGGTTTTGATGATCATCACAGAGCGGCATGAGAAAAAGGAGCAGGAGAATACAAATGACGAAGAAACAAAGGGCATTGGAGATTATTGAACGGCTGAAAGAAGAATATCCCGGCGCAGACTGTACGCTGGATTTTGATCAGGCATGGAAACTGTTGGTGAGCGTACGTCTGGCTGCCCAGTGTACGGATGCCAGAGTAAATGTGGTAGTGCAAAAGCTGTATGCAAAATTTCCTGACGTGAAAGCGCTGGCCGAAGCGCCTGTGGAGGATATAGAGGCCATTGTGAAGCCCTGCGGGCTGGGACACAGCAAGGCGAGGGATATCAGCGCCTGTATGAAAATATTATGGGAAGAGTATGGCGGAAAGGTTCCTGATGATTTTGACGCGCTGTTAAAACTGCCCGGCGTGGGAAGGAAGAGCGCCAATCTGATCATGGGAGATGTGTTCGGAAAGCCTGCGATCGTTACCGATACGCACTGCATCCGCCTCGTGAACCGGATGGGTCTGGTGGATCATATCAAGGAGCCGAAAAAAGTAGAGATGGCGTTGTGGAAGATCATTCCCCCGGAGGAGGGAAATGATTTCTGCCACAGGCTGGTCTGCCACGGCCGTGAGGTCTGTACGGCCCGTACAAAACCTCACTGTGACAGATGTGTGTTAGCAGATATCTGCAAAAAGAACGGCGTGGAGGGGAAATAGGCTCATTCCTGTTCCCATTCCAGAATCGTGCCGTCCAGCGCATTGATCTCGAATTCATACTTTGTCCGATCATAGATGATTGTTCCCTCGTAGATCTGCTGGCCGTCGTCAGACTCCAGCTGGATCTGCAGGTTAGACTCCTGAGCGCCGGGAACCTTTTGCAGGGCGATATCCTTTGCCTGCTGCTCGGAGATGGTTTGGGAGATCACGCCTGCGTTGGGGTCAAAATCGTCTTCGATCTCCGAATCCATGCTGCGGATAGCGCCGCTGACAGCGTCCACGTCAATATCATATTCCGTAGTTCCCACATAGAAATCTACTTCGTATATCTGGGCGCCGTCGTCGGTTTCCAGACGGATGCGCAGACCGGTCACATCCGATTCGTTTACGCCTGCATTCTGCAGGGCGATATCTTTTGCTTCCTCTTCCAGGATCAATACTTTCGGGCCCTGTGTGGCTGTGGCCGGAACGGAGGAAACGGCAGTCTCATTCGTATTGGTGGCGGCAGAGAAATTTCCGCCGGCCGGCTGCTTATCCTGACAACCGGCAATGCTCCCTGTAATGAGCAGGCACAGGCCAAAGGTTAAAAATAACTTTCGTTTCATGACAGACATCCTTTCTGAATAATGACTAGAATATAGTATTGATATCATTTAAAAAATATTATAAGTATATTGCCGGAAATTTTCAACAAAATAAAAGAAATATCATAATTTTCCCCTGCCCGGCGTCCTGAAACAGAAATCCGGAAGGGACAGGAGGGCAGATTTGCGTTTGCAGAGCGGCAGTTTTCTATTGACATTTTCTGCGTGACAGTATAGACTGGAAGGCACAAGGGGAGCTTGAACTATCGGGCTGAGAGGAAACAGAATGTTTCGACCCTGAGACGGCGCGCCGTCTCAACCTGATCCGGATAATGCCGGCGTAGGGATGTATAGAGAATACAGTATCTGCTGTCTATGACGTACAACCATACCGCCTCGGAATCCGGGGCGTATTTTTATGTCATAAAACGGCGCGGGTGGCAAAGCCCGCAAAACCGCCGCAGTCTGTGCGGGCCGGATTTTATTACAGGAAAGCCCCGGCCGGCAGGTGCGTTTCCCTTCCGAAACGGAAGAGAAAAACAATAAAAATCAAAGGAGGAATGGATATGAATGCAAGCGTTGCGATCCAGGTGCTGCCCCATGTAGAGACAGACGAAGAAGTAGTGAGAATTGTAGACGAGGTCATCGACTACATCAAAAGCACAGGGTATACCTATTATGTAGGCCCCTGTGAGACTGCCATTGAGGGCGATTATGACGAGCTGATGGAAGTGGTAAAAAACTGCCAGAAGATTGCCATCAAGGCGGGATGCGCAAAAGTGGCGTCTTATGTAAAGATCAGCTATGCGCCGGAAGAGAAAGTGTTGACGATTGATGAAAAAGTTACAAAACACCACCAGTAATACAATTTCAAAGATCGCAGCGCCGGCAGTGGCCGTCGCGCTGATCCTGCTGCTGTGGCACTGGCTTTCCACGTCGGGCGTCATGCCGGAATTTATGATGCCCTCGCCGGGAAAGGTGCTGAAGGCGTTCCGGGAAGATTTTCCCATTTTGTGCCGGCACGGGGCCACCACGCTGCAGGAGGCGTTTCTGGGGCTTTTCATCGGTATTGGGCTGAGTTTTGTCATTGCCACGCTGATGGATGCCTGCAGACCGCTGATGAACGGCATTTACCCGCTGCTGATCGTATCACAGACCATACCGTCTATCGCCATTGCGCCGCTTTTACTTTTGTGGTTTGGCTATGGGATGTTCCCGAAGGTAGTGCTGATCGTACTTACCACCTTTTTTCCCATTACCATCGGTCTTATCGAAGGCTTTGCCTCCGTTGACCGGGACGGCCTCAATCTGATGCGGGCAATGGGCGCCGGGCCTGTGAAACGGTATCTTTACATCAAGCTGCCAAGCGCGCTGGGGTACTTTTTCTCCGGCCTGAAGATTTCCGTCACCTATTCGGTAGTGGGCGCGGTGATCTCAGAATGGCTTGGCGGAACGGAAGGACTGGGCGTTTATATGACCCGGGTCAGAAAATCATTTTCCTACGACAGGATGTTTGCGGTGATTTTCTTTATCGCGGCAGTCAGCCTTTTGCTGATGCTGCTGGTTACGATTATAAAATGGCTGATTATGCCATGGGAAAGGAAGAATCATAAACATGCGTAAAAAAATTGCATTGATGATCACGCTGGTATTGTCATTGGGTATTCTGACAGCCTGCGGGAATGAGACAAAGGAGAATACCGACCAGAAAGAAACAGAGAATCAGGCGGAGCAGACAGAACAGGCCACCGAGACGGAAAAGGTAGTCGTTGCGCTGGACTGGACGCCCAACACCAACCATACGGGACTTTATGTGGCCCAGGAAAAGGGATATTTTGAGGAAGAAGGGATCGAGGTAGAGATCGTGGAGGCTTCTGACGCAGGCGCTGAATCCATGGTTGCCAGCAATGTGGCCCAGTTTGGGATCAGCTTTCAGGATACGCTGGTGCCTGCCTTTGCCGGCAGCGAGGAAGAGCAGCTTCCGGTTACGGCGGTGGCAGCCATCATCCAGCACAATACCTCCGGCATTATTTCCCCCAAGGAAAAGGGGATCGAGAGTCCGGCTGACATGGCGGGACATACTTATGCCACATGGGATCTGCCTATAGAGCAGGCGACGATCCGCAAAGTGGTGACGGACGACGGCGGTAATTATGACGACATCAATCTGGCTTCCCAGTATGTAGAAAACATTCAGGGAGCTTTTGAGAGCGGCATCGATGCGGTTTGGATCTATTATGCCTGGGACGGCGTCAACACAGAACTGGCCGGCCTAGATACCAATTTCTTCTATTTCAGCGATTATGCGGATGAGCTTGATTACTATACGCCGGTCATCATCGCAGGAAACGATTTCCTGAAGGAGAAGCCGGAGGTGGCAAAGAGATTTATGGCTGCGGTTTCCAAAGGATATGAATATGCCATTGAGAATCCGGAGGATGCGGCGAAAATACTGGTGGACGCCAACGAAGGCATGGATCTGGAGCTTTGCACTGCCAGCCAGAAGTGGCTTGCGGACAAATACAAGGCGGACGCCGACAAGTGGGGCGTGATCGACAGTGAAAGATGGGATCGTTTTTACAGCTGGGTATACCAAAACGGACTTTGCGAAAATGAGATCCCCGCAGGATTCGGATTTACGAACGAGTATCTGCCGGAATAAGCGGCGTGATCCCGCACCGGGCAGGAAGGATAAACTATGACACTATTGAGAACGGAACAGATTTCTGTGTCCTTCGGACAGCAGAAGATTTTGGAAAACATTTCCATCCGGCTTCAGCAGGGCGAGATCGTCAGTCTGCTGGGAGTCAGCGGCGCGGGCAAGACCACATTGTTCAATGTGGTCTCCGGGCTGCTGATCCCGGACAGCGGGAAGGTGTATTTGAAGGATCGGGACGTTACGGGCAAGGCAGGACAGGTCAGCTACATGCTGCAGAAGGATCTGCTGCTGCCCTATAAGACGGTCATTGATAACGTTTCCATGCCCCTCCGGATCAGAGGGATGAAAAAACGGGAGGCAAGAGCACGTGTGCAGCCTTATTTTCAGGAGTTCGGACTTGAGGGAACGGAGAAGAAATATCCCGGTCAGCTCTCCGGCGGCATGAAACAGCGGGCCGCGCTGCTGCGTACCTATCTGTTTTCCGATGAGGTGGCCCTTCTTGACGAGCCTTTTTCCGCTCTGGATACCATCACCAAAAGCGCCATGCACAAATGGTATCTGGATATCATGGAACAGATCAAACTGTCCACCCTTTTGATCACCCACGATATCGACGAGGCGCTGCTGTTGTCTGACAGGATCTACATTCTGGGGCTGCCCAAAGGAGCGTCCCCGGGGGATGGCGGTCAGATCACACAGGAGATCAGGCTGGACAACAAGAGTGAACGGAGCCCGGAATTTCTTCTGACAGATCAGTTTCTGACTTATAAACGGCGCATTATCGAGGCCATCGGCGGAATTTCATGAAACCCTTTTGAAAAATCATTGCAAATAGACATGAATTTGGGTATAATGTATAAAAGTATAATATTTTGCAGGAGGGATTTTCATGGCAAAGGAAATAGAGAGAAGCACCCATAAGCTCGACGGGAACACCAATCTGGGTGAAGTGCAGATCGCAGACGAGGTCGTGGCGATCATAGCAGGTCTGGCTGCCACCGAGGTAGAAGGCGTCGCTTCCATGGCCGGAAACATTACCAACGAAGTGATCAGCAAGCTGGGCATGCGTAATCTGTCCAAGGGCGTGAAGATCGAAGTGGGCGATACGGTGCGTGTAGCCCTTTCTCTGAATCTGGAATATGGCTATAACATTCCCGAAACATCTGAAAAGGTACAGCAGAAGGTAAAGCACGCGATTGAGAATATGACCGGCCTGCAGGTTTCCGATGTGAATGTGCGCATTGCCAGCGTAGATATGAAAACGGAGGAATAAGGCGCTGCGTCCGGCGTAAGCGCGGAGGATCAGACTGAGATGATGACGCGAAGCAAGTTGAGAGAGCATATATTTAAGGCGCTGTTTCAGGCGGAATTCTATGCAAAGGAAGAAATGCCGGAGCAGATCGCCCTTTATCTGGAGGAGCTGGAGCCTCTTTCTTCGGAGGATGAGGCTTATATCGGACAGAAGACGTCCGCCATACTGGACAGACTGCCGGATATTGACGAGGAGATCCAGCGGAAAGCCTCCGGCTGGAAGACAAGCCGGATCGGCAAGGTGGAGCTGACGGTACTGCGGCTGGGAGTCTATGAGCTGCTCTATGATCCGGAGATCCCTACCGGCGTTGCCATTGATCAGGCGGTAGAGCTTTGCAAGACCTTTGGAGGAGACCAGTCCCCTGCCTTCGTGAACGGGGTGCTGGCAAAATTTGCATGAAAAGAGATTACGATAAAAAGGCTGCTGTATTGAAAAATGCGGCAGCCTTTTGTTAAAAGGAGCGGCGTTTGTCTTGGCCCAGAGACAGAGTATTTTTTCCGTAGGACAGATCAATACCTATATCAAAAATATGTTTACGCAGGATTATCTGCTATGCCGGGTGGCAGTCGGGGGCGAAGTCTCCAACCTGAAGTATCATCCATCCGGACACATATATTTTACCCTGAAGGACGCTACAGGGGTTCTTGCCTGTGTGATGTTTGCAGGCAGCAGGGGCGGACTTGCCTTTGCCATGAAAAACGGAGATCATGTAGTAGTAAACGGAAGCGTCAGCATTTATGAGCGGGATGGCAGATACCAGCTCTATGCAAAGAAGATCACCCTGCAGGGAGCGGGGGATCTCTATGAACGGTTTGAACGGTTAAAACGAGAATTAGAGGAGATGGGCATGTTCTCATCAGAGTACAAGCAGCCCATTCCCAAATATATAAAGACACTTGGTGTAGTCACCGCGTCCTCCGGGGCTGCGGTGCGGGATATCATGAACATTGCAAGACGCCGCAACCCTTATGTGCAGATCATCCTGTATCCGGCCACGGTGCAGGGAGAGGGCGCGGCCGAGAGCATTGCCAAAGGGATCCGTATGCTGGACGAATTGGGTACGGACGTGATCATCGCAGGGAGAGGCGGCGGCTCCATAGAAGATCTGTGGGCGTTTAATGAAGAGATCGTGGCCCGCGCCATATTTCACTGCAGAACGCCGGTGATCTCTGCGGTCGGGCACGAGACAGACACGACCATTGCGGATTTTGTGGCAGATCTGCGGGCGCCTACGCCCAGCGCGGCGGCGGAGCTTGCGGTTTACGATTACCGGCAGCTGGCCCTTTCCATGGCGGAATGTAATCATCAGCTCCGGCGGCAGCTGGACAGGCGGTTGGAGCTGTTCAGGCAGAGGATGGAGACATACCGGCTCCGCCTGGAGGGATGCAGCCCTCAGAGCCAGCTCAGGGAGAAGCAGCAGCGGCTCGCGGAGGGAGAAGAACGGCTTCGGGCATTGCTGCAGAACGGTATTGCCCAGTACCGGTACCGGATCGCGCTGCAGGCGGAACGGCTCCACGGATTGTCACCCCTGCGGAAGCTCACAGGCGGTTACGGCTATGTGACAGATGAAGCGGGACGAGGCGTGAGAACCGCAGAGCAGGTCGCACCCGGCGCCCAGATCGGCGTTTATCTGGCTGACGGGCAGCTAAAGGCGCAGGTGACTCATGTGGAGAGAACCGGCAAAGCGCGGGCAGAAATGGAAGATCACGATGTCTTCAGAATGGAGGAACCGGATGAATAACGAAGAGGAAAAGAAAACGCCTTCTCTGGAAGAGGTGCTTGGCAAATTGGATCAGATCCTGGACGTTCTCGGCAGAGGAGAAAGCTCTCTGGAAGAATCCTTCAATCTGTATAAAGAGGGCATGGATCTGCTGAAGATCGGAAACCAGAAGATCGATAAGGTGGAGAAGCGTATGCTGGAAATGGATAAAGAGGGGGAACTGCATGAATTTTCAGAAGGAGCGCAGTGAGCGGATCGCGCAGATCGAAGAGATCATAAAAACATATCTGCCCCCGGAAGAGGGGTTTCAGAAGACAGTGCTGGAGGCGATGAATTATAGTGTTCTTGCAGGAGGCAAACGGCTGCGTCCCATGCTCATGCAGGAGACCTTCCGGTTGTTCGGCGGCAGGGGCGGCGCGATAGAGCCCTTCATGGCCGCCATTGAGATGATCCATACGTATTCGCTGGTGCATGACGATCTGCCCGCAATGGATGATGATGAATACAGGCGGGGCAAAAAGACCACCCATGCAGTCTATGGAGAGGCAATGGGGATCCTGGCGGGAGACGGACTTTTGAATCTGGCCTTTGAGACCGCGTGCAAATCCTTCCCCGGAGAGGATCAAGAGATGACGGACGCGGAACGGGCGGCACAGTTTGCCCGCACGGCGAAGGCTTTGGAGATTTTAGGTGAGAAGGCCGGAGTTTATGGGATGATCGGCGGACAGACGGCTGATGTGGAGGCAGTGGATAAGCAGATCACACCGGAGCTTCTGGATTTCATTTTCCGGTTAAAGACGGCGGCGCTTATCGAAGCGTCTATGATGATCGGCGCTGTTTTGGCAGGCGCTTCTTCGGAAGAGCAGGAACTGATCCGCCAGGTGGCGGAAAAGGTGGGGATCGCCTTTCAGATCCGGGACGATGTGCTGGACGTGACCGCCACCACGGAAGTATTGGGAAAGCCTGTCCACAGCGACGAGCGAAACAACAAGCCGACCTACGTGACGATGAACGGGCTGGAAAAGTCTGTGGCGGACGTGGATCTTCTGTCCCGGGAGGCGATGGAAAAGCTGTCTGCGCTGGATCGCAGAAATCCTTTTCTGGAGGAACTGCTGCTTTCTCTGATCGCGAGGGAAAATTAAACTGCAGACAAAAATAATAGGTGAACATCATGTTATTGGATCAGATCAAAAAAGAAAACGATATTAAAGCCATACCAAAGGAACAGCTTCCCAAACTGGCGGAAGAGATCCGGGAATTTCTGCTGCAAAGCATCAGCGAGACCGGCGGACATCTGGCATCTAACCTGGGGGCGGTGGAACTGACGATCGCCATGCACTATGTGTACAATCTGCCGAAGGACAAGCTGATCTGGGACGTGGGGCACCAGTCCTACACCCACAAGATCTTAACAGGCCGCAGGGAGGAGTTTGCAAAGCTCCGGCAGTTCGGGGGCATCAGCGGGTTCCCCAAGCGCCGGGAAAGCCCCTGTGACAGCTTCAATACAGGACACAGTTCCACTTCGCTGTCCGCGGGCATCGGGTTTGTAAAGGCCAGAGAGATCCTTCATGAAGATTATCAGGTGGCCGCTGTGATCGGCGACGGCTCTCTTACAGGCGGAATGGCTTATGAGGCCATGAACAATGTGTCCTCCCTGAATTCCAATTTTACGATGATCTTAAACGACAATAAAATGTCCATATCAGAAAATATCGGCGCCATTTCTACCATACTGAACAATGTGCGGACGGCGGAGCCCTATATCAATCTCAAGACCGGGATCGAGACAAGGCTGAACAAGAGCCAGCTTGGAGAACGGGTAGCAAACCATCTCCGCAATACGAAAAATTCTTTGCGCCAGATGCTGGTGTCCGGCAAGCTCTTTGAAAATATGGGCATCACTTATATCGGCCCCATCGATGGACACAACATCGATCAGCTGATCCGGGTGCTGGATCAGGTGCGGAAAATGGATCACAGTGTGATCGTTCATGTACTGACGGAAAAGGGGAAGGGCTATGAGCCTGCGGAGCGGCATCCCCGCAGATTCCATGGCACCGATGCTTTCCATATAGAGACGGGGGAACCGAAGGTAAAAAAGGCGAAGGCCACCTATACGGATGTATTCGGGGCTTCCATCAGAAAACTGGCCGCCGCCGATGAAAGCGTGGTGGCGGTGACGGCCGCTATGCCGGACGGCACCGGACTGTCCCGGTTTGCCGCCCAGTTCCCGGAGCGGTTCTGCGACGTGGGCATTGCGGAGGAACATGCGGTGACTTTTGCCGCGGCAATGGCGGCGGAAGGACTGAAGCCGGTAGTGGCAGTGTATTCCTCCTTTTTACAGCGGGCTTACGACCAGATCCTTCACGACGTATGTATGCAGCGGCTTCCGGTAGTATTTGCCATTGACCGCGCCGGGATCGTGGGAAAGGACGGGGAGACGCATCAGGGGGCATTTGACCTGTCTTATCTGTCCATGATGCCGGAGATGACGGTGATGGCGCCCAAAAATAAATGGGAGCTTCATGATATGCTGAAATTTGCCGTGAATTTTGACGGCCCTGTGGCAGTGCGGTACCCCAGAGGGACGGCTTACGACGGACTTAAGGAAATGCGCAGCCCGATTGTGTACGGAAAGGGAGAAGTGCTTTACCGCGGCGATGCGATTGCGATTTTTGCGGTGGGCGGAATGATTCCGGAAGCCCTTAAGGTACGGCAGAGGCTGGAGGAAGAGGGAATTACCTGTACCGTTGTCAATCCCCGGTTCGTCAAGCCGCTTGATGAGGATCTCTGCATGGAAATAGCGGGCAGCCATAAGCTGGTAGTGACGATGGAAGAAAATGTGGAGACAGGAGGATTCGGACAGCGTCTCTCAGCGCTGCTGCAGAAGAAGGGGATCGGAACGCCGGTAGAAGTGGTGGCGATCCCGGATTGCTTTGTAGAGCATGGAGCGGTGGATGTGCTGAAGGAGAAGCTGGGCATGGACGAAAGCTCCGTTGCCGGGCGGGCGCTTGCGGCTTATAAGAAACTGGGACGATAAGCGACGGATCGTCTGAAATGGAAGGATCGTATGAAAGAGCGTTTGGATGTGCTTCTGGTGAACCGCGGACTGGCGGAATCACGGGAAAAGGCAAAGGCAGTGATCATGGCCGGCGGCGTGTTTGTGAACGGCCAGCGGGAAGACAAGGCCGGCGCCTTTGTAGAGGACAAGGCGGAGATCGAGCTGAGAGGAAAAGTACAAAAATATGTGAGCCGGGGCGGCCTGAAGCTGGAAAAGGCAATGAGCCGGTTCGCGGTTTCTCTGAAAGATAAGGTCTGCATGGATGTAGGCGCTTCCACCGGCGGATTTACAGATTGTATGCTGCAAAACGGCGCGAAGAAAGTATTTTCAGTGGATGTAGGACACGGTCAGCTGGCATGGAAGCTGCGAAATGACCAGCGGGTGGTATGTATGGAAAAGACCAACATCCGCTATGTGACGCCGGAAGAGGTTGGAGAACCTGTTTCCTTTGCATCCATTGATGTTTCCTTTATTTCCCTTGTTCTTGTGCTGCCGCCTGTGAAGATGCTGCTTGCAGAGGACGGTCAGGTGGTCTGTCTGATCAAACCTCAGTTTGAGGCGGGGCGTGAGAAGGTAGGAAAGAAGGGCGTGGTCCGTGATCCAAAGGTACATCTGGAGGTGATCCAAAAGGTAGTGGACTTTGCCCTGTCCATCGGGTTTTCGGTACTTGGCGTGGAGTTTTCTCCCATCAAGGGGCCGGAAGGAAATATCGAATATCTGCTGCATCTGCAAAAAACGGACAGAGACACGGGGGAATGTCTGCTGCTCCCGGATGCAGAAGAGGAGACGGTAAGGCAGGCCCACAGCCTGCTGGACTGAACGGGCAACGGCAGGAGGCTGTCAAAGGTTGTCCCTGTGAGCGGAGGAGAAGGACTTGAAGCACTTTTATATTGTGACAAACAGCCAGAAAGATAAAGACCTGCGGGTGACGGAGGCGCTCCGGCGCTATCTGACCGAGAAGGGCGCCGTGTGTACCATCCAGCATGGAGAACAGCTGGAAAGGGAGTACACGGATATCGCTCAGATCCCCAAGGAGGTAGAATGTGTGCTGGTGCTTGGCGGCGACGGTACGCTGATCCAGGCCGCCCGGGACGTGGTGGCAAGGGAGATCCCGCTGATCGGCGTGAATATGGGAACCATGGGTTATCTTGCGGAGGTGGAGGAATCAGCGTTATACCCTGCGCTGGATCGGCTCATGGAAGACCGGTACGAGATCGAAAAGCGGATGATGCTCTCCGGGCAGATTTTTTGCAGGGACGGCAGAACGTACCAGCCGGAGCTGGCTTTGAACGATATTGTCATCGGCAGGCGGGGGACGCTGCAGATGATCGATTTTAAGATATTTGTAAACGGAGAACCTTTGTATACTTACGGCGCGGACGGGATCATCATTTCCACCCCTACCGGTTCCACCGGTTACAGCCTGTCGGCGGGCGGCCCTATTATCTCGCCGAAGGCATCCATGATGCTGATCACGCCCATTTGTCCCCATACCCTGAATACCCGCAGCATCGTGCTTCCTCCCGAAGACGAGATCATGGTGGAGCTGGGCCCGGGACGGAAGCGGGAGTCGGAATACGGGGAGATCTCCTTTGACGGAACGGCCAGCTGTCCTGTTTCCAGCGGAGACCGGATCGTGATCCGCTGCGCAAAGCAGAAGACGAATTTTATCAAGCTCAATAAAGACAGTTTTTTGGAAAATCTGCGGAAAAAGTTCAGTGAAGGCGGAAAGTAGAGGCCGAAATGGCAAAGCGGGGGATTTGAATGAAGAACAATCGTCAGAATCGGATCTTGGAGCTGATCAGGGATCAGCAGATAGAAACACAGGAGGAACTTGCCAGAAAGCTGCAGGAGGAGGGATTTTCCGTCACTCAGGCAACGGTGTCCAGAGACATCAGGCAGCTGCAGCTGACAAAGGTGTCTCACGTACATGGCAAACAGTACTATGCGCTGGCACAGTCAAATGAAAGCCGATTCAACAGCAAATACATCCGGGTTCTGAAGGACGGCTATATCAGTGGACAGACGGCTCAGAATCTCATTGTGATCCGGACGGTGGCAGGCATGGCTATGGCGGTAGCCGCAGCCATCGACGCGCTGGCGCTGCAGAATGTGCTGGGCTGCATTGCCGGCGACGACACCATCTTCTGCGCGGTCAGCGACGCGAAAGCCGCGGCCGCCGTGCTGGAGGAAATGCAGAAACTGGTTTTGTAGAAAACTACAGAATGGAGACCAACATGCTCTTAAATTTACATGTAAAAAATCTTGCCCTGATCCATGAGGCGGATGTATATTTTGGAGAAGGATTGAACATCCTTACCGGAGAGACAGGCGCCGGAAAATCTATTATCATCGGTTCCATCAATCTGGCGCTGGGTGCAAAGATTCCAAGAGAGCTGCTGCCAAAGGATGGGCAGGACGCTTTTGTGGAGCTGGTATTCGACGTTGACAAGGAAGAACAGCAGGAGGCGCTGAAAGCGCTGGGGCTGGAAACAGATCAGGGACAGCTTGTACTGACCCGCCGAATCACAGGCGGCCGCAGCATTTCCAAGATCAACGGGCAGACAGCCAGCACCGGGCTTCTCAGGGAAGCGGCGTCAGTGCTTCTGGATATGCACGGTCAGCATGAACATCAGTCATTATTATACAAAAAAAAGCATTTGGAGATACTGGATGCTTATGGAAAAGAGGAAATAGGGCCCCAGAAAGAAAAAATGGCGGTGCTGTGCCGGCAGTACAGACAGGCAAAGGCGGCGCTGGACGATTTCTCCATTGACGAGGAGCAGCGGAAGCGGGAGATCTCTTTTGCGGAGTATGAGATCAATGAAATTGAGACCGCCGCGCCGGAGGTGGGAGAAGATGAACGGCTGGAGGCGCTGTACCGGAAGCTGGCAAACGGCAAGCGCATTACGGAGGCGGTACAGAGCGCGTATCTGCTCGCAGGCTATGACGGCGGCGGCGCGGGAGAACAGATGGGCCGGGTGTGCCATCAGCTTTCTCAGGTGGCAGAATACGATCAGGAGCTTTCGCAGCTTTCCGGGCAGGCGGAGGAGCTTGACAATCTGCTGAACGATTTTAACCGGGAGCTTGCGTCTTATCAGCAGAACATGCAGTTTGGCGAGGAAGAATTTTACAGGACGGAAAAACGGCTGGATGAGCTGAATCATATCAAGTCCAAATATGGACAGACCATCGGGGATGTGCTGAATTATCTGGCGGCCAAGCGGCAGCGGCTTTCGGATCTGCAGGATTATGAGGAAAAACGCCAGTCTCTGTATCAGGACGCCGCCAATAAGGCGAAGCAGTGCGGGGCGCAGGCGGAAGTCCTGACGGCGCTGCGCAAAAAGACGGCCAAAGCGCTGACAGCCCGGATCCGGCAGGAGCTTGGGGATCTGAACTTTCTGCACGTTGGCTTCGACATGGAATGGAATCAGCTGGATCATTTTACCGAAAACGGCGTGGACGAAGGGGAATTTTTCATCAGCACCAATCCGGGAGAACCGAAGCGGCCCCTTGGCGCCGTGGCCTCCGGAGGCGAGCTGTCCCGGATCATGCTGGCGATCAAGGTGGCGCTGGCGGAAAAGGACGCTGTGGGAACCCTTGTTTTTGACGAGATCGACACGGGGATCAGCGGGAGAACCGCCCAGAAGGTATCAGAAAAAATGGCGAAGATCGCCGGAACCCATCAGGTGATCTGTATTACCCACCTTCCTCAGATCGCGGCCATGGCGGATCAGCATTTTTTCATCGAAAAAAATGTGAGAGCGGGAGAGACGGAGACCGGCATCCGGAAGCTGGAACAGGGAGAGGTTATCGAAGAACTTTCCAGAATGTTGGGAGGCGCCAGGATCACGGAAGCCGTAAAGAACAATGCGCTGGAAATGAAAAAATTAGCAGAAACGACAAAATTATTGCAGATTGAAAATCAGGATTTCTAACATACTAAAAGCAGAAGAGGATGTGGTAACACATCCTTTTTTGTGTCATAAGAGGTTCTGATGAATTTCCCATGACATAAAAAAGCCCTGCCGGGCGGGACGCGCATCAGATCAGGGCTTTAGACATCCCGGCGTGCGGCGCCTCGGGATCGAGGGGCCGGAAATCGGAAAGGAGAGAGATCATGGATATACAGAAGAGATACAGACGGGTACTGTTGGGCGTACTCGCAGTCAGTGTCGCCCTTCTTGCCGGTCTGCTGTATGTGGAGAAGAAGGGGAACGACATACCGGATGAGATCAGCGTCTTTGCGGGAGAAACCCTTTCTGAAGGCTATGATGTCCTTACGGAGGGAGCGGAGCCTGCCTTTGAGAACCGGGAGCCGGGCAGCTATCAGGTGGACTATAAGCTGTTTGGACTGCTTCCGTTAAAGACGGTTTCTGTAGACGTGGTACAGCGGCAGGTGGTGATCCCGTGTGGGGAGCCGGCCGGCATTTATGTGGAGACCGACGGCGTACTGGTGATCGATACCGGGGAGATCACCGGCAAGGACGGACTGCAGAAGAATCCCGCAGGCGCGATCATACGGAAAGGAGATTATATTACTTCTGTAAACGGTGAGAAGATCGGCAGAAAAGCGGATCTCATAGAAGCAGTGGCACAGAGTGGCGGAAAGGAGCTGATACTGGGAATCCGCAGGAACGGAGAAGAATTTCAGGTACGGGTATTTCCCGCGGAGGTATCGCCCGGTGAATACAAGCTGGGTATCTGGATCAGGGACAACACCCAGGGCATCGGCATCGTCACTTATGTGACCCCGGACGGGCGGTTCGGCGCATTGGGCCACGGCATCAGTGATACGGACACGGAGAGCCTGCTGGAGACCTCCCGGGGCCTGCTCTACGATACCAATATTCTGTCGGTGATCAAAGGGCAGGAGGGCGATCCTGGCGAATTGGTGGGCTATATTGACTACCACGCCAGCCATGTAAGGGGAAGGATTGACGACAATACGTCGGAAGGAATCTTCGGCGCGGCAAACGAGACGATGATGCAGGAGGTATCGGCGCAGCCCATGCAGATCTGTCTGAAGCAGGATATTCAGACAGGCCCCGCCACCATCCTTACAAGCATTGACGGAGAAGTGGCGGAGTACAATGTGGAGATCGAATCTGTCAACCTGTCGGACAAGGATGAGAACAAAGGCATGATCATCCGGGTAACGGATGAAAAGCTGCTGGAAAAGACCGGCGGCATCGTGCAGGGAATGAGCGGGAGCCCCATCATGCAGAACGGAAAAGTAGTAGGCGCGGTGACCCATGTCTTTGTAAAAGACTCCGCAAAAGGATTTGGCATTTTTATAGAGAATATGTTGAAATCTGACCGTAAAGGTTGTTAAGTGTTGCTTCTTTTTGACAAAAAAATGCAAAAAAAGTAAAAATAAAGAAAGTTTATGTACTTTTTCAGCCAACTGTAACCTTGAAGTAACTCCTCTGCAAATTGATAATACTATTAGTTTCTAAAACTGACAAAATAATTTCAATAGGAGGGGCAAATGGATAAGTTAAATATAGCGATTGCTGACGACAATGAGGACACTTTGAAGCTGTTGAATGAAATGTTGTCAAAAGAAGAAGATCTGCAGGTAGTGGGCTCTGCAAATAACGGGGAAGACGCGTACAGCCTGATCAAACAGAAGAAGCCGGATGTGGTACTGCTGGATCTGGTGATGCCCAAAATGGACGCCATCAGCGTGATGGAGCGGATCCAGGAGGACAAAGAGATCCAGTCGCCGCCGGACTTTATCGTACTGTCTGCCATCGGGCAGGAATCGGTGACGGAGATCGCCATGAATTTCGGCGCAAAATTTTATATGATGAAGCCTTTTGACAACAAAACCGTGGTAAACCGCATTAAGAATATCAAGCGGCCCCAGTCCATGATGAAGCGGCGGACAGGCCTGCACGCCATGGAATATCAGGAGGCGGAGGAAAAGCCGAATCTGGAAGCGGAGGTTACCGATATCATCCATGAGATCGGCGTGCCGGCGCACATCAAAGGGTATCAGTATCTGCGGGACGCCATTATCATGTCCGTGAATGATATCGAGATGCTGGGTTCCATCACCAAGATCCTGTATCCCACCATTGCCAAAATGCACCAGACCACACCCAGTCGCGTGGAGCGGGCCATCCGCCACGCCATTGAGGTGGCCTGGAGCAGGGGCAAGATGGATACCATTGACGCGCTGTTCGGCTACACCATCAACAACGGGAAGGGAAAACCCACCAATTCAGAGTTTGTGGCGCTGATCGCGGATAAGATCCGTCTGGAACATAAAAACAGGCGGTAAGGTTATGCAAAGTTTGCGCCGAAAATGCAGAAAATACTTTTATTCATGAATAAAATGTTGTATAATACATGTAAACCCGATTTTGGAATAAATTGACTGTGAGGACAGAGGGACAGGAGGGGTTTCATGAAAAAAGTATTGTTTGTTGCTTCTGAGTCGGTACCCTTTATCAAAACGGGCGGTCTGGCGGATGTGGTCGGATCCCTGCCCAAGTATTTTGATAAAGAAGAGTACGATGTGCGAGTGATTCTTCCCAAGTACCAGTGTATGAAAGAAGAATGGAAAAACCAGATGAAATATAAAGCCCATTTTTATATGAATCTGGCATGGAGGACCCAGTATGTAGGCGTGCTGGAGCTGGAATATGAGGGGATTCCCTTTTACTTTATCGACAATGAATATTATTTTTCGGGGATGCAGCCTTACGGCAATATTTATGAAGATGTGGAGAAATTCGCGTTTTTCTCAAAAGCAGTGCTGTCCGCCCTGCCCACGCTGGATTTTAAACCGGATATCATTCACTGCCACGACTGGCAGACCGGCCTGATCCCCGTATTTTTGAAGGATCGTTTCCGGGACAATGAATTTTACTGGAACATCAGATCCATCATGACCATTCATAACTTGAAATTTCAGGGGATATGGGATATCAAGACTATTCGGGATATCACCGGCCTTCCGGAGTATTATTTTACCCCGGATAAACTGGAATTCAAAAAAGATGCAAACTACTTAAAGGGCGGTATTGTCTACGCGGATCTGGTGACTACGGTGAGCCGCACTTATGCGGAGGAGATCAAAGATCCTTTCTACGGCGAGGGGCTGGACGGTCTTATGCGGGCCCGCTCAAATTGTCTCACCGGCATTGTCAACGGCATCGATTATGAGGAATATGATCCCCGGACAGACGCCTTTATCGTGCAGAATTACGACGTGGACAATTTCAGAAAAGAAAAGATCAAGAACAAGAGAGCACTTCAGGAGGAGCTTGGCCTTCCCCGGGATGATAAGAAATTTATGATAGGAATCGTGTCCCGGCTCACGGATCAGAAAGGCTTCGACCTGATCGCATATATCATGGATGAGCTGTGTCAGGAGGATATTCAGCTGGTTGTGCTGGGAACAGGCGAAGAGAAATATGAGAACATGTTCCGGCATTTTGACTGGAAATATCATGACAAGGTCAGAGCAAACATATACTATTCGGAGGCCATGTCCCACAAGGTATACGCTTCCTGCGACGCCTTTCTCATGCCGTCGCTGTTTGAGCCCTGCGGGCTGAGCCAGCTGATGAGCCTGCGGTACGGAACGGTTCCCATCGTCCGGGAGACAGGCGGCCTGAAGGACACGGTAGAGCCTTACAACGAATATGAAAAGACAGGCACAGGATTTGGCTTCTGCAACTACAACGCACATGAAATGCTGGGCATCATACGCTATGCCAAAAGCATTTATGAGACAAAGAAGCGGGATTGGAACAAGATCGTGGAGCGTGGCATGAAAGCGGACTTCTCATGGAACTCCTCCGCAAAACAGTACGAAGAAATCTATAAAAATTTGTAATACAAGAACGGACAGCAGGAAGAAAAAGGGCGCCCCAGGGTTATCATCGCAGGGGGCCCTTTTTTATGAACAGGACAGCTCATACAAGCAGCTGCCGGCGGGAAGAAGGGATCGAAACCCATGACAAAAGACAGCAAGACCATCATCAGGATATCCGTGCGCGCCCTTGTAGAATTTATTCTGCGGGAGGGAAACATCGAGGGCGCACAGGGCGGCTTTAAGGACAGGGAAGCCATGCAGGCGGGCAGCCGGATCCACCGGAAGCTCCAGAACCGGATGGACGCGGACTACAGAGCGGAGTACGCCCTGAAGGAGAGCTTTGACTGCGGCGAGTTTGTTATACAGGTAGAGGGCCGTGCCGACGGGATCTGGACGAAGGAAGAAGAGGTAGTGGTGGACGAGATCAAGGGCGTATACCGGGATCTGGAACGGTTGGAAAAGCCGGAGCCCCTTCATCTTGCCCAGGCCAAGGTGTATGCCTGCATCTATGCCGGGCAGCATGGTCTTGAAGAGATCTCTGTGCGGATGACATACGTAAATCTGGACACAGAGGAGATACGGTATTTTTATGAGAACTACCGGAAGGAAGAGCTGGAGGCATGGTTTCTGCCGGTGATCCGGAAATATGAGAAGTGGGCCCGGTTTCAATATGAATGGCGGCTTGTGCGGCAGGATTCCATCCGGAAACTGGAATTTCCCTTTCCTTACCGGAAAGGACAAAAGGAGCTGGCCGCAGCCGTGTACCGCACCATTTATCACGGCCGCCGGCTGTTTATACAGGCGCCCACCGGGGTGGGCAAAACGCTGTCCACCGTCTTTCCCGCTGTAAAAGCGGTAGGCGAGGGACTGGCGGATAAACTGTTTTATCTCACAGCCAAAACCGTCACAAGGACTGTGGCGGAAGAGGCATTTTCTATTCTTGGGGAAGGCGGCCTGTCCTATAAATTCATCACGCTCACCGCAAAGGAAAAGCTCTGCGCCTGTGAGGAGATGATCTGCGATCCGGCCAGATGCGGCAGGGCAAAGGGCCATTATGACCGGGTAAACGAGGCGGTCTTTGCGCTGATCAATGAGCAGGATCATATCACAAGGACGCTGCTGGAGGAGTATGCGGCCCGGTATCAGGTCTGTCCTTTTGAATTTTTACTGGATGCCGCAGTCTGGTGCGACGGCATTATCTGCGATTACAATTATGTATTTGATCCCAGAGTGCGCCTGAAGCGGTTTTTCGGGGAAGGCCAGTCGGGAGAATATCTTTTTCTGGTGGACGAAGCCCACAATCTGGTGGAGCGGGGCAGGAGCATGTTCAGCGCCAGACTCTGCAAGGAGGATTTTCTGGAGGTCAGGCGGATGGTGCGCCCTTACCGGCCGAAGCTGGAAAAAAAGCTGGAGGCGGCAAACAGGCAGCTTCTGATCCTGAAGCGGGAGTGTAAGGAATGTGAAGTGGTGGAGAACATCGACGGGTTTATCCTGCAGCTGATGAACGTGGCCTCCGAAATGGAAAAATATCTGGAGGAGCTGCAGCAGGGAGAACTGCGGGATCGGCTTTTGGAATTTTATTTTGACCTGCGGGGTTTTCTGAGTATTTATGACCGTCTGGATGAAAACTATGTGATCTATACGGAGCTGAAAAAGGAAGGAGAAGGCAGGGGAGAAGGAGGAAACTTTTATCTGAAGCTGTTCTGCGTCAATCCGGCGGTAAATCTGGGGGAAGTGTTCGCAAAGGGTGTCAGCAGCATTTTGTTTTCCGCCACGCTGCTTCCCATAGACTATTATCAGACGCTGCTCAGCGACAGGGACGACGATTACGCGGTCTATGCCCCGTCCCCTTTTCCAAAGGAGCATAAGCGGATCCTGGTGGCGTCGGATGTGACAAGCAAATATACCCGGCGCACAAAACAGGAATACGAAAAAATCGCCGCATATATACATCAGATCATCAGCTGCAAAAAGGGAAATTATCTGGTGTTCTTTCCCTCCTACCGGTTTCTGGAGGAGGTGTATCAGTGCATGGAGCGGGAGGAGACGGAGGATCTGGAGCTGCTCCTGCAGAATCCGCAGATGGACGAGAATGCCCGTGAACAGTTCCTCGAGGCATTTCACAGAGAACGGACGGGCACGCTGGCAGGCTTCTGTGTCATTGGCGGTATTTTCGGAGAGGGCATCGATCTGAAAGGAGAGCGGCTCATAGGCGCCATAGTAGTAGGCACGGGGCTTGCCCAGATCGACCATGAGGGAGAGCTTTTGAAGGCATACTATGATCAGCGCCAGCAAGACGGTTTTGCTTACGCCTACCGCTATCCGGGAATGAACAAGGTGCTGCAGGCGGCGGGCAGAGTGATCCGCACGATGGAGGATAAGGGCGTGGTGCTGCTTTTAGATCAGCGCTTTCTGCAGCAGGAATACCGGCGGCTCTTCCCGAGAGAATGGGAGGATTACCGGCGCTGCACCCTGGAGACGGCGAAGGAGGAGACAGAGCGATTCTGGCTGGAGGCAAAGTAAGAAAAACGCCGGCGCTTGTCTGAGCAGAGAAAATATAGAAAAAGTAACGAAAAAGAATGACAATTTAATGGAGATGTTGTATAATATTGTTAAGTTTTGAATCTAAAAAGGGAGGGAGTACATGATGCCTACAGATCCGGTCATCCTGTTGAGTTTTGTCAACATGAAGCTGAGAGATGAATATGAGAGTCTGGAGGAGCTGTGCGGCGCATATCAGGCGGATTGCGGGCAGATCACCGAAAAGCTGCGTTCCATCGGATATGTTTACAGTGCCGGAGTCAGGCAGTTTGTACCTGAGAAAGGAGAAATGTTATGAACAGTATTGAAAGATTTATGAACACCATTGAAAGAAAGCCTGTGGATCGTCCCGCCTGCTGGCTCGGCATGCCGGACATTAACGCCCAGCCGGCGCTGATGAAGGAATTCGGCGTGGACAATATGCACGATCTGAAGCTGTCTATCGGCGACGATGTG
The DNA here is from genome assembly GCA_947625135.1 of uncultured Lachnospiraceae bacterium. Lineage (GTDB taxonomy): Bacteria > Bacillota > Clostridia > Lachnospirales > Lachnospiraceae > CANQUC01. The sequence continues at coordinate 54,171 of CANQNE010000006.1, forward strand.
TATACCATAGAGGTTCCCTACCAGTCAGAAAATGCTTCCGCCATTTACGCGGCCTTTGACTGGTATCAGGACGGCGATGTGGACGCCCATGACCGGACGCTGACGGCGCCGGGGTTTTTTATCGACGCGGAGGATCCGGAGGAAGTAAATAACTTTGACTGGCCGGATCCCGCAAAATACATAGATGTGGAAAAATGTAAGGCACTTGTGGACAAAGCGCCGGATGACAAGCTGATTCTGGGCATGATGTGGTCGGCGCATTTTCAGGACACCTGTGCCGCCTTCGGTATGGAAACAGCGCTGATGAACATGATCGCGAATCCGGAAATGTATGAGGCTGTGGACGCCAAGATCATGGAATTTTACCTGAAGGCAAATAAGATCTTCTATGAGGCCACAAAGGGCAGGCTGCATGCGATCCTGATCGGGGACGATATGGGCAGCCAGAGAGGGCTGATGCTCTCCCCCGATATGGTGCGCAGATTTGTGATTCCCGGCGCCAGGAAGCTGATCGACCAGGCCCACAGCTATGGGCTGAAGGTGATCTATCATTCCTGCGGTTCTATTGTAGATATCATTCCTGATCTCATCGAAGCCGGTGTGGACGCGATCCATCCCATTCAGGCGCTGGCGGCAGGCATGGATCCCGCCAATCTGAAAGCAAAATTTGATGGCAAGGTGAGCTTCTGCGGCGGTGTGGACACACAGGATCTGCTTGTGAACGGCTCCGAGGAAGACGTAAAGGCAAAGGTGAGAGAACTGCGGGAGTTGTTCCCAACCGGACTGATCATCTCTCCCAGCCATGAGGCCATTATGCCGGATATCCCTCCCAAAAATATCCGGGCATTGTTTGACGCGGCTACGGAAGTAAAATAAACGGAGCGCGGTAATGATGGATTGAATGGTGAAAGGGAGGAAGGAAACGTGAAAAGCAAAGAAGGCGCAAAACGGTTTTTGGCATGGGTGCTTTGTACGGTGATGCTGTTCAGCGGAAACGGCATCATACCGGCAAATGCGGGAACTGTGCAAAAAAATGCAGGGAACAATGTGGAAATTTCCCAGATTGCTTCAAAGGAGGCCGCGCCTCCGCAGTCAAAAAGCGTTGTACAGCTCACAAAGGATATCATGGAGAATCTGGAAGTGGCGCTGTACATTGACGGACAGCTGATCAACGCCGATACGCCCGTGGAAGAGATCGACCCCATCGATCCGGAAGAAACGGACGTGTTGGTGCTGTTTAATAATATGAAATTTGTAGATCATCAGCTGACAGATGATACGGTTTATGAGATAAGTTTGCCCGAGGAGCTGACACCTGATTTTGATGAGACGGTGAGCGATCCCGCAGATACAGAATGGAAGGAACTGGTTTCCAGCAGCAGTGTGAAGGCATGGGGCCGTGTGATATTTGACGGGAGCGATTATAAGTTCCAGATCAAATTCCAAAAAACAGAGGGACAGTCTAATATTCGGGCTGACTTTCAGTACAGATCCCATGTGAACGCAGGGGATCCCTATCCGGATCAGGTATCACCGGAATTTCCATGGGAGCAGCAATTTACGCTTCCCCTGAAGCAGGAAACCGTGACTGTTCAATGGCTGGAGAAGCAGGCAAATTGGCTGAATGCCCAGGGACAGGATGTTGCCGCGGACAATGCAGGCAGCAATTCCAACGGTTTCCAGCAGATCCGGTATACTGTCACGCTGACAAACCAGAATACGGATGTCACGGCTGCAGCCAGCGGCCAGCTGAAAGAAACGCTGGGGGTATCCGGCGATACCGGAGGTATATTGGCGTGGATCCGGACAGGGAATATAGGCAGTACACCTCCTGTTCCTGCTGACGTGAAAAAATGGCTGACGGTGAAGGCGGACGGGAAAGAAATAGAGATGGCCGCAAGGGTTCAGGACGGACGGCTCATGCTCGTGGGAGAGGATGAGGATGGCGGCCAGCTGAAGCTGGATTTCGGACCGAGCACTTCGCCGTTTGTAAGCGAAGGCTTCACGCTGTCCTTTACAGATCTTACATTTCAAACATTGACCTTTTCCTATCTTGCGTACATTTACGATAACGGAAACGGCAGCTCTGTCCGCAGCTACACGGCAAAGACAGAATATATTCCCGCCGGGGGATCAGAGGCCGCGGACGAGGTCAGCAAGACGGCAAGAAAGACGATTACCGGGCCGGGCGTGTCCCTGAAACTTTCTCATGGTACAGATACTACGAGCAGCGGCTCCTATTCCGCCATGAAGCCAAAGTTCCAGGCGACGCTCCACACGTCGGGCAACGAAAACTGGCTGGAGCTGAGCGAAAAAGCTGCGCTTGGAACCAGTGAATTTGCCGAGCATTTTTATTATTTTAATGCCAGTAATTTCTATACAGGTACACCATATATATTAAAGGATTTTGATTTCCGCGTGACCGATGTGAACGGTTACAGCGCGAGCCTTCAGGGCGCCAGCAACAGCAGTTCTTATTCAGGCAGTCCGAGTAAAATGAAAGCGTATGATCCCATCGCTTACCGGGAGTTGGACAGCCGGCTGAAAAAAGAAGGCATCAGCGGCGGCGTAGAAGGATGGAACAGTGGTCTTGGACAGCTCCATATCTTTGATATAGAATACAAGGACAACAGTGGAAACTTATCCGGGAAGCGGCTCTGGATCGTGGTGGCGCCTAAAACGGCGCTGGCGGCGCAACAGGAATATGTTGGGATCGGACCTGCCGCTGCAATGCAGGACGAAAACGGAAAGGCCGCCGGATATACCATCTGGTTATTTAACGTAGGCGGCATCCGGGAGGGAGCTGTTGATTATACCAAGTATTTGCGGCGGCTGATCCCGTATGATCCTAAAAATGGTGTCTATGTTAATCAGCCCGTCTGCTTCTCCACACTGACCGCCACAAACGGATATAACTCTAGCAGCGGAAATGACTATGATCAGGCAATGCCGCTGACGGCTCCGACGATGGCCAAGGAAGCCTATGTGCAGGTGGACGGTACGGTTCGCTGGGATCTGACGCTGGATATGAACAATTACAATACGTTTTATCAATATCTTCAGGCGAATGGATTTCTGTCGGTGCCGCCTTCGCTGTTTGTTCTCCATGATCTGGTGCCGGCGGGGTATGAGATTATTGCGTCTTGGGATAGTGAACTGAATACTAACACAAATTATGACGTTTACGGGAAGAAGATGGGTAAGTCAAGCAGCGGGAAAATATTTGTTACTCCATCTTTTAAATCTTATTACTATGATGGCAATACGTCTGGTGCGACGAGTAGTGGCCCGCAGTTTGTGAAAGGAAATGTAAGTGGCAATTATAGTTCTTTTGTTCATCCGGGAACGCTGCCGGAACCCAGTCAGAACATGAAGCCGGAATCAGGCAGCTCAGGCAGCGGAAGCATGTACAGTGTGGATTTTCCTGAGATGGCCAGTTCTTATAATCAAAACTGCAAGACATTCCACATCAGCTATATTGCAATACCCACCACAAAGGAGGTGTCAGAGACAGATCAATCACCTCAGATGATGGTGAACAAGGCAAATTTCCAGATCTGGAATAGAGCAATGAGAAAACCTGTCGCAGACGTGGTGGCCACCGGGCGGGGATATCTTCCCTCTCTTGGAAAAACTATGACGGTGACGGGAAATAAGATCCATACGACGCTGAACAGTACCTGCAGTACCAATGGGATTTTGTACCGGGGTGTTTATGCGGTGCATGACGATATGGCGGATTCCAAAGCCATTGAGGAACAGACAGGCAACGTGCTGCCTTCAAGTGTAGCGGTGGCAGATTACATACAGCTGCAGAAGCTGAAGGTGACCATAATGCCCACATCGGGAAGCACGATTGAGCATACCTTTTCCGGTATTCAATCCGGTGCCGGAGCGAAAACGTACGAATATACTTACAGCAGCGACGACGGCGATCATCAGATCGTGTTGAACTATTCCGGCAGTATGAAGGGCGGTTTCGACCTCACTGTAGATGGACTGCCGGTGAATCGTGCTTATGGTGAAAAGGGTTATATAGGAAGTGTCGGGATTGAATACGACTGTATCTTTGAGGTAGACGACGAGGTGGACGGCGACGGCGACGAAAATGACGGCTATACAAAGGCGGCAAAAGCCTCCGGTATGCTGCAGTTCCAGTTTGTCAACGGCTTTCGGCGCAATTACAGCGCAATGAAAGGGGATCGCGGAACAGCCTTTCGAACTGACAGCAGTTTCCGTTTTGCAGCTTCCCCCACGCTGAAGAAGAGGTTTATCAGCAAAGTGCAGCCCGGTGGTTTCAAGACCAACTATAGCGTGGAAGCGGACGTGGGAAGCAAGAATCAGAAGAATATCTATCTGGTGGATCAGATCGATGATGTCTGGGAGGTTTTTGATAAAGGACACGACACGCCAAAAGACAGCGACAAAATTTATCAGGAAACAGGCGGCGGAGCAAAGGAACGTCAGTATACAAAAGATGAATTGCAGACGTTCTTAAAGCATGTGCAGGTTGCAGATCTGAAGATCGAAATGGGCACCAGAAAAGCCGGCTCTGAAACAACACCAGTTTATGAATTGATCTATGAAAACGGCAAGGTAATCAATGAGGATTGGGTAGTAGATAAACTGACACAGGAGCAGTTGGCTGCCGTTCATATCACGAAGCCGGAAGATCCGGATGCCCGTGAACTGAACGGAAACCAGTTTGCGTTTTCCATCAGCAAAAAAGACGGCACCCCTTTGGCTTCGGATACGTTCTTTGTTGTGAGTTATACGCTGGAGCTTGGCAGCACGAAGGGAAGCGGCGATACAAAAAAATTCTGGGAAGAAGATTTCTATGACGGCGGCATGCTCCGGATCGAAAATCAGGCGGCCATCGGATATCAGTTTGCACCGGTGGCGTCTTCGATCAGATCCCTGAAAAATGCAGTGAAGGTGCGGGCTGCGGGAAATCTGTTTGCACCTGTGCCCGCGCCCATCATTGGGGATCAGTGGGTATCGGCAGGCAGCAGCGTTTCCGGAGAAAACAACTTTCTGGATGTTTCCACCGGTGTAAAGGTACCTTCCGGCGGAGCGGCAGGCTCCGGCTGGGAGATCAAGGTCAATACCGGCAGCGCGTGGAAAGGTGATAAAGCGCAGTTGGATCTGACGGATACACTGCGGGCCCGCGCAACGGTAGACGGAGAAGACGTCACCGATGATGACTTGAACAAACAGCTGCTTGAACTGTTTTTCAAACACCTGAAGCTGGAACTGGATGGCGTATATTTTGATGAGGTAAAACCGGAAAACAAAGTATACGGACCGGATTCTTCGGAAGAATTACTGAATAAATATCCCGGACTTACATTTAGGCATACTGTTTTTGATCCGGAACACTTTACCATGACTTATCTGGAGAAGGATGATACGCTGGATCCGCCCCGGGAGTTTTCAACAGGCGAGGTAGAGATGTTCAGTATTTTCGGAGAGGAGCTTCCCCTGAATCAGGATCTGATCCTCCGGTATAGTACGGTGGTGGATTGGAACGCCCTGTACAATGAGGCGGTAGAAAGGGGTCTGATCCAGCCGGGACAGAGTCTGACTTTTGACAAAGCGGAAAACTATATAACAGGCTCCGCCGGAGAAACGTCCTCAAGCAGAGATTTCAAGAGTGATATTGAACTGGAAGGACACCTGTCTAAGACAGGAAAGGTGAACAAGGAAGACCATTCCATTGACTGGACGGTAGATCTTACGGTAAGCGGCGGTACGCTGCAGCAGTATACGTTGAAGGATAAAATGCAGGCGGGCACATTCAGCAAGAGTGGTGCGCTGGATGTAAATGATAATGACAAGCTGGCATTTTCCAAAATGAACATGACGGCGTTTACGATCTATGCTGTGACCGGAGGCAAAGACGAGAACGATCCGGAGACGAGGACACCTGTTTATACATATAACGGTGATTTTAGCGGTACTGCGGATCTGCCGGGAACGGCATATTATAAGGGCGCAGAGCTGACCTTTGAAGAACAGACGGAAAGTGATCCGGCTACAAAGGGCTTTACCCTTGCGTTTAATGAGCTGGGCAACTGCAGGCTGGAGCTTGTTTATACTACTAAACTTGATTTTGACGGATTCCTTGCGGCCCTTGCGGATGGCGCAGAGGGCGGCGAGTACACAGTGGAGTATAAGATGAGCAATGTGGCGGAAGCCACGTTCCCCGGCGGAAGTCTCTCAGGCAGCGACAGCGTGACTGTGACAGATCCGGATGACGCTGAGGTAACAAAGGAGCTTTTAAACGGCAGATCCGGTTTATCCGGCAGGGAGCAGAAATGGCAGATCACTGCGTCCATGGGCAGCCACGAAGGAAAGAATGTGTCTGTGGGAGACAGCTTTGCCACCACGGATGGATCGGAGGCGCTTCTGGAAGCGCTGCGTCTGACAGCCATGAAGGTAGATCTGGTTACGGTGTCAGGGACGGCAGGCAGCGGCGGTTCGCCGGAAACGACCGAGACTGCGGAGACGATCTATCAGTATGAAAACGGTCAGGCAGTGACGGATCGGCTGGAAGAGTATCAGGCAGTTTTCAACGAAGGCTTTGCCATGGACACAGCCGGTGTGACAGAGTTCACTCTTACCTTCGGACAGACCCTTCCCGCCAACACAAAGGTGGTTGTGACCTACACAAGCGCGCTGGATGACGAGAAGCTGAAAGAGGTGAAAGAGGCGGAAGGCCTCAGTGATGAGATGAAACTGCACCTGCAGAATAACGCCGTTTTCGGACGGGGCGACTGGGGTGTGAAGTCTGACGATACAGAAACAGACGTATATATCGGCGAGCCGGTGGGCAAATCAGGCGAGCCGGTGACGGCAGCCGGCAAGCCGGTATACAACGAGGATCTGGCGCCGCTGATCAGCTGGTCAGCGCAGGTTCATCTCACAGGCCTTGTCACAGATGAGGAGCTGGCAGAGGCATCCAAAGCGGGTGGCGCAGTGATCACGGATGAGCTTTCTGATGGATTAAAGTATGAAGACGATACGCTGCACGTATATGATCTGACATATAAGAACGGAAAGTACCAGCGGGGTACGGCGCTTGTTTTGGATACGGATTACCATTTTGCATATACGGGAAATACAATGACGGTTACGCTTCTTGATCCCGCATCACATCCGGATGTGGAGCTGGTGTTTACCACAGGCGCGTATATGACGATGGAGAATGTGTCCAACGGCATTTCCGTTGGTATTGCAGGCAAAGGAGCAGAGGATGTATCTGAGCCGGTAGGCCCTGTCTATTCCAAGGGCTGGGGCGGCAGAGTCATCAGCAATCAGCAGATCAAACTGCAGCCAAAAGCAGAGAAATGGCTGGATGATGAAAAGAGCGGCACGGCGTTTGAGTTTGAGATCGTCGAGGTAGATGCGACGGGCGCTGTGAAGATGGATGGCGGCACGCCTGTATATCAGGATAAAAAGACAAATGCGACAGAAGGCGACCAAAAGGGTATGGTTGTCTTCAAAGAAACAGGTTATCTGGATGCGGGAACCTACTATTATAAGATCACTGAGACAAACAAGAATCAGAACCCAGAACAGGAGCCTGTCCGCTATGATACGCATCAGTATATCGTAAAGGCGGAAGTGGAGCTGCAGCCGGAGAGCGGGTATAGCGCTGCGATGACGCTGCTGAATGTGAATCAGGATTCTACGCCGGGCGATCCGGTGACGGATCTGCCGGATGGCCAGTGGTGGCCGAAGTTCGTCAATACTTCCGTGACGGGAGATCTGGAGATCACAAAGGATGTGACCGGCGACGGCGGCGACAAGACCAGCAGCTTTACGTTCCAGATAACGCTAAAGGATGTGTCCGGAAATTCATTGTCCGGTGAGTATCCTTACACGATAAGCGAGCAGCAGAATGGAAAGAAGACGGAGACGGCAAAGGGAACGTTGAAGCCGGATGAGAACGGTATGTACAGCGTGAAGCTGAAGAGCGGTGAAACCGCGCATATCAGCGGAATCCCGGCAGGCAGCACCTATAAAGTGGAAGAAGCAGAGGCAGGCAAGAACGGCTATACGACCACTCCTGCACAAGCCGTCACCGGTACGATCACTGAGGGAGCGACAGCCTATGCAGGGTATATCAATACAAGAGGCATTGCTCAGCTGACTGTCACCAAGACGATAACGGGAACGGCAAAGCGTGATACGGAGCAGAAATTTACATTCCACGTAAAACTGGCCAATGAGGACGGTACCCCGATCACGATCCCCTGCCCGTATCAGATCGGAAATCAGCAGTTGAAGCTGGAGCCAGATGATAATGGTATGGCCGATATTGTGCTGAAGCACGGAGAGACTGCGGTGATCTCTGTTCCGGAAAAGACAGTCTATACTGTGACCGAAGAGGCTGTGGAGGGATATGAGACAGAACCGAAGGACGGATTTACAGGAACTGCACAGAAGGGAAAAGAAAACCGGGCTGACTTTATCAACCATAAGGATGCGCCCAATGTGACGGCGCTGCAGATCAGCAAGTCCGTGAAAGGTTATTATGAAACAAGCGAGCGGTTTACCTTTGATATTGTTTTGAAAGATACAAACGGCGATCCGCTGCAGGGCCCCTATTCCTATACAGGTTCCAAATCGGGCACATTGACGCTGGACGCAGGGAAAGGCTCCATTACGCTGGCGAAGGACGAGAGCGTGACGATACAGGGACTGCCTCAGGGTACGCAGTATCAGGTGTCTGAGCGGGGCGCAAATGAGAATGGATATCTCACAACCCCTGCCAGCGGAACCATAGGAGGAGAGACGGCCGGAACCGATACGGCAAAGGCAGAATTTTTAAATGAACGAAGAGAAGGCGATCTGAGCATTGCAAAGACAGTAGACGGTCATGACGGTGAGCTGGACAGAGAATTTACCTTTGTGATCAGCCTGACAGCTGAAGACGGAACGCCCCTTCCGGGCCCGGTGAACTATACCAACGGTATTGAGAGCGGCAGCCTGTCGCTGACAGACGGCGTGGGAGAAATAAAGCTGCGGCATAATGAGAGCATCACCCTGCAGAGACTTCCCGAAAATGCCAGATACAATGTGACGGAGAAAGAGGCGAACCGGAACGGCTACCGCACTGTCGCGGCAGGAGAGAATGGAAAGATTGCCGCTTATGAGACGTCGGCAGCATCCTTTGTCAACAGCAGGGATCTTGGCAGTCTCAGTCTCCGGAAGGAAGTGAGCGGCGTACACGGTCAGTATGACAGAGAATTTACCTTTGTGATCAAGCTGACGCTGCCGGAGGGAATGATACCGGATGCAACCTATCATTACACCGGAAATGAGACGGAAGGCGAGTTGCAGATGACAGCGGATGCAGCGGGTGTACTGACCGGCTCCGTAAAACTGAAGCACGGACAGTCCATAACGATCTCCGGTATTCCCGCAGGCACTGCTTATGAGGTTACGGAAGTCGAGGCAGATCAGGATGGCTACCGCACCAGTTCCAAAAATAGAAGTGGAAAGATCGGTACAGGTACGGTGATCGATACGGTATTCTACAATTACCGTGAAAAGGTCGGCGATCTGACTGTGATGAAAGAGGTAACAGGAACTGGCGGTGACCTCACGACGGCATTTACCTTCTACGTGAAATTGAAGCCCCCGACGGGAATGACGCTGGCCGATGTGTATCGATGTGAAGGCGACGCTGCAGATGGTGCAGAAGCACCCGCATATACAAACCTGCGTATGAGAAAAGGCGAAGACGGCGTATATACGTCGGAGGAGTTTACGCTGAAGCATGGACAGAGTCTGACAATTTTTGATCTGTATGAAGGAATCGCCTATGAAGTCATCGAGAAAGAAGCCAACACGGCCGGTTACACCACAACTGTCGTCTCAACCATTGAAGGCGGAAAGATTGTGGAGAGTCAGACTTCAGTAGAAAAATTTATCAATCATAAGGATGAAGTGGTAAGCGAAGCGCCCAGTACAGCGCCAAGCCAAGCGCCCAGTGAGACGCCCAGCGAGGCACCCAGTGAAGCGCCGAGCCAAGCGCCAAGCGAGGCACCCAGTGAAGCACCAAGCCAAGCGCCAAGCGAGGCACCCAGTGAGGCACCCAGCGAAGCGCCGAGTATAGCGCCCAGTGAGGCACCCAGCGAAGCGCCGAGTATAGCGCCCAGTGAGGCACCCAGCGAAGCGCCCAGTGAGGCACCTAGCGAAGCGCCCAGTGAGACGCCCAGTGAGACGCCCAGCGAAGCGCCGAGCCAAGCACCCAGCGAGGCACCCAGCGAAGCGCCGAGCCAAGCACCCAGCGAGGCACCCAGCGAAGCGCCGAGCCAAGCACCCAGTGAGGCACCCAGCGAGGCACCCAGTGAAGCGCCCAGTCAGGCACCGATCACAGCGCCGAGCATAGCGCCCAGTGAGGCACCCAGTGAAGCGCCCAGTCAGGCACCGATCACAGCGCCGAGCATAGCGCCCAGTACAGCGCCTTCTAAAGCGCCTGCAAAGGTGACGACGACAGCGCCTTCCAAAGCGCCTGCGAAGGTGACGACGGCATCTAAGCAGGACACCAGCAGGGCCTCCAAGACGGGAGATCCGATGAATCCTGTTGTACCTGCATTTTTGGCAGTATTTAGCTGCATTGCCATGATTGCAGCCGGTATTTCAGGAAAGAAAAGGAAAGAAAAGAAATAAGTAAGCAGTAAATGAAAAAGGAGCATTGCGATTCATAGCAAAGATATGGGCTATGAAGCAATGCTCCTTTTTATGACATAGAAAAGATCTCTGGGATTTCTATGAAAGCCGGTTTATGTTACCGCTGTACGCGCCCGGAACCGTCGCCCTGGGCCAGCTTTAATACCTCGTCCATGGAAACCATATTGAAGTCGCCCTCGATGGAGTGCTTTAAGCAGCTTGCCGCAACAGCAAACTCAATGGTCGCCTGAGGATCGTAACCGTTCAGGGATGCGCAGATCAGACCGCCGCCGAAGCTGTCGCCGCCGCCTACACGGTCAACGATGTGCATGGAGTATTTCTTGCTGAAATAACTTTCACCGTCCACATAGAGCATAGCGGACCAGAGATTGTCGTTTGCGGAAATGGACTCCCGGAGGGTGATGGCAACTTTCTTGAAACCGAAACGATCGGTGAGCTGCTTTGCCACATCCTTGTAGCCTTCATGGTTCAGCTTGCCTGTGGTAACGTCCGTGCCGGTGGACTTGATGCCGAATACATCGGAGGCATCCTCCTCGTTGGCGATACATACATCCACGTATTCACAGAGCTGCCCCATCACCTGTCCTGCCTTTTCCTTGGACCACAGCTTATTGCGGTAGTTCAGGTCGCAGCTGATGGTAACGCCCTTTGCCTTTGCAGCCTTGCAGGCCTCCAGACAGATCGCGGCCACTTCATCGTTAAGGGCCGGGGTAATGCCGGTGAAATGAAACCATTCCGCGCCGTCAAAGATCTCGTCCCAGTTGAAATCATCCTTGGAAGCAGTGGCGATCGAAGAACCGGCCCGGTCATAAATGACTTTGGAAGGTCTCTGGCTGGCGCCCTTCTCCAGATAATAGATGCCTACACGGTCGCCTCCCCGAACGATATAGGAAGTATCTACCCCGTATTTTCTCAGAGAATTGACAGCGCACTGTCCGATCTCATGAGCAGGCAGCTTGGTGACAAATTTTGCATCAAAGCCATAGTTGGCAAGAGAGACGGCAACATTAGCCTCGCCGCCGCCGTAAGTGGCCTCCAGCTGATCGGCCTGCACAAAGCGGTAATAGCCGTTAGGGGCAAGGCGCAGCATGATCTCTCCGAATGTAATTACTTTTTTAGCCATATAAAACCTCTTTCTTCCCCATGGTAAGCAGGGATTGTATTTTTAAATGCTCCGTCGCTTATTTCTGAAGAAGGTGGATGGCAAAGCCGCCCACTTCGTCCTGCAGATAAACGGCAGTCATTTTACCTTTTGCATCATATTTAGCAGAATCCATGTTAATGGCAACACCCATGGATTCCAGATAATAGATGGCGCGGTCAATATAATTGGTGCCGATGGCGATATGGCCCTTTGCGCCGTAATAGGGAACCTTCATGCACTCTACAAATTTGCCGGCAAAGATAGAAGAGTTCCCCACCTTCTTGCCGAAGCCAAACAGATTCTCGAAAGCGCCTGCAACCCCGTCAGCCTCTTTCTCATCTGCACAGTTGATGCCCATGTGCATCAGTTCAAAGCCCAGCATACTGTTGACGGCTTCTCTTGTAAGCTCTTTGATCTTGTCAAACTCGCCTGCTTCCACAAGGGCGCCGGAAACCATCCAGCTGCCGCCGCATGCGATGATCTTGGGAAAATCAAGGTAAGAGCAGAGATTGGAAGCGTTGATGCCGCCTGTAGGCATAAATTTCATGTTTACATAGGGTGCGGACATCGCCTTGATCATAGGAAGTCCGCCGGCCGCCTCTGCGGGGAAGAACTTTACAACCTCAAGGCCAAGCTCCAGCGCCTGTTCAATGTCGCTGGGATTGGCAGTACCCGGGGTGATGGGAATATTTTTGTCTACGCAGTATTTGACAACTTTGGGATTCAGTCCGGGGCTGACGATGAATTTTGCCCCTGCCGCAACCGCCTGATCTACCTGCTCTGTAGTGAGAACAGTGCCTGCGCCGACCAGCATCTCGGGAAATTCTGTTGTCATGATCTTGATGGATTCTGCTGCTGCTGCGGTGCGGAATGTAACTTCCGCGCAGGGAAGGCCGCCTTCACAAAGCGCTTTCGCCAGAGGGGCAGCGTCCTTCGCATCATTGAGGACAACAACGGGAACAATACCGATTTTCTGTATTTTCTGCAGTATCTCGTTCATGGTGAAACCTCCATTTTCTTGATAGTTTTCTATCATTCTGAAGATATCATACCACAAACAACTGGAAAAACAATGATTTTTTTCAATATTTTTACATTGTTCCCGAAAATTATGGTATGATATTGATAATATATTTGCGGGTTGCCGCAGCGTCGGGAGTGTTGGGCAATGGATGACCGTATCATTGCCGGCTTCTGGGATCATCAGGAAAGAGAAAGCAGTTTTCCGGGGATGTCAGGCAAATTTGAAATCAGGAGGAAACAGTATGCACTTATCGGAAAAAACTTTGGAAGTAGAAGAAATTTATAACGGAAAGATATTGCGGCTTACTAAGGAGACGGCGCTGCTGGAGGACGGCACCACCGCCATGCGGGAGATCGTGCATCACACCGGAGGCGTGTGCATCCTGCCGCTGACGGATCAGGAGGAAGTGTTGTTCGTGCGGCAGTTCCGTTATCCCTTCAAGACGGCGCTGATGGAGATCCCGGCGGGAAAGCGGGAGACCGGCGAGGATCCGAGAACCTGCGGCATCCGGGAATTGAAGGAGGAAGTAGGCGCCAGGGCAAAGGAAGTGATCTCTCTCGGCTGTGTGTACCCAACGGTGGCGTATGATACGGAGATCATCTATATGTTTCTGGCAAGAGGTTTGGATTTTTCCGGACAAAAGCTGGACGAAGGAGAATTTCTGGATGTGGTGAAGATCCCGCTGGAGGAGGCGTACCGGATGGTGATGAACAACGAACTGCCCGACGCCAAGACGCAGATCGCAGTGCTGAAAACCTATCAGATGATCCGGAAGGAGCGGGACGGGAAAGAAACGCCCTGATCCGGAAAGAGCGGGACGGGAAGAAACGTCCTGATCCGAAAGAGCGGGACAGAGAAGAAACACCCTGATCCGAAGGAGAGGGACAGGGAAGAAAACTCTGTGGGGAAAATGAATTTAAAAAATTTCGTTTAAGGAAGAACTGCATGGAAAACGAGTTTTTTGATATTGAAGAGGAACTGAAAAAACTGCCGGAAAAGCCGGGCGTCTATCTGATGCACGATGAAAAGGATGCCATTATTTATGTGGGCAAGGCGGTGAAACTGAAAAACAGGGTTCGCCAGTATTTTCAGAGCAGCAGAAACAAGGGCGCCAAGATCGAGCAGATGGTGACTCATATCCGCCGGTTTGAGTATATTGTGACGGATTCAGAGCTGGAGGCGCTGATTCTGGAATGTAACCTCATCAAGGAGCATCATCCGAAGTATAATACCATGCTGATGGATGACAAGACTTATCCGTATATTAAGGTGACGGTGGGAGAGGATTATCCCCGGGTACTGTTTTCCAGACTGAAAAAAAAGGACAGGGCAAAATATTTCGGGCCATATACAAGTGCGGGCGCGGTAAAGGAGATCATCGAGCTGCTGCGGAAGGTTTATCAGATCCGCACCTGCAGCAGGACGCTGCCGAGAGATATGGGGAAAGAGCGCCCTTGTCTGAATTATCATATCCACCGCTGTCAGGCGCCCTGTCAGGGATATATTACAAAGGAAGAGTACCGGAAGCATATCGATCAGGTGATCCGGTTTTTAAACGGCAACGTGGGGGAGATCACGGAGCGGCTGCAGCGGCAGATGGAGCAGGCCGCGGAAATGCTGGAATTTGAGCGGGCCGCAGAGTGCAGAGAGCTGCTAAAGGAAGTGCGCGCTATTTCCCAGAAGCAGAAGATGAGCCAGCAGGATCAGGAGGACAGAGATGTGGTTGGGCTGGCCCAGAGAGGCAGCGATGCGGTGGCGCAGGTGTTTTTTCTTCGGGACGGGCGTCTCATCGGCAGAGAGCATTTTTATCTGAAGGCGGCGGAGCATGACACGAAGGAGCAGATCCTGCAGACATTTTTGACCCAGTTCTATTCCGGCACGCCCTACCTGCCCAGAGAGCTGATGCTGCCTTATGAAATATCCGACATTCAGCTGGTAGAGCAGTGGCTGACAGAGCGGCGGGGGCAGAAGGTGACGATCCGGGTCCCTAAGATCGGGGAAAAGGAAAAGCTGGTGGAGCTGGCTGCTCAAAATGCACAGCTTGTTCTGGATCAGGACATGGAACGGATCAAGCGGGAGGAAGCCCGCACCGTGGGAGCGGTACGGGAGCTGGAGGAGATCCTGAACCTTCCGGGGCTGCGCCGGCTGGAGGCTTATGATATCTCCAATATCAGCGGCTTTGCCGGAGTGGGTTCTATGGTAGTCTATGAACAGGGCAGACCAAAGCGCAGTGATTACAGAAAATTCCGGCTTCGTTCTGTGGACGGGCCAAACGACTATGCTTCCATGCGCGAGGTGCTTACCAGACGGTTTGTCCACGGTATGGAAGAAAAACGGAAGCTGGAGGAAAAACAGCTGACGTCGGAATTTGGCAGTTTTACCAGATATCCGGATCTGATCCTTATGGACGGCGGCAAAGGTCAGGTGCATATTGCGGAGCAGGTATTGGAGGAACTGGATCTGTATATCCCTGTATGCGGCATGGTCAAGGACGATCATCACCGGACAAGGGGACTGTATTATCAGGATGAAGAGTACGCCATTGACAGAAAGAGCGAATGTTTTCATCTGTTGACCCGTATTCAGGATGAGGCCCACCGGTTTGCCATTGAGTACCATCGTTCTCTGAGAAGTAAAGGACAGGTACATTCGGTGCTGGATGATATTCCCGGTATCGGGCCCGCCAGAAGAAAGGCGCTGATGCGTGCTTACGGGTCGCTGGAGGAGATCAGAAAAGCGGATGTGGACGCGCTGGCTGCCATACCGGGCATGAACCGGAAGGCTGCGGAAAGCGTGCTGGATTTTTTCCGGCGGGAGCAGGAAAATGCGCCGGAGTAGGCAGGGCATGGCAGGATCAGAGGCAGGCGCCCTGTTTCGCCTCTGTGTCAAAAATTCTGATATCATGAAATATAAGATAATTTGATAGAAATGATAGGGCCTGATTAGTTTTTTTTGTAAAAATACTACAAAATAATAATTTCCTCTTGCAATTTCCAGTGGATTCGCGTATAGTATTCATAACAGAATATTGAAATTTTGATATGAACAAAGGCGTTCCGACAGGTGGAGTGCCTTTTTTTGTAGGTTATCCTCTGTGGGAAGGAAAATGCCTGCGTAAGTTTCAACATTTCATACTGCAACCAAAATAAAAGGAAGGGAAGTATTACGATGAGTGAAAAAATCAATGTATCAGAAATTTTCGGGGAAAACGTATTCAGTGACGCGGTCATGGAACAGCGTCTTCCGAAAAAGGTTTACAAAGAGTTAAAGAAGACCATCGAAGAAGGCAAAGAACTGGATCCCATGATTGCGGAAGTGGTTGCCAATGAAATGAAGGATTGGGCCGTAGAAAAAGGCGCAACCCATTATACTCATTGGTTCCAGCCCCTGACAGGCGTTACGGCGGAGAAGCATGATTCCTTCATCTCTGCGCCGAAGACAAACGGTACTACACTCATGGAATTTTCAGGGAAAGAGCTGATCAAAGGCGAGCCGGATGCTTCTTCATTCCCCTCAGGCGGTCTGCGTGCAACCTTTGAGGCAAGAGGCTACACAGCGTGGGATTGTACATCTCCGGCATTTGTGCGTGAGGATGACGCAGGCGCGATCCTCTGCATCCCCACAGCCTTCTGTTCTTATACCGGAGAGGCGCTGGACAAGAAGACGCCGCTGCTGCGTTCTATGGAAGCAGTGAACGCACAGGCGCTGCGTCTGCTGAGATTGTTCGGAAATACGACATCTAAAAAAGTAACGCCTTCTGTGGGACCGGAACAGGAATACTTCCTTGTAGATAAGAAGAAATATTTAAAGAGAAAAGACCTGATCTTCACAGGACGTACCTTGTTCGGCGCAATGCCGCCGAAGGGTCAGGAGCTGGACGACCACTATTTTGGTTCCATCCGTCCCCGTATCGGCGCGTTTATGAAAGATCTGAACGTGGAGCTGTGGAAGCTGGGCGTTCCCGCAAAGACACAGCACAACGAGGTTGCGCCGGCACAGCATGAGATCGCTCCTATTTATGCCCAGTGTAATGTGGCGGTAGATCACAACCAGATCGTCATGGAAACACTGAAGAAGGTAGCTTCCAGACATGATATGGCATGTCTCCTGCATGAGAAGCCCTTCGCAGGCGTGAACGGTTCCGGTAAACATAATAACTGGTCCATTGTTACAGACGACGGCATCAATCTGCTGGATCCGGGCAAGACCCCTCATCAGAACATTCAGTTCCTTCTTGTACTTACCTGTATCATGAAGGCAGTTGACACCCATGCAGACCTGCTCCGGGAGTCCGCTGCTGATGTGGGCAACGATCACCGTCTGGGTGCGAACGAGGCGCCGCCCGCTATTATTTCCATGTTTTTGGGCGAGCAGCTGGAGGA
This sequence comes from uncultured Lachnospiraceae bacterium, assembly GCA_947625135.1. GTDB lineage: Bacteria > Bacillota > Clostridia > Lachnospirales > Lachnospiraceae > CANQUC01. The sequence goes on from CANQNE010000006.1 coordinate 71,425, forward strand.
TGTGATCGAGCAGCTTGTCAGCACAGGCGCGGCTACCAGCAGCCTGGAGGGCGAGGTACTGAAGACCGGCGTCAGCACATTGCCTGACTTTGTAAAGGATGCAACTGACAGAAACAGAACGTCACCTTTTGCCTTTACCGGAAATAAGTTTGAGTTCCGTATGGTTGGTTCCGCCGACAGCATCGCAGGGCCGAACATCATCCTGAACACCATCGTTGCAGAGGCATTTTCAGAGGCCTGCGACGTACTGGAGAAAGCGGAGAATTTTGAGGTGGCCGTACACGATCTGATCAAAGAGTATGCCACGAAGTATCAGAGGATCATCTTCAACGGCAATGGTTATTCTGAAGAGTGGGTACAGGAGGCTGAAAGAAGAGGGCTTCCCAACATCAGATCTATGGTGGAGGCAATTCCGGCTATCACCACCAAAAAAGCGGTGAAGATGTTTGAAAAGTTCGGTGTATATACAAAGGCAGAGCTGGAGTCACGGGCAGAGGTAATGTATGAGGCATATTCCAAAGCCATCAATATTGAGGCAAAAGCCATGATCGACATTGCAGGCAAGCAGATCATTCCCGCTGTAGTGAAGTATACCACCGCTCTTGCAAAATCTATGAAGACTGTAACAGACGCATGCGAAGCTGCGGATGTGAGTACCCAGAAGGAACTTCTGCTGGAGAGCAGCGATCTTCTTACTGAGACGAAGACGGCTCTTGCAGCGCTGCAGGATATTGTAGAGAAAGCTGCTGCGGTAGAAGAAGGCCCGAAGCAGGCACACTTCTATCTGGAAAAAGTAAAACCGGCTATGGATGCGCTGAGAGCGCCTGTGGATAAGCTGGAAATGATCGTGGATAAGGATATGTGGCCGATGCCTTCTTATGGCGATCTGATCTTTGAAGTATAAAACCGGATAGGATTGTAAAACTGAATAAGATTATAAAAAGAGGGGGCTGTCACAAAACAGCCTCCTCTTTTCGATCTGCAGTTGTTCGGACTATATTATCGTGTCAGGTCGGTGAATCCTGTTTGGTCAAAAATATCCTGAACCGTTTTGTTTTGACCGGTGACCGTCAGATTGCCGGTTCCCACCTGTTTGATCATCATAAGCAGGACGCGCAGTCCGGCGGACGAAATATAATCAAGCGCGGACGCATCAACGGTGATCTTTTCAATCGTTTCTTCTGCCGCCGTTTTCTCGTAAAGCCCCAGCAGCTCCGGTGCGGAGATGGAATCGAGTCTGCCCCGCAGCGCAATTTTCATCGTGGCGCCGGAGGTCTTCACAGTGACGCCAAAGTTCTTGCTGTCAAAGTTTTTCTCGGTTTCTTTGTAGTCCTCATCGGGCGTGAAGATCCATATATATACATTTTCCAGGGACTTTTTATACGCGGCTTTCACTTCGTCGGAATACCGGGCAAGGCTATTGAACTCCGACACATAATCTGCCATGGGCACGCGCTCCCATTTCAGGCCCACAGAGCGCAGGAAGTCCGTTACTGTTTTCATGCTTGTTTCGTAGTCAAATGCCAGCACGGTCATGTTCTGCACTTCTATATCGGTGTCCGATTGATTGGCATATACATCTTTTGCATTCAGAAGGTCTTTAAAAGCGGCTTTGCCGCGGACAGCCTCCATGGACGCCATAAAAAGGGGATTCAAGTCCGTGTCGGAGGTGATCCAGCAGCCGCCAAATTCCTTCAGGATACGCCGGATATTGGAGCAAAGCTCCGTAAGCTCCGAGTTGCTTAAATAGGTGAGCAGCCCGTCGCACAGGATGCAGATCTCGCCCTGAACCGAATTGAGGGCTTCCCGGAACGATTGATAATTCGTTGCGTCAACGCTGTGATATTCTTTGTTTTTTATGCCGCGCTCGGCGCAGATTTCGCCGACCACCGGAGCGATCTCCTCCGTTACCACAGGCAGGTCGCACCCGATGTAATGGATATCCCGAAACACCTCATTCAGTGCGCGGGGCGCATATCCGCAGGCAAGATCGGCGACGGTCTTGATCTTACGATCGCTTACAATTTTGTTGATGGCACGGTAGCGTGTTTCCACCGTGACGGTCAGATCCTCCCCTAAGGCGACCTTCTGTTCTTCACTGGCAAGAAACGAGTCGGCGTCTATGCCGTACTTTTTTGCCAGTAACGGCGCATCCGGATCACCTGCAATGCACAAGTGCAGCAGAACGGCTTTTGCCGTATTGAATATGGGGTTTGTTTTTTCCCTCAGGTCCTGTTGCTCATTCATTTTCTGTTCCTCCTTTAATCAATTTCTGTTGTCAGTCCATGATGTATAAAGAATATTCTACCTCCTTTCACATCCTTAATTCAATATGTTGGCATAAAAGGCGCCTGTGGAGGCGTGAATGGTCTGCTGAGGGATCAAATGCGCCGCCGCTTCTGTGGGTTTCCTCCGGGAGGGCCTGTCTGGCGTATCTGTCATCCATGAAGGACGCGGTGTTTGAGAAATGGTTTTCTTTTTAAAAAATATTTGTGGGGAAAATTTGGAATTAACCTTGACTAAAAATGGAAGTATGTTACAATTACTCTATCTGCTTTGAGTATTGAAAAAACAAAAGCAAAATAAATATAGGAGGGAACAACCAATGGCAAAATGGGTTTATTTGTTCACAGAAGGAAACGCCAATATGCGTGAGCTTCTGGGCGGCAAAGGCGCGAACCTTGCCGAGATGACCAATCTTGGCCTGCCTGTGCCTCAGGGCTTCACCATCACCACAGAAGCCTGCACCCAGTATTATGAGGACGGCAGACAGATCAACGAGGAGATTCAGGGGCAAATCAATGAGTACATTACAAAGATGGAGGAGATTACCGGTAAGAAATTCGGTGACAAGGAAAATCCTCTTCTCGTATCTGTGCGTTCCGGCGCCAGAGCATCCATGCCCGGTATGATGGACACGATCCTGAATCTGGGTCTGAACGAAGAAGTAGTAGAAGTTGTAGCAAAAAAGACAGGAAATGAAAGATGGGCCCGCGACTGTTACAGAAGATTCATTCAGATGTATTCTGATGTCGTAATGGAAGTAGGCAAGAAATATTTTGAAGAGCTGATTGACAAGATGAAAGCCGAGAAGGGTGTGACACAGGACGTTGACCTGACGGCTGAAGATCTGAAGGAGCTGGCAAACCAGTTCAAGGCTGAGTACAAGGAGAAGATCGGAGAGGATTTCCCCGATGATCCCAAGGATCAGCTGATGGGCGCGATCAAGGCTGTGTTCCGTTCATGGGACAACCCTCGTGCAAATGTTTACCGTCGTGATAACGATATCCCTTATTCATGGGGTACTGCCGTAAATGTGCAGGAAATGGCATTCGGAAACTGGTCCGACGAGTCCGGTACCGGCGTTGCATTTACCCGTGATCCCGCTACAGGCGAGAAGAAGCTCATGGGCGAATTTTTGATGAACGCTCAGGGCGAGGACGTTGTGGCAGGTGTTCGTACACCTCAGCCTATTTCCGCGCTGGCGGAAGTAATGCCGGAGGTATTTGAGCAGTTTAAGAAGGTATGCGCAACCCTTGAGAACCACTACAGGGATATGCAGGATATGGAGTTCACCATTCAGGACAGAAAATTGTTCATGCTGCAGACACGTAACGGTAAGAGAACTGCCCAGGCTGCTCTGAAGATTGCATGTGATCTTGTAGATGAAGGGATGCGTACAGAGGAAGAGGCTGTTGCGATGATCGATCCCCGTAATCTGGACACACTGCTCCATCCTCAGTTTGACGCCGCCGCTCTGAAGGCTGCGGAGCCTGTTGCAAAGGCGCTGGGCGCATCACCCGGAGCTGCATGCGGCAAGATCGTATTTTCCGCCGAGGATGCCAAGGAATGGGCTTCCAGAGGGGAAAAAGTGGTGCTGGTCCGTCTTGAGACCTCTCCCGAGGATATCGAGGGTATGAAGAGCGCACAGGGTATTCTGACCGTTCGAGGCGGTATGACTTCTCATGCTGCAGTTGTTGCCCGTGGTATGGGTACATGCTGTGTTTCCGGCTGCGGTGACATCGCAATGGATGAAGAAAACAAGAGATTTACTCTTGCCGGCAAGGAATATCATGAAGGCGATACCATTTCTCTGGACGGTACTACAGGTAATATTTATGACGGCCTGATTCCTACTGTGGACGCAACCATCGCAGGTGAGTTCGGCAGAATCATGGAGTGGGCTGACAAGTGCAGAAAGCTGAAAGTTCGTACAAACGCAGATACACCTGCAGACGCAAAGAAGGCACGTGAGCTTGGTGCGGAAGGAATTGGCCTCTGCCGTACGGAACACATGTTCTTTGAAGAGGATAAGATCGCTGCGTTCCGGGAGATGATCTGTTCTGATACAGTAGAAGAGAGAGAGGCGGCGCTGGAGAAGATCCTGCCTCTGCAGCAGAATGACTTCGAGGCGCTGTATGAGGCGCTGGAAGGCAATCCTGTGACGATCCGTTTCCTTGATCCCCCTCTTCATGAGTTTGTTCCTACTGAGGAAGCCGACATTCAGAAGCTGGCTGACGCCCAGGGCAAGAGTGTGGAGACCATCAAGAACATCATTGCAAGTCTGCATGAGTTCAATCCGATGATGGGGCACAGAGGATGCCGTCTGGCAGTGACTTATCCTGAGATCGCAAAAATGCAGACAAAGGCTGTGATTCGTGCGGCGATCAATGTACAGAAGGCACATGCCGACTGGAACGTATGTCCTGAGATTATGATCCCCCTTGTTGGCGACGTGAAAGAACTGAAGTTTGTGAAGAAGGTAGTTGTAGAGACTGCAGACGCCGAAATTAAGGCATCAGGCTCTGATCTGAAGTATCAGGTTGGTACGATGATCGAGATTCCCAGAGCTGCGCTGACAGCAGATGAGATTGCAAAGGAAGCAGATTTCTTCTGCTTCGGTACCAACGATCTGACTCAGATGACTTACGGTTTTTCCCGTGATGATGCCGGCAAGTTCTTGGATGCTTACTACGATACAAAAATCTTTGAGAATGATCCTTTTGCAAAGCTGGATCAGACAGGTGTGGGCAAGCTGATGGATATGGCTATTAAGCTGGGCAAGCCCGTAAATCCTTCTCTTCACATCGGTATTTGCGGCGAGCATGGCGGCGATCCCTCATCTGTAGAGTTCTGCCACAAGATCGGTCTGGACTATGTGTCCTGTTCACCGTTCCGCGTGCCCATTGCAAGACTGGCCGCTGCACAGGCTGCTATAGCTGAACAGGGGAAATAAGAACCCGAAACCCTTAAAAATTGCCGAACTGACCGTCGACGAAGCGTACGCCCGCGAGTTTGTCAAAACCGCACCGAGCGTCCACCACTTCAAGACGAGCTAGTGGAAAGATATCCGAATCGATATCTTGATTTAAGCAATAATCCAAAGAAATTCCCTCCGTCGTAACCCGGCGGAGGGAATTTTGGAAAATGGAGATAACAGCCATGAAAAATGATGTAGCCTTGACAAATGACGTTTCCTTTTGGACGGGATTTTATAAAAATGACGATCCGATTACGTGGGCATCTAACAAGGCCTATCTTGATATGAACCGTACCATGACTTTTCGCGAGAGTGACAGTGGAAAAACAGAAAAAGAGAAACGTGCTATTCAAGAAAAACGTAATGGATGGAGAGATGGCGTTACAAATACTATCATCCGCAAACGTATAAATGAATTAGAAAAATGCGATGATTTTGATCAGTGGCATGAAGAGACTTGTAAAGAGATGATTGATTTTTATTCTAATAATAAAGAAGAGAACGGACAATCTGTTCTTGTTTGCCGTGAGGGAAAAAAGAGAACCGATAAGGAAACAACTTTGTTGCCAGGTCAGGCACAAAAATGGTTGAATATGACTTTGAAGTATTTATGGCTTCTTTACAGACTTAAGTTATTGGAAGATAATCTTTCTTCATTTGTTTGCAAACATCAATCATATTTTCATATTCCACTTGACAGTTACATAATTCGATATATTAAACGTGAACCCAAACAAAAGAGAATGAACGATTTTCCTGAGTCCAACGGATTGAATAATATGTATTCTATTGTTGGTTTGAGCGGAAGCGAATGGAGTAAAATCAACGATTATAAAGAATATTTGGAATATCAAAAAACTATCCGTAATGACCTTTCCAAAAGCAAGATGTTACCATTGCAATGGGAACTTGAGCACTGGCATAAGGCTCTTATTTATTACGGTTAATGCCAAAACGCACATTTTTGTTTTTACCTCCTATGCGGTAAAATGAGATCGCAAAGGAGATATAAATAAGATGTAATTGCTTATTACTCAAAGATGAGTCAGTAGATCCCAAAAACCGAAATGAAATCCGAAGTATTTGACGCAGCCGTGGATAATGCTAAAGGAAAATTGCTTGAAGACACGGAACTTGGTGAATGTTCGCCTTCCTTTGCGGACTCAATTGTTATGAACCAATCAAATAATGGTTGAACTCGCCATAAGAAACATCGAGGGTGAGATTACAACAAAAGAAGTTGAAGCGCTGATACACGAACACTATAAGAGTCAAAAAAACGAAAATAAGTTAAGTTATTAGATAGAAACTCATTAAACGGCTATGGAGAGATAAGTATGCAAAAAACATCTATCCGATTCTTTGAAGATATACCGGTGCGCGCCGTTTGGGATGAAGAAAGTTCCAAATGGTGGTTCTGCGCTGCGGATATTGCCGAGGCGTTGACCAAAAGCAAGAATCCGCGTTCGTACTGGAATAAAATCAAAAGTCGAAAAAATGAGTTGTCGACAATTTGTCGACAACTGAAATTAAAAGCGCGGGACGGCAAGTTTTACAACACCGACGTTGTGGACGAGTCCGGGTTGAACACGGTCATTGCGCTGATACCGAGCAAAAAATCCGAAGTGTTCGCCTGGTGGATGAAAAATATGGAGACCTCGCTTGACGAAAAAAGCAAGCAAAAAGCGTATGAGCTTTTTGAAAGCGGATTCATCGACAACATTGAAATCGGAACGGCGAAGGGCTTGCAACAGATCCACGCATACATTTTCGGCGGACTCTATGATTTTGCCGGGCAGATACGGACGGTCAATATTGCGAAAGGCGGTTTTTCCTTTGCGCCCGCGTTGTATTTGGATGGGGCGCTTGCACATATCGACAAAATGTCCGAAAGTACTCTGGAAGAGATCGTCAACAAATACGTTGAAATGAACGTCGCGCATCCGTTTATGGAAGGAAACGGTAGAAGCACGCGTATTTGGCTCGATCTAATTTTGAAAAAGAATCTGAAAAAATGCGTGGACTGGAGCCTGATTGACAAAAAGGATTATCTTGCCGCCATGCGTGAAAGCGTCACTGATCCGGCAAAAATATACGGATTGATAAAGAAAGCCCTGACCGATGATATCCACAATCGCGAGATCATCATGAAAGGTATTGATTATTCGTATTATTACGAGACCGAGGAATAAAAGATGGATACATCGGACGCACTATTGTTACTGAAAAAGGCGGTGAAACTGGCAACGCTTACAGATTCACAGACAACGGCAGCTGATGTAAATGGTAACGGGAATGTTGAGACAGATGATGCACTTCTTATTCTGCAGAAGGTCGTGAAGCTGATTCATGGATTCCCGGTGGAAGGCGGAATATAAAGAGTGTTGAGGTCTCCTTTATCAAAGCCAGCCGCGGTATATCGCCATAGTTACGGACAGCACAGGCTGCGACCGCTGACAAATGAGATGCTGAGGGGAGTTTTTAGAGCCTGTGATCTGATCATCGCAATTGTCGTAAAAGGGCTTCCCCGAGGCGTGAACGGTGCTTGAACCGATCGCCGCTCTCCTGTAAAATAAAATTTGGGAAAGTATTTTCTACAATAATGTCAGAATAGGAGGGAAGACAATGAGCGCAGGTGAAAAAATCTATATGGTCATCAGCATAATCGCGGCCGCCGGAGTATTCGGCATTTGCTCCGTTATTTCTAATAATCCGGCAATTCCTTTATGGCTCAGGATTATCGTGGAGGTGCTGTCTGTTTTAAATCTGATTTGTGTTTACCATTATCTTCAGTATGTGCGCAAGCATGAAAAGGACAAATAATCAGAATGCACGTGGTTTTGTATCATAATGGCCGTTTTCGCCCTTCCGGGGCTGAAACGGCCATTTTAAAAAGAACAGCCACAGGGGAGGAAAGAGATGTTAAGCAGACGTGAGATAAAACAAAAGGCAAAGCAGTCATTAAAAAAGCATTATTTTATCTTTGTGCTGCTCTGCGCCATCGCAGGTTTTCTGGGCGTCAGCAGCGGCAGTGTGCTGAGGGAAAACAAGACAATTGCCGCCCAGGAAAAAGGAGAGAACGGTCAGATAGCGGACAACGCCGTCACCACCGTGGATTCGGGAATGTTGGACATGGTGAGCGGCCAGTCTCTGGAAAAGCTGATTGGCGGTTATATTGACAAGGCGTTTGACAAGATCGGGTTTGATAAAGAAAAGGTACTTGGGCGCAGCAGAGGCGTGTTTGCCGCCCTTGTGAATAAATTGTCCTCCGGCACCATTGTGACGACGCTGTTTTCCAGTATCATTTCCATTGTACATTCCAGAAGCTTGGGAATTGCCATCGGGATCATACTGAGCGTGATCCTTGTGCTGGTGATATGGTTTTATCTGACCAATGTTTTCGCGGTGGTCTCAGCCAGGATATTTCTGGAAGGACGTGTTTACGAGGAGGTTTCTGCGAACAGGCTGCTGTTTTTAGTCCGGATCAGGAAGTGGACCAACGCGGCGCTGGTGATGCTGCTCACCACCGTATATCATATCCTGTGGTGGCTGACCATTGTGGGCGGGGTCATAAAAGGATATTCCTACCGCATGGTGCCGTATATCGTGGCGGAGAATCCGTCTGTAAAGCCCCGGGAGGCCATTACCCTGTCGAGAAAAATGATGTACGGACACAAGTGGGAATGTTTTGTGCTGGATCTGTCCTTTATCGGCTGGAATCTGCTGAATTTTGTTACGTTCGGTCTTGTAGGGACATTTTTTTCCGTCCCCTATTTTCAGGCAGCGTTGAGCGAGTTTTATGTCAGCCTGCGGGAAACGGCTATAGAAAACAGCATGGAAGGGTCAGAGGTATTAAACGACAGGTATCTGTATGAAAAGGCAGACCGGGAGAAGCTTTTGATTGCCTATGAAAAGGATATCGATGTGCTTGCGGAAAAAAAGCCGCCCAGAAGGGTGCAAACGGGAGTGCTGGGGTTTATTGCGGATAAGTTTGGCGTGACGCTGGCCAATGACAGACAGGAGCAGAAATATGACGACGCCATGGCAGAGCGGGCCATACACATGGCACTCAGGTATGAGATGTCTCAGAAGGCATATCCCGGCAAGCTGTGTCCCATACCTGAGAAGGAAAAGAAAAGGAGGCTGTACAATCTGTACAGCGAGCGGCGGTATTCCGTGTGGTCCGTTATCCTGATGTTTTTTGTGTTTTCATTTGTAGGATGGGTCTGGGAGGTAAGCCTTCATCTGATCTCGGACGGCGAGTTTGTCAACCGGGGCGTGCTGCATGGTCCATGGCTGCCCATTTACGGCGCCGGCGGCACGATGATCCTCGTGTTTTGTATAAGCTGCGGGGAAAACCCATCAGAGAATTTATCGCGACCATCCTGCTGTGCGGCTGTGTGGAATATTTTACATCATGGCTTCTGGAGCTGATCCACGACGGAGAGAAATGGTGGGATTACAGTGGATATTTTTTGAACCTCCACGGAAGGATCTGTGCGGAGGGACTGCTGGTATTCGGCTTGGGCGGCATGGCCATTGTGTATTTTCTGGCGCCCCTTCTGGACAATGTCATCAGAAGATTCCGCTCCCGGGTGCTCATGCCAATATGCCTGGTGTTGCTGATCATTATTGGATGCGACCAGATATATTCCTGCAGCCATCCCAACACCGGAAAAGGGATCACCGACTATGAGTCGAGCGAAACGGCCCGTTTGCCCGGAGATACTTCCAGCAATGATTCATAAATACATATCTTATCTGTATTTTCTCAGATAAAATAAGGAACTCCCCTTCGTATTAAGTGTTTTGACGCGAAGGGGAGTTTTTTGGTAAAAAAGATTTGCCCGGTAGTATCCAGATCTTTTACAGTCACTTATATTAAAAATTGGTTAAAAAATATTGTTGTTGATAGTATGAAGTCTTCGGTTGGAAAGTGTTTTAAATTTCCAGTCACAAGATACGCATTACAGAATTTTGCGACCTCGTAAAACTTTTTGTCGCTGTTATCAACAAAGGAAATGTCCGAAAGAGGGGCGGGAACAACGGAAAGACCGCTTTTGATCAGGGGATCAAGGAGTGAATTGATCTCAAACTCAGTAAATCCAAATTTTGGTCTGCTCAGTACGGCTGTGTATTCTTCAAGAATGCGGTAATCATAACAAAGGGTAAATTGCCCTGCAATAGCAGCGGTGACAATAGCGGCAGGTTTGTTGTCAGGTGACCAGAGGGCAGAGACTAAAACATTGGTATCCAATACAACATTCACAGAATCAGCCTCCGTTTCTTGCAGCCTGAATCTCGGCTTCAATTTCTTCATCTGTCATAAAGCCGGCGGCAGCGGCTTTTTTGCGCATGTTATTAAATGCGATCATCGCTTTTGCCTGACGGACAGCCTGTACGACGTCATCGAAACCTCCCTCCGGAATGTCTATCATCAGTGCGGAAGGTTTCCCGTTATTTGTGATTACAATTTCATCGCCTGAAGCCAGATTCTTCCATATAGTTTTAGATTCTGTACGCAAATCTCTGATCGAGTAAAAATTCATGAACTCGCCTCCCTATGCTTTATTATATATATATTGTATACGATTTGGATCATATTGTCAACGAATTGTACACCAATAAATATATAAAACACGTTTTTATATTAAGAGCCAAAGCAATTTTTCTGCATTGTGTTTTGATGCGAAGGGGAGTTTTTTAACCATGAAAACAGAAAATGGTCTTACGCACATCGTCCAAAAATTGACAGTCTGAGGTCTGTATGCTATACTGAAAACAGTTATTGTTGCATCTTAACCAGGCAGGCTGTCCCTGTGAATCACGTTGGATAAAGGTGTTTCATGCGGTGGCGGAAAGAGAGGAATTATGAGCACAAATGAAGGAGCTTTGAGATTGACCATGGTCAATCCGGTCATCAAAAGAATGGCCAAAGCCGGAGAAGTGGCTGAGAGTGGTGAGAAGACTGCATCTTACAGAGGAATCGGCATCAAGACCGCATTTTTTATTCTGGTTACTTTTATAGGCGTGGTAGTATATTTTGTACTGCATAATCAGTTGGCCCCTCAGGCGGATACGTCGGAAGTCTTTCGGTATCAGGAATCCATTTTTGATCTTGTGGCTACCCATAAGGAAATGGCGATCCTCGTTGTGGTGGCTTTAGTTGCCCTGATATTCCCATGGCTTGCATGGCTGATCCGTCCTCTGGTATTTTTAAACGGCACGATCTACTGTCTGGCTCAGGGGTATCTGATCGCTTTTGTCACTTCCTGTCTGAAAGAAGAGTACCGGTATCTGGCAGTTTTGGCGATGGTGTTTACCATTGCCCTTGTTTCTGTCATGCTATTTCTGTACGCACAACGTATCGTTCGGGTGACCCAGCGTTTTCGCACGATCATTACCACCTTATTCCTCACCTGTGTGTTTGGCGGGCTGATCCTGTTTGTGCTGCAGCTGATCCCGGGCGTAAAGAATCTGGTGTCTGGTCTTCAGGGGGTTATGGACAATCCGATTGTGAGCATCATTTCCTCTGTGATCTTTATCGTGATCGCAACGCTGTTTTTACTGGCGGATTTTGACGCCATTGAAAAATCAGTGGAAAACAAGCTCCCGAAAAAGAGAGAGTGGATGGCGGCGTTTGGTCTTGCTTATACCATTATCTATTTGTATTTTAAGATCCTGAACCTGTTGGTGACCATCTTTGCCAATAAGTCAGAGGCAAACTAAATTCAGGATATTTTATTGATTTTGCCGGCAATGCGCGGAACATATTGATTATGGAAAAGCAAATAGAAGGAGAAGGCCAATGGCATAGAGCCGTGGTCTTTTCTTTTTTGCCGGAAAAAAGTATGATTTTATTTTTAAAATTTATTGTAGTCAAAGCAAATATGTGTTATATTCCCGAGTTTGACAGTGTTTTGAAGAAAAAAGTCCTGAAACCCGCTCTGACAGCGGCTTTCAGGACTTTTTCATATT